>NZ_JAXCWU010000004.1:0-492668 GCF_034044895.1 Sphingomonas sp. CFBP8993 | reverse complement strand
CGCATCGATGAACGCCTCGACCGCGCGAACCGGGTTATCTGCCGATACGTAATCATCAAGCGATGCAGGCAGCAGATAGTCCTGCCGACGGTCTTCCCCGTGTACGAAACGGCCCATGCCCAAGCCTCCCGAAACGTCGGAAAACCATAGCAGATTCCGAAGTTTTTACACAGCCTCGGGCGAAAGCTGCCGCTGCTAACGCACCGTCATTCCGGCTGCCGCGATCTGCGACAAGAGGTTCGCCCGCACCGCATCGGACACGGGCGGCAAGGGCCGGGCCGCCTTGCCGTGGCGCAGGCGTTCGCGGTCCTTTTCGTCCGGTTCGACCCGTCGCACCCGCACCGCCGCCTTGCCGACCGCGCGCAGGCCCAGTTGCTCGGCCGCGCCGCGTGACAGGTCGATGATCCGGGACGATCCCGCGAACGGTCCGCGATCGTTGACCCGCACGATGATCCGCCGCCCGGTGTCCAGCGCCGTCACCTCGACATAGCTGGGCAGGGGAAGGGTGGTGTGCGCCGCCGTGGCCCAGCCGGGGCGGAAGCGTTCGCCGTTCGCGGTGCGCTTGCCCGATTCGCCGCCATACCAGCTGGCATAGCCCAGCATGTCGTAGGTCGCGTCCTCGGCGGGGACATAGGTGACGCCGCGTACCGTATAGGGCCGCCCGATCCGCACCGGCGTGTCGCTGACCGGCCGGTAATTCCCGCCCGAACAGGCCGCGACCAGGCAGGCCGCCGCCGGTGCCCAGCGGCGCCCCCAGCGGCACCATCGTCTCATATCCACCATGGGTTTTGGATTAGGCCGCGAGATGGGGGTGATAAAGCGGTTTGCGCCTCCATCCGCCGCAGACTATCCCCGTGCCGACCGGTATGGGCTTCCAGCCCGATCGCCGGTCAATCGCACCGGTGCCCTTCGGGGCTTGAAACGGGAACGGGGTGCAAATCCCCGGCTGTCCCTGCAACTGTAAGCGGTGAGCGCGCGACGCTGGTGTCCCGTGCCTCCTTTATTGGGGCGCGAGGCACGGCCACTGGAGCGATCCGGGAAGGCTGCATCGCCGACGCTTCGACCCGCGAGCCAGGAGACCTGCCGATGCGAGTCGCTCTTGCCGCGATCCAGGGGATGGTCATGGCGAAGATATATTGTATCATGTGAGCGACGCCACGTGGCCGATGCGAATCGAATCCGACTCTGACGTGCGTCCGTCTGTGGTCGGCCCGGTCGGCCTTTGTCGCCATGGCGCCCGGGGGAAGAGATCCGCCCATGTCCGAAGTTTCCATCCGACCCTCGCTCAAGCGCCGCGTCACGTGGCTGATGGGTGCGCTCGTCATCGTCAATATCGCCGTCTGGGGCTGGGCGCTGAGCGTGTTCGCGGGCAACAGCCTGATGCTGGGCACCGCCTTGCTCGCCTATAGCCTGGGGTTGCGTCATGCGGTCGATGCCGATCACATCGCGGCCATCGACAATGTCACCCGCAAGCTGATGCAGGACGGCCAGCGGCCCATCGCGGTCGGCCTGTGGTTCGCGATCGGCCATTCCGCCATCGTCCTGATCGCGGCGACCACGGTCGCGCTTGCCGCCAGCACCCTGTCCGATTTCGAGGCGTTCGGGCAGAGCGGCGGGACGATCGCCACCATCGTCTCGGCCAGTTTCCTGTTCGCCATCGCGATCATGAACCTGATCATCCTGCGCGACGTGTGGACCCGTTTCCGCCGCGTCGCGCGCGGCGAGCCGATGGCCGAGGCGGATGCCGACATGCTGTTTTCGGGGCAGGGGCCGCTGTCGCGCCTGTTCCGTCCGCTGTTCCGGCTGATCCGGCGGAGCTGGCACATGGCGCCGCTGGGCTTCCTGTTCGGGCTGGGGTTCGACACCGCGACCGAGGTGGCGATCCTGGGTCTCTCGGGCTCGCATGCGGCGGACGGCGTGTCGCTGGCGACGATCCTGGTCTTCCCGGTGCTGTTCGCGGTCGGCATGGCGCTGATCGACACCGCCGATGGGCTCGTCATGCTGGGGGCGTATGAGTGGGCGTTCGTCCACCCCTTGCGCAAGCTCTACTACAACATGACGATCACGCTCGTCTCGGCACTGGTCGCGCTGGTGATCGGCGGTATCCAGGCGACCGCGCTGCTGGCCGAGCGGTTCGGCTGGACCTCGGGGCCGTTCCGTTATGCAGGCGCGCTGTCCGAGCATTTCAACATACTCGGCTTCGCGATCGTCGGGCTGTTCGTGCTCTGCTGGGGGGCAAGTTTCCTCCTCTATCGCTGGCGCGGGTTCGCCGCGATGGAGGCGCGAATTGCCAAGCCCGGCGCGGCGGGATAAATGCCGCACATCGGGGGCGAAAACTCCCGAAGATCGCGCCGGTGCCCCTTGGGGCTTCAAACGGGAATGGGGTGCAAATCCCCGGCTGTCCCTGCAACTGTAAGCGGTGAGCGAGCGATGCTGGTGCTGTTGGAGGCACGGCCACTGGAGTGATCCGGGAAGGCGCATCCCTTCGCTTCGACCCGCGAGCCAGGAGACCTGCCGGCGTCATGGTCGCTCTTGCCTGGACCCAGGGGGTGGTCGGGGCACGGTTCTCCGTCGGGGAGCGACGAAGCCATGCGGCCGGGGCCGCATCGGTCGCCGGTCAGCGGGGCGGACGCATGTCGCGCGCCCGTTCGTCACCGCTTCGGCGACAGGTCCCGTGTCCGCGCTCGCTCGTCCGGCGCGTCGGAGAATTACCATGCGTGACCTCAGCAAGGTCCCCGTCACCATCGTCACCGGCTTTCTGGGTGCGGGCAAGACCACGCTTATCAGCCACCTGATCCGCAATGCGGGCGGTCGTCGCCTGGCGGTGGTCGTCAACGAGTTCGGCACGCTGGGCGTCGACGGCGACATCCTGCAATCCTGCGCGATTCCCGATTGTCCGGCGGAAAATATCGTCGAGCTGGCCAATGGCTGCATCTGCTGCACCGTCGCCGACGACTTCATCCCGACGGTCGAAAAGCTGCTGGCGATGGAGCCGCGGCCCGATCACATCCTGATCGAGACGTCGGGCCTCGCTTTGCCCAAGCCGCTGCTCAAGGCGTTCGACTGGCCCGCCATCCGTTCGCGCATCACGGTGGACGGGGTGGTCGCGCTGGCCGATGCGGAGGCCGTCGCGGCGGGCCGCTTCGCCCCCGATCTCGACGCGGTCGAGGCGCAGCGCGCCGCCGACCCCAGCCTCGACCATGAAACCCCGCTGTCCGAAGTGTTCGAGGACCAGCTCGCCTGTGCCGATATCGTCCTGCTGACCAAGGCCGACCTGGCCGGGCCGGAGGGCGTCGCGAAGGCGCGCGCGATCATCGCCGCCGAAGCCCCGCGCCCGCTGCCCATGGTCGAGGCGGTCGACGGCATCGTCTCCGCCGAGATCGTGCTGGGCCTGGAAGCGGCCGCCGAGGACGACATCGCCGCGCGCCCCTCGCACCATGACGGCGCGGACGATCACGAGCATGACGATTTCGACAGCATCTCGGTGATGCTGGGCGAGGTGGACAGTCCCGAGGCGATCACGCAGCGCATCGTGACTCTGGCCGAGCAGCAGGATATCCTGCGCGTGAAGGGCTATGCGGCCGTGGCAGGCAAGCCGATGCGGCTGCTGGTCCAGGCGGTCGGCCGCCGGGTCCGCACCAGCTATGATCGCCCATGGGGTGCGGGCGAGCCGCGCGGCACGCAACTGGTCGTCATCGCCGAGCATGACCGGATCGACCGCGCCGCGATCGAGGCCGTGCTGAAGGGCTGAGACCAGTGCATCTCGTCTTTCGCGAGAGCCATGGGCTGGAGGAACAGGCGGTTCCACAGGATCTGGGGCAGCGCCCCGGTGACGTGGTCGTGCTGTCCTTCTCCGACAGCGACCTAAGCGCCTTTGCGGCGGGCTGGCGGGCGGGGGGATTCCTCTGGTCGCTGCGGCTCGCCAATCTGGCGACGCTGGTCCACCCGCTGTCGGTCGACACCTATGTCGAGCAGACCCTGGTGCATGCGAAGGCGATCCTGATCCGGCTGATCGGCGGGGCGGCCTATTGGGACTATGGCCTGCGCGAGGTCGAGCGGCTGGCGCGGGAGCGGGGGATAGCGCTGGTGGTGCTGGCGGCGGACGGGCGTGAGGACCGGCGGCTGATGGCGGCGTCTACCGTCGAGGAGGCGGTGGTGCGGCGGTTGGGGGCGCTGTGCGATGCGGGGGGAGCGCAGGCGGCGGGTGTTGCCTTGGGGGTACTTGCCGAGACGGTGTTGCCTGGGGCCTTGCCCCTCCCCAACCCCTCCCCCTGCCGGGAGAGGGGCTATCGTGGTGCGGGACGCGCGGGATTTGGAAGCACGCGTCCGGTCGCTGACGCGAGCGAACCGTTTGAAGAAGTGCAAGCGCCCACCACACACACGCCCCTCCCGCAGGCGGCAGGGGATGGGGGAGGGGCCTCGCCCCAAGCGACCCCGCCTCTGATCGCCCCCGTCGGCGGCTGGACTCCTGAAGGCCCTTCCTGCCCTGCCGCCGCTCTTCTGCGCCAAGACCGCCCCCGCATCCTGCTGACCTTCTACCGCGCCTATCTTGCCGCTGCCGACCTGGAGCCCATCGCGGCCCTCCACGCCGCCTTGACCGAGCGCGGGTTCGACCCCGTTGCCCTTTTCGTCCCTTCGCTGAAGGCCGAAGGCGCAGGCCCCTGGATCGCGCGTTGGGTCAAGGCCCTGACCCCCGCCGCGATCATCAACGCCACCGCCTTCTCCGCGCGCGGCGAGGATGACACCACCCCGCTGGACGGTGCAGGCGTGCCGGTGTTCCAGGTCGCGCTCGCCACCAGCGACCGGCAGGGCTGGGAGGGGTCGGCACGCGGCCTGTCGCCCGCCGACCTCGCCATGCACGTCGTCCTGCCCGAAATCGACGGACGCCTCTTCGCCGGTGTGGTCAGCTTCAAGCAACCGGGTGAGCGCGATCCCGATTTCGACATCGCCCTGCGCCTGCACCGTGCCGAGCCCGCACGGATCGCGGCGGTGGCGGACAAGGTGGCGGGCTGGGCGAGGCTTGCCGCGACTCCTGCGGTGGAACGGCGGTTGGCGGTCCTGCTGTCGACCTATCCGGGCAAGGACTGGCAGGCGGCACATGCCGTGGGGCTGGACGGCTTTGCCTCGACGGATGCGATCCTGAATGATCTTCGCGACGCCGGTTATGATGTGGAGGCACAGGCCGACCTGCCCGCCGCGCTGCTCGCCAACCGGATGACATGGCCGGTCGCCGCCTATCGCGAGGCGCTTGCCGCCTTGCCCGAGTCCCTACGCGCCGACCTGCTGGAAAGCTGGGGTGTGGCCGAGGCGGATCCGCTGGTCGATGGGGACGCCTTCCACTTTCCCGCGCTGGAATTGGGCAAGGCCATCGTCGCGCTTCAGCCCGAGCGGGGTCGCCGCGAGGCACGGGCGGATGACTATCACGACCTCTCGCGCTGCCCGCGCCACTCCTATGTCGCCTTCTATCTCTGGCTTCGGGCGCGGGGCATCGACGCGCTGGTCCATGTCGGCGCGCATGGCACGCTGGAATGGCTGCCCGGCAAGGCGGTGGCGCTGTCCGACGCCTGCTGGCCCGAGGCGCTGACCCGCGACTGGCCGGTCCTCTACCCCTTCATCGTCAACGATCCGGGCGAGGCAGCGCAGGCCAAGCGAAGGCTGGGCGCGGTGACGATCGGCCATGTCCCCCCGGCTTTGGTACAGGCCAGGACGGGTGCGGGGCTGGGGCGGCTGGAGGCGTTGCTCGACGAATACGCCAATGCCGACGGCCTCGACCCCGCGCGCCGCGACCGGCTGCGCGCCAGTATCGCCGAGGAGGCGGAGAGCGTCGGGCTGGGCGATACGCTTGGGCTGGCGGGGGCGGAGGATCCGCTCGCCCGGATCGACGCCTTTGTCTGCGATGTGAAGGACAGCCAGTTCGGCGAGGGGCTCCACATCTTCGGGCGCGGCGAGCAGGGCGCGGCGGAGCGGACGGGATTGCTGGCCGGGCTGGATGGCAAGCGCGTCGCGGCGGGGCCTTCGGGCTCACCGTACCGAGGGCGCGCCGATGTGCTGCCCACGGGCCGCAACCTGTACGCCATCGATCCCCGCGCGGTGCCGAGCCGTGCAGCGCATCTCCAGGGCGTCAAGCTCGCCGAGGAACTGATCCGCCGTCACATGCAGGAGGAGGGCGATCACCTGCGCACCCTGATCGTCGATCTCTGGGGTTCGGCGACGATGCGCACGGCGGGTGAGGAATTTGCCATGGCGCTCCACCTGATCGAGGTCGAGCCGGTCTGGGACCACCGCTCCGAGCGGGTAACGGGGTTCGAGGTGATGCCGCTGATGCGCTTCGACCGGCCGCGTGTCGACGTGACGTTGCGCGTGTCGGGGCTGTTCCGCGATGCCTTCCCCCATCTGGTCGCGCTGTTCGGGCAGGCGGTGCGCGCGCTGGCCGCGCGCGAGGAAGCGTCCGACTGGAACCCCTATGTCGGCCAGGCGACCCCGCGCGTCTATGGCCCCGCGCCGGGTCGCTATGGCATCGGGCTGGACCCGAATGCAGGCTATGACGAGGCGGCGCGGATCGAGGCGGGGCAGAGCTGGCTCGCCGCCTCGGCGACGGCGCTCGACGACGGCGACCGGCGCGATGCGGAGGGGATCGCGGCGCGGGTGGCGGGGGCGCAGGCGTTCGTCCATCTCCATGACCTTCCCGAAAGCGACCTGCTGCTGGCCGCCGATTATGCGGCGCATCAGGCGGGCTTCGCGGCGGCACGGGCAGCGCTGGGGGAGGGGGCGGCCTCGCTCTATCATCTCGACACGCGCGACCCCGCCAATCCCAAGGCACGGACGCTGGCGGAGGAGATCGCCCGTACCGTCCATGCCCGCGCCGCCAACCCGCGCTGGGTGGCGGGGATGATGGCGCATGGTTTTCGGGGTGCGGCCGAGATCGCCGCGACGCTCGACCATCTGGGCAGCTTCGCGCATCTGGCCGACGCGGTCCCCGCCGCGCTGATCGACCTGTACTGGGACGCGACGCTGGCGCAGGACGCGGTGCGCGACTTCATGGCGCAGGCCAACCCGGCGGCGCTCGCGGCGATGGAGGCGCGGTTCGCGGCGCTTTACGAGGCGGGACTGTGGCGGACGCGGCGCAACTCGGTGCTGGCGATGCTGGACGGCGCGGCATGAGCGGGTTCGAGGTCAAGGGCTGGTGCCCCGATGCGTGGCGACCGATGATGGCGGGCGACGGACTGCTCGTCCGGGTTCGTCCGCCGCTGGGTCGGTTGACGGCCGAACAGGTCGAGGGGCTGTGTCGGGCGGCGCTCCGCCACGGCAATGGCCAGATCGACCTGACCGCGCGCGCGAACCTGCAAATCCGGGGTGCCAGCGAGGAAAGCTGGCCCGACATGCTCGCCGAATTGCAGGCACTGGAACTGGTCGATCCCGATCCGGTGCGGGAGGGGCGGGGCGCGATGCTCGTCCAGCCGGAATGGCGCGAGGGCGACGATAGCCATGTCATCGCGACCGGGCTGTGCGCGCGGCTGGCCGATCTGCCCGACCTGCCGGGCAAGGTCGGCTTCGTGGTCGATGCGGGCCCTGCGCCGATGCTGGGCGATGCGCCCGGCGATTTCCGGATTGAGCGGACGGCCACGGGCGAATTGCTGCTCCGCGCCGATGGGCGAGCGACCGGCGTGATCGTCGCCCGGGAAAATGCGGTCGAGGGGCTGATCCGGCTGGCGCACTGGTTCGTTGACAGCGGTGGCCATGATGCGGGCAGGATGGCGCGCCATGCGGCCCTTCTTCCGGCATGGGCGACGGGCGACGCGAAGCCTGCACCTTCCACCACGCCGCTGGGCCCCGGCGCGCATCCGATGGGCGCGGTCTATGGTCTTCCCTTTGGTCGTATCGACGCGGAACGGTTGGGTGCCTTTGCGGGCGATCGACGTGCACCCATCCGCCTGACCCCGTGGCGGATGCTGCTGGTCGAGAATATTGCCCCCACCCCCGCCAAGGGCATGGTCCTGCAAGATGCCCCCATCCTGCATGTCGACGCCTGTGTCGGCGCGCCCGCCTGTCCGCAGGCCAGTGTCGAAACCCGCGATCTCGCCGCCCGCCTCGCACCGCTGGTCAAGGGCCGCCTGCACATATCGGGTTGCGCGAAGGGCTGCGCGCGGGCACGGGCGGCGGACTGGGTGCTGACCGGGCGGGAGGGGGCTTTCGATCTGGCCAGAGACGCCCGCGCCGGGGCCGCGCCCCTTCACACCGGATTGACGCCCGAGCGGGCGGTCGCGCTTCTCGGAGCCTGTTGATGCCGTACACTTACGAAACCGATGGCGCGGCGATCTATCGCCAGTCCTTTGCCATCATCCGCGCCGAGGCGGAGCTGGGCCGCTTCGATGCGGAGGAAGAGCCGGTGGCGGTGCGCATGATCCATGCCGCCGGGCTGGTCGAACTCGCGCCCTTCATCCACTTCTCGCACGGCTTTGCAGTGGCGGGGCGGCAGGCGCTGGCGAATGGCGCGGCGATCCTGTGTGACGCGCATATGGTCAGCGAGGGGGTCACGCGCGCTCGCCTGCCTGCCGACAATCCGGTGATCTGCACGCTGCGCGATCCCGCCGTGCCCGCGCTCGCGCGGGAGATGGGCACGACCCGCTCGGCGGCCGCGCTGGAGCTGTGGCGGCCGCATCTGGCGGGCGCGCTGGTCGCGATCGGCAATGCGCCGACCGCGCTCTTCCATCTGCTGACCATGCTGGAAGACCCCGACTGCCCGCGCCCGGCGGCGATCATCGGCTGTCCGGTCGGGTTCGTCGGCGCGATGGAGTCGAAGGATGCGCTGTGGGAGGCGCAGCCCGTGCCGTGCGCCATCGTGAAGGGACGCCCCGGCGGCAGCGCGATCACCGTCGCGGCGATCAACGCGCTGGCGAGCCGCGCCGAATGACGGTCGGTACGATCCACGGCGTCGGCCTGGGGCCGGGTGCGGCGGACCTGATGAGCGTGCGCGCCGACCGGCTGGTGCGCGGGGCGCGGCATGTCGCCTATTTCCGCAAAAGCGGACGGCGCGGCCATGCGCGCACCATCGTCGAGGGCATGTTGCGCGACGATGCGGTGGAATATCCGATGGACTATCCGGTCACGACGGAGATCCCGTTCACCGACCCGCGCTATAACGAATGCCTGTCGGCCTTCTATGCGCAGTGCACCGCGCACATCCTGTCGCTGGTGCAGGGCGGCGAGGATGTGGTGGTGCTGTGCGAGGGGGATCCGTTCTTCTACGGCTCGTTCATGCACCTGCACAGCCGGTTGCGGCCGCACGCGCCTGTCGCGGTCGTGCCGGGGATCACCGGCATGTCGGGCGCCTGGACCGCCAGCGGCGCGCCGATCACATGGGGCGACGATGTGCTGACCGTCGCGATGGCGACCCTGCCCGAGGCGGAACTGACCCGCCGCATCGCCGAGACCGACGCGCTGGTCGTCATGAAGATCGGCCGCCACCTGCCCAAGCTGCGCCGTGCCATCGCGGCGGCCGGACGGGAGGATCAGGCCTGGCTGGTCGAACATGCCGCCCAGGCCGGGGAGCGCGTCCGTCGTCTGTCACAGGTGGAGGACGCGCCCGCCCCCTATTTCTCGATCGCGCTGATCCATGGCCAGGGGCGACGGCCATGAGCGGCTGGCTGGTCGTCGTCGGACTGGGGCCGGGCGCGGAGGACATGGTGACGCCCGAAGTGTCGGCGGTGCTGGCGGAGGCGACCGATGTCGTCGGTTACATCCCCTACGTCGCGCGCGTGGCCGAGCGGCCCGGCCTGACCCGCTATGCCAGCGACAACCGCGTCGAGCGCGACCGGGCTCTCCATGCGCTGGAAATGGCCGAGGACGGGCGGCGCGTCGTCGTCGTATCGTCGGGCGATCCGGGGGTGTTCGCCATGGCGGCGGCGATCTTCGAGCGGGTGGAGGAAGACCCCAGACGCTGGCACGACCTCGACATTCGCGTCCTGCCCGGCATCACCGCGATGCTGGCGGCCAGCGCGCGGGCGGGCGCGCCGCTGGGGCATGATTTCTGCGCGATCAACCTGTCGGACAATCTGAAGCCGCAGGCGCTGATCGAGCGGCGGCTGGCGCTCGCGGCGGAGGCGGATTTCGCCATTGCGCTGTACAACCCCCGGTCCAAGGCGCGGCCCGATGCGCTGGACGCGGCCTTTGCGCTGCTGCGTGAGACGTGCGGCGACGATCGCCCGGTGCTGTTCGCCCGTGCCGTCTCCACCCCGGAAGAGCATTTGCGCATCGTGCCCCTGCCCGATGCGCGCGGCGAGATGGCCGATATGCGGACCGTCGTCATCATCGGGTCCAGTCGTACGCGGACGATCCCGCATGCGGGCCGGCCGATCCTCTACACCCCCCGGACGACACGGTGATCCAGCCAGTCCAGCACCTGCGCGACGCTGCTCGCCTGCGGCCGGTCTGGTATGGCAGGCCGGTCGATCATCACGACCGGCAGGCCCAGTGCGCGCGCCGCATCCAGCTTCGCCCGCGCGCCCGAGCCGCCCGCATTCTTGGCGACGACGACTTGGACCCGGTGTTCGCGCAGCAGCGCCAGTTCGCCCGCCAGCGTGAAGGGGCCGCGATCCACCACCAGATGATGGTGCGGCAGCGCGGGCGGCGCGGCGGGATCGACGAAGCGCAGCAGGTAGAAATGCTGCGTCGCATGGCCGAAATCGCCGATGGTCTGGCGACCGAGTGCCAGGAAGACGCGCGCCGCCTCGGTACCCAACGCGACGACCGCTTCCGCCGTATCGGCAACGCGGATCCAGCGGTCGCCGGGTCCCGCCTCCCAGGCGGGGCGGGTCAAGGCGAGGAGCGGCACACCGGCCAGTTCCGCCGCCGCGATGGCATTGGCGCTGATCCGCGCGGCGAAGGGATGGGTGGCGTCGACCAGATGGGTCACGCCCTCGCGGGTCAGATATTCCGCCAGCCCCTCGATACCGCCGAACCCGCCCACCCGCGTGGGAATGGCCTGCGCACGCGGATGGTCGGTGCGGCCCGCATAGCTGAGCACCGCATGTTCGCCGCGCGTGGCCAGCGCGGTGGCCAGCGCGCTCGCCTCGGTCGTGCCGCCGAGCAGAAGGATATGGCGCATGGCTGACTCCCAGGCGTGGCTGACGATCGTCGGGATCGGCGAGGATGGCTGGGACGGCCTGACCGCCCCCGCACGCGCCGCGATCGATGCCGCCGATAGCGTGATGGGCGCAGCCCGTCACCTGTCGTTGCTGGGCGGGCGGGGTGGGGGGGAGCGGATCGTCTGGCCTATCCCCTTTGCCGATGGCGTGCCGATGCTGCTGGAACGGCGCGGAGAGCGGGTGGTGATGCTCGCATCGGGCGATCCCTTCTGGTTCGGGGCGGGTTCGGTGGTGACCCGCCATCTCGATCCGGGCGAATGGGTGGCCTATCCGGCCGCGTCCACTTTGTCGCTGGCGGCGGCGCGGCTGGGCTGGCCGGTGGAGACGATCCAGGGCGTCGGGCTCCACGCCCGGCCGGTCGAGACGCTGCGCCCGCTTCTGGCGCCTGGGCAAAGACTATTGGCGCTGATGCGCGACGGGGCGTCGGTGACAGCGCTGGCGGCGTGGCTGGCCGAACAGGGTTTCGGCGGCAGCGCGCTGACCGTGCTGGAGGCGCTGGGCGGCCCGCGCGAGCGCGTCCGGCGCGTGGCGGCGAACATGCTCGACTGGACCGACATCGCCCACCCGGTCGCAGTGGCGATCGAGCCTGTCGGGCCGGGCCGCGTCCTGCCCTGCGCAAGCGGGCTGGACGATGACTGGTTCGCGCATGACGGACAGATCACGAAGCGCCCGGTCCGCGCACTTGCCTTGTCGGCGCTCGCCCCGCGTCCGGGCGAGTTGCTGTGGGACATCGGGACGGGATCGGGATCGGTCGCGCTCGAATGGCTGCTCAGCAACCCCACCACCCGCGCGGTCGGTTTCGAGCGTGATCCCGCCCGGCTCGCCCGTGCCCGCGCCAATGCCGCGCGGCTGGGTGTCGAGCGGCTGGACCTGGTCGAGGGCGACGCGATCACGGGCCTAGCCGACCGGCCGCACCCGGATGCGGTGTTCGTCGGCGGCGGCCTGTCGCCGCAACTGGTCGAGGCCCTGCGCATGCTGCCCCATTGTCGCCTCGTCGCGCATGCGGTGACGCTGGAAACCGAGGCGTTGCTGACCCAGTGCCAATCGCGCTTCGGCGGCGAGTTGCTGCGCATCGAACTGGCACAGGCCCGGCCGCTCGGCACCAAGCGCGGCTGGAAGGCGAGCTATCCCATCGTGCAATGGCGGGTCGCGTGGTGATCGCGGGTTTCGGATGCCGCGCGACGGCGACGGAGGCTTCCTTTCGCGACGCGCTGGCCGCGATGGGCGTACGGCCCGATCGCCTTGCCGTGCCGGAGGATCGCGCCGCCCTGATTGCCGGATTCGCGCAGAGGGAGGGGTTGTCCGTGACCGTCATTCCCGCCGCCGCGCTGAACGGCATCGACACACCCACCCGCTCCGACCTCAGCCTGATCCATCGCGGCGTCGGCAGCGTCGCCGAGGCGGTGGCGCTCGCCGCCGCCGGGGCGGGGGCGCGGATCATCGTGACCCGCGTGATTTCCGCCGACCGCATGGCGACCTGCGCCATGGCTCAAGGACCTGACCAATGACCGTCCATTTCATCGGCGCCGGACCCGGTGCCCCCGACCTGCTGACCCTGCGTGGGCGCGACCTGATCGCGGCTTGCCCGGTCTGCCTCTATGCCGGGTCGCTGGTTCCGCAGGCGGTACTGGCGCATTGCCCGCCGGATGCGAAAATCGTGAACACCGCGCCGATGACGCTCGACGAGATCATGGCGGAAATTCGTGATGCGCACGCCAGGGGGCAGGACGTCGCCCGCCTCCATTCGGGCGACCTGTCGATCTGGTCGGCGATGGGCGAGCAGGTGCGGCGAATCCGCGAACTGGGCATCCCCGTCTCGGTGACGCCGGGCGTGCCGTCCTTCGCGGCGGCGGCGGTGCTGGAGAGCGAGCTGACCCTGCCCGGCATCGCCCAGTCGGTGATCCTGACCCGCACGCCCGGCCGCGCCAGCGCCATGCCCGAGGGGGAGACGCTGACCGCCTTCGCCGCGACCGGCGCGACGCTGGCCATCCACCTGTCGATCCACAACCTGGCGAAGGTCGTCGCCGACCTGACCCCGCATTACGGCGCGGACTGCCCGGTCGCGATCGTCTGGCGCGCGAGCTGGCCCGAGCAGCGCATCGTCCGCGCGACGCTGGCCACCATCGAGGAGGCTGCCGCCGACGGGCCGGAGCGTACCGCGCTGATCCTGGTCGGCCGCGTCCTTGCCACCAGCGATTTCGCCGAGAGCAAGCTGTATGCGGAGGGCTATGACCGCCGCTATCGTCCCGGGAACACGCTGGCATGACGTCCATGACGACTCCGGGCCTGATGATCGCCGCGCCCGCCTCGGGCACCGGCAAGACGACGGTGATGCTGGGCCTCCTGCGCGCGTTTCGCGATGCGGGGCTGAGGGTGCAGCCGTTCAAGAGCGGCCCCGACTATATCGACCCCGCCTTTCACCGGGCGGCGTGCGGGCGGGCGTCGTTCAACCTCGACGGCTGGGCGATGCCCGCCGCGCTGCTCGACACGCTCGGCCAGCGCGGCGCGGACGCCGAACTGGTGCTGGCCGAGGGCTCGATGGGGCTGTTCGATGGCGTTGCCAGGCCCGGCGCGACCGGCATGGGGAGCAGTGCGGAGACGGCCAGGCGCATGGGTTGGCCGGTGATCCTGGTCATCGACGTATCGGGCCAGGCCCAGTCGGCGGCGGCCACCGCGCTGGGCTTCGCGCGTTACGATCCCGAACTGCGCGTGGCGGGGGTGATCCTGAACCGCGTGGCGAGCCCGCGTCACGAGCGGCTGGCTAGACTGGGTTTCGAGGAGATCGGCCTGCCGGTGTTCGGGGCGCTGCCCCGGCGCGGCGATCTGGTCCTGCCGGAGCGGCATCTGGGGCTGGTACAGGCGGTCGAGCATCCCGAACTCGACCGGCTGATCGGCGACTATGCGGCGTTCCTGGCGGCGCATGTCGATCTGGAGGCGGTGCGCGCGGCGGCCTATGCCAAGCCCTTCGCCGCCGCATCCGGCACGCTCCCGCCACCGCCGGCGCAGCGTATCGCGCTGGCGCAGGATGCGGCCTTTTCCTTCGTCTATCCGCATATGCTGGAGGGCTGGCGCGCCGCAGGGGCGGAAATCCTGCCCTTCTCGCCGCTGGCCGACGAAGCCCCCGACGCGTCGGCCGATCTGGTCTGGCTGCCCGGCGGCTACCCGGAACTCCATGCCGGACGGCTTGCGGCGGCGGAGACGTTCCGAGCGGGGCTTGTCGCCCATGCCGCCACCAAGCCGATCCATGGCGAGTGCGGCGGTTACATGGCGCTGGGCGAAGCGCTGGTCGATGCCGAGGGGGTGAGCCACCGCATGGCGGGGCTGCTCGGCCTTGTGACCAGCTATGCCAGGCGCAGGATGCATCTCGGTTATCGCCGTGCGACCCTGCTGGGCGAAGTGGCGGGGATGCCCGAGGGTGCGGTGCTGGGCGGGCATGAGTTTCATTATTCGACCGTGCTCGAACAGCCCGATGCCGCCCTTGCCCATGTCGTGGATGCGCAGGGGGAAGCGGTGCCCGAGACCGGATCGCGGCGGGGGCAGGTCACTGGCACCTTCTTCCATCTGGTGGCGCGCTGGTGGTGAGCGGGTTCGTATCCCTTGTCGGTGCGGGGCCGGGCGACCCCGAGCTGTTGACGCTGAAGGCGGTGCGTTGTCTGTCCGAGGCGGACGTCGTGCTGTTCGACGACCTCGCCGCCGGGCCGATGCTGGGCCACGCCCGCGCCGATGCCGAGCTGGTCGCGGTCGGCAAGCGCGCCGGTCGTGCCTCGCCCAAGCAGGGCGAGATCGACCGCCTGCTGGTCGATCATGCCCTCAGCGGAAAACGGGTGGTGCGGCTGAAGTCGGGCGATCCCGGCATCTTCGGACGGCTGGAGGAGGAGATCCTGGCGCTGAAGGCTGCCGCAATCCCCTTCGAGATCGTGCCCGGCGTCAGCACGGCAAGCGCGGCGGCCGCCGCGGCGGGCTTGCCGTTGACCCGGCGCAACCAGGCACGGCGGGTGCAGTTCGTGACCGGCCATGACGTGACTGGCGCGCTGCCCGCCGATCGCAACATGGCGGCGCTGGCCGATGCGGGGGCGACGACGGTGGTGTTCATGCCGAAGCGCACCTTTCCCGCGCTGGTCGAGGCGCTGGTTGCGCACGGCCTGCCGCCCCGGACGCCCGCGTTGATGGCCGAACATGTCGGCTGTCCCGACCAGCGGCTGACCCGTTCGACCGTGGGCGCCCTGGCGGAGCAACTGGCAAAGGGCGTGTCGGACAAGGCGGCGCTGATCCTCTATGGTCCGTTGATGGAGGATCTGTGATCCATCTCGACCTGATCGGCATCGGCACCGGCAACCCCGACCACCTGACCCGCGCGGCCGAGGCATCGATGCGCGCCGCCGACCTGATCCTGTTGCCGCGCAAGGCGGACAAGGCCGAACTGATCGACCTGCGCCGCGACATCTGCGCGCAGGTGCTGGCGGGGGCAGCGACGCGGGTGATCGAATTCGACCTGCCGGTGCGGGCGGGCGAGGGGGATTACCTCGACAATGTCGAACGCTGGCATGACGCGATCGCGTCATGTTGGGCAGCGGAGATCACCGCGCATCTGCCCGAGGGTGGCCGGGTGGCATTGCTGGTCTGGGGTGATCCCTCGCTCTACGACAGCACGATCCGCATCGCTCGGCGGCTGATCGCGGTCGAGCGGGTGACGGTGGTGCCGGGGATCACCAGCCTGCAACTGCTGTGCGCGGCGCACGCCATCCCGTTCAACGCGGTGGGCGCGCCGGTGATGGTGACGACCGGGCGACGCCTGCGCGAGGGGGGCTGGCCCGAGGGGGCGGACAGCGTGGCGGTGATGCTGGACGGAGGATGTGCGTTCACCACGTTGGACCAGTCGGATGCGGCGATCTGGTGGGGGGCGTATCTGGGCATGGCGCAGCAGGCGGTCGAGGCCGGACGGCTGGCGGATGTGGCGGAGCGGATCGTCGCGCGCAGGGCCGAACTGCGGCGGGCGCATGGGTGGATCATGGATGTGTATCTGCTGCGGCGCGGCGGCGATCTGGCGGGGGAGGGCATCGCCCCGGGCCGGGCCTCCACCCCAAGCCCCACCCCCCTGTCGGGAGAAGGGGTTTGATGCGTTTCCCCTCGCCACAGGCTTGGCCCCTCTCGCAGGGGCGTTGTGGGTCGGTCACGCCGGGGGCATCTTTCACTCGGAACCAGGGTAGGGAAGGGCTTGGCCGCAAGTTGCGTCGCCCGCGGCTTCGCCCCCACCCCAAACCCCTCCCCCCTGCCGGGAGGAGGGGCTTAAGGCATATCGCTCTACTCCAGGCATCTCCCCTCCCGCAGGCGGGAGGGGCTGGGGGAGGGCAGGGCCGCGAGCTATGCCGCCCGTGGCTGTATCCCCTTGATATGGGGCTAGAACTCGATCCCCCTTTGCGCCTTAACGCCCTGTTCGCGGAAGGGGTGTTTCACCTGCGTCATGTCCGTCACCAAGTCGGCCGCCGCGATCAGCGCGTCGGGCGCGTTGCGGCCCGTAATCACGACATGCGTCATCGCCCCCTTGGTGGCCAGCACCTCCAGCACTTCGTCGACCGGCAGATAATCGTAACGCAAGACGATGTTCAGCTCGTCCGCGACGATCAGGTCATAGGACGGATCGGCGATCATCCGCTTTACCTCGTCCCACGCCGTGCGCGCGGTGGCGATGTCGCGGCTGCGGTCCTGGGTGTTCCAGGTGAAGCCCTCGCCCATCGCGTGGAAATCGACCTCGGGGAAGCGCGCCAGCACGGCGGCCTCGCCGGTGGTCATCGCGCCCTTCACGAACTGGACCATGCCGACGCGCATGCCGTGGCCGACTGCGCGGATCACCATGCCGAGCGCGGCGGTGGTCTTGCCCTTGCCCTTGCCGGTATGGACGATGATCAGGCCCTTTTCGGCGTCGCGCGCGGCGACCTTGCTGTCCTGCGCGGCCTTTTTCTTCGCCATGCGCTCGGCATGTTCGGCATCGGTTCGCATCATTTCTCTCCTGAAAGGCGAAGGGGCAGCCCCGCCACCACCAGATCGGTCGCGTCGCACATCCGCGCCAGCCGCTGGTTGAGCGTGCCCTGTGCATCGCGGAATCGCCGGGCCAGCGCATTGTCGGGCACGATGCCGAAACCGACCTCGTTGCTGACCAGTACCACCGGGCCCGGCGCGTCGGCCAGCGCGGCGACCAGCGCTTCGCCCGCCGCCGCCATGTCCGCTTCGCTGAGCAGCAGGTTGGTCAGCCACAGCGTCAGGCAATCGACCAGCAGCACCCGGTCGGCGCGGCTGTGCGCGGCAATAGCCTCGGCCAGCGCCAGCGGCGCCTCCACCGTCGTCCAGCGTTCGTCGCGATCGGCCTGGTGCCGCGCGATGCGGTCGCGCATCTCGTCGTCCCAGGCCTGGGCGGTGGCGATGAAGCAGCCGGTGGGCGTCATCGCCTCGGCCAGCGCCTGCGCGTGGCGGCTCTTGCCCGACCGCGCGCCGCCGAGGACCAATATGGTTCGGGGCTTCGTCATGCCCAACCGCATCGCGGGAGTGGCACGATGACGCAAGCGGAAATGGGCGCGCTGACCCATCATGGCGGCCGGATCGACGCGGCCAGGGCGTTGTTCTCCCAGGTGATGGAGCCATGGCTGGACCTGTCGACGGGGATCAATCCGGTGCCATGGACGGCGCCCGAGGGACTTGCGGTCGACGCCGCCCCCTTGCCGGATCGCAGCGCACTCGCCCGGCTGGAGGCCCTGGCGGCGGCGCATTTCGGCGTGCCTGTCGAGCGGGTGGCGGCGGTGCCGGGCAGCGAGATGGCGCTTCGGCTGCTGCCGCTGCTCGGCATGGCGCAGCCGATCGTCGCGGTGCAGCCCACTTACGGGACGCACGGCACCATTGCCGCCGCCCATGTCGATCACGCCGCCTTGGACGATTGGACGGGGCGACCGGGCAGCCTGCTCCTCGCCAATCCCAACAATCCTGACGGCGTTTATCGTTCGCCAGAGCACCTCGCCCGGCTGGCGGCGGCGCAGGCGCGGGCGGGCGGCTGGCTGATCCTGGACGAAGCCTTTGCCGACGCGATGCCCGAACCCGGTTTCGACGGCGACGAGCGGGTGGTGGTGTTGCGCTCGTTCGGCAAGTTCTTCGGATTGGCGGGGGTGCGGTTGGGCTTCGTGATCGCCGCGCCCGATGTCCTCGTGCGGCTACGCGATTTGCTGGGCGACTGGCCGGTATCGGCCCATGCCATCGCCTGGGGCAGCGCGGCCTATGCCGATCGCACCTGGATCGAGGCGACCCGGACCGCGCTGGTCGAGCGGGCGCGTGTGATGGACGCGGTGCTGGCGCGCCACGGCCTGATGGCGCGGGGGGCGTGTCCGCTGTTCCGCATGGTCGAGACGCCCGACGCCGCCGTGATCTTTCACCGACTGGCGGCGGCGGGCATTCTGGTCCGCCCCTTTGCCGATGCCCCGAACCGGCTGCGCTTCGGCGTGCCCGCCGCGACGGCGGATCTTGAACGACTGGACGAGGCATTGCGACATGGCTGATCCCGTGGCCCTGATGGCGCTGGCGCTCGACGCCGCGATCGGCTGGCCCGACCGGCTCTATACGCGCATCGGCCATCCGGTGGGTGGCTTTGCGCGCTTCCTGAACTTCGCCGAGCGGCTCGGCAACGGGTCGGAGCGATCCGAAGGCGTGCGGCGGGGGCTGGGCGTGCTGACCATGGTGCTGCTGATCGCGCTGACCGGGGGGATCGCCTGGGGGCTGGATCATGCCGTCCATGTGTGGCTCGGCCGCTGGGGCTGGATCGCGAGCGCCGTGCTGGCCTGGCCCGCGCTGGCGCAGCGCAGCCTGTACGTACACGTGCGGCCGGTGGCGGATGCTCTGATGCGCGGCGATCTTGCCGCCGCGCGCAGCCTCGTCGCACGGGTCGTGGGGCGCGATACCGAGCGACTGGACCAGGCAGGCGTCTCGCGCGCCGCAATCGAGACGCTGGCGGAGAGCTTTTGCGACGGCATCGTCGCGCCCTTGTTCTGGCTGTTGCTGCTCGGGCTGCCGGGGGTGTGGGTGTACAAGGCGATCAATACCGCCGACAGCATGATCGGGCACAGGGAACCGCGCTGGCGGGCGTTCGGCTGGGCGGCGGCGCGGATCGATGACGGGGCGAACTGGATCCCGGCGCGGATCGCCGGTGTGCTGGTATGCGTCGCGGGGGCGGGCGGCTGGGCGGTGATGCGGCGCGACGCGCGCGCCCATGCCTCGCCCAATGCGGGCTGGCCGGAAGCGGCGATGGCGGGCGCGCTGGGCGTCGCGCTGGCCGGGCCGGTCGCATATGACGGCGCAACCCAGATCAAGCCGTGGATCGGGCGCGGGGGACGGGCGGCGGCTCCGGCGGACATCGTCACGGCGTTGCAGATCTATGCACGCGCCTGCCTGCTGCTCTGGGTGATCGCTGGAGCAGTCGCATGGCTGGTCTGATGATCCAGGGCACCGGTTCGGACGTCGGCAAGTCGGTGCTGGTCGCGGGGCTGTGCCGTCTTTTCGCCAATCGCGGTCTGACCGTCCGCCCGTTCAAGCCGCAAAATATGAGCAACAATGCCGCCGCGACCCCGGACGGCGGTGAGATCGGGCGGGCGCAGGCGACCCAGGCGATGGCGGCGCGTGTCGCCCCGCATGTCGACATGAACCCGGTGCTGCTGAAGCCGCAGGGCGACCGCACCTCGCAACTGATCGTGCGCGGGCAGGTGCGGGGCATGCTGCCCGCCTCGCGGTGGCGCGAGGGGCGGATCGGCCTGCTGCCCGAGGTGGTCGAATGCTATCGCCGTCTGGAGGCGCAGTGCGATCTGGTGATCGTGGAGGGTGCAGGCTCGCCCGCCGAGGTCAATCTGCGTCCGGGCGACATTGCCAATATGGGGTTCGCGCGCGCGGCGAACGTGCCGGTGGTGCTGGCGGGGGATATCGACCGGGGCGGGGTGATCGCCTCGCTGGTCGGGACCAAGGCGGTGATTGACCCGGCGGATGCCGCGATGATCCGCGGGTTCCTGGTCAACAAGTTTCGCGGTGACCCCGCGCTGTTCGCCGACGGCATGGCGGTGATTGCCGAGCATACCGGCTGGCGATCGCTGGGGCTGATCCCCTGGCTCGGCGATGCCGCGCGACTGCCCAGCGAGGATGCGGTGGCGCTGGAGCGGCCGATGGCGGGCGCGGGTGGACGGCTGGTCATCGCCTGTCCGATCACGCCGCGCATCGCCAATTTCGACGATCTCGATCCGCTCCGCCTGGAGCGGCAGGTCGATCTGGTCATGGTCCGCCCCGGCCAGCCCATTCCCGACGCCGCGATGATCGTGCTGGCGGGGTCGAAGGCGACCATCGCCGACCTGGCCTTTGTCCGCGCGCAGGGCTGGGACATCGATATCGCCGCGCATGTCCGGCGCGGACGGCCGGTGCTGGGCCTGTGCGGGGGGTATCAGATGCTGGGGCGCATGGTCGCCGACCCGGACGGGGTCGAGGGCCCGGCGGGCAGCGTCGCAGGGCTGGGGCTTCTGGATGTCGAGACGGTGCTGACCGGCGCGAAGACGGTGCGGCCGGTCACCGGCGCGGCGCTGGGCGCGGCGTTCTCCGGCTATGAGATCCATCTGGGGCAGACCAGCGGCCCCGATACCACACGCCCCGTGGGGCATCTGGCCGATGGCCGGGCGGAGGGGGCGATCAGCGCCGATGGCCTGGTTGCGGGCAGCTACATCCATGGCCTGCTTGGGCAAGCGGGGCAGCGTGCGGCATGGCTGGCGCGGATCGGTGTGGCGGGGCACGGGCCGGACCACCGTGCCGATGTCGATGCTGCGCTCGACGCCATCGCCGCCGTGCTGGAGGCGCATGTCGATGGCGACGCGCTGCTGCGGATCGCTCAGGGCAGGGCGTAGAGCGCGGCGGCGAGCAACAGGGCGGTCTCGGTCAGTTCTATGCCCGCGCCATGCACGTCGCCGGTGACGCCGCCCAGCTTGTGCCGGAACCAGAGCGACAGCGCCACGATGACAAGCGGCGCGACGGCCAGCGGCGGATAGAGCAGCCCCGATGCGAAGGCGGCGATGATCCAGCCGATCATGTCGACCGGCCGCACCGCGCTCGCGACCATCGCGCCAAGCCCACCGGGGCGCAACGGCGGCAGCATCCGCGCCCAGACCAGCGGCCCGATGCGCGCCGCCGCCGGGATCAGTGCGAGGACCGGCCATGTGGCCGCGGGCAAGGCGTGGAGCAGCACCAGCTTGGCCAGCAACTGCAACGCCAGTGCGGTGACCCCGAAGCTGCCGATATGCGGATCGGCCATGACCGCCAGCAACCGCGAGCGATCGCCATGCGCCGCACCCAGCCCGTCGGACAGGTCGGCCAGTCCATCGAGATGAAGCGCCCCCGTCGCCCAGACCCAGGCCACCAGCGCCGCCAGCGCCCCCGTCCACGGATCGACCCGTGCACCCAGCCAGCCCGCGCCAGCGACGATCGCCCCGATGACCAGCCCCGCGACCGGATAGAGCCGGATGGCGCGGGCGAAATCGGCCTTGTCGGCCTCGACCCGCGGCATCGGCAGGCGGGTCAGGAAACCGAGCGCGACGATGAGCGTCCTCATGCCGTCACCAGCCCGCTGACCTGCGCCGAGCGAGGCTCGCCGTCCCACACCTCCAGCGTGACCAGGCTGGCATAGGGCAGGGCGAAGGCCCAGACCGCGCGGGCGTCGAAGCCGCACAGGATGTGCAGTGCCGCACGCATCGCCCCGCCATGGGTGACGACCAGAGTCGGCTCGGGCGGCAGGTCGGCGATCGCGGCCCCGACCCGCGCGACCAGATCGGACCAGCGCTCTCCGCCCGGCGGCGGGGCCGCATCGGGGTCGTCCCAGAACCGGGCGAGCGCGCCTGCGTCGATCTGAGATGCGGCCATGCCGTCCCATGCGCCGAAATCCAGTTCCCGCCAGCGCGGATCGACCTCGGCCGGGCCGATCGCCTCGGCACAGGCGCGCGCGCGGGATAGGTCGGAGGACAGGCGGCGCGTCACGGCCAGTCCCGTCCCGCGTACTCTGCAATCGGCGATGCCCTTGGCCGTCGCCGGGCTATCGGTCCGGCCCAGCATCCGCCCCGCCAGGATGGGTTCGCCGTGGCGGAGCAGATGCAGGCGGAACGTGGTCACGCGCCCGATACGCCCGCTTCGGCAAAGGTCGCCATGCCGTCATGCGCGGCCAGTGCCGATCGAATGACCGCGACCGCGACCGCCGCGCCGCTCGCCTCGCCCAGCCGCATGTTCAGCGACAATATGGGCTCCAGCCCCAGCCGGGCGAGCAGCAGCGTGTGACCCGGCTCGGCCGAGCAATGCCCCGCCAGGCAATGGGCGGTGATGTCGGGATTGGCGGTGGCCAGCGGTGCTACGGCGGCGGTGCCGATGAAGCCGTCGAGCACGACCGGAATCCGCTTCAACCGCGCGGCCAGCACCGCGCCCGCCATCGCCGCGATCTCGCGTCCGCCCAGGCGGCGCAGGATTTCGAACGGGCTGGTGAGATGGGGCCGATGACGTTCCAGGCCGTCGGTCACCACTTGCGCCTTGCGCGACAGGCCGTCGGCATCGACGCCGGTGCCCGGACCGACCCAAAGGGCAGGCGTGCCGCCGAAGCTGGCGGCGGCCAGCGCGGCGGCGGGGGTCGTGTTGCCGATCCCCATCTCGCCCAGCACGAGCAGGTCGGCATCGCCCACCGCCTCGGCCCCGGCGGACAGCGCGGCCAGGCATTCCGCCTCGCTCATCGCGGGCGCGGTGGTGAAGTCGGCGGTCGGCCGGTCGAGGTCGAGCGGCACGACGGACAGCGCCAGCCCGGCGGCGGCGGCCAGCGCGTTGATCGCCGCGCCCCCGGCGGCGAAATTGGCGACCATCTGCGCGGTCACCGCCGCCGGAAAGGCGCTGACCCCGCGTGCGACGACGCCGTGATTGCCCGCGAAGATCACCGCGCGGCCGTTGGTGATCCGGGGCCGCTCGACACCCTGCCACCCGGCCAGGAAGATCGCGATATCCTCAAGTCGGCCGAGCGAGCGGGGTGGCTTGGTCAACTGGCCCTGCCGTGCGGTCGCCGCTTCGCGGGCCGCCATGTCGGGCTGGCTCAGGCTGTCCAGGGCGGCCTCGAACGCGGCGACGGTCGGGAACGGGCTCATTCGACGACAAATCCCTCTGGCGGCGTGCGGGTGATGAAATGACCCTTCACCCCCTGTGGCCACTGCTTGTACGGCACCTGGCCCCAGTCACTGTCGGCATAGGCGCGGGCATAGTCCAGGATAGCGCGTGCGGAATCGTCGTCGGGGGCGAACTTGCCCATCACGTACCCGACCTTGCCGGGGCAGCGCACATGCACGGTGCAGAAGGACTGGCACGCGAACAGGCAGGGCATTTCCTCGACCGCCACATCGGCATAAGCGGGGTCGGCGGCCTGGACGCGCCGCAGCGCATCGACCAGCAGCGCGCCGCCGCGCCGCCCGTCCTCATTCTCGCGCGCATCGTCGGACAGGCGGCAGGTGTTGCAGGCGATAACGGCGGGGCCGTTCGCGGCGGGTTTCAGCATGGGTCGGTCTCGGTCACGGCTATATCTCCACAGGCGCTGTCGTCGCGCGCGGGGATAGCCCCGTTTCGCCCGGCACACCCTGACCGACCGAAGGACGACCGCGACGGGCAGGTCTCCTGGCTCGCGGGTCGGGGCCGGTCCGCCGCCTTCTCGGAGCGATGCTCCAATGGCGTGATGGCGGATGGCTCGCCGCTTACAGTTGCAGGGGCAGCCGGGGTTTCGCACCCCATTCCCTTTTGATCCCCAAGGGGAACCTGTCGCGCGCCGAGCGATAGGCGTGGGCGGGGAGGATGTCACTCCTCCCCGCGCAACGCCTTCAGGAAAAAGGCGTATTGCCGCCGCATCGCGTACGCCACCGGTCCGGTGCTGCGCCCGGCGGTATGCTCGCCGCCGGGGATGACGAGGAGGTCGAAATCCTTGTCCGCCTTGATCAGCGCATCGACGACCTGGGTCGTGCTGGCCGGGTCGACATTGGAATCCTGTTCGCCGACGACCAGCATCAGCTTGCCCTGCAACTGCCCGGCATGGACCACGCCCGAGGCGTCCAGATAGCTCCGGTCGACCGGATAGCCCAGCCACTGTTCGTTCCAGTCGATCTTGTCCATCCGGTTGTCGAAACACCCGGCATAGGCGACCCCGGCCTTGTAGAATTCGGGGTGGAACAGCAGCGCGTTCAGCGTGCTCTGCCCACCCGCCGAGCCGCCGTAGATGCCGACGCGGCTGATATCGACCGCAGGGTCCTTGGCGGCCAGCGCCTTCATCCAGGCGATGCGGTCGGGAAAGCCGCTATCGGCCAGGTTCTTCCAGGCGACGTCGTGGAAGGCCTTGGACCGGTTGGCGGTGCCCATGCCGTCGATCATCACGACGATGAAGCCCAGATCGGCGAGCTGCTGCATCCCCATGACCTTGTCGCCGCCGGAGAAGGCGCCGAACGGCCAGAAGGTCTTGGGCACGAAACTGTCGTGCGGCCCGGCATAGATATTCTCGATGACCGGATAGCGCCTGGCCGGGTCATAGTCGCGGGGACGGACGACCAGACCGTAAATGTCGGTCTTGCCGTCGCGACCCTTGGCGGTGAAGCGCTCGGGCGGACGGAAACCGGCGGCGGTCAGCGCGGTGATGTCGCCCTTTTCCAGCGTCTGGATCAGCCGTCCGTCGCGCGCGTCGTGCCACTCCATTGTCTCGGGGCTATCGGTGCGCGAATAGACATCGACATAAGTGGACATGTCGGGGGAGAAGCGCACCTCGTGCGTCGCATTCTCCTTGGTGAGGCGGGTCAGGTTGCGGCCGTCGAAATCGACCCGGAACCAGTGTTTGTAATAGGGGTCTTCGCCCGGCACGAAGCCGCTGGCCGAGAACCATATCTGGCGCTTGTCGTCATCGACCTTCGCGATATCGCGAACCAGCCAGTTGCCCCGGGTGATCTGGCGCACGACCCGGCCGGTCGTCCCGTCGATCAGGTAGAGATGCCGCCAGCCGTCACGCTCCGACGCCCAGAGGATTTCGCGGCCCAGCCCTTTCACGTCATGCGACCAGATCCGGTCGCGGAAGACAAAGGTCCTGGCGGTTTCGGTGACGGCGGCGCGCGCCCGGCCGGTGTCGACGTCGACGGCGATGATCTTCGTCTCACCGAAGCCGCGCTTCAGGTCGGCAAAGGCGAAGCTCTTGCTGTCGGCGCGCCATTCCGGCGCGGACAGGGTATAGGCATTGGCGAACAGACCGGGGTCGATCTCGGTCCGCTGGCCGTCCGCGACGCGGAACAGGACGGGGGCTTCCTGGTCCACCGCGTCGCCGGGCTTGGGATAGAGTTGCTGGATCACCTCGGGCTGGACCTTGCCCGGCGGCGCGGCGAGGATGCGGGTGACCATGCGGGCATAGCCGGGGCGGACGCGCTGGAGCGCGATATGTCGGCCGTCGGGGCTCCAGGCCAGGCTCTCGGGGTCGTAGAAATTGGCGGGGCTGCCGTCCTGGCTGCGCCATAGTTCCTTGCCGCCCTTCGCCTCGCGCACGACCAGATTGTCGTCGAGGACCAGCGCCTCCAGCCTGCCGTCCGGCGACAGGCGCGGATGGTTGTCGGCGGGCACGCGCAGGTCGCGCACCACGCCGAAGCCGCGCGGGCGGCCGGGGTTTTCGGGCGGAACGACCGAACAGACCGGCTGGACCAGGGTGCAGCGATAGACGGTGTCGTCATAGCCGATCGAGAAGCGGATCGCCGAACGATCGGGCGTATAGCTGAAATGCTCGAAGGGCAGGCGCAAGGGGGCGATGGCCTGGCCCATCGCCTTGCCCAGAGCGGGCGCCAATGCGGCGGCGTCGAAGGCGGCGGCCTTGGCGCGGGTGGCGGCGTCGACATCGACGAAGGCGAAGCCGCCCGCCACCGTCTTGCGATAATGGAAATGCCGCCCGTCCGCGTCCCACTCGGCGGGCGACGCGATGTCGCGGGTTAGCCATTGCCACTGCTCACGAAGGGCCAGGGATTTTCCGATCCGGTCGGGCACGGTTTGTGCCGCGACCGGGGCGGCGGTCAGCAACAGGGCGAGGGTCAGCAGGGATTTCAACGCGCCGCTCCGATGGTGAAGCTGTAGGTCAGCGGCTTCAGCGCGATGCGATAGGGCATGTGCGCGCGGCCATCGAGGTTCCAGCCGGTGTCGCCGCCGACCCCGGCCTGCGCGGCGTCGATCAGCAGCGTGCCGTCGCCATGGGGGGTGATGTCCGAACTGTGCGCCTGCGCAGGCGGCTTCATGGCAAGGTCGCCATAGGGGAAGGGCAGGGCGTTGACCGAGAGCGCCTGCGCGCCGGTCACGCGCAGGCCCGCGCCGGTGCCGGTCAGCTGGACCCAGCGGACATCGGTCTTGTTGCCGCTTTCCTGCGGCCGGGCATAGTCGTGATACTGATCGGCCAGCCTGCCGTCCCAGCGCGCGATCATTGCGCCGGTCTTGCGGTCGGCATAGCTTTCCCAGGGCCCGCGCCCGAACCAGCTGACCTTGCCGAATTGCTGCCCCGGCGTTGCGAAGGCCAGGCCCACGCGCAACGGATCGGGCAGGGTCGCGCGGATCGGCGTGAAGCGCACGGTCGCGGTCGCGCTGCCGTCCAGGGCCATGGTCCAGCGGGTCTGCATCTTGACCGAGCCGACGCCCATGTCGTGATCGACGACGATGGCGTTCCCGTCGCGACTGATCGCGTCGAGGCGGCGATGCTCGGAGAAATATTGCCACATCGCATGGCTCTTGGGCACCCCTGCGCCCACGTCATTGTCGGTGGGCGCGCGGTAGAAATTGGGGGCACCGCCGGTCAGCAGCGTCTTGCCGTCGCGGGCATAGCGGCGGACGAGGCCGGTCGCCCGGTCGATCTCCAGCACCGCATCGCCTGCCTTCAGGGTCATCGCATCGGCGCTTTCCTCCGGCGCGACCGATCCGGCGGGGACGGCGGCGAAGACAGGGGCGGAGAGCGCGAACTGTTCCCAGCCGATGACATGGCCCGCAGGCAAGGGCGGGATGGCTCCCGCCCTGGTCCGGGCGCGCAGGATCAGCGAGCGTTCGGCGGTGGCGTCCTTCGCGGCGGGCAGGGTGAAGGACAGCGGTGCACTGGCTCCGGGCGCGACCGAAGGCGTGGCGATGCTGCCGCGCGCCGTCTCGACGCCGTTCTCCAATACCGCCCAGTCCAACGTGAAGCGCGACAGGTCGATATGGTCGTGGCGGTTGACCACCTGCCAGCCGCCGCCGTCATGGGTGAAGTGGATCGGCGACTGGACATGCGCCATCTCGTAATATTCGGGGTCGGGGGTGCGGTCCGACTGGATCACGCCGTCGCCGACCGGGCTGTCGTCGCCGTGCAGCCCGGCATCCTTGGGATCGGGATCATAGTCCAGCCCCTGGCCCCAATAGGGGCGGCCCGCCTTGTCCTTCAGGATCATCGTCTGGTCGACCCAGTCCCAGACGAAGCCGCCCTGAAGCTTGGGATATTTGCGGAAGACATCCCAATAACCCTGAAAGTCGCCCAGGCTGTTGCCCATCGCATGGGCATATTCACACAGGATCAGCGGTTGGGTGAATTCGGGTCGGGTGGCGTAATCGGCCAGCTTCTCGACATCGTCATACATCGGCGCGAAGATGTCGACATAGGCGTTGGTCGGATGCCGCCAGCCGCTCATGCTATAGCCGAGGAAGTTGATCAGCCGCGTCTTGTCATGCTGGCGGACCCACTTCGCCGCCGCCTCGAAATTGGGGCCGACGCCGCTTTCATTGCCCAGCGACCAGAAGATGATCGAGGGGTGGTTGCGGTCGCGCTCGACCATCCGCTGCACCCGGTCGAGATGCGCCGCCGCCCATTCGGGCTTGTGCCCCAGGTTCAGCGTCGGATCGCCCTTTTCCTGGGTCAGACTCAAGTAACCGTGGCTCTCGATATTGGCCTCGTCCATCACGTAGAGGCCATATTCGTCAGCCAGGTCGTACCAGCGCGGGTCGTTGGGATAGTGCGAGGTGCGGACCGCGTTGATGTTCGCGGCCTTCATCAGCTCGATATCCTTCCGCATCGTCTCCTCGGACACGATGCGGAAGGTGTGCGGGTCATGCTCGTGCCGGTTGACGCCGCGGATCATGATCCGCTTCCCGTTCACCCGCACCTCGCCGCCCGCCACCTCGACCGTGCGGAAGCCGATGCGGCGGCTGGTCGCCTCAATCAGCTTGCCCCTGGCGTCGAGCAGTTCGACCAGCAGCGTGTAGAGGTTCGGGTCTTCGGCGCTCCACGGCTTCACGCCTGGAATCTCGGCGGTGATCGTCGCGCCGGTGCCGGACGGCGTGGCGGTGCGGGTCAGCACGGTGCGCTTGCCGTCGAGCAGGGTCGCGCGGACGCTGGTCCCTTCCGCCGCGCCTGCCAGATCGACCTGGGCCGACAGCGCGCCGTCGCGATAGTCATGGGTCAGCCCGGCATCGATGCCCAGGTCGCGGATATGGGTCTGCGGCGCGGCATAGAGGGTGATCGAGCGCTCGATCCCGTTGACCCGCCAGAAGTCCTGATCCTCCAGATAGCTGCCGTCCGAATGGCGATACAGCTCGATCGCGATCGTGTTCCTGCCCGGCCTGGCGGCGCGGCTGATGTCGAATTCGGTGGGGAGCTTGGAGTCCTCCGAATAACCGATCTTCTGCCCATTGACCCACAGATAATAGGCGGCCCCCGCTGCGCCGATGTTTAACAGCAGGCGGCGTCCGGCGAACTGCGCAGGCACCGTGAAGTCGCGCCGATAGGAGGCGACCTCGTTCAGCCGGTGTTCGATGAACGGTTCGTTGCGCGGAAAGGGATAGCCGCTGCCGACAAAGACCGGGCGGCTCAAACCCTGTGCCTGGAGGATGCCGGGCACCTGCACCTCGCGCCAGCCCGACACGTCGCGGGCCGGATCCTCGAAGCCGACCGGCCGCGCCTCCGGATTGGGGGACATATGGACCTTCCACAGGCCGTCCAGCGACAGGTGATAGCGCGACTTGGCCACATCGCCGGACAGGGCGGCGGCGCGGGTCTCGAACCCGGCAAAGCTCGTATGCATCGGCTCTGCGCCGATATGGTTGACCGACGGGTTCTCCCAGTCGGGGCGGGGGGCAGGCCCTGGGGCGGTCTGTGCAAAGGCGTTGCCCGCGATCAGCGCAGACAGTCCTGCGCACAACAACAGCCGGGGGCTCGCCATATCACTCATCCTCTTTTCACGACGCGAGGAGCCTAGATTATACGGAATACAGTTTAAAGAGGGATCATGCCAAAGGTTGAAAACAATGATATAAAGTTACATATGAGGCGCGGGGGCGATTGGTAAGGCACGATGATATGATCCATGGCAGCAAGGGCGCGCACAGGCGGGCCCGCCCCGACGATGGCGAACTGTCCTCCGGCTGGCACCTCGACGGGCTGGCGATTTCCGCATCCGCCCTGTGCCTGCTGCATTGCCTGGCGTTGCCCGTCGCGATCGCCTTCCTGCCTGCGCTATCAACCTGGCTGAACGTCGGCGAGCTGTTTCATGTCCTGATGCTGGCTATCGCCATCCCGCTGAGCGGCCTGACCCTGATCCTCGGCTGGCGGCGGCACGGGTCGGTGGCGCCCGTGGTGATCGGCACCGTCGGGCTGGCGCTGCTGGTCGCCGGTCTGGGATTTGAGGGGCGGACGTCAGGCACCGTGCTGACCGTGGCGGGGGGCCTGGTCCTGGCGCTGGCGCATGTCCGCAACCTGCGCGCGGCCAATATGGCACGCCTCGCCGCGCTGTAACCATCGCTTTTTCCCGCCCCCGCCCTTGACCGCAGGCCGACCTTTCGCGCACTCGCGAAGGCCAGAACATCCCATCAAACGGGCGCGGAGACAGGAATGGCCGGGGCGGAAGATCGTATCGTTGCAGGCGTCGAGCTGGGCGGAACGAAATCGATTGTATTGATCGGCCGCGGCCGCGACATCCTGGTGTCCGAACGCCTGCCCACGACGACCCCCGCCGTGACCCTGGCGGCGCTGCGCCAGCGGTTGGCCGAATGGCACGAGCAATATCAGCCCGAGGCGCTGGGCATCGGCAGCTTCGGCCCGATCGCGCTCGACAAGACCGATGCCGATTACGGCCATATGCTCGCCACCCCCAAGCCCGGCTGGGCAGGGGCCGATGTGCTCGGCGCGCTGGGCGAGGGGTTCGGCGATCGCGTGGTGATCCACACCGACGTGACCGGCGCCGCGATGGCCGAGGGGCAATGGGGCGCGGCGCGTGGCCTGTCCGACCATGTCTATGTCACGGTCGGCACCGGCGTCGGCATGGGCATCATCGTCAATGGCCAGCCGGTGTCGGGGCGGATGCACCCGGAGGCGGGGCATATCCGCGTCCGCCGCATGGCGGGTGACGATTTCGTCGGAGCGTGCCCGTTCCATGGCGACTGCCTGGAAGGACTGGTGGCCGGGCCCGGCATCGCCGCACGCGTCGGGCGTCCGGCACAGGAGCTGGCGGCGGACGATCCCGCCTGGACCTTCGTCGCCGATGCGCTGGCCGAGAGCTTTTCCGGGCTCTTCCTGACGCTGGCCTGCGGTCGCATCGTGATCGGCGGCGGCGTCGGCGTCGGCCAGCCGCAGTTGCTCGACATGGTGCGCGCCGCGACGGTTGAGAAGCTGTCGGGCTATCTGCCCTTCGTCAATGCCGCCGAGGTGGCGAACCGGATCGTCCATGCGCAACTGGGCGACCAGGCCGGGCCGCTGGGCACGCTGGCCCTGGCGCGGACCGCGCTGGACTGACTTGAAATCCTCCCCGGAACGGGGAGGGGGACCGCCGCGAAGCGGTGGTGGAGGGGGCGTGCGGCGAAGGTCGTCCTATAAGGAAGCCCCCCTCCGTCAGCGCCGTCACGCTGGTACCTCCCCGTGCCGGGAGGATGTAAAAATCCCTGTCCTACAGTGAACCGATATGGTTCCTCTGCCTCTCGCAACCGGGGGAGAGCGACATGGGGCAGGGGGACGAGACGAACGTCGAGGCATTGATCGCGCAGGTGATCGCGCGGGAGGGGGATTATAGCGATCATCCCGCCGATCGCGGCGGCGCGACGCGCTTCGGCATCACCGAGGCGGTGGCGCGCGCGGATGGTTACACCGGGCCGATGCGTCGCCTGCCGCTGGCGTGGGCCGAGGCGATCTACCATCGCCTCTATTGGACCGCGCCGGGCTTCGACCGCGTGGCGATCCGCGCACCGCGACTGGCGGAGGAGCTGTTCGACACCGGCGTCAACATGGGGCCGGGCGTCGCCGCGGGGTTCCTGCAACGCGCGCTCAATGCGCTCAACCGCCAGGCCCGCGACTATCCCGATCTGGCGACGGACGGGCGGATCGGGCCGATGACGCTGGCCGCGCTCGACGCGTTCCTGCGCCACCGGGGCGCGGCGGGCGAGGTCGTGTTGCGGAAGGCGGTCGAGGCGATGCAGGGCGAGCGCTATCTGCAACTGGCCGAACGCCGCCCCGCCAACGAGGCCTTCCTCTATGGCTGGCTGGCGGATCGGCTGTCATGAGCGTCGAGACCGATCGGTGGACCCGGCGGGCCCGGCCGAGTTTCCTGTACGTCATGTACGTGCTGCTGCTCGGCAGTCTGCCGATGGCGGTGCTGGCGGGGGTGCGGCCCGCGATGGCGGCGGCGATGACGCGCGGGCTGGGGGCGTATCTGAACGCGATCCCCGAGCCGCTCTATGCGCTCTTCGCCACCGGCTATCTGGGCTATACCGCCGCGCGCGAATGGGGAAAGCGCCGTCAGTAGAAGCGCGCCAGCGTCAGCACCCGGTCCTGCCCGTCACAGGTGCGCAAGGTGACGCGGGTGCCGGGCGTCCCGATCGTCCAGCGGGCGATCGGACTGTCGACATAATCGCGGGGAATCGGCTGTCCGTCGATCGCGCAGATGGTGTCGCCCTCGCGCCAGCCGCTCGCCTCGGCCGGGCCGCCGCGCATGACGTGGAGCACGCGCAACCGGTCGCTGGCGACGCCCAGCAACAGCCCGGCGGTCGAACGCTGGGCGGGCGTGTCCGCGCCGGGGCCGGGCTTCAGGATCATCCGCCCCGCGCCAGGGTCGAGCAGTACGCGGTAGCGTTGCAGGAAACCCGATCCGATCCGCCCGGCCGCGCCGACCGACTCGCTGAACCCCTGTGCTGGTTCGATCCGCACCTCGACACCCTGCGCGGTCAGCGTGCCCAGCCGCACGGTGGGCACGATCGCCAGGTCGTTGACGGTGGGGCCCGCCAGTCCGAAGCCGATCGCGGTCGTCGTCGGCAGCGTCAGCTTGGCCGCACGCCATCCGCCCTGCGTCACGGTCAGCGCCGATCCGTCGCCGGTGTCGACGATCACCGGCGACAGCCGCGTCGCGCCCAGCCCGACCACGCTTTCATACACCCGCCGCTCGGTCGACACGGTCAGCGGCGCGGTCGCCCCGGTAAAGGGCATCCGGCCCGAGGGGAGCAGGCGGAACCGCTTGTTCGCATAATCGATGTCGAGCGCGTGCGGCGCCAGCAGGTCGCGCCCGACGAGCAGGTCGACGGCGGTCGCATCCCCCGTCGCCAGCGCGGGCAACGGGGCCACGACCACGCCGCCGCCCTTGCGGGTCAGTCCGCCCAGGCTGAGCGTGCGCGTCGGCATCCACCCGATCGCGACCGCGCCGCCGATCGCACTGGCCTGCCCGCCGGGACGGATATTCGCCTTGGCCGCCAGCGGAGAGGCTTGCGACAACAGGGTGAAGCTGACCCCGGTGTCGAGGATCGCGGTGACGCTCCGGTCGTCGATCGTCATGGCGAAGCGGATCTGGTTGCCCGGTGTCAGCTGAAACGGAATCCAGCGTCCTTCGGCATCGGGTGCCAGCGTCGAGACGCCGGGATCGCGCGCGGCGGCCGCGACGACATCCTCGGTGCCCTTGTCCTGACGCGCCGCGCCGCCTTGCGCGGCGGACACGGTTTCAGAATCTCGCATCGCATGAGGGAGCGCGATCGCCGCGACCAGGAACAGGGGAAGGGGCAGCAGGTAAAGGGGACGTGGCATCACGCCCCAACGCCTAGCCGAAGGGGAAGCTGCGTGCGAGTCGGTGTCGACGGCTTCGACGACCACCATAGGGAGGGGGCGACGCCGAAAAGGACCGATGCCCTACAGACACGCCTCCAGCAGCGCCTTGTCGAACCCGAACTGCTTGGCCTTGTCGAGCGTATAGGGGCGCAGGCCCGCCGAGCGATACTCGCCGATGATCTTGCCGTCGGTGCCCTCGTCCAGATATTCGAAGCTGAACAGCTCTTGGGTGACGATCACCGGTCCTTCCATGCCGATCACCTCGGTGATGTTGGTCACACGGCGGCTGCCGTCGCGCAGGCGCTTGACCTGGATGACCAGATCGACCGAGTCGGCGATCTGGCGGCTGATCGCTTCCTTGGGCACCTTGATGTCCGACATCATCACCATATTCTCCATGCGGGCGAGCGCCTCGCGCGGGGAGTTGGAGTGGAGCGTGCACATCGAGCCGTCATGGCCGGTGTTCATCGCCGCCAGCATGTCGAAACACTCGGCCCCACGAATTTCGCCCAGGATGATCCGGTCGGGCCGCATACGCAGCGCGTTCTTGACCAGGTCGCGGATGCTGATCTCGCCCTGGCCCTCCAGATTGGCGGGGCGGGTTTCCAGGGGCAGCCAATGCGGCTGTTGCAGGCGAAGCTCGGCCGCGTCCTCGATCGTCAGGACGCGCTCGCCCGGGTCGATCATCTTGGACAGCGCGTTCAGCATCGTCGTCTTGCCCGAACCGGTGCCGCCGGAGATGACGATGTTGAACCGGCAGGCACCCGCGATCTTGAGCAGCGTCGCCATGTCTTGGCTCATCGACCCGCCGGTCGCCATCATGTCGAGGGTGATCGGCTTGGCCGAGAATTTGCGGATCGAGATCGCGGTGCCGCGCAGGGAAAGCGGCGGCACGATGACGTTGACGCGGCTGCCGTCCTTCAGCCGGGCATCGGCCAGCGGCGTGGTCTGGTCGACGCGGCGGCCGACCGAATTGACGATACGCTGGGCGACCTGGAACAGGTGCTCCTCGTCGCGGAAACGGATGCCGGCCAGCTCCAGCCGGCCCTTGCGCTCGACATAGGTCTGCTCGGGGCCGTTGACCATGATGTCGGTGATGTCGGCATCGGCCAGCAGTTCCTCGAGCGGACCCAGGCCCAGCAGCTCGTCGACCAGCACCTTTTCCAGCGCGAACTGCTCGCGCCGGTTGAGCGTCAGCTTCAGTTCGGCCAGCACCTCGCCGATGATCGGGCGGAATTCCTCGGCCAGCTCGTCCTTGCCCAGCGTGGCGGCGGCTTCCGGGTCGACGCGTTCGAGCAGGCGGGGGAGGACCTGTTCCTTGATCCGGTGGATCGACGCCTCGAAACCCTCGCCGCGCGCCGGGGTGGGGTCGACCGGTGCGGCCTGGCGCTCGGCCAGCCGCTGCATCGCGTCAGCAGCGGTGGCGGGCGCGACCGTTGCGACGGCCTCTGCCAGGGCGCTGAGCGGCGGGAATTGCTGTCCACCGGGGGCGGGCGCTTCCGCCTCGACCCGGGGGGCGGGGCCCGGTCCGTGCATCGGACGCGCAACGCCGAAGGCGGGGCGTCCCCCGGGCCCGCTACCCAAACCCAGACGGCGACCGAACGCGCTCATGCCGATTTTTCCCAAGACATCGGCCATGTTCGTAATTGGCAAGATTTACCATATGCCTAACCGATCGCGGTTGCGGGGGAAGGAGCGGCCGGGATATGGCCCCGTCCCATGCTGAGCCGGTTTGCCCTTGTCCCGCTGTTGTCGGCCATGCTGATCGCTATCGGCCTGTTGCCCGTCTCGGCGGGGGCCGACGATATCGCCGCGACCGCGCGCGGCGTGGTGCGGGTGGTGACCATCGCGATGGTCGATGACGAGGTCGCGGGCTTCGGCCACGGATCGGGCTTTGCCGTCGCGCCCAACCGCATCGTCACCAACGCGCATGTCGTCGAACTGGCCGAGCGCTATCCCGACAATGTGGTGATCGGCGTCGTGCCTTCGGAGGGCAGCAAATCCTATCAGGGCCGCGTCATCGCCTATGATTCGCGGCGCGACCTGGCGCTGATCGAGGTGAGCGAGGCGAAGCTGCCCCCCGCCGCGCTGTTCACCGGCCCGGTGACCGAGGGGGATCAGGTCATCGCGCTGGGCTATCCCGGCAATGTCGACCTGGCCACGGCGCAGTCGGCGGCGGACTATATCCGGCCGCTGTCGCCGGTCCGGTCGCAGGGCGTGGCGTCGGGCCGCCGCGCGCTGACCGGGATCGAGGTGCTGCTCCACACCGCCAGCATCGCGCGGGGCAATTCGGGCGGGCCGCTGCTCGATCCGTGCGGCCGGGTGATCGGGGTGAACTCGGCACTGACCCGCGCCGATGACGGCGATTCGACCTTCGGCTTCGCGATCGCCGATACCGAGCTGATGGCGTTCCTGCGCGCGGCCAACCAGCCCTATGTCTCGGTCGGCGTGCCCTGCACCTCGATCGAGGAGCGGCTGCGCGAGGACAGCGCCGCCGATGCCCGCGCCGTGGTCGAAGCGGCGACCGCCAAGCGCGAGGCGGCCAGTGCCGCCGCGCTGCGCCGCGAAGAGGCGCTGAACGCCGCACGCGCGCAAGCCGAGCGGTCGCGCGAGAACATCATGGCGATCGCGGCCCTGCTGCTGGTCGCCGGGGCGCTGGTGATCGGCGGCGCGGGGCTGCTGGAGACACGCGGCCAGCGTCGCCAGGCGGTCGTCGCCGTCTCGGTCGGCGGGGTGGCGATCGTCGTGGCGATCATCGTCTTCCTGCTGCGTCCCTCTGCTGACGTGACCCTGCCGCGCGAGGCGATGGCGACGACGACCGGCCCGACGCCGCCGGGCACCGCGATCGGGCCGCTATTGTGCACCCTTCAACCCGACCGCAGCCGGATTACCGTTTCCTCGACCGCCGAGACGCGGCTCGACTGGGGCGCGAACGGCTGTGCCGATGGCAAGACCCAGTATCTGGAGGGCGAGGGCGGATGGCAGCGGATCATCGTGCCCGACGAGGAGCCGACGGTGACGGTCGCCCGCTTCGACCCCATGACCCGCACCTATACCCAGACGCGCTACATGCTGCCCTCGGCGACGATGGAGGCGATCCGCAAGCTGCAGCAGCCGACCACCCCGCGCGGATGCGTGAAGACCGACACGGCGCTGCAGAATCTGCAAGGCGTGCAGGCGCAGATCCGCCAGCAGCTGCCGCCCTTGCCCAACGAAAAGCTGGTCTATGGCTGCCGCGCGGGCCGCTGACGCCAAAAAGGGCTTGTCCCCAATCCCGTGATCCGGTGAGATGACCGTCCGATTAGGGGGCGGCTTGGGAGGGCCGGGGGAATGAGCAAGTGGGGAATGGGCGTGCGCCGCTGGATGACGGCGGCGCTGATGGTCGTGGGCGCGGCGCTGTCGGCGTCGCCCGCCAATGCGGAGTGGCGCGAGGCGCGGGCCCGGCACTTCATCCTGTACGGCAACATGTCGGAATCCGACATCCGGGCGATGGCGACGCGGCTGGAGCAGTTCGACGCCGTGCTCCGCTATTTCTTCGCCCTGCCCGAGATCGAAGGGCAGGAAAGCAACCCCGTCACCGTTTATGTCGTGCCGAACGGGGCGGCCGTCCGGCGGCTATATGGCAAGGGCAGCGACAACGTCCTGGGCTTCTACCAGCCGCGTGTGTCGGGTTCGGTGGCCTTCACCCCGATGCGCGGCGAGGGGGACAATCCCAACGACATGCAGCCGCAACAGGTGCTGTTCCACGAATATGCGCACCATTTCCTGGTCGGCAATTCGAGCAGCGCCTATCCCGCATGGTTTTCCGAAGGGTTTGCCGAGTTCACCGGGACGGCGAAGTTCGATCGCACCGGGGTCATGGTCGGCGTGGCGGCGCAGCACCGCGCGTACGGCCTGCTGATGGCCAGCAAGCTGCCGATCGAGACGCTGTTCGATTCGTCGCGCCGCAAGCTGGACAGCATGCAGCTGGAACAGGTCTATGGCCGGGGCTGGCTGCTGACCCACCTGACCATGTTCGACCCGGCACAAAAGGCCAAGCTGGGCCAGTATTTCAAGCTGCTCAACACCGGCACGCCCAGTATCCAGGCGGGTAATCAGGCATTCGGATCGCTCAAGGATCTCGACCGCGATCTCGACCGCTATCTGCGTCGCGGAACGATTCCGGGCGTGCTGGTGCCGTTCGACCGGCTCGGCACGCCGCAGGTCGCGGTGCGGGTGCTGAGCGCCGGCGAACAGGCGCTGATCGGCTATCGGATGCAATCCGATCGCGGCGTCGACGACAAGGCTGGGCGTGATCTCTATGCGCGTGCCGCGGCGGCGGTGGCGTCCTATCCGCAGGATGCGGTGGCGCAAGGGTGGTTCGCCGAAATGGCCTATGACGCGAGCGAGGATGCGGCGGCGGAGGCGGCGGCGGACCGTGCGCTGGCGGTAGATGCCAAGTCGCAGCAGGCGCTGCTCTACAAAGGCCTGATCCATCTGCGCCGTGTCGAGACGGCCAAGAGCCACGACCCCAAGCTGTGGGAGGAGGCGCGCAGCTGGATCGTGAAGGCCAACCGGGCGGACCCCAACGCGGCCGAGCCGCTGGCCGTCTTCTACCGCAGCTTCATGATGCAGGGCGAAAAGCCCCGCGCTTCGGCCATCGCCGGGCTCGGCCGTGCGTTCGAGCTGGTGCCGCAGGATGGCGGACTGCGCATGATGCTGGTGATGCAAAAGGTGCGGGACGGGGCGATCGACAATGCCAAGGCGCTGCTTCGTCCGCTCGCCTTCAACCCGCATCTGTCCGCCGACAACCCGGCCGCCCAGATGCTGACGGTGCTGGAATCGGGTAACCAGGAGGCGATTCGCATCCTTGCCGGACCTTCCCCGGCACCGACTGCCGCCCCCTGAGCCGGATCATCCCCCCGATACCCATGCGCGCAACACCGCCTCGACAAAGGCGGTGTGCCGTGTGGGCTCGGCAAGCTGCGGGTCGGGCGTCGCGGTCGCGGCGATCAGGCGGGTCATGCGGTCGAGCGTAGCCGGCCCGGCGGGCTTCAGCTCGGCCCTTGGGAACAGGTCGCCAAGCCGCTCGGTGTCGCTCTCGAACGCGATCCGCGCCAGCCCGCGCGGTGTGGCCGCGATCAGCAGGGCCCCGAGCGGCGAGGGCAGGATCGCCCATTCCACCGTCACGCCGTCGCCGCCGCGCCGCCACTGTCCCGGCGCCATGCCCAGCCGCTGTTCGCTGTCCGCATAGAAGCGGCTGGGCCCGGCATAGCCCGCCTCGTAAAGCGCGCGCGTCACGCTGTCCGCGCTGGCCAGGGCTTCGGCGGCACGGGCCCCGCGCAGCGCGCGGGCATAGGCGGCCGGGCTGACCCCGGTCGCGCGCTTGAACAGGCGGTGGAAATGATGCGGGGCATAACCGACCTGGGTGGCGAGCGTGGTGAGGGGCGGCGCGTCTTCCGCCGCCTCCAGGATCGCGATGGCCGCGGCCACCGCCTGTCGGTCGCGCGTCACCGCATCGGGCAGGCAGCGCAGGCAGGGGCGATAGCCCGCCGCGCGCGCTGCCTCGCCACTGGGGTGGAAACAGACATTCTCGCGCCGGGGCCGCCGGGCCGCGCAACTGGGGCGGCAATAGATGCCCGTCGTCTTCACCGCGACCACGAACCTTCCGTCCGCCGCGCGGTCGCGGCGGTGGAAACTCTGCCAGGCGGCGTCTTCGTCGAAATCGGTCATCGGGTCGGCTTTCGGTCGCACGCCGGGGGCGGGGCGGTACGATCATAGCAGCGCCGCTGTGGCAATCATCCCACGGCTTGCGGCCAAAGCCGTTAAAATGGCGTCATCATCCCGTCACAAGATGCGCCACGCACCTTGCATCGATTGGTTCCCGATGCTAACCGCCCGCCAACCCATCGGAGGCGCGTTTTTCGCGCCCCGTTCCCCTTGGGGCCAACCCGTTCGTTGTTCGAGGAATTCGCATCCGTGGAGATGTCCGGCGGTACTATAAGCGGCACAGGCGGCATCCAGGCGAGCCTGGGTGGACGTTATGCGCTCGCGCTTTTCGAGACGGCCGCTGAGCGCCGTTCGATCGACACGATCGAGGCTAGCCTCGTGACCCTGCGCGACGCGCTGGCCACCAATGAGGATCTGGCGGCGCTGACCAAGAGCCCGGTCGTGGCGCGCGGTGCCGCCGTAAAGGCGATCCTGGCCGTGGCTGACACGCTCGGCCTCGACGCGATCACCAAGAATTTCCTCGGCGTCCTTGCCGAGAATCGGCGCCTGTCGGCGCTGCCGCAGATCATTCGCGCCTTTCGCCAACTGGCCAGCCGCCATCGCGGCGAAGTTGCTGCCGAGGTGACGAGCGCCCACCCGCTGACCGAGGCACAGGTCGCAGAGCTCAAGCAGCAGCTGCGCACCCGGGTCGGCCGCGAAGTGTCGGTCGACCTGTCGGTCGATCCCGATCTTCTCGGCGGGCTTGTCGTCCGCATCGGTTCCCAGATGATCGATAGCTCGATCCGCACCCGTTTGAATGCGCTCGCCAGCGCGATGAAAGGCTGACGTTCCCATGGATATCCGCGCCGCAGAAATCTCCAAGGTCATCAAGGACCAGATCGCCAATTTCGGCACCGAGGCCCAGGTCAGCGAGACCGGCCAGGTGCTGAGCGTCGGTGACGGCATCGCGCGCATCTACGGCCTCGACAATGTCCAGGCGGGCGAGATGGTCGAGTTCGCCAATGGCGTGCAGGGCATGGCCCTCAACCTCGAGGCCGACAATGTCGGCGTCGTGATCTTCGGCTCGGACGCCGAGATCAAGGAAGGCGACACCGTCAAGCGCACCGGCACCATCGTCGACGTGCCGGTCGGCCGTGGCCTGCTGGGCCGCGTCGTGGACGGCCTGGGCAACCCGATCGACGGCAAGGGCCCGATCGAGGCGACCGAGCGCCGCCGCGTCGAGGTGAAGGCGCCCGGCATCATCCCGCGCAAGGGCGTGCACGAGCCGGTGCAGACCGGCCTCAAGGCGATCGACGCCCTCGTCCCCGTCGGCCGTGGCCAGCGCGAGCTGATCATCGGCGACCGCCAGACCGGCAAGTCGGCCGTCGCGATCGACGCCTTCATCAACCAGAAGGCGGTCAACGCCGGCACCGACGAGGCGAAGAAGCTCTACTGCATCTACGTCGCCGTGGGTCAGAAGCGCTCGACCGTGGCGCAGCTCGTCAAGACGCTCGAAGAGAATGGCGCGATGGAGTATTCCATCGTCGTCGCCGCGACCGCGTCGGAGCCCGCCCCGCTTCAGTTCCTGGCGCCCTATACCGGCACCGCGATGGGCGAGTATTTCCGCGACAACGCGATGCACGCGCTGATCGTGTTCGACGACCTGTCGAAGCAAGCCGTTGCGTACCGTCAGATGTCGCTGCTGCTGCGCCGCCCGCCGGGCCGTGAAGCCTATCCGGGCGACGTGTTCTATCTGCACAGCCGCCTGCTGGAGCGTGCGGCCAAGATGAACGACGCCAACGGTGCCGGTTCGCTGACCGCGCTGCCGATCATCGAGACGCAGGCGGGCGACGTGTCGGCCTACATCCCGACCAACGTGATCTCGATCACCGACGGCCAGATCTTCCTCGAGACCGACCTGTTCTTCGCGGGCATCCGCCCGGCGATCAACGTCGGCCTGTCGGTCAGCCGCGTCGGCTCGGCCGCGCAGACCAAGGCGATGAAGAAGGTGTCGGGCTCGATCAAGCTCGAGCTTGCCCAGTATCGCGAAATGGCGGCCTTCGCGCAGTTCGGCTCGGACCTCGACGCCTCGACGCAGAAGCTGCTGAACCGCGGTGCGCGCCTGACCGAGCTGCTGAAGCAGCCGCAGTTCTCGCCGCTGCCCTTCGAGGAGCAGACCGCGTCGATCTTCGCGGGCACCAACGGCTATATCGACAATGTGCCGGTGGCGCAGGTCGTCCGCTACGAAGCGGCGATGCTGGCTTACCTGCGCAATGATCACGCCGACGTGCTGGCGATGATCCGCGACACCAAGGATCTGGGCGACGAGGCCAAGGGCAAGCTCAAGGCCGCGCTCGACCAGTTCGCGAAGATCTTCGCGTAAAAGCAGACATGACCCTCTCCCCTTGCGGGAGAGGGTTGGGTGAGGGGGCGCCGCAAGCGACCCCGCCCGTGGCAACCCCTCACCCCGACCCTCTCCCGCGAGGGGAGAGGGAGGCAGAAGGACGAAGATGGCGAGCCTCAAGGCCCTCAAGATCCGGATCAACTCGGTCAAGTCGACCCAGAAGATCACCAAGGCGATGAAGATGGTCGCCGCCGCCAAGCTGCGCCGTGCGCAGGACGCGGCGCAGAACGGCCGTCCCTATGCCGAGCGCCTGGAAACGGTGATGGCCAGCATGGCCGCGCGCGTGGGCGGCGTCGGTGCGTCGCCGCTGCTGGCGGGCACCGGCAAGGACGATGTCCAGCTGCTGGTCGTCGCCACCTCGGAGCGTGGCTTGGCGGGGGCGTTCAACACCAACATCGTCCGCGCCGCGCGCCGCAAGGCCGAAGAGCTGACCGCTCAGGGCAAGACGGTCAAGTTCTACCTCGCGGGCAAGAAGGGGCGCGTGCTGAAGCGCTTCTTCCCCAACGCGATCCTCGCCGATCACGACATGAGCGCGATCAAGGCGCCCAAGTTCGACGACGCGCGCGTGATCGCCGACGACCTGATCGCCCGTTTCGAGCGCGGTGAGTTCGACGTGGCGCACCTGTTCTATTCGAAGTTCGTCTCGGCGCTGGTGCAGGACCCCGTCTCGCAGCAGCTGATCCCCGTGCCGATGCCTGCGCCCAGCAAGGGCGAAGCGTCGGTCGAGGCGGTCGCCGAGTTCGAGCCGAGCGAGGAAGACATTCTCGAGGCGCTGCTGCCGCGCAACGTCGCGGTGCAGATCTTCCGCGCGCTGCTGGAGAACCAGGCCGGTTTCTATGGTTCGCAGATGAACGCGATGGACAACGCCACGCGCAATGCGGGCGACATGATCCGGCGTCTGTCGATCCAGTATAACCGCACCCGCCAGGCGGCGATCACCACCGAGCTGGTCGAGATCATCTCGGGCGCCGAGGCGCTCTGATGCGTTTCGCGCTCCTTCTGGGCCTGACGGTCGCACTGGCCGGATGCGGCCAGGCGTCCGATCAGCCGAAGGGCGCGCCCAAGGCGACGCCGACGCCGTTCGTGAAGGGCGGCTGGGCCACCGTGTTCGCCGATCCGGCCGAGACGGTCAGCCTGCTCGACCGCATGGGGTTTCGCATGAGCGGCTATACGCCCGTCCAAGGCGTGTACCGTGCCATCGCGCAGGCCACGCCGATGGCGGATCCGGCGGCAACGCCGATCAACATGGCGAACCTGATGGTCGAGGGTGATGCGTCGCGGCTGAACACGCTTCGCTACTCGCTTGACCTCGTCAATCTCGACACCAGCCCGTTCGCCAAGACCCAGTTCATCCGCTGGGTGACCAAGCCGATGGATCAGCTGGGTCTGGACGGCAAGGATGCGGTGTCCGCCGCCATCCAGACCGAAAGCGCCACCACCGGCCACCTGACCGGCGCCGATTACCATGTTACCCGTGACAAGATCGACGGTGGCCGCCGTCTGGTCGTAACCTTTACCCGCCCCGAAGTTATGTCGGGCCAGCAGAACCAAGGAAGCAATGATGGCAACCGCCGCTGATGACATCCGGCCGACCACGGCCACCAACAATGTCGGCACGATCGCCCAGGTCATCGGCGCGGTCGTCGACGTTCACTTCCCCGAGAACCTGCCCGCGATTCTGTCGGCGCTGGAGACGGACAATAACGGCACCCGCCTGGTGCTCGAAGTCGCGCAGCATCTGGGCGAGAACACCGTCCGCACGATCGCGATGGACACGACCGAGGGTCTGACCCGCGGCCAGACCGTGACCGACACCGGCAGCCAGATCCGCGTGCCCGTGGGTCCCGCGACGCTGGGCCGCATCCTGAACGTCGTTGGCGAGCCGATCGACGAGCGTGGCCCCGTCGCCACCGACCTGCGCGCGCCGATCCACGCCAAGGCGCCCGAGTTCATCGAGCAGTCGACCGAGAGCGCGATCCTGGTCACCGGCATCAAGGTCATCGACCTTCTCGCGCCATACGCCAAGGGCGGCAAGATCGGCCTGTTCGGCGGCGCGGGCGTCGGCAAGACGGTTCTGATCCAGGAACTGATCAATAACATCGCCAAGGGCCATGGCGGCACCTCGGTGTTCGCGGGCGTCGGTGAGCGTACTCGCGAGGGTAACGACCTGTATCACGAATTCCTCGACGCGGGTGTTATCGCCAAGGACGCCGAGGGCAACGCGATCAGCGAGGGCTCGAAGGTCGCGCTGGTTTATGGCCAGATGAACGAGCCGCCGGGCGCCCGTGCGCGCGTCGCGCTGTCGGGCCTGACCATCGCGGAATATTTCCGCGACCAGGAAGGCCAGGACGTGCTGTTCTTCGTCGACAACATCTTCCGCTTCACCCAGGCGGGTGCGGAAGTGTCGGCGCTGCTGGGCCGCATTCCGTCGGCCGTGGGCTATCAGCCGACCCTGTCGACCGACATGGGCGCGCTGCAGGAGCGCATCACCTCGACCAACAAGGGTTCGATCACCTCGGTGCAGGCCGTGTACGTGCCCGCCGACGACTTGACCGATCCGGCGCCGGCCACTTCGTTCGCCCACCTGGACGCGACGACCGTGCTCAACCGCGCCATCTCGGAGCTGGGCATCTACCCGGCCGTCGACCCGCTGGATTCGACCAGCCGCGTGCTCGAGCCGCGCATCGTCGGCCAGGAGCATTACGAGACGGCCCGTGCGGTCCAGTCGCTGCTCCAGCGCTACAAGGCGCTGCAGGACATCATCGCGATCCTGGGCATGGACGAGCTGTCGGAAGAGGATAAGCTGACCGTCCAGCGCGCCCGCAAGATCCAGCGCTTCCTGTCGCAGCCCTTCCACGTCGCGGAAGTCTTCACCGGCATCTCGGGCAAGTTCGTCCAGATCGAAGACACGATCCGCTCGTTCAAGGCGGTGGTCGACGGCGAATATGACCACCTGCCGGAATCGGCCTTCTACATGGTCGGCGGCATCGACGAGGCCGTCGCCAAGGCCGAGAAGATGGCTCAGGAAGCCTGATGACATGGGGGGACGGTTCGCGCCGTCCCCCTCTTTCCTCTCCCTCCGAGGGGGAGAGCGATGCGAGATAGACAACCCATGCTGCACTTCGAACTCGTCACGCCCGAAAAGCTCCTCCGTTCGGAGGACGTGCATATGGTGGTCGTGCCCGGCACCGAGGGTGATTTCGGCGTGCTGGAAGGCCATGCGCCCTTCATGTCGACGATCCGCGACGGCGCGATCCAAGTATATCGTACCGAAAAGGGCGAGCCGGAATCGATCCAGATCCGTGGCGGCTTTGCCGAAGTCGGCCCCAAGGGCCTGACCGTGCTCGCGGAGCATGCGGGCTGATCCCATAAATTGGTCTACCGGCGATCGCGCCGATGACATGTTGATGGGGGCATCATGCGGTTGGTCTATGCGATACTGGCCCATGATGCCTTCGATCAGCTCGAACGGCTGATCCACCGCCTGCTGGCGGACGCACCCGAAGATCGGGTTTGCCTTCACATCGATGCCACGGCCACGCCGCCCGATGCCTTTCTGAACGGCCTGTCCGACGCCGTGCGCGCGCGGGTGACGATCGTGAACCCAGCCATTCCAGTCCATTGGGCGCACTGGTCGCAGACCGTGGCGATCGCCCGCCTGCTCGATGCCGCACTGGCCGAGCCCTTCAATCTGGTTCACGTCATCAGCGGTCGCGACTGGTCATTGTGTTCGCGCGCCGAGATGGTCGCGGCGATCGAGGCGGCCCCGGCGGGCACCTGCTTCATGGATCGGCGCGACGAGGACCTCGGCTGGCGGATGAACGACTGGTGCTTCATCGACCGCCATCTGCGCCCGCGTGCCGATCCGACGCCCTTGTCCTGGCGGATCGCCGTCCTGCGCAGCCGGATGTCGGCCTGGGCAGATCGCGGGATCAAGCGGCTGCGCGGTCCCCGCCCGGAACCGCTGGGGCCATGGGCGACGAGCTGGACATGGTGGTCGCTGCCCAGAGACGCAGCGATAGCGGTGCGCGATGCCACCGACATACTGATGGCGAGCGGACGCCTGCGGCATACGCAGGCCAGCGACGAGCATGTCGCCCCCACCGCGCTGATCGCGGCCGGTTACGGCGACCGGATGCAGCCGGCGCGGCGGCTGGTTCGCTTTGCGCCGGGCCAGTGGAGCCCGATGACGCTGACCCGCGCCGATCTGGAAAACCGGCCGGGGGATGCTTGGTTCGGGCGGAAGTTCGATGCGAAGGTCGATCCGGCGTTCCTAGAAATCTGAGGCTTTTCCGTGCGCCAGGGCCCTCTTTCCTGTCCGGGGAAGAGGAAAGAGAGAGTTCAGCGGTGCCGGCCCGCCCCCTCAAAGAAAGCTGTAGGGGTCCACGTCCACCGCCACACGCACCTTCGCGGACCATTCCAGCCCGCCCAGCCACTCGCGGATCACGTCCTGCACCGCCAGCGCGCGACGGGCATGGACGAGCAGGCGGAAGCGGTGCCGTCCGCGCAGCATTGCCAGCGGGGCGGGGGCAGGGCCGAAGACGTGCATGCCGTCGACCCTGGGGGCGGCGCGCGCGATCAAATTGGCGGTGGACTGTGCTGCGCCCTGATCCTCCGACGAGATGATGATCGCGGCATAGCGACCGAAGGGCGGCGCATCGGCGTCGCGCCGTGCCTCGGTTTCGGCGGTGTAGAACGCCTCGGCATCGCCGGTGACGAGCGCCTGCATCACCTGCGCCTTGGGGCTGTGCGTCTGGATGAAGACATGACCGGGCTTGGCACCGCGGCCCGCACGCCCCGACACCTGGCGGATCTGCTGGAAGGTCCGTTCCGCTGCGCGCAGGTCGCCCCCCTCCAGCCCGAGGTCGGCGTCGATCACCCCGACCAGGGTCAAATTGGGGAAGTGATAGCCCTTGGTGATCAACTGCGTGCCGACGACGATGTCGATATCGCCCGCCTCCATCCGCCCGACGAACTCGGCAGCCTTGGCGGGGGACCACATGGTGTCGGAGGTGACGACCGCGATCTTCGCCTCGGGGAACAGCGCGGTCGCTTCGTCGGCGATACGCTCGACACCGGGGCCGCAGGCGACCAGCGAGTCCTCGCCGTCACATTCGGGGCAGGCGCGCGGGGTCGGCAGGACATGGCCGCAATGATGGCAGGCCAGCCGCCGCACCAGCCGGTGCTCGACCATCCAGGCGGTGCAGTTGGGGCATTGGAAGCGATGCCCGCAGGTCCGGCACAAGGTCAGCGGGGCATAGCCGCGCCGGTTGAGATAGAGGAGCGACTGCTCGCGCTTCTCGAACGTCTGCTTCATCGCCGCGACCAGCTTGGGCGCGATCCAGCGGCCGCGTTCGGGCGGGTCCTGGATCAGGTCGATCGCCTCGATTGTCGGCATCTGCGCGGGGCCGAAGCGGCCCGGCAGCTTGACCTCGGTATAGCGGCCCAGCGCCACCTGTTGCCGCGTCTCGATCGCGGGGGTGGCCGAGGCCAGGATCACCGGGCAGGGCTCGAACTTGCCGCGCATCACCGCCACGTCGCGCGCATGGTAATGGACGCCGTCTTCCTGCTTGAAGCTGGTCTCATGCGCCTCGTCCACGACGATCAGGCCGAGATTGCGATAGGGTAGGAACAAGGCCGAGCGCGCGCCGACCGTCACCAGGCCTTGGCCGCTGGCGATGGCCCGCCAGGCGCGCCGTCGCTGCGACGAGCGCAGGCCGGAGTGCCAAGCCACCGGCTCGCAGCCGAATCGGTCATGGAAGCGCTTGAGAAAGGGTTCGGTCAGCGCGATTTCGGGCAGCAGGACGAGGACCTGCCGTCCCTCGGCGATCGCCTCCGCCACCGCCTCGAAATAGACCTCGGTCTTGCCCGATCCGGTGACGCCGTCGAGCAGTACCGGCTGGAAGGCGTGCGCGGCGACCCCGGCGACCAGCGTATCGGCCGCCGCCCGCTGATCTTCCGACAGGACCGGGCGATGATGGTCGGGGTCGGGCAGGGGGAAGGGGCTGTCGATATCGACCTCCACCCCCTCGATCGCGCCGTTCTTCACCAGTCCCCGGATCACCGCGTCCGACACATCGGCCATCGTCGCCAGCTCGCGGATCAGCCCCTGGCGATCGCCGATCCGTTCCAGCGCCTGCGCCCGCTGCGGGGTGAGGCGGTCGGGAACATGGCCCGTGACGCGGTATTCGGTGGCGGTGCGTGCGCCCTCCAGCGCGGAGGTGGAGGACAGCGCCATGCGCACCACTGCGGCGGGCGGGGCGAGATAATAGTCCGCCGTCCACTCGATCAACCGGCGCAAGGGAGTGGGCAAAGGCGGCGCGTCGGCTACGCCCAGCAGCGGGCGCAGGCGGTTGTCGCCGACCTCCGCATCGGACGGCATCCGCTCGGCCTCCCACACCACGCCCAGCAGCTGGCGAGGGCCGAGCGGCGCGACGACGATCGACCCCGGCTCGACCGTCATCCCGTGCGGAATACGATAATCGAGCGGACCGAGCGCGGAGTTCAGGACGAGGACGCGGGCACGCGAGGACATGAGCCCGCTATATGGGGCGGAGGACCCAGGAGGAAAGGCCCGGTGTACGGGTCAATGGAACGGATTGCTTCGCGATGCGGGCCCGTTCACGGCCGCTCATTCCTCTGGGCAGGCGTGGCGTGGTGGAGCAATCCGGCCTGGCGCATGATGACGGTCGGCCCGGTGATGGCTACCCCACGCGCCGCCGGTCGCCACGTCGCCGCTCACCCACCCGGTCGCGCTTGGCGGCGTAGAGGCGGCTGTCGGCATGGTGCATGAAGTCGCGCACCGTCGTGCATTCCTCGGGACGCAGGCTCATGCATACCGTGCCCGCGCAGCTCATCGTCAGGCCGTCCATGGTCACCGCAACGGACATCAGCGCCTCGATCCGCGTGCGCAGCTGTTCGGGTTCGGCGAGCAGCATGGGGTCATGGACGATCACGCCGAACTCGTCACCGCCCAGCCGCGCCACGAAGCAATCCGTCAGCCAGTTGGCGAGCAGCCGGGCACCGATCGTGCGCAGCACCTCGTCCCCCGCCAGATGGCCCATCGTGTCGTTGATAAGCTTGAACCCGTCCAGGTCGATCAGCACCAGCCCCAGCGGCGTCCCGTCCGTGACGGACCGGTCGATCGCCGTCTCCAATGCGCGGTCATAGGCGGCCCGGTTGGACAGGGTCGTCAGCGCATCGGTATCGGCATTGCGGCGCAACTGGGTCTCGAGCGCGTGGCGTTCGGTCACGTCCTGGAACATGCCGACCAGGCCATGAGGTTTGCCATCGACCATTTCGCGCTCGCCCATCACGCGGACGCGGCGCAGTCGACCGAGCGCGGTCACGAAGTCGAGTTCGATGTCGAACGGATCGCCGGTGCGCAGCGTATCCTCGATCGTCGCCCGCAGCACCTCACGCGATGCGGGCGGATAGTAGGACAGCCCCTGTTCGAGCGTGAACTTCTGGCCTGGCGCCAGTTCGTGGATGCGATAGACGCCGTCGGACCACATGGCCTGTCCGGTCGCCATGACGACGCGCCACGATCCGGTCAGCGCCAGCCGCTCGACCTGGCGAACAGTGCGGTCCTTGGTCCGAAGATCCTCGGCCTGACGCTCGCTGAGTTCGGCCATGGCATTGGCCCGCCGCGCGATCGCCCGCGCGGCGATCAGCGCCTCCGCCAACTTGGCCAGATGGCGCAGGGTCTGTTCGCCCACCGGGCTGAGCGACCGGGGCGTGTCGTCCATGACGCAGAGCGACCCGATCGCCTGGGGCGTTCCGTCAAGGTCGGGGACGCGGATCGGCATCCCGGCGTAGAAACGCGTGCCGTCCTCGCCGGTGACCAGCGGGTTGACCGAAAAACGCGGATCGCTGGTCAGGTCGGGAACGATCATCAGGTCGGGGGACCGGATGGTGTGGTCGCAAAAGGCGACCTGACGGGGCATTTCGCTGGGCACCGGGCCGGTCGCCGCCTTCACCCAGAAACGGTCGCGATCGGCCAGCGTCAGCGCGGCGAGCGGACAATCCAGCATGTCGGCGGCCAGCGAGACGAGCGCATCGAACTCCGCCTCCGGCTCGCTGTCGAGCAGCGCATGGGCCTGGAGCATGGCGAGGCGGCGTTCCTCGTCAAACGGCAGCGATATGGGGAACGTGGCGGCCATCATATAAGGATGATAACGCAAATAGTTGTAAAAATCTCAAATTCGCCACGAATATTATCGTATTTTATCAACGATTCCGGATGTGTATGCGCGGTGCCTGCACCACGCCCGCCCGGATGACGCATTTGTCACGTTATGGTCACCCCGGGGTAGCCCGTCGGGCGTTAGCCCAGGATCCACGGAGTTCGAAGAGCTCGGCGCCCGATACTCCCGGGGGTGCCGTCGGGGCCGGCGGAGAGCGCGCTTTCCGCCGGCCTTTACATGACGGCGACTTTCGGCAACGGTGACGGGGCCAGGCTGGAGAGATTCGAACCGACGCCGACAAGTCAAGGTCGCCCAATGCCGGAGCAGACGAGCCGATGAGCCGCAAAATCCTGATCGTCGAAGATGACGCCTCCACCGCCGCCTATGTCGCCAAGGGGCTGGGCGAGGCGGGTTATGCCGTCGAACAATGCGGCGATGGCCGCGACGGCCTGTTCCTGGCCAGCGAGGGCATATTCGACCTCATCATCGCCGACCGGATGCTGCCGCGCCTGGACGGGCTGGCGATGGTCAGCGCGATCCGCGCGGCGGGTATCTCGACGCCGGTTCTGGTCCTGTCGGCGCTGGCCACGGTCGACGACCGGGTCGACGGGTTGAAGGCGGGTGCGGACGATTATCTGTGCAAGCCCTTTTCCTTCGCCGAATTGTCGGCGCGGATCGAGGCGCTGGTCCGCCGGTCCGATCGTGCGGCCTCCGAGCCGACCCGTACCAAGTTGAGCGTCGGCGATCTCGAAATCGACCTGCTGGCACGCACCGTGACGCGGGCGGGCAAGATCATCCCGGTCGGCGCGCGCGAATTCAACCTCCTGGAATTCCTGGCGCGCCATGCGGGCCAAGTCGTCACCCGCACGATGATGCTGGAGAAGATCTGGAACTATCATTTCGACCCGGGTTCCAACGTGGTCGACGTCCATATCGGCCGTCTGCGCCGCAAACTTGAGGAAGGGTTCGGCAGCCCGATCCTGCATACCGTGCGCGGCGCGGGTTACAGGCTGGCCGTCGAAGGGTGAAGTCGCGGCTGACGATCTCGGCGCGGATCGCGCTGCTGTCGATCGCATTGGCGTTGGTATCCAATCTGGCGCTGGTCGGCTTCATCTGGAAGCAGACCAGCGCCGATGCGGTGGCGGCGCTCCACCGCGAGATCGTCGAACAGGCCGACGCCCTGCGCGCGGTCTGGCGCACCGGCGCGCTGCCCGCGCTGGCCGATGCCATCAAGGAGGCGCGCGAACCGGGCGACGTGTCGCTGGTCCTCGCCATCTTCGATCCGCAGGGGCACCGGATTGCCGGTTATGCGCCCAGGCATCTGGCGGTGCCATTGTCCGACACGCCGTTTCGCATCGCGGTGCTGGGCCGCGAGGGCGTCTGGAATGCGCGCGAGGCGGGCTATACGCTCCACCCCATCGGCAAGGACTGGTTGCTGGTGGGCCGCCCGCTCGACCTGATCGAGGCGCAGCAGGTCGCGATCGAACGCGCGCTGGCGCTGGCGGTGTTCCTGTCGCTGATGCTGGGGGTGGGCACCGGGCTGGTGCTGGCCCGCTATGTCACCGGGCGGCTCAACACGATCGTCGCGGTGATCGACGCGGCGGGCGAGGGCGACCTGACCCGCCGTGTCCGGCTGGTGCGTGACGGCGACGACAAGGGCGATGCCTTCGACAGGCTGGCCGAGCGACTGAACGCGATGCTGGGCAAGATCGAGCAGTTGATGGCGGAATTGCGCGTCGTCACCGACAGCCTGGCGCACGACCTGCGCTCGCCGCTCGCCCGTTTGCGCACCAAGACCGAGCAGGCGGTGCTGATCGCCGATCCCGGCCAGCGCGAGGCGGCGCTGGGCGGCCTGCTGGTCGAGACCGACCTGATCATGCGGATGCTGACCATGGTGATCGAGATCAGCCGGTCCGAATCGGTGACCCGCGACCGCTTCACACTGGTCGCGCCCGCCGAACTGGTCGAGGAGATCGGCGAACTCTATGCCCCGGTCGCCGAGGATGCGGGGCTGCGCTTCCTGATCGAGGTCGAGGCGCGCCCCGCGCCGCTGCCCCTCCACCGTGAACTCATGAGCCAGGCGCTCTCCAACCTGATCGACAATGCGCTCAAGCATGGCGCGGCGGGCGGCCAGGTGACGCTGCGCCTGCGCGACGGGGCGGAGGGAATCCTGTTCCAGGTCGAGGATCACGGCCCCGGCATCGCCGAGGCCGACCATGCCCAAGCGCTCAAGCGTTTCGGACGACTCGATACGGCGCGCACCACGCCGGGGGCCGGGTTGGGCATGGCGCTGATCGAGGCGGTGGCCCGGCTGCATGGCGGCCGGTTCGAACTGGGCGACAATGCCCCCGGCCTGGTGGCACGGGTGGTGATTCCGTGAAGACGCTATTCCTCCCCCGCAAGGGGAGGAATAAGGTTTGCCCCTTTCCGTCAGGGCTCTACACCCCGCGTCATGGATAATCTCTCCCTGTTCGGCCTGGCCGCCGTATCGTTCACCCTGGTCTGCTATGCCATGGAGGCGGGGACGCACTGGTGGACGCTGGGGTTCGTGCTGGGCTGTATCGCGGGCTCGGTCTATGGCTTCATGCAGGGCGCCTGGCCGTTCGGGGTCGTCGAGATCGTCTGGGCGATCGTGTCGTTCCGCCGCTGGCTGACCCTGCGTCGCGTCCAGTCGGGCAGGTTTCGGGAACCGATCGCTTGACAGGGTGTTGCGCGGCCTTTAACGGACCGTCCTTCCAGTGCACCCGATGGACGACGCGCGACTTGCGTGCGTCGCGATCGTGCGTGGTGGAACCATCGCGTTGAGATGGAGCGTGTGCGGCCATGCCATGCTCCGTGGAGCTAGGAGAACAAGTTTCATGGCACGTATTGCGGGTGTCAACCTCCCGACCAACAAGCGCGTTCTGATTGCGCTGACTTATATCCACGGCATCGGTCCGACCAAGGCGAAGCAGATCACTGCCAAGCTGAACATCGCCGAAGATCGTCGCGTCCAGGACCTGTCGGATCAGGAAGTTCTCCAGATCCGCGAAACCATCGACGCCGATCACACGGTCGAAGGCGATCTGCGTCGCGAAACCGCGATGAACATCAAGCGCCTGATGGATCTGGCCTGTTATCGCGGCCTGCGTCACCGCAAGGGCCTGCCGGTCCGCGGCCAGCGCACGCACACCAACGCGCGCACCCGCAAGGGTAAGGCAAAGCCGATCGCGGGCAAGAAGAAGTAATTCGCCCCGGGCGAATTACTCCGCCGGAGGGCAGGCCTGTGGCTGACCGCCCGCCGCTCTCCGCATCAGGATACCAGGTCAGGACTTTCATATAATGGCACGTGAACCGCAGCGCATTCGTCGTCGCGAGCGCAAGAACATCACCGCCGGCGTCGCTCATGTGAACGCCAGCTTTAACAACACCATGATCACCATCACCGACGCGCAGGGCAACGCCATTTCGTGGTCGTCGGCTGGTGCGATGGGCTTCAAGGGTTCGCGCAAGTCGACCCCATATGCGGCGCAGGTCGCAGCGGAAGACGCGGGCAAGAAGGCCGCCGAGCACGGCGTCCGCACCCTGGAAGTCGAAGTGAAGGGTCCGGGTTCGGGCCGCGAGTCGGCGCTTCGCGCGCTGCAGGCGGTCGGTTTCCAGATCTCCTCGATCCGCGACGTCACCTCGATCCCGCACAACGGCGTGCGGCCTTCCAAGCGTCGCCGCGTCTGATGCTTCCCATGGCCGGCTGACGAGTCGGCCATGCCTCTCTCCATGGCTGGAACCGTCCCCGTTCCGGCCCACAACTCAGGGGAACCACGTGTCTGTCAACGCAAAGAACTGGCAGGAACTGAAGAAGCCCAACGCGCTCGAGAAAAAGGGTGGCGATGGCAAGCGGAAGGCGACGTTCGTTGCCGAGCCGCTGGAGCGTGGCTTCGGCCTGACGCTGGGCAACGCGCTTCGTCGCGTGCTCCTCTCGTCGCTCCAGGGCGCGGCCGTGACCTCGATCAAGATCGAGAACGTGCTGCACGAATTCTCGTCGCTGGCTGGTGTGCGTGAAGACGTCACCGACATCGTCCTGAACGTCAAGCAGCTCGCCATCCGCATGCAGGGCGAAGGTCCCAAGCGGCTCCAGCTGTCGGCAACCGGCCCCGCCACCGTCAAGGCCGGCGACATCGCCGTGTCGGGCGACATCGAGGTCATGAACAAGGACCTGGTGATCTGCCATCTCGACGAAGGCGCGACGTTCAACATGGAACTGACCGCCGACATCGGGAAGGGCTATGTCCCCGCCGCATCGAACCGTCCGGCCGATGCGCCGATCGGTCTGATCCCGGTCGACGCGCTCTACTCGCCGGTCCGTCAGGTGTCGTACAAGGTCGATCCGACCCGCGTCGGCCAGGACCTCGATTATGACAAGCTGACGCTGTCGATCGAGACCGACGGCACCGTGACCCCGGAAGACGCCGTGGCCTATGCCGCGCGCATCCTCCAGGACCAGCTGGCGCTGTTCGTGCACTTCGACGACTCGGCGCTCACCCGCGCCGCGCCGGTCGGCCAGGCGGCGATCCCCGCCGCTGGCGGCGAGCCGCAGAGCGACGCGCAGCAGATCAATCGTTACCTTCTCAAGAAGGTCGACGAGCTGGAACTGTCGGTGCGTTCGGCGAACTGCCTCAAGAACGACAACATCATCTATATCGGCGATCTGGTCGGCAAGACCGAAGCCGAGATGCTGCGCACTCCCAATTTCGGTCGCAAGTCGCTGAACGAGATCAAGGAAGTGCTGTCGTCCATGGGTCTGCGCCTGGGCATGGAAATCCCCGGCTGGCCGCCCGAGAATATCGAGGAAATGGCCAAGAAGCTGGAACAGGAGATCATGGGCTGAGCCACGCGCGGATAGCATCGCTATCCGCGAGACGGCGAAAGCCCGGCCGGCGGGTCGCCCATGGGCGGCCCGTTCGACGTCAGGATCGCGGCTTCGCCGTGATCCGGTCCGGCCACTCCCAGCTTTGCTGATCCGCTCGCCGGCACATGCCGGAGAGCCACAAGACAGGCGAAGGTGACGGCCTTGACGGTCACCGGCTCTGGGGTTCCGTGACACGGCCCCTTAACGAACGAAGGAAATACCCATGCGTCATCGCGTCGGCGGCCGTAAGCTGCAGCGTACCTCGGCTCATCGTATCGCGCTGTTCCGCAACATGGCGGCAGCCCTGATCAAGCACGAGCAGATCACCACCACCGTCGCCAAGGCGAAGGAACTGCGTCCCTACGTCGAAAAGCTGGTGACCCTGGCGAAGAAGGGCGGTCTCTCGAACCGTCGTCTGGCCCATGCCCGTCTGCTCGACGACGCACAGCTGGTGAAGCTGTTCGACACCCTGGCGACCCGCTATGCGGACCGCAACGGTGGTTATACCCGCATCATCAAGGCCGGCATCCGCGCGTCGGACGCCTCGCCGATGGCGATCATCGAGTTCGTCGACCGCGACGTCTCGGCGAAGGGCCAGGATTCGGGTCCGGTCATGAACGACGAGGACTTTGACGAAGCCGCGTAAATCTACGCGTCTTTCGAGACACCTTCGAGAGGGGGTCGTGCCAGCGATGGTGCGGCCCCCTTTTCGTTGGGCCAAGCATTTTTCTGCAGTGTCGCAGCATTGAACGCGGCCGGGATGCGATGCGATATACCGGAGCAGGCCGGGGGAGGGGACATATGCGGGGGGTGATGGCGGCGGTTTTGGCGATGGGGGTGACCCTGTCGCCCGCTATGGCGCAGAGTGGCGCGGCGCAGAGTGAGGTGGCGCAGGCGGACCCGGCACCGGCCGATACGCAACGCACCAAGACTAGGGCCGAGTTCGTGCCCATGCTGCCCAGCGACGCCAATCGTCCCTGGCTGGGCCCGCAGATGCGCGAACAGGGCGGTGCCGCGACCAAGGGCTTCGTGGCGGGGGCCGTGCTGTCCACGGCAGCCGCGCTGGTCAAGGGACGCAAGCCCGCATCCGGAGTCGGGCCGGTCGACCCGTCGCGACCGGTACGTGCGGCCGAAGCACCGTCTTCCTATCGCGCGGAAACCGACAGCGAGGCGGCCGTCCATGCCTGTGCCAAGGCGATCGAGGCGGAGGGGCGCCGCAGCTTCCCGCTGGCGCAGGTCGGGCAGGTGCACACCGCAAATCCGCTGGGCAATGGTTATGACGTCCAGGGCGACGTGCTGCTGCGCGTCAATTACCGCGAGGCGGGGGTAGCGCACGGCTTCCGCTGTCGCGTCGATGCCCAGGCCGTACGAATGGTTGCGATCGAGTCGCTTCAAACCGGTCCGACCCGGTAGCTTTTCGCCAAAGACCTCGCTATCGGACCGCCATGGAGCACCCGGACAGCATCCTCATCGTCGATTTCGGCAGCCAGGTCACCCAGCTCATCGCGCGCCGCGTGCGCGAGGCGGGGGTCTATAGCGAGATCGTACCCTTCCAATCCGCCGCCGAGGCGTTCGCGCGGATCAACCCCGCCGCGGTCATCCTGTCGGGTGGCCCCGCCTCGGTCGTCGACGAGAATTCCCCGCGCATTCCGCAGGCGATCCTCGACAGCGGCCTGCCGATGCTGGGCATCTGCTATGGCCAGCAGGCGCTGACCGAGCAGCTTGGCGGCAAGGTCGAAAAGGGCGACAGCGGCGAATTCGGTGAGGCCTTCATCACCGTCGAGGGCGAATGCACGCTGTTCGACGGCTTGTGGGCGACGGGTGAGCGGCATCAGGTGTGGATGAGCCATGGCGACAAGGTCACGGCGCTGGCCCCCGGCTTCCGCGTCGTCGCGACCAGCCCCGGTGCGCCTTATGCGATCATCGCCAATGACGAGCGCCGCATCTATGCGATGCAGTTCCACCCTGAGGTCGTGCACACCCCCGACGGGGCCAAGCTGATCGCCAATTTCGTCCGCCACGTCGCGGGGCTTTCCGGCGACTGGACCATGGCCGAGTTCCGCGCCGCCAAGATCGCCGAGATCCGCGAGCAGGTCGGCACGGGCAAGGTGATCTGCGGCCTGTCGGGCGGGGTCGACTCGTCGGTCGCCGCACTTCTGATCCATGAGGCGATCGGCGACCAGCTGACTTGCGTGTTCGTCGATGGCGGCATCCTGCGCCAGGGCGAGGCCGAGCAGGTGGTCAGCCTGTTCCGTGGTCACTACAACATCCCGCTGGTCCATGTGGACGCGCAGGATCTGTTCATGGACGGCCTGGCGGGCGTCACCGACCCCGAGGCCAAGCGCAAGTTCATCGGCAAGACCTTCATCGACGTGTTCGAGGCCGAGGCCAAGAAGATCGGCGGCGCCGAGTTCCTGGCCCAGGGAACGCTCTATCCGGACGTGATCGAGAGCGTCAGCTTCACCGGCGGCCCGTCGGTGACGATCAAGAGCCACCACAATGTCGGCGGCCTGCCCGAACGCATGAACATGAAGCTGGTCGAGCCGCTTCGCGAGCTGTTCAAGGACGAGGTTCGCGTGCTCGGTCGCGAGCTGGGGCTGCCCGACGTGTTCGTTGGCCGCCATCCGTTCCCCGGGCCTGGCTTGGCGATCCGTATCCCCGGCGAGGTGACCCGCGAGCGCTGCGACATCCTGCGCAAGGCGGATGCCATCTATCTCGAGGAAATCCGCAAGGCGGGTCTGTACGACGCGATCTGGCAGGCTTTCGCGGTGCTGCTGCCGGTCCGTTCGGTCGGCGTGATGGGCGATGGCCGTACCTACGACTCGGTCCTGGCGCTGCGCGCGGTCACCTCGGTCGACGGCATGACGGCGCAGGCCTTCGACTTCCCCGGCGACTTCCTGCCGCGCGTGACGACCCGGATCATCAACGAGGTGAAGGGCATCAACCGCGTCGTCTATGACTATACCAGCAAGCCGCCCGGCACGATCGAGTGGGAATAACCAAGACTCGCGGCCCCGCGGAGCGGGGCTGCGGCTTGGTTATTCGGTGCCGCAAGGCGCCGTTCACAGTATGATACGCGAGAAGCGCCTCGGCCCATGCCGGGGCGCTTTTTCATTGCGAATGGAAGAATTGGCGCGCCCGGAGGGATTCGAACCCCCGACCGAGGAGGTAGAAGCTCCTTGCTCTATCCAACTGAGCTACGGACGCGCGGATGACGGGCTCCCTAGCGTGGTTTGCTTGGGTTGGGAATGGCGATAAATGTCGCCCCTCACGGTGGAAGGGATGGGCATGGGCGTGGAACGGGTGGTGGCGAGCCGGGATGTCGGGCACGGGGCGTTCCGCTGGTTCGACTTCGTCATGGCGGCCTTCGTGACCATCCTGCTGCTGTCCAACGTCATCGGTGCGGGCAAGGTGGCGGTCATCACCCTGCCGCTGGTCGGCCAGTGGCCGTTCGGCGCGGGCATCCTGTTCTTTCCGCTGAGCTACGTCATCGGCGACGTGCTGACCGAGGTCTATGGCTATGCCCGCGCGCGGCGGGTGATCTGGGCGGGGACGGTGGCGCTGCTGTTCATGGCGTTCATGAGTTGGGTCGTCGTCAAGCTGCCGCCCGCGCCCAGCTGGACCAACCAGGCCGCCTATGAGGTGATCTTCGGCCAGGTGCGCCGGATCGTCTTTGCCAGCATCTGCGCCTTTTGGGCAGGCGAGTTCGCCAATGCCTTCGTCATGGCGCGGATGAAGGTGTGGACCGGCGGGCGGCACCTCTGGTTGCGGACGATCGGTTCGACGGTGATCGGGCAGGGGGTGGACAGCCTGATCTTCTATCCGCTGGCGTTCTGGGGCGCGGAGGGCTGGACGACGCATCTGGTGGTCGTGGTGCTGTTCACGCAATGGGCGTTGAAGGTGGGCTGGGAAGTGCTGCTGACGCCGGTAACGTATCTGATCGTCGGCTTTTTGAAGCGCGCCGAGGGTGTCGACGTGTTCGACGAGGGCACGGACTTCACGCCGTTCCGGGCGAAGGTGTGAGTTCGCGCGAAGCCGCGATGACGCGAAGCGTATAAAGAAGATTTGTTCGCGCAGAGGTGCAGAGGACGCAGAGAGGGTGGGCGCAACATAAGCTGCGCGATCCTCTTATAAAAGCTGGGAGAGGCAGCAAGGCGTCTCCAAAAGCGAAACCCCTCCGCGTCCTCTGCGCCTCCGCGCGAACAAACCTTCTTCCCGTCATCGCGGCTTCGCGTGAACCCAAATGAAAAGGGGAGGCGAGTTGCCTCGCCTCCCCATAAGTCATCCCGTGGCCTTCGCCTTCGGCGCGAAGCACCGAAGTTTATCCTGAGCGGCGGGCTTGCCAGCCAAGCCGAAGGGCTCAGACTGAACGAAAAGGTGGGGTTTACGCCCCCACCATCTCCAGCAGGCCCTCGAACAGGCGGCGGCCATGGTCGCCGCCGTGCGCGGCTTCGATACGACGCTCGGGGTGGGGCATCATGCCCAGCACGTTGCGCTTCTCGTTCAGCACACCCGCGATGTTCCGCGCCGAGCCGTTGACGTCCTCGGCATAGCGGAACGCCACGCGGCCTTCGCCTTCCAGCCGGTCCAGCGTCTCGACATCGGCGAAATAATTGCCGTCATGATGCGCGACCGGAATCCGGATCGTCTCGCCCTGCTTGTACAGCCGCGTGAAGGCGCTGTCGGTGTTGGCCACCTCCAGGTCGACGTCGCGGCATACGAAGTTGAGCGAGCGGTTGCGCATCAGCGCGCCTGGCAGAAGCCCGGTTTCGGCCAGCACCTGGAAGCCGTTGCACACGCCGAACACCGGCGTGCCCTTGTTGGCCGAGTCCACGACCGCACGCATGATCGGCGAGCGGGCCGCGATCGCGCCGCAACGCAGATAGTCACCATAGGAGAAGCCGCCCGGCACGCCGATCAGCCCCAGTCCTTCGGGGAGTTCGCTGTCGCCGTGCCAGACCATGGCCGGCTTGACGCCCGTCACCGCCTCCAGCGCAACGGCGAGGTCGCGGTCGCAGTTCGAGCCCGGAAAGACGATCACGGCGGTCTTCATCAGGCGCGCTCCACCCGGTAATTCTCGATCACGGTGTTGGCCAGCAACTGGCGGCACATCTCGTCGATCTGGGCGTCGGTCGTCTCGTCGGCGATCTGCATCTCGATCAGCTTGCCCGCGCGCACGTCATCGACGCCGGCAAAGCCCAGGCTGCCCAGCGCGTGCTGGATCGCCTTGCCCTGCGGGTCGAGCACGCCGGGCTTCAGGGTGACGAAAATCTTGAGCTTCATTTACTTGCCCCGGCTCTTGCGGTGTTCTTCCAGATCGAGGACGGCGGTGTCGCCCCCCTCGGGCAGCAGGCCCAGACGACGCGCCACTTCCTGATAGGCCTCGACCTCGCCGCCCAGGTCGCGGCGGAACCGGTCCTTGTCCAGCTTCTCGTTGGTGGTCATGTCCCACAGGCGGCAGCCATCGGGGCTGATCTCGTCGGCCAGGATGATGCGACCGAAGTCATTGTCCCAGATGCGGCCGAATTCCAGCTTGAAGTCGACCAGGCGGATGCCGATCGCGGCGAACATGCCCGACAGGAAGTCGTTCACGCGAATCGCCAGGTCGGCGATGTCGTGCATCTCTTCCTGGCTGGCCCAGCCGAAGCAGGCGATATGCTCGTCGGTGACCATCGGGTCGCCCAGCGCATCGTCCTTGTAATAATATTCGATGATCGTGCGGGGCAGCTTCACGCCCTCTTCGATGCCCAGGCGCTTCGACAGCGAGCCTGCCGCGACGTTGCGCACCACGACCTCGATCGGCACGATCTCGACCTGGCGGATCAACTGCTCGCGCATGTTCAGGCGGCGGATGAAGTGGGTGGGAACGCCGATATGGTCGAGCATCGTGAAGACATGCTCGGAGATACGGTTGTTCAGCACGCCCTTGCCGTTGATCGTGCCCTTCTTCTGGGCATTGAACGCGGTGGCGTCGTCCTTGAAATACTGGATCAGCGTGCCGGGCTCGGGGCCCTCGTACAGGATCTTGGCCTTGCCTTCGTAGATTTGGCGGCGGCGAGCCATGCGGCGGTCCCCTGAAATGAGTACAGCCCCGGCGCCCCCATGCTGAGGCCCGAGGCGGGATGGCGCGGCCTATAATGGATGCGGCGCGGCGGCGCAATGGAAGCGTGCTGGCCGCCGCGGCATGAGCAATATGTCGGTACGAACAGTAAAGCCAACATTACGGCCATGTAATTATCCGTACATGATGGAAGAGATTTTAAGGGGGCATGAAAAAAATGTAAGGTGGAAAGAACAGGAAACCGATATCCAAAGTCGTGGGTTTAGATGGTGCTTGCAAAGGAGGAAGTCATGAACAAGCTGATGATCGGTGTTGTTGGTGGGGCTCTGATGCTGACGGCGGGTGCTGCCGTTGCACGGCCGATGCACATGGCGCAGCAGCCGCAGATCTGGGAGCAGGCCCATGTGCCGCTCGCCAACGGCATGGAGGCCATCGCGGTGGTGAAGAACGGCAACAAGGAACGCACGGTCGCCTGCCGCGACACCGCGGACGTCCTTGCGACCTTCCGCCCCGAAGTCGTCGCCTTCGCACCCGGCCACACGGCCAAGGGCAAGGCGGTGACCGACGAGGAGGTCGCCGGGGTCGAGACCTTCACCCCCGTCGCCTTCCAGAACTGCACCGTCGCCGCGGGCGATCACTTCCAGCAGGATGTGAACCAGGCGCAGGCGAACCGGACGTAAGCCGACCGGTATCGCCGGACATGAAGCGGGCGCGATTCCCATCGCGCCCGCTTTGCTTTTCAGGGACTCGCCTCAGAAATCGGCGAGCAGTCCCACGAACAGCGTCCGTCCATAGTTGACCGTGCCATAGGTCGCGTCGTCCAGCCGCTTGTCCGCGACATTGTAGACGCCGCCCTTCAACGTCAGGCCGCGCGTCAGACGCTGGGTCGCCAGCAGGTCGGCGGTGGCGTAGGGCGGGGCGGGGGAGCCCGTCACGGTCGCCTCATATTCCTTTCCGTAATAGTTGAACGCGGTCCAGATCCGCGTGTCGGGCCCGGCATCCCAGTCCAGCCGCGCATTGCCCTTGAAGCGTGGGGTCAGCGCCAGCGGTGCCCCCCTGTTGGGGCCACTCTTCTGCTCGGAGTCGAGATAGGTCAGGTTGCCCCGGATCGACAGCGTCGGATCGATCCGCCAGCGGCCCGCCAACTCGACACCCAGGATCGAGGCGCGGTTCAGATTGACCCGATCCATGATCTGCAGGCCCTGCCACCGCCGGGTGGTGGTGACGGTCGACAGCGCGTCGCGGAAGTCGTTGTAGAAGATGGTCGCGTTGGCGGAAATGCCCGAGCGGTTCGACCAGGCCAATGTCGCCTCGTAATTGACGCTGCTTTCGGGGCGCAGCGCCGGATTGCCGAACTGGACGAAGCGGTTGCGCCGGATCACGGCATAATCGGGAATCACCGCGCGCAGCTCGGGCGCCTTGAAGCCGCGCGCGACGCCGCCCTTCACCGTCCATTGGCCGGTCACGTGCCACACGGCATAGGCGCGCGGATTCAGGTGGCGACCATAGAATTGATGATCGTCCAGCCGGATGCCGCCGGTCAGGCTGAACCCCGGCAGCACCCGCCATTCATTCTCGGCGAAGATCGCCTTCTGCACCACCGAATAGCGTTCATATTCGCGCTGGTTCGGGCGGCCGACATTGGCTTGGTTCCAGTCGCGCAGGCCGGTCTTCAGCCATTGTGCGCCGATGGTCGTGGTGTTGTGGGCGGACGGCAACACCAGCTTGCCGTCCGCCACGCGGTTGCGCACCTCGGGTCGACGGCCGAACACGTCGGTCTGGGCCGGCGTGGCCAGCCCCTCGCGGCTGGTATGCTCGTCCAGATAGGATAGCAGCGACGACAGCTTGCCCCAGCGGCCATTATGCATCAGCGACCAATAGTCGCGGTTGTTGTCCTGTTGCCGCGTCGCCCAGTTGGGGCTCAGGCCCTCGCCGTTGCGCAGGCGCGACAGGCCACCCTCCAGGATGACCTCATGACCCTGGGCCGGCGTCAGGACCAGTCGGCCGGTCGCGTTGCGTTGGCGGGCGCGGGTAAAGCCGTTGGTGACGACGACATCGTCGTCCGCGCCGCGCGCCAGATAGCTGCCCCAGGCCTGCACGCCCAGCAGGCCGGGGACGACCGGCCCACTGACAAAGGCTTGCGCGTTCAGGGCGTTGCCCTGGTCACCCGACGGGCGCAGCGACAGGTCATAGGACACGCTGCCGCTCCAGTTTGGGGTGGGGCGGCGGGTGATGATGTTGATGACGCCGCCGATCGCGTCCGATCCATAGAGCGAGGACATGGGCCCGCGCACCACCTCGACCCGCTCGATCGCGGCGGCGGGCGGGGTGAAGCTCTGCTCGTAGCCGCGATTGCCGTTGACGCGGGATTCGCGCCCGCTCTGGCGGCGGCCATCGACCATGATCAGCGTATAGTCGCCGGGCATGCCGCGAATCTGGATGTCGGTTTCGTTGGCGCTGCCGTTGACCGTCACACCCTCGACGTCGCGCACCGCGTCGGCCAGGCTCTGGATCGAGCGGCGGCGCAGGTCGTCGCCGTCGATGATCGTGATGGACGCCGGGGCATCTTCCTGCTTCTGGCTGTAGCCGGTGGCGGTGACGACGATGTCACCGTCCGTGCTGCCGGCCTTTTCCGATCTGGTCGGCGCCGTGCTTTGCGCCCAGGCCGGCGTTGCCAGGATCAAAATGGAGAGCGGCGCGCAAAGCGACGGGACACGAAGGTGCCGCCGCCGCGACCCCATGGTCGAGACGTTGGTGAGCATGATTCCCCTTTTGGAAAAGACCTGCTGGCGAGGCCTGGGGGCGAATTAGTTAGTAATGAGAATCGATTTCAACAGTGAAATCAGCTCGGAAATAGTATGTTACAAAGTCCCTGAAAAAAGGCCGTGAAAAGAACGGGCCGGCCCATCACCCGGCTTGCGGCGCCAAGCCGGTCAGGTCGTCACCCGGCGAGCAGGGTAGGGTAAGCCCATACAATGTTCCTGATTTGATCCGAGTGATTGCCCCGGCTCCACGGGCTTGCTAGAAGCTGGGCTTCCATGGCGATCGATCTCCGCGACAATCCCCCCGTCGGCATCCTCGATGCCCCGTTCGACAGTGCGCTGTCCGAGCGGTATCTGGTCTATGCGCTGTCGACGATCACCGCGCGCTCGCTGCCCGATGTGCGCGACGGCCTGAAGCCGGTGCATCGGCGGCTGCTCTGGGCGATGCGGCTGCTCAAGCTCGATCCCGCCTCGGGCTACAAGAAGTGCGCGCGCGTCGTCGGCGATGTGATCGGTAAGTATCATCCGCATGGCGACCAGTCGGTCTATGACGCCATGGTCCGCCTCGCGCAGGACTTCGCGCTGCGTTATCCGCTGGTCGACGGACAGGGCAATTTCGGCAATATCGATGGCGATAACGCCGCCGCCTATCGTTATACCGAGGCGCGGCTGACCCAGGTCGCGATCGACCTGATGGACGGCCTGGACGAAGACGCCGTCGCCTATCGTCCGACCTATAATGGCGAGGAGCAGGAGCCCGAGCTGTTCCCGGGCCTGTTCCCCAACCTGCTGGCGAACGGCGCGAGCGGCATCGCGGTCGGCATGGCGACCAGCATCCCGCCGCACAACGCCGCCGAACTGCTGGAGGCCGCGATCCTGCTGGTCGATCAGCCCGAGGCGGACGACGATGCGATCCTGGCGCTGGTCAAGGGGCCCGACTTCCCGACCGGCGGCAGCGTCGTCGATGCACCCGCCATCCTGCGCGAAAGCTATACGACGGGGCGGGGCGGTTTCCGCGTCCGTGCCCGTTTCGAGATCGAGCGCGAAAAGGGCGGCGGCTGGCAGATCGTCATCAGCGAGATTCCCTACGGCGTCGCCAAGGGCAAGCTGATCGAACAGATCGCCACGCTGATCAACGACAAGAAGCTGCCGATCCTGGCCGATGTTCGCGACGAATCGGATGAACAGGTCCGCATCGTGCTGGAGCCGCGTGCGCGCACCGTCGATCCGCAGGTGCTGATGGACGGGCTGTTCCGCTTCTCCGACCTGGAGACGCGGGTCAGCCTGAACCTCAACGTGCTGGACAAGGACCGCACGCCGCGTGTCATGTCCCTGCGCGAGGCGCTGGCCGCCTGGGTCGAGCATCAGTTCGTCGTGCTGCGTCGCCGGTCCGAGCATCGGCTGGGCAAGATCGCCGACCGGATCGAACTGCTCGACGGTTATCTGGTCGCCTATCTCAACCTCGACCGGGTGATCGAGATCATTCGTACCGAGGACGAGCCCAAGGCGGTGATGATCGAGGAGTTTCGCCTGACCGATCGTCAGGCCGAGGCGATCCTGAACATGCGCCTCCGCTCGCTCCGCCGTCTGGAAGAGTTCGAGATTCGCGGCGAGCGCGACAAGCTGGACAAGGAACGTGAGCAGTTGACCCTGCTCCTGGGTTCCGACCAGCGGCAGCGGACGCGGATGAAGAAGGATTTCGCGAAGCTCCGCGACCGCTATGGCCTGGAGACGCCGCTGGGCGCGCGCCGGACGCTGATCGAGGAAGCCGCGCCGACCCGCGACATCCCGCTGGAAGCAATGATCGAGCGCGAGCCGATCACCGTCATCCTGTCGCAGCGCGGCTGGATCCGCGCGATGAAGGGGCATGTCGACCTCGCCTCGGCCGACACCGCCAAGTTCAAGGAAGGCGACGGCCCCGCCTTCGCCTTCCACGCGCAGACGACCGACAAGCTGCTATTGGCCGCGGCGAACGGGCGGTTCTTCACGCTGGCCGCCGACAAGCTGCCGGGCGGACGTGGTTTCGGTGAGCCGGTGCGGGCGATGATCGATCTCGACGGTTCGATCGGCATCGTCGGCTTCCTGCCTGCCGCGCGGGCGCCCAAGCTGCTGGTCGCGGCATCGGACGGGCGCGGCTTCATCGTGCCGACCGCCGACACCATCGCCGAGACGCGCAAGGGCAAGACCGTGCTGACGCCGCGCGCGGGCTCCACCCTGAAGGTCGTGCGGCCGGTGGGCACGGACGACGACTATGTCGCGGCGATCGGGGACAATCGCAAGCTGCTGGTCTTCCCGCTGACCGAGTTCGTCGAGCTGTCGCGCGGCACGGGCGTGCAGTTGCAACGCTATCGCGACGGCGGGCTGTCGGATGCGACGACCTTCGTCTTCAAGGACGGGCTGAGCTGGCCGATGGGCGGCGATACCGGGCGAGTGCGGACCGAGCACGACCTGTCCGCCTGGCGCACGGCGCGCGGGGCGGCGGGACGCATGCCGCCGACCGGCTTTCCGCGTGACAACCGCTTCGGCTGATCACACCGACTCGGCCTTGGTCGCGTCGGTGCGATGATGGTCCGACGGCGGGGCCACGACATTCCCTGCCAAGCGCCATTTGAATTGATGTATCGCAACCGTTTTCGGTCTAGATTTCTGCCCAAATTCAGAAGCCCTTAACGATCCTGCGCTACATCATATGAAGATGGCTTCGATCGCGTATCCGGCGCAACGCCCCCCAAACCATGCGGCTGCGTCGCTCACATCGTGCGCGATCGGAATCATGGCGATTCCCGCCGCCGAGGTCGCGCTGGTCGAGGGGCAGCCGGTGATCGGCACCGCCAACGATGCCTTCCGCCGCGCCTGCCTGAACGACCAGCTTTATCAGGCGATGCTGCTGGCCGAACTGACGGATCGGGTCGAATCGTTCCTGTCCTCCGGGCGGACGTCGATCGAGTTTCCGATGCAGTTGGGCGACGCCATCGACTGCCGCTACTTCCAGGCGACGCTGACCCGTTCGGCGGAAACGGCGGTAGAGGGGCAGGGCGAATCCTGTGTCCTGATGCTGGTCGACCAGACAGCGCAGCATCACACCGAACGCAGCCTGCGCCGGGAAATGACCACCGACAGCCTGACCGGCCTGCCGAATCGCCAGGGTTTCGGCGATCTGATCGAGGCCGCGATGGCGACCGGCCAGCGCCATGCGGTGCTGGTGATCGACATCAACCGCTTCGGGCGGCTGAACGCCTGCATGGGCTCGCTGGTTGGTGACGAGTTGCTGATCACGGTCGCGCGCCGCCTGAAGGGGGCGCTGCGGTCGCGCGACTCGATCGGGCGGATCGGCGGCAACGAGTTCGGCATCCTGATGATGCTCGACGGCTCCGAGGGCGAGGCCGAGGCGCTGGCCGATCGGATCGACCGGGCGTTGCGCGCGCCGTTCCGGCTCACCGATTACGAGGTGAATGTCGAGGGTTCGGTCGGCATCGCCTTTCACGATGGGTCGGATGACGACGCCGAGGAGCTGATCCGCCACGCCCAATTCGCGGTCAAGCGCGCCAAGGCGCAGGGCCGCACCGAAATCTATCACCCCCAGGCCTTCACCATCGCGCGGGCGCAATTCGCGATGGAAACCGCGCTGCGCCGCGCGATCGAGAGGGACGAACTGCATCTCGCCTATCAGCCGATCTGCGACCTGTCCTCGGGCAAGACCGTCGCGTTCGAGGCGCTGGCACGGTGGCGCGATGTCGAGGGGCGGGATCACTCGCCCGCCGATTTCATCCCGGTCGCCGAGGAATCCGGGCTCATCATGCCGCTTGGTCGCTGGGCGGTGAACAAGGCGCTGTCGCAGCTGGCGGCATGGGACCGGGCGGCGGGGGGGCATTGCGGCGTCCGCCTGTCGGTCAATGTCTCGGCCATCCAGTTGCAGCGCGACGACATCCCCACGATGATCCAGGCCGCGCTGGCGGACACGGGTATCGCGGGCGATCGCCTGACGCTGGAGCTGACCGAAAGCGCGATCGTCGGCGATGCCGCGCGCATGACCGCGATCATGGATGCCCTGAAGGCGGTGGGCACGACGATCGCCATGGACGATTTCGGCACCGGCTATTCCAGCCTCGCCTATCTGCAGAAACTGCCGATCGACGTCCTCAAGATCGACCGCAGCTTCGTCTCGGGGATGCTGGCTGACCGCGACAAGATCGCGATCGTCCGCGCGATACTGGGCCTGGCGCAGGCGCTGGGCATGAAGACCACCGCCGAAGGGATCGAGGCGGTCGAGCTGGGCCAGACCCTGGCCGCGCTCGGCTGCACCTATGGCCAGGGCTATTATTATGCCCGTCCGCTCGATCCCGACGCCGCCTGGGCGATGATCGCGGCTCAGGCCTGAGCGACGGCGGCGTCGGCCAGTTCGCCGACCCGCGTGGCGTCTGGAAAGCCCTCGGCGATCCACTGCGTCTCGACCTGTCGCAGCAGCCGTGCGACCTCCGGCCCCTTGCTGATCCCGCGCTCGACCAGCGCGCCGCCGGTCAGGGGCAGGGCAGGGGGCGTCCAGTCACGGATCGACTCGATCGATTCGCCCGCCAGCAGCAGCCGATCGACCGCGCCGCCCACCCCGGTCCGATAGGCCAGCGCGCGCGGCCCTTCGTCACCCGGACCCGCCGTCGCGGCGATCAGACGCTTGCGATCGGTGTTGGACAGCTTCAGCCGCGCGCCGACGGTTTCGGCGGCATTGGGCGGCAACAGCGCGGCGAGGCGCCGGATCGCGTCGGGGGCGACCCCGGCTTGCTCCTCCCGCTCGGCCAGGGCGCCCAGACGTGCGACCCCCTCCATGTCGATCTCGGGCAGCACCGCGCGGAAGATACCATGTTCGACCATCAACGCGACGACCGGTACGGCGCGCGCCGCGACCAGCAGCTTGAGCAGCTCGGCCGCGATCCGCTCGCGCGACAGGGCCATCAGGTCGTTGGCGCGGGCGGCGCAGGCGGCCAGCCCGGCCTCGTCGATCGCCTCGCCGAACCGGGCGTGGAAGCGGAAGAAGCGCAGGATGCGCAGGTGATCTTCGGCGATACGCTGCAACGGATCGCCGATGAAGCGGACGCGCCCGGCCTTCAGGTCGTCCAGCCCCCCGAAATAGTCGAACAGCGCGCCCGTGGTCGGATCGGCATAGAGCGCGTTCATCGTGAAGTCGCGCCGCGCCGCATCCTCGCGCCAGTCGTCGGTGAAGGCGACGACGGCATGGCGGCCATCGGTCGCCACGTCGCGGCGCAGCGTCGTGACCTCGACCGGACCGTCGGGCAGGACGGCGGTGATCGTGCCGTGCGCGATCCCGGTGGGTACGGGCTTGAAGCCGCCCTCGCGTACCCGCTCGATCACCGTTTCGGGCGACAGCGGCGTGGCCAGATCGATATCGGCGACCGCCAGCCCCAGCAGCATGTCGCGCACCGCCCCGCCGACGAACCGCGCCTCCAGCTGCCGGGCCAGCGCGATCAGTTCGGGCCGGTTCGCCCAGGGGGTGGCTTCGGGCGTCATGCCGCCCATTGCAGCCGCCGCGACAGGTTGACGATCATTGCGGCTGTCGCGCCCCAAATGCGCCGGTCGTTCCATAATATCTCGTAGAAATGGCGGGTCCGCCCGCGCCACGGCGCGCTGACCCGGTGGTGATGGGCAGGATCGAGCAGGAAGGACAGCGGCACCTCGAACAGGGCCGCGACCTCCGCCTCGGCGGCGGTCAGGGGCAGGTCGGGCGGGATGACACCCAGGACGGGCGTCACCTCGAACCCCGTGACCGTACGATAGCGGTCGGCCAGCCCCACGACGGTCACCGCCCGTGGCGGCAGCCCGATCTCCTCCTCCGCCTCGCGCAGCGCGGTCGCGACCAGATCGATATCGCCCGGATCGGCACGGCCGCCTGGAAAGGCCACCTGGCCCGCATGGTTGCGCAGGGTGTCGGTGCGCTGGGTCAGGATGACGCCGGGCTCGGCACGGTCGGTGACGGGGACCAGCACGGCGGCGGCGGTGGACGGACCGGTCACCTCATGCGGCTCGACACCATCGCCGGTCAGAAGGTCCTGCGCCGGGATCCGCGCCATCGCCTGAACCAGCCTTTCGGCCAGCGTCATGCAGGTTGAGCCGGGGCCAGGGGAAAGAAATGGCCATCGCTCCACAGGCCGGGCTGGGCATCGTCGCCGCTCAACGCGTGTTCGGCCAGTTCGTAATAGACCGGCCGGGCGATCAGGGCCTCCAGGCCGTCGCGCACGTGCAGATAGGGGCGCGGGCCATCCTCGCCCTCGACGAAGCGCAGGCCGTGATCGGGCCCGGCGGCAACCAGATCGCCGGTGTTGAGCTGGAACATCAGCCGCGCCGTCAAGCCTTCACCCTCGATCTTGACCGCCGTCGCGACGAAGGGGGCGTCCTCGACCGCGATGTCCAGCTTCTCGACCGGCGTGACCAGCACATGGCGGCCATCGGGTTCACGGCGCAGGATGGTCGAAAACAGGCGAACCATGGCGGGGCGGGTGATCGCCCCGCCCTGATGATACCACGTGCCGTCGCGGGCGATCCGCATCTCGCTGTCGCCGCAATGCGTCGGATTCCAAAGCGCGACGGGCGGCAGCTTCTGCGCCTCCATCGCCTGGACGATTTCGGCCAGGCTGAGCGCGGACAGGTCGGGGGGCGGAGCCATCGGCATGATCGGTCTGAGTTAGGGACGCCGCGCGCTCAGGTAAAGGTCGGCCATCATCCGTCCTGTCGAAGGGCCGCCGGATCGGGCCCCAGCATTCCCGCCAGCGCAGGCACGTCGGGCCCGCGCGCCAGCAGGCGGTGCCGCTCGACCGGGCCGGGCAACCGCCAGTCGGCGGTCCGCTCGGCGGAAAAACCGAAGAAGCGACCATAATATTCCGGATCGCCGATCAGCATCATCGCCCGGTCGCGCCCTTGCGCGGCGGCGGCGTCCAGCATGTGACGCAGGAGGTCGCGGCCGATCCCGCCCTGCTGGTGCGCCGGATCGACCGCCACCGGGCCGACCATCACCATCGGATGCGCCGTGCCCCGGTCGTCGATCAGCGCGACCGGCCAGCACTGGATCGAGCCGATCAGTGTGTCGTCCGCCATCGCGGCAAAGCACAGCCCGGCGATCGGCGTGACGCGCCCGCGTACCTTGTACGCGGTGCGGGTCTGGCGCCCCGGTGGAAAGGCGCGGTCGAGCAGTGCCTCGACCCTATCGGTGGCAACCGCGTCGAGCGGGGCGAGAGCAATTCTCAACGTCAAGCGGACGGTCCGGTGCCAGAGGAGGGGAGGGGGGACGCGCGCCCTTAGCCTGACGGCGGGGCGATGCAACCCCTCGCGCCTCACGGCCTTCCCCTTTTCTTGCGCGCCCGCTCTGCTAGGGGGCTGGCATGGAAGACCGTCTCCAGCTCGAAGTTCACGACCTCGAAGTCCAGGTGCTCACCGGCATCTATTCCGAGGAAACCCATCTGCCGCAGCCGCTGCGCATCTCGCTGACCGTCGATCTCGACTGTCCGGTGCGGTACACGCCCGACAGCCCGCTGACCGAGTCGAAAAATTACCTCGACCTGAAACACGCCGCGACCCAGCTTCCCGAAGGCGTGCATTTCACGCTGATCGAGGGGGTTGCCGACCATATCTGCGACACGCTGTTCCTACAGGACAAGCGCGTGACCCGCGTGCAGGTCAAGATCGTGAAGCTGGCCATTGCCGAGGATGGCGAGGCGATCGGCATCACCCTGGTCCGTCACCGGCGCTGAGCCCATGACCGCGCGGCGAGTCGAGCTGACCCCCGACGACGATATCGCGCGCGTCGTGGCCGATCATCCGGGCGTCGACCTGATACTGGTCGTGCGGCCGGGGCGCGATGCGCTTGGGCAGGCGCTGGTCGAGGCGACGGTGGGGCCGCTCGCGGTCGCCGCCGCGCCCGGCGCGCGGATCAATGCGATCCTGGTCGGGGATGGTGCCGACGAAACCGCCGTCACGGCGGCGGCGGCCTATCTCGCCGCCGCGCACGCCGTCACCGGTCAGCTGCTCGCGGTCGGCACCTGACGTTCCCGCTGGCACGGGCCCAGCTTTTGCAGGACGAAGCGATAATCCTCGCGTGCGGCCTCGGCATCCTCGGGTGACAGCGACGCAGTGCTGCGATCGGGGAGCGACGCCGGAAGCGCGCAGGCCAGACGATACCAGAGCAGTGTGTCGCGCGCCGGAGGGGCGGCCGACTCGTCGACGATCTCGCTCAATGCCACGGCATAGCGGCGTTCCTCACCCGGACGGCGCAGCACCGACAGCGAGACGGGGCGGTTGTTCGCCGTCGTCAGGAAAATCTGCGTCTCGCCCTCGCCCGGCAGGCTGCCGGGCACAAAAAAGGCGTTGCCGACCCCGGTGATGACCGGCGGCGCGTCCGCGGCCAGGGCGTCGCGCGCGATCGTGCGGCTGCGCTGCTCGGTATCGGGGGCCCAGGGAAGCTGGGCATCGGGGGCGACCAGCTGCAACTGGTCGGCGGCGTTGGGCACGCGCCGCGCATAGATCAGGACGCGCATCTTCTTCAGCCGGGGCGCGCGACCCCGCGCATCGACCGCCGCGTCGAACAGATAGCCGACCCGCGAGGGCAGGCCGCCCGCGCCACGGATCAACGCGCCGACATCTGCCTCGATATAGAAACGCTGGTGGCCGGGGGCGACGCCCGCCGCCTCGGCGCCCTTGATCGCGGTGGCCGATCGGATCGTCACATCGGCGATGACCGGCGCCGACAGGACCAGGTCGGCCAGGTCGGCATAGGCCGGTCCTGTTTGCGCTAACACCGAATCACCCGGCCGGGTCGAGGGTGCGGTCTGGACCTGGGCGAAAACCGGGGTCGCGAGCGTGGGGATCGCCAGCGTCAAAACGCAAGCGCGAGTGGCGTGGAGCAGCGAAAACATGCCTTTGCGCTACTCTTTCGACCGTTAACGGTACAGAAATAATTTCGTCATGTGTCGGTTGTACGTTTATTACGTCCGACAAACTGATTGCACCGCGCCACCCGTGACGATAGGGTTCAAGGCTCTGCCGCATGCCGAAAGAGCATGGCAGGAGTTTCCCACGTCCCCACGCTACGGCGAGGCGAAACTGGCAGACTGAGGAGTTTCGTTGCTGAATGGCCTATACTGACCAGAAGATGTCCGGGGGCAAGGTGGTCGCGATCGTTATCGTCGTGCTCATCCATGCTGCTCTGGGCTATGCCTTCGTCACGGGGCTGGCTTACCAGTACGTGAAGAAGGCGACCGAAAAGCTCAACACGTTCGACGTGCAAGAGCCCCCGCCCCCACCCCCGCCGGAGGAGCCGCCGCCCCCGCCGCCGCCGGAGCAGCCCAACCTGCCTCCGCCGCCGACCACGGTGGTGACGCCGCCGCCGATCGTCAACGTGCCCACCCAGGCGCCGACGATCGCGACGACGAGCGTGATTCCGCTGAGCCAGCCGACCGCGCCGCCGGCCCCGCCTGCGCCGCCGGCCCCGCCTGCGCCGCCGGCACCCGTGATCTCGAAGGCGGCTGGTCTTCGCGGTAACCCGGGCCAGTATTTCGGTCCCGACGCCTACCCGCCCTCGGCCCAGCGCGAAGGCGCGGAAGGTCGCGTGTCGGCAAAGCTGTCGATCGGTACCGATGGTCGCGTCACCGACTGTTCGATCCTGTCGAGCAGCGGCAACCGGGCCCTGGACGATGCGACGTGCCGCATCTCGAAGGCGCGCGTTCGCTTTACCCCGGCACAAGACACCGGCGGCAATCCGATCGCATCGTCTTACACGCTTAACATCCGTTGGCAGCTGCCACAGGAATAACGGCTAAACGCCGAAACAACCCAACGCTTTAGTCAGAGGACCTACCAACCATGCTCACCACCATCCTCGCCGCGGGCGGCGCCGCGGCCGGTGCCGAAAACCCCTACGGTCTCGGCCAGGCCCTGAAGGAAGGCGGCCTCATCTCGCAGTCGGTGTTCACCATCCTCTGCTTGATGTCGATCGTGTCGTTCTACATCCTGTTCTCGAAGCTGTTCGAGCAGCAGAAGATCATCAACCAGTCGAAGCGCGTTCGTCAGGGCTTTTGGTCGTCGAACTCGCTGCGCGAGGGCTCGGCCAAGCTCGAGAAGAACTCGGCCTATAAGCAGATCGTCGACGACGGTCTGGCCGCGCAGGACCAGCATTCGAAGCTGACCGATCCGGTCGAAGCGCATGACTGGCTGCACGGCTCGCTGGCGCGTTCGGAAGCCGCGATCAACTCGAAGCTGGGTGGCGGTCTGGCCTTCCTGGCGACCGTCGGTGCGACCGCGCCGTTCATTGGTCTGTTCGGTACGGTTATCGGCATCTACCGCGCGCTCATCAAGATCGGCTCGTCGGGCCAGGCCTCGATCGACGCCGTCGCCGGTCCGGTCGGTGAAGCGCTCATCATGACCGCTCTGGGTCTCGTCGTCGCGGTTCCGGCCGTGCTCGCCTTCAACTGGCTGCAGCGCCGTAACAAGGGCATTGCCGAAGACCTGTCGTCGTTCTCGAACGACGTGCTGGGCTTCCTGGCCTCGAACGGTGCGGTTCGTCCGGCCATTGCCGGTGCGGCCAAGCCGACCACCGTCAAGGCGACCCCGGCGACCACCACCGCCGGTCAGGCCGGTGGCGTTCAGACCCGCGCCTGAGCCTAAGGGGGCGGGGACCGGTCCTTCAGGACACGGCCTCGCCACCCCCCGCCGAGCCAATTCGGATCGGCGATAGAATGCATGGATAGGATAGCTCTCTCATGGCGATGAGCGTTGGCGGGGACTCCGCCGAGAAACCGATGTCGGAGATCAACACGACGCCCCTCGTGGACGTCATGCTCGTTCTCCTCATCATCTTCCTGATCGCGGTGCCGGTCGTGATTCAGACGGTCAAGCTGAAGCTGCCGGACGTCCGTTTCGACCCGACCACCACGAAGCCGGAAAACGTGTCGCTCTCGGTCACCAGCGAGAACGGCCAGTGCAAGGTGTACTGGAACCTGACTCCGGTCACGTCGACCGAGCTGCGCGATCGCGCCGTTCAGAAGCTGAAGGCCGAAGTCGAGCGTCTGGGTAACAACATCACGCCCGACCTGCTGCCCGAAGCGCATATCCGGGGCGACGTGAACACGCCGTACCGGTGCATCGGTGGCACGATCTATACGATGCAGTCGGCGGGTTTTGCCCGTGTCGGCTTCATCTCCGAGCCGCCTCCCGGCGGCAACCCCCGCGCCTGATCGGCCGGGCGGACAGAATAGGAGTTAGCACGCCATGGCAATGAGCGCCGGATCCGATGATGGCGAGCCGATGATGGACATGAACACGACGCCGTTGATCGACGTCATGCTCGTGCTCCTCATCATGTTCATCATCACCATCCCGATCCAGACTCACGCGGTGAAGGTCGACCTGCCCGTCAACTCGCCGAACAATCAGCCGATTGTGAACAGCGAGAAGAACAAGGTCGGCATCGACGCCGCCGGGATCGTCACCTGGAACGGTGCCCCGGTCGACGAAGTCACGCTGCGCCAGTATCTGGACCAGACCGCCGCAATGAACCCGGAGCCGGAGCTGCACTTCCAGCCCGCGCCCGACGCCAAGTACGCCAAGGTCGACGAGACCTTGGCCGTCATCAAGCGTTCGGCGGTCAAGAAGCTGGGCTTCATCGGCAACGAACAATATCGCAACGACTTCTGATCCCATCGGGATCACGGTGTCGACGAAATCAGGCGGTCTCCCCGGAGGCCGCCTTTTTTCATGGCCGATGGGGCTGGCGATGATGGGTTGAGGACGTAGCTTGCGACGCCGCTGTCGGGGAAGGGCTGCGAAGCTCGGCCCGCTATTGTCGATGTCGCGACCGGGATGGTGGGCGTGCCGTCCGGTTGCGTGAAGCGCAGTCCTAGGTCGGGTCGACATTCATTTTATTCCTCCCCTGGAAGGGGAGGTGGCAGGGCGCAGCCCTGTCGGAGGGGTGTCCCGGTTGGAGAGTTTGGGGATCACTCGCCACTGGTGACACCCCTCCACCAGCTTCGCTGGTCCCCCTCCCCTTGCAGGGGAGGAACTGAAAGGGGACTGAATGTCGATCCGCTCTAGAGGGCGAGTCTGGCGTCATGACAGTACGTTCAACGAGCCATCATTTGGGACTGCCGTCGATACCAAATGCCGTTCGGCTTGAGCGAAGTCGGAGGCCACACCCAACGCGTCAGGATAGGCGTTTGAGGTCTACGCCATCATCGTGGCAAGAGCGGCGCATAGCATCTCCGCAACCCATCCGCCGGGCGAGCGCGGTGCGACCATTCAGGCCGCTGATCCGACGGTGGCCTACCATACGAGCTGCAAGGCTCCGATGGTTTGGCGCATGTTGAGCGCGTCGCCGACGCTCCAGAACGCAATCACCTGAGGTGGATGCGCAGAAAGCCGCTCTTCTTCAGGCGAGGGGGCGGGGTGTGGCATCACCCCGCGCTTGGCGTTTGCGCAAGCGCCCCACCCCTGAAGTGCAGGGGGGATCAAGCTGACGTCATCGCGCTCTCACCCGCCAGATCCAAGCGCGGCCACAACTGCTCCTGCCCCAAATCTGCGCATCTTTCCCCGCTTGCGTACGTTTCACAAAAGTGACACTCTCAAGTCACAAAAGTGAAATATAGGAGATTGGACATGCGTAGAGTGTTTTCGGTGTTCCTTGTGGCGGCGGCGGGCATGGCGGCCCCGGCCATGGCCCAGGATTCCTGGCCGCAGCGCACGGGGTTTCAAGAAATCGCAGCAGGCAATTTCGACGCCGCCGAGCGAACCCTTTTGCAGGAACGCCGCGCCGATCCGAACAGCCCGGAGCTGATGCTCAACCTGGCCGCGGTCTATGCCAAGACCGGCCGCACCGCCGATGCGCGCGCGCTTTATGATACCGTGCTTCAGGAAAAGGCGATCGCGATGGATATGCCGTCGGGCGCGATCTTGTCGTCGCACACCGTGGCCCGCACCGGGCTGCGCCACTTGCCGCAGACGATCGCGGCACGCTGAATCCAAGAGGCAGGTCCGGGCGAATAGGCGTCTGGACTTGCCCCGCTGCCGGGGTGCGACGGACCATCACGTCGCGCCAGCTGATCCTTTTGGGGTAGCCCATCCGGTCCGGCGGAAATTCGGCCACTCGACGGGCAGATTCATTCTTAAAAGCGAGCCGTTCCTACCTCACAGGCGCGGCAGGGTGACCCCGCGTTGGCCCATATATTTGCCCGCCCGGTCGGCATAGCTGACCTCACAGGGCTCGTTGCCTTTCAGGAACAGGAACTGGCACGCGCCTTCATTGGCATAGATCTTCGCTGGCAGCGGCGTGGTGTTGGAGAACTCCAACGTCACATGGCCTTCCCAACCCGGCTCCAGCGGGGTGACGTTCACGATGATGCCGCACCGCGCATAGGTCGACTTGCCCAGGCAGATGACCAATATGTCGCGCGGCACCCGGAAATATTCGACCGTGCGGGCCAGCGCAAAGCTGTTGGGCGGGATGATGCAGACATCGGTCTTGCGGTCGACAAAGCTGTTCGACGCGAAATCCTTGGGGTCCACCACCGCGCTGTCGACATTGGTGAAGATCTTGAACTCGTCGGCCACGCGCGCATCATAGCCATAGGAAGACAGGCCGTAGCTGATGCAGCCGTCGCGGCGCTGGTTCTCGACGAACGGTTCGATCATGCCTTGGGTCTGCGCGGCTTCGCGAATCCAGCGGTCGGACAGGATCGACATCTTCATTTCCTTCACGTTTGGCCGCTCATTGCCGGATCGCAGGGACAGGGCAAGCGCCAACGTCCAAAAAGGGGCTTGTGGTTGACGTAACGTCAAGGGGTACGGTGCCGCCATGACCATGATGCTCGATATTGCCGAGATCGCCCGCGCGACCGGGCTGAGCAGCCGGGCGCTGCGCTTCTATGAGGCGCGCGGCCTGATCCGGCCGCTGCGCGGCGAGGGCGGGCGGCGCATCTTCGGCGCGGGCGAGCTGGAGCGGCTGCACGCGATCGTCGCGCTGAAACGCGCCGGATTCACCTTGGCCGCGATCGGGGGGATGCTCGACCGGCCGAGCGCGGCACTGGGCCCGATGATCGCCGCGCAGACGCGCGTGGTCGAGGCGGAGCGCGCGGCACTGGCGGAAACCGCCATGCTGCTCCGATCCATTCAGTCCCGCATCGATGCCGGCGAGCGCATCGACGTCGCGACGCTTTGCTCGCTGATTCGAAAAGGGAATGCCATGACGACGACACAGTGGAAATCGGTGGTCGACCGCCATTTTACCGAGGAAGAACAGGCGCATTGGGCGGAGCGGATGGAAGCGCTGGCTCCGGATTTTGATCAGGATGCGTATCAGGCGAGATGGGCCGCTCTGGGCCAGCGCATCGCGGCAGCGTTGCCGATGGCCCCGGATTCGGAAACCGCGCGCGGCTTCGTGCGCGAATGGCATGCGCTGCTGGCGCCGTTTCGCGCGGTGGCGACGCCGGAAATGCTGGCGGGGGCGACCCGGCTGCACGAGAATCGGGCGGTATGGGATGGTCAGGCCGATCCCGGTTTTTCGTCCGAGGTCTGGCAATTCATCCAGGCAGCGGGCGCGGCCATGAAGGCGCGGGGGGAGTCGCCGGAGGGGTGATATCGTTCACGCGAAGCTGCGATGGTTTTTGAAGAAGAATGATGTTCGCGCGGAGGCGCGGAGAACGCGGAGGTGTCGCCCACGATGGCAGGCGGCAGCCGGTCATCGCTAGCGGTTCAGGGGCTTTCTGGCCTGAATCTCCTCTGCGTCCTCTGCGCCTCCGCGCGCACAGTCTCATGGTGCTTTTGCGGCTCGGCGGGAGGACGTCAGCCGATGCCCAGATCCGCCGGCCCGAACGCGTCGGGAAGCAGTTCCGACAGGCGATAGGTGCGCATCGCATCGCCCTCGGCCGCTCCGCAATGGACGGGCAGGTCGCGGCCGCCCATCTGCGCTGCTTCGTTGATGACCTGTCGACAGCGGCCGCAGGGGCTGACCGGGGTGTTGCCGGTGGGCACGCCGTCGGCATCCATCGCGCCGCCGATCACGCCGATGGCCACGATCTCGCGCAGCCGCCCGGCCGCCGAGGCGGTGGCGATCGCGACCGTCTCGGCACAGAGCGACAGGCCGTAGCTGGCATTTTCGAAATTGGCGCCGGTGATGACCGATCCGTCCTGCATCAACAGCGCCGCCCCGACCGCGAAGCGGCTGTACGGCGCATGGGCATGACGCGCGGCGTCGCGGGCGGCGGCGATCAGGTCTTGCGGCAGGACCTGTGGATCGGTGGTATTCATGGCGTGACGACGTCCCAGTTTACGGGGCCTTCCACCCCATCGACCCGGCGGAAATCGCTGGCACGCCACATGCGCCAGGGGCGCGCGGCATAATCGGGCTTGAACAGATTGCCGGTCGCCCAGACGGGGCGGGGCAGGGCGGCGGTGATGCTGTATTCCGACTCGAACGCCTTGGACACGCGCAGCATTACCGGCTTGGCGGTATGCGTCTCGACCATCGCCACGAACCGGGTCAGGTCGGCGATCAACTGCGCGCGGTCGGGCCGTGCGGTGCAGTCGTCGTGGAAGGACAGGTCGATCGCGGCGGGCAGGGCATCGCCGGTGCGTGGCACGAAGATGTTGAAGGCATCGGCCTGTGCCGCAGCGGGCTGGCACAGCGAATAGATATGGATCGCGCCGCGCCGCATCCCCGCTTCGGGCAGCGCATCCCAATTGCCCTCGAACGAGGGATCGCGGCGATCGGCGCCCGAGGTCGCGACCAGATAGGCGAAGTCGGCCCCGTTCGCGCGCAGCGTCCGCCATTCGACGGCGGGCGGCTTTTCGGGCAGGTCGATGCCCTGCAGCGCATAATGCTCGGGCGAGGGTTGCCAATGCGTGACCCAGTGCCGCCCGCCCGCACTGATCGCGCCAAGGGCCAGCAGCCCCGCGCCGATTTTCCAGAGAATCGCCATTAGTTGCGGATATGCAGGACGCAGAGCAGTGTGAACAGACGGCGCGCGGTGTCGAAATCGACCTCGATCTTGCCGGTCAGCCGTTCCTTCAGCATCTGCGCGGCATCGTTGTGGATGCCCCGCCTGGCCATATCGATCGTCTCTATCTGTTGCGGGGTGGCGGCGCGGATCGCGTGGTAATAGCTGTCGCAGATCGCGAAATAATCGCGGATCGGCCGCCGGAAACGGCCGAGCGCCAGCACCAGCGTCTCGATATGCGTGCCGTCCTCACGGTACATGTGGATGCCGAGGCGGCCCTCTTCCGACTCCAGCTTGATGCGATAGGGCCCGGCATAGCCGTCCGCCTGCGGCCGTTGCGGCGCGAAATAGTTTTCCTCGATCAGGTCGAAGATCGCGATCCGCCGCTCCTGCTCGACATCGGCCGAGCGCCAGCCCAGGCTGCGCTCGTCCAGGTCGATAGAGATGATCCGCGGATCGGCCATCCGGCAGGGATAGTCGCGAAGCGCGTGCGCCGCAAATCCCTCGCTGATCGACGCAATGTGTTTTCATCCGGCGGCGCTCCGCGCTAACGCCAGAGGAATGGCCTCCCTCGCTTTTTCCAATCCCGCTGCCGCCACCGAGCCGCAGCAGCTCCCCCGCAATATCGAGGCGGAAGCCGCGCTGCTCGGCGCGATGATGATCGACAACCGGCTGGCCGACGATCTGGTCGACCGCATCGACGCCGACCATTTCTTCGAGCCGGTGCACGGCCGCGTGTTCGCCGCGATCAAGAATCTGCGCGCCACCGACATGCTGGCGACCCCCGTCACCCTGCGCCCGATGTTCGAGGCGGACGAGGGAATGAAGGCGCTGGGCGGCCCGTCCTATCTCGCCCAGTTGACCGGGTCGGGCGCGGGCCTGATCGGTGCGCGGCAATTCGCGACGCAGATCTACGACCTGGCCATGCTGCGCGCGCTGGTGACGGTGGGGCGCACGCTGGTCGACCGGGCGATGGACACCTCTGAAGAGGTGAACCCGCGCGCGCAGATCGAGCTGGCCGAGAACGAGCTGTTCAAGGTTGCGGCCGATGGCGGCTCCGAGAATGCGGTGAAGAGCTTTGCCCAGGCCACCACCATGGCGGTCAAGAATGCCGAGCGCGCGCTGAATTCGGGCGGCCATGTCTCGGGCATCACCACGGGTCTCGACTCGGTCAATGCCAAGATCGGCGGTATGCACCGGTCTGACTTGATGATCCTGGCGGGGCGTCCGGGCATGGGCAAGACCTCGCTGGCAACCAACATCGCGTTCAACGCCGCACGCCGCTGGATGCGCGACATGCAGGACGGCATCCCGCCCTCCGAGTCGGTGGGCGCCAAGGTCGCGTTCTTCAGCCTCGAAATGTCGGCCGACCAGCTGGCGACGCGTATCCTGGCTGAGCAGTCGGGGATCAGTTCCGAAGCGCTGCGCATGGGCAAGATCAGCCGCAACGAGTTCGCCCAACTCGCCGCCGCCGCCGCCGAACTGGAACAGTTGCCGCTGTTCATCGATGATACCGGCGGCCTGTCCATCTCGGCGCTGCACACCCGCGTCCGGCGGCTTCAGCGGCGGCATAACAACGAGATCGGGCTGGTCGTGGTCGACTATCTCCAGCTGCTCACCGGATCGGGCAAGTCGTCCGAGGGCAACCGTGTGCAGGAAATCTCAGAGATTTCGCGCGGGCTGAAGACGCTGGCCAAGGACATGAACGTGCCGGTGCTGGCGCTGTCGCAGCTCAGCCGTGCGGTCGAGCAGCGCGAGGACAAGCGGCCGATGCTGTCCGACCTTCGCGAATCGGGCTCGATCGAGCAGGACGCCGACATGGTCTGGTTCGTGTTCCGCGAAGACTATTACATGATGCAGCGCGAGCCCAAGCGCCCGATGGAAGGCGATGACGGCAAGGTCTTCGAGGATCATGCCAAGTGGGCGACCGAGGTGGAGCGGGTCTATGGCCTGGCCGAGCTGATCGTGGCGAAGCAGCGTCACGGCGCCACGGGCAAGGTCGTCATGAAGTTCGACCCGACGATCACGCGGTTCACCGACTTCGCGGGGTATTGATCGGTTGGCGGTCGGCGGAAGGCTTCGGGACGGGCGGCATAGCGTGCACTTCGACTTCGCTCAGTGCGAACGGAGGGTGGGAAGTGGGACGTGGGCAAGGCACGACGCCTGCCCATCCCTCCGTTCAGCCTGAGCGCAGTCGAAGGCCACGCCCCAACATCTCACCTGGGTCGGTAGATTTGGGCGATGGCCCCGCCCGGAAAACGTATCGCCTCGACCAAATTCAACGCCAGCGGTGCATCCAACTCCGAAAACAATGCCTCACCGCGCCCCAGCGCCACGGACACGACCAGCAGCGCGAATTGGTCCACCAGCCGCTGTTCGATCAGGCTGCGGGCGAAGCGCACCCCGCCATGCGCGATGATCGGGCCACCAAGCTCGGCCTTCAGCGCAGCGATCTCTTCGCCTAGGTCGCCGCTCGCGACATAGGCATCGGCCCAGCTTTCGCCGCCCGGCGGCATCGTCACCGCGGACGGGGCGATCGAATCGCCTTCGCGTGAGAAGACGGCCTTGGGGATGGTGTTCATCGGTTCGGCGAACGGGTCGGTGGAGCCGGGCCAATGGTCCGCCATCGCATGGAACGTCTCACGCCCCATGATGTGCAGCCCGGCCTGGCCGAGATAGTCGACGCTCCACGCTTGGGCCGCCGGGTCCTGTCCGAACATCCAGCGATTGTCGCCGTCCACGGCGTTGACGAAGCCGTCGAGCGACATCGTCATCTTCAGGATCAATTCGCGCATAGGCACCTCCGGTCAGGAGGCTCAACGGCTGGGACAGGCGGGAGTATCCCGAACGGCCCCGAATGGTAGGTGCGCGGTCAGCCCGCCGTGACGGGCCGGTGGATGCCGCATTCGACCTTGGCAAAACCACGCCAGCGGCCCGCGCGCGGATCCTCGCCGGGGGCGACCTTGCTGGTGCATGGCGCGCAGCCGATCGACAGATACCCCTCGGCCTCCAGCGGATGGCGCGGCAGGTCATGGGCGGTGAAATAGCCGTCCAGCGCCGCCTTGTCCCAATCGGCCAGCGGGTTCAGCTTCAACCGGCCATCCTCGACCTCGAAGCGCGGCAGGGCGCGGCGCGTGCCCGCCTGAAAACCTTTGCGACCCGAAATCCACGCCTCGAACGGCGCAAGGCCACGCGCCAGCGGCTCGACCTTGCGCAGGTCGCAGCAGCCATCGGGGTCATAGCCGTGGCGGATGCCGTCCGGGTCTTTTGCCGCCAGGGACGCCGGGTCGGGGCGGATAACCCGAACGTCGAGCAGGCCCAGCCGCGCGACCAGCGTGTCGCGGTAGACCAGCGTTTCGGGAAACATCTTCAGCGTGTCGGTGAACACCACCGGCGTCGCCGGATCGGCCTGCGCGACCATGTGCAGCAGCACTGCGGATTCGGTGCCGAAGGACGACACCGCTGCGATCTGGCCGTGCAGTTCGCCGGTCAGCAGGGTGCGCAGCATCTCGGGCGCGGGCACGCCCGCGAACCGCGCCTCGTAAGCCGCGGCGTCCTCAGCCGTATAGGCGGGACGCACGTCGATCCGGTCGAGTGCGCGCTCAGCCATGGCGCAGCTTCCACACCGGCACGCGGGCATCCGCCGCCTTCTGATAGGGTTGCGGGTAGAGGGCCAGCAACTTGGTCAGCGTGGGCTCGTCGATCGGCTTTTCCGGCGCGAAGCTGTCGAAGCCGCAGCGGCGCATGTGCGGGATCTGATCGACCAGTACGTCGCCCGCCGCGCGCAACTCGCCCTCGAACCCGGCCTCGCGCAGGATGCGCGCCGCTGAATAGCCGCGCCCGTCGCGAAAGGTCGGGAAGCTGATCTCGACCAGCGCGATCTGCCCCAGATGTGCCAGCAGTTCGCGCGCGTCGTCGCCCGCCTCCAGCCGGACGGCGGTGGCATTGGTCTGGCCCAGAAACGCATCCAGCGTTACCGCCGGTTCGTCATGCACCACATCGTCGCGAAAGCGCAGCAGGGTCGCACCCGCATGGGTGTTCACGGTGATCGGCTCAACCATAAATGGCTTCCTTGAACGGCTGCATGCCGACGCGGCGATAGGTGTCGAGGAAGCGCTCATCCGCCTCACGGAGTTCGACGTAACGGTCGGTCACACGCTCGATCGCGTCGACCACGCCGTCTTCGTCGAAACCGGGACCGGTGATCTTGCCGAGCGACACATCCTCCGCGCCCGATCCGCCGAGCAGCAGCTGGTAATTCTCGGTCCCCTTCTTGTCGACGCCCAGGATGCCGATATGCCCGGCATGATGGTGGCCGCAGGCATTGATGCAGCCCGAGATCTTCAGCTTCAACTCGCCCAGTTCGCGCTGCCGCCCGGCGAAACGCTCGCCGATCTTCTGCGCCAGCGGGATGGAGCGGGCATTGGCCAGGCTGCAATAATCCAGGCCGGGGCAGGCGATGATGTCGGAGATCAGGTCGAGGTTCGCCTCGGCCAGCCCGGCGTCGCGCAAAGCGGTCCAGATGGTGTACAGATCGGCCTTGCGGACATGCGGCAGGACGATGTTCTGCGCATGGGTCACGCGCAGTTCGTCATGGCCGTAACGCTCGGCCAGATCGGCCATCAGGTCGATCTGGTCCGCCGAGGCGTCGCCGGGGATGCCGCCGATCGGCTTCAGGCTGATCGTGACGATGGCATGGCCGGGCTGCTTGTGCGCCGCGACATTCTGGTCCAGCCAGACAGCGAAATCGGGGTCGGCGCGGTCGACCGTATCTGGCGCATCGCTCGCGAAATCGGGCCCGGCGAACATCGCGGTAATCCGCGCCAATTCGGCGACCGGCGGGTCGATACCGAGGTCGCGGATCGCGGCGAACTCCGCCTCCACCTGGTCGCGATACGCATCGACGCCGATCTCGTGCAGCAGGATCTTGATCCGCGCCTTGTAGATATTATCGCGGCGGCCATAGCGGTTATAGACCCGCAGGCACGCCTCCAGATAGCTCATCAGATGGTCGGCGGTGATGAAATCCTTCACCTCATGCGCGATCATCGGCGTGCGGCCCATCCCGCCGCCGACGAAGATCTTCGCGCCGAGCACGCCGTCGCGCTCCAGCAGCTGGATGCCGATATCGTGCAGCCGCATCGCCGCCCGGTCCTCGTCCGCCGCGATCACCGCGATCTTGAACTTGCGGGGCAGGTAGGTGAATTCGGGGTGGAAGGTCGACCATTGGCGCAGCAATTCGGCCCAGGGGCGCGGATCGGCGAATTCGTCGGCGGCGGCACCGGCGAACTGGTCGGACGAGATGTTGCGGATGCAGTTGCCCGACGTCTGGATGGCGTGCATCTGCACCGTCGCCAGCTCGGCGAGGATGTCGGGCGCATCGGCCAGCTTGATCCAGTTATACTGGATGTTCTGGCGCGTGGTGAAATGGCCGTACCCCCGGTCATATTTGCGCGCGATATGGCCCAGCATCCGCATCTGGCGGCTGTCCAGCGTGCCATAGGGCACCGCGACGCGCAGCATATAGGCGTGAAGCTGCAAATAGAGGCCGTTCATCAGCCGCAGCGGCTTGAACTGGTCCTCGGTCATCGCGCCCGAGAGGCGACGGCTTACCTGGTCGCGAAATTCCTCGACGCGGGCATCGACGATGCCCTGGTCATATTCGTCATAGCGATACATGGCGGTCTCTCAAATCACGCGCTTCAGATTACCCAGGCACCGGCGTCCGCATCGGCGGGCTTCAGTGTCAGGTCGGGGCGCACCGTGGGGCCGAGCGCGCGGATACGGTCCTTGATATGGGCGGGGCGGGGGCCTTGTTCGGTGGCCTCGGCATCGATCAGATAGGGGACGTTGACCCGGCGCGCGCCTTCCTCGGCCCGCAGGATCGCCTCGCCGGTCGCGCCGACATCGACCGCATCCTCGACATGGCGCGACCAGTCGCGGCCCGTCCACCAGACCACGTCGCCGGTCGCCAGATCATTGCCCGTCAGCAGTTTCATGCACTCATTCCTTCCGCCACGCGGGCCCAACGCGCGAGCTTGTCTTCGGCATCCGACAGGGTGACGACCTCGCCGACGACGATGATCGCCGGGCTCTTCACCGCCTCGCGCTCGACCATGGGACCGAGATCGGCGAGCAGGGTGCGGATGGCGCGGTGGCCGTCCAGCGTCCCGCGCTCCAGCACCGCGACCGGCATGTCGGGGGCGACACCGTCCGCCATCAGCTTGTCGGCGATACCGTTGGCGGTCGCCACGCCCATATAGATGACCAGCGTACGGCCCTGGCCTGCCAGCCCCGACCAGTCCTGATCGGTCAGCCCCTTGCACTGGCCCGCGACGAAGGACACCGCCGAACTATGGTCGCGGTGCGTCAGCGGCAGCATGGCCTCCGCCGCGCAGCCAAGCGCGGCCGAGACGCCGGGGATCACCTCGACAGGGAGACCGGCGGCACGCACCGCCTCCACTTCCTCACCGCCACGCCCGAAGATGAACGGGTCGCCGCCCTTCAACCGCACGACGATCGCGCCGGTCTTCACATGCGCGACGATCAGGGCGTTGATCGCCTCCTGCGACAAGGTGTGCCGCGCGCGCCGCTTGGCGACCGAGATGCGCTGGGCCTCTGGCGGCGCCAGGTCGAGGACGCGGCTGTCGATCAGCCCGTCATGGACCAGGACGTCGGCGGTCTTCAGCGCCTCGACGGCGCGGACGGTCAACAGGCCCGGATCGCCGGGGCCTGCGCCGACAAGGATCACGCGTCCGCGTGCGGTGGGATCGAGAAGACTGACCATGCCCTACAGATGATCCCGGCGGCCATCCTCCACAACCGAGCGATGCTTGGGGAGGCGGTAGATCAGCTTGGGACAGCCGATGCTGCAACGCATATAGTATAACATATTTGCTTATCACCCCAATTTATGATTGAATGGATTCGCAAAAATCAAGGCGGGGAAGAGTCGAATGGGGGAATATCGTTACGCCAAGCGTCTGTTGGGGGCGTCGTTAATTGCGCTGGCATGGTCAGGCGTTGCATCGGCTCAGGTGGCTGATGGCAGAGTTGCTGATCCGGGCGTTCAGGACGACGCGCCCCTGACCGGTGTGGCCGCCTCGACCGACAAGATCGACGCCCGGCAAGACAAGCGCGATCCATCGGATGTCATCGTCACGGGCACGCGGATCGTCCGCCCCAACATGACCAGCAACGCGCCGATCACCACCATCGACTCGACCTATCTCAAGGAGCGGGGCCTTGCCCGGGTCGAAGATGCGCTCGCGCAACTGCCGCAGGTCACGCCGATGCTGGGCTTGCAGGGCCAGAACTGGACTTCGGGCGCCGCGCCGGTCGGCTTGCGCAACCTGGGGGCGGGCCGCACGCTGACGCTGCTCAACGGGCAGCGGATGGACAATGACGTCAATATCATTCCCGGCGCGCTGATCGAGCGGATCGACATCATGACCGGCGGCGCCTCGGCGGTCTATGGCTCGGATGCGATCGCGGGCGTGGTCAACTTCATCCTGAAGCGCAAGTTCAACGGCATCGCCTTCGATGGCGAGGTCAGCGGCTTCAACCACAATAACAACAACCCGCTGCTCGCCACAGCCGCGCAGAATGCGGGCTATACCTATCCGCGCGGCACCTATCTGGGTGGAGGCAACTATTTCGCATCGCTGGCGGCGGGCAAGAACCTGCTGGGTGATCGGCTGAACATCAGCGGTTTCGTGACCTATAAGAAAGCCGACCCGATCCAGTTCCGGAATATCGATACCGTCAACTGCCCGCTTCTGATGTTCGATCCCAACAATCGCGATGCGGGCAATACGAAATGGGCGTGCGACGGCACCACCTACAATCCGTATAATTATTTCAACATCAATGATCAGGACCGGACCAATGCGCGCGACGGTTCGCGCAGCTTTCGCCCCTATGACACGGCGGACGAGGTGCGTGTCCAGCGCGTCGACTCGATCCAGCGGCGCAGTGAAACGGTCAACAGCGGCGGCTTCCTAACGGCGGAACTGCCGCTGGGGATGCGGTTGAACGGCAGCTTCCTGTACAGCCGTATCGTGGAGACCGGGGCCAATTCGGTCAATGGCGGGCTGTGGACGCCTGCCGCGCCGGTCAATTGCGACAATCCGTTCCTCAGCGCGTCGCAGGCCCAGGAAATCTGCGGCGCAGCGGCGGGCAGCACCGCGCTCAGCAAGCCCATCGCGCTGTCGCTGTTCCGTCCCGGCATGATGGTGAACTTTCGCAACACGACCAACGATTGGCGCGGCTCGCTCAATTTGTCGGGGATGATCGTCGACAAGATCCGGTTCGAGCTCAGCTATCAGCAGACCCGCAACATCATGAACGGGTCGGCCGATCATCTGTATGTGCCCGATCAGGCCGATCGACTGGCACGCGGGCTTCAAGTTCGCAACGTCAACGGCGTGCCGACCTGTCTGTCGAAGATCAACGGCACGGACCCGAACTGCCAGCCGATCGATGCCTTTTCGTCAAACACCTCGATCAGCGACGCGGTCTATAATTGGGTGACAGGACCGGGCAGCCGCCGCCAGCAGAACGACCTGCAGGTCATCAACGGCATCGTGTCCGGCACGCTGGAGGATTACGGGATCAAGAGCCCGTTCGCCACCAACGGCGTCGGCTTCGCGATTACCGGCGAGTATCGGAAGTATCGCAACCAGTCGCAGGGCTTCGGCTCATGGTCCAACTTCACGACCTTCGACGGGCGAACCAGCGTGAAGGAGCTGGGCGGCGAAATCGACATTCCGCTGGTCGAGGACAAGCCGTTCATCAAGGAACTCAGCATCAATGGCGGCTATCGGATTTCCGATTACGACGTCTATCAGCGCTTGATCCATAGCTGGAAGGCGGAGGCGAGCTGGGCGCCGGTGGACGGCCTGCGTTTCCGGGGCAGCTATAACCGCGCTGTGCGGGTGGGCGTGCTCCAGCGCCTGGAGGGTGAGAACCGCTATCCCAACACGCTGATGCTCGATCTATGCGCGCCGCCGCGCGCATCGAGCGACGGAAAGGGCGCGACGCGCTATACGTTCGATCGTTGCTCGATCGGCATGACGCGGGCACAATATGATGCGCTGACCAGCTATACCGGCTGTGATTCCAACGGCTTCTGCCCGACGACGTTGGTCAATGGCGGCAATTCTGCCCTGCAGCCCGAACGCTCGCGCAGCAAGACGCTGGGCGTGGTGTTCCAGCCTCGCGCCATTCCGGGCCTGACCGCCTCGGCCGACTGGTACGACATCAACATCCAGGGCGCGTTCGAATGGACCCGCATCGGCATGGCGTTCAACCAATGCTATGACAACAAGGTCGAGTTCTTCTGCCAATTCTATAAGCGCGACCCCCAGACGGGGCAGCTTCTGATCGCCGACGCCCGCTATAACAATTCCGGCTATACCGCCACGCGGGGCATCGATTTCAGCACCAATTACGCGCTCGATCCGAAGCGGTTCGGCATGAAGGACAATATCGGCACCTTCGGCCTGAACTTCAACGGCACGCTGACCACCAAGTACGAACGCCAGTTCGCGCCAGGCAACACGCCCTGGTCGTGCCTGGGCTATTTCGGCTTTGCTTGCGTCGATCCGATGCCGCGCTGGCGCCATGTCGCGGGCGTCAACTGGCAGTTGCCGTGGATCAGGGGCGGTCTCGGCTTCACCTGGCGCTATACCGGCCCGACGAAAAATTCGAAGCTGTCGACCAATACGGTTCTGGCAGCGGCACCGGGCCAGAGCTATCCGCTGGCCAATCGCATTCCGGGCTACAGCTATTTCGACTTCAACACCAACGTCACGCTGGTGAAGGGGATCGACGTGCGGTTCAACGTCCAGAATCTCTTCGACAAGGACCCGCCGCTGATCGGCGACGATCTGACATATAGCACTGGTCAGTTTTTCAATACCTTCCCGACCTATTACACGGTACGGGGACGGACCCTGCGGGTCGGCATCTCCGCCCGCTTCTAAGCGACGGGATGGCCCGGAACCTCGGTTCCGGGCCATTTTCCTATCGGCGCAGTCCGATCGGGATCGTCGCGGCGGCCTGCTCCGTCTCGGCGCTGGCGACCGGATAGGCGCAGTAATCGGCGGCGTAATAGGCGCTGGGGCGGTGATTGCCCGACCAGCCGATGCCGCCGAACGGCGCGCTTGATGCCGCGCCGTTGGTCGGGCGGTTCCAGTTGACGATCCCTGCGCGGATGCCGGTCCAGAACTGCTCGTAACGGTCGCGTGAGGGCGAGATCAGCGAGGCGGACAGGCCGTAGCGGGTGGCGTTGGCCTGCCCGATCGCATCAGCAAAATCGTGTGCGCGGGAGACTTGCAGGACCGGGCCGAACAATTCGTCGTCGGGGCGGTCGGCGACGCTGCTGACGTCGAGGATGGCGGGCGTCAGCAGCGGCAGGCCGGGCGTCACGCGCTCCAGCGGGCGAATGACCTTCGCGCCCAGATCGCCAACGGCCTTCAACAAATGGTCCGCCGCGGCATTGTCGATCACCGGCCCCATGAACGGCGCGGGGGCGTCGTGCGGCGCGCCGACGATCAGCCGGTCGGTGAGGCGGGTCAGCGCCGCCATCAGCGGATCGAACAGCCGGTCCTCGACGATCAGCCGCCGCCCGGCGGTGCAGCGCTGCCCGGCGGTGGTATAGGCCGACTGGACGATCAGCGCGGCGGCGGCGTCCAGATCGGGATCGTCCCAGACGACAATCGGATTGTTGCCGCCCATCTCCAGCGCGAGGATTTTCTCCGGACGCTCGGCGAACTGGCGATTGAGCGCGAGGCCGGTGCGTGCCGATCCGGTGAAGAGCAGCCCGTCGATCTCGTCATGCCCGGCTAGCGCCCGCCCCTGATCGGGGCCACCGACCAGCAGCCGGACGACCCCCTGGGGCACCCCCGCCGCATGATAGCATTCGACCAGGAACGCGCCCGTCGCGGGTGTCTTTTCGGACGGCTTGAAGACCACCGCATTCCCGGCGAGCAGGGCGGGCACGATATGGCCGTTGGGCAAATGCGCGGGGAAATTATACGGCCCCAACACCGCCAGCACGCCGTGCGGCCGGTGGCGCAGCGCCATGCGGCCGCCGCCCGGCTGATCGGTGAACCGCTCGCCAGCGCGCTCGGCCTGGGCGGTGATCGAGATGGCGACCTTGGCGATGACCGTGTCGACCTCGGTCTTCGCCTCCCAGAGCGGCTTGCCCGTCTCACGCGCGATCAGGTCGGCAAAGGCCTCTGCGCGGTCCCGCACGACCTCCGCGAAACGGCGCAGCATGTCGATCCGCCCGGCCAGCGGCGTCGTCGCCCAACCGGCCCATGCGGCGCGCGCGGCGGCCACTTCCCGATCTGCGTTACCGATGGGAAGCTCGGCGATCAGCGCGCCGGTGGCGGGTTCATAGGTCGGCAGACATTCGCTCATGAGGGAAGGCTAGGCCCCCGCCGCCGGGTCGGCAAGCGCCCGGCCCATCGCCCGCACCCGCGCGACCTTGTCATGAAGCAGGGTCCAGTCGTCACGCTCGGCGATCGGGGCCCAGATTGCCTCGACCTCGTCGATCAGCATCGATTCCGGGCGGCCCTGCCAATAGGCGTCGTCGCGGGCGCGGCGTGGGTGATAGGGCTCGATCAGGTCGCGAAGCGGGTTCCAGCTTTCGTCATAATGATCCGGCACCTGCCCGCCGAACAGGTCGAAATAGGTACGGTCCAGGCCGGCCTGGCTGTCGCGTAGCGCGCGTTCGAAGGTCTGGACCAATGCACGGTCCTCGGTGCCGCCGCGTGGGGTCAGCCCCAGCCGCCAGAGGATCGCGGTGACGATCTCCGCCTGATAGGTCGTGGCGAACCCCTCCAGCGCGGCGATCAGCGGATCGCTCTCCGCGATCAGGCGCAGGCTGGAGGCGAGCTGCATCACGTCCCACTGGATCGCCTCGGGCTGGCGGGCGAGGGCGTAGAGGCCCGTCTGGTCGAAATAGGCCGCGGTGAACTCCGGGTCCCAGGTCGGCGCGAACCGCCACGGGCCATAGTCGAAGCTTTCGCCCGTCACGTTGATATTGTCGGAATTGAGAACGCCGTGGACGAACCCGGCGGCCATGTAGCGCGCCGCCAGCGTCGCGGTCCGCTGCGCCACCAGGGTCAGCAGCCGGACGGGATCGTCCGAATCCTCGCCGTAAAAATGCCGGAGGACATAGGCGACCAGTCGCTTCATGCCCGCCTCGTCGCGCTCGAAGGCCAGACGCTGGAAACTGCCGATGCGGATGTGGCCATGGCTCATCCGCACCATGACGGCCGAGCGGGTGGGGGAGGGTTCGTCGCCCCGGTGCAGCGCCTCGCCCGTCTCGATGATCGACAGCGTGCGCGAGGTGGGGACGTTCAGCGCCTCCAGCATCTCGGTCGCCAGGATTTCGCGCACGCCGCCCTTCAGCGTCAGGCGACCGTCGCCCGATCGGCTGTACGGCGTCTGCCCCGACCCCTTGGTGCCGAGTTCGAGCAACCGGCCATCGCGCGCGGTCATCTGCGCGAAGGTGAAGCCGCGCCCGTCGCCCAGGTCGGAATTGTAATGGCGGAACTGATGCCCGTGATAGCGCATCGCGAACGGCCCGGGCAGCGTATCGGGCAGGGGGGCGAACCGGCCGAGATGCCGTGCCCATTCGTCATCGGTCAGCGTCTCCAGACCGATCTCGGCGGCCGCCCGGTCGTTGCGGAAGCGGATGATCGTCTGCGGGAAATCGGCGGACGCCACGGGATCGGCGATGAAATCGGTGATCTCGGTGAGCGCGGATGCGGGGCGGTAGGCTTGCGGGGATACGGGCATACCGCGATATGGAGGCGGCACCGGAGGACCTTCAAGCATGATCCCTCATGAGAATCGTTATTGGTGGTCGAAGGACGGCCTGCGGCTCCATGCGCGCGACTATCCCGGTTCGGACGCATTGCCCCCGGTCATCTGCCTGCCCGGCCTCACCCGCAACGCCCGCGATTTCGAAGGGCTGGCGGAGGCGCTGGCGGGCCGCGCGCGGGTGATCGCGGTCAGCTTTCGGGGGCGGGGCGAGAGCGCCTATGCCAAGGACCCGATGACCTATGTGCCGCTGACCTATGTCCAGGATGTCGAGGCGATGCTGGACGAATTCGGCATCGGGCGCTTCGTCGCGGTCGGCACGTCGCTGGGCGGGATCGTGACGATGGTGCTGGCCGCGACCGCGCGCGGGCGGCTGGCGGGGGCGGTGCTGAACGATATCGGGCCGGAGATCGAGGCGGCGGGCCTGGGGCGCATCCGCGGCTATGTCGGCAAGGGGCAGAGCTTCCCCACCTGGCTGCACGCCGCGCGTTGCGTGCAGGAGACGAACGAGGACGTCTATCCCGGCTGGGGCATCGAGGACTGGCTGGCCATGGCCAAGCGCACCCACCGCCTGACCAGCGCGGGGCGGATCGTGCTCGATTACGACCTGAAGATCGCCGAGCCGTTCCGCGTGCCCAATACGGAGGGCGGACCGGACATGTGGGCCGCGCTCGACGCACTGAACGGCGTGCCCACCCTGGTGGTGCGCGGCGAGCGCTCGGATATCCTGAGCGCGGGTGTCGCGGAGCGGATGGTCGAGCGGTTGGCCCCGTCCGAGCTGGTGACGGTGCCGAATGTCGGCCACACGCCGCTGTTGACCGAGCCGGAGGCACTGGCGGGGATCGAGCGGCTGCTCGACCGGGTGGCGGGATAGGAGAGAAACGCCTTCAACACCCCAGCGCCACCACCCCGGCGAAGGCCGGGATCCAGTTGGGGAAGCGCCAAAGATCTGCGCCCATCGAGCAGCAACTGGACCCCGGCCTTCGCCGGGGTGGTGCACGATTGGGGCATGGGTTGACCATTGCGATGACGCTTCGTGGTTCGGACAAAGGTGAGTGCGCGGAGGCGATGGCGGTTTTCAACACCGCCGCCGCCCGCTAATCCGGCGACCATGGCCCGTCCGCTCCACATCCTGCATCTCCACTCCTCCTTCTCGCTGGGCGGCAAGGAGGCGCGCGCGGTCGCGTTGATGAACGCATTCGGCGACGCCGCGAAGCACACCATCGTATCGGGCATCCCCGACGAGCTCGGCGCGCGCGATGCCATCGCCAAGGGTGTCCGCTACGAGATCGCGCAGGATGCCCCGCCGCTGACCGGCAAGCCCTCGGTCAAACGCTATGAGGCGATCGCGGCCTATATGCGCCGTTTCGACCTGGTGCTGACCTATAATTGGGGGGCGATCGATGGCGTGATGGCGCGCCGCGTCTATGCCAAGGGCGCGCCGCCGCTGGTGCATCACGAGGACGGCTTCAACGCCGATGAGGCGCGCGGCCTGAAGCTGGAGCGCAACATCTATCGCCGCATCGCCCTGTCGGCGGCGGATGCGCTGGCGGTGCCGAGCCATATCCTGGAGGGCATTGCCCGCCAGACCTGGAAACAGCCCGCCGAGCGTGTTCACCGCATTCCCAACGGCATCGACACCCGGCTCTACACCCGCGATCCCGATCCCAAGGGCATTCCGGGTTTCGTGCGACAGCCCAAGGAGATCGTGGTCGGCGCACTGGCGGGCCTGCGCACCGTCAAGAACCTGCCGATGCTGGTCCGCGCGATGGGCGGCATTCCCAACCGTTTCCGCCTGGTGATCGTCGGCGAGGGGCCCGAGCGCGCGAATATCCAGCAGGCCGCCGCCGCCATGGGCATCGCCGACCGGCTGGTAATGCCGGGCTTTCTGGAACGGCCATATAATTACATCCGCCATTTCGACATCGTGGCGCTGTCCTCCATGTCCGAACAGGCGCCGATCTCGGTGCTGGAGGGGATGGCCGCGGGCCTGCCCATCGCCTCGCTGCCGGTGGGCGATGTGCCGATGATGGTGTCCGAGCCCAATCGCCAGTTCATCGCCGATGCGCCCAACGAGGTGCGCCTGCGCGACGTGATCCAGGCGTTGATCTCGCACCCCGACCTGCGCGCCGAGGCGGGGGCGGCCAACCAGGCGCGGGTGCGCGCCGAGTTCGACCAGGCGCAGATGGTCGCGCGCTACAAGGCATTGTACGAACAGGTCCTGGGGCGGCCCGGCGCTCTGGGCTGATCGTCCGCACCGGGGCGTGCTGTTAATTCCCCTCGCTAAGCGATCCCAACACGCTATATGAGGCCCTTTCGGACAGACAAGGTAACGACGTGTTCAAAGGCTTGAGCCCCATCCTGTACAACGGCCGCGAAGTCTGGCCGCTGATCGAAGGTGGGAAGGGCGTCGCTGCGACCAATCACGCCTCGGCGGGAGCCTGGGCGGCGGCTGGCGGCGTCGGCACCGTGTCGGCGGTCAACGCGGACAGCTATGACGCCGAGGGCAAGATCATTCCGCAGATCTACCGCGCGCTGACCCGGCGCGAGCGGCACGAGGAATTGATCGAATACGCTATCGAGGGCGCGGTGCAGCAGGTCAAGCGCGCCTGGGACATTGCCGGTGGCAAGGGCGCGATCAACATCAACGTGCTGTGGGAAATGGGCGGCGCGCAGCGTGTGCTGGAAGGCGTGCTGGCGCGCACCAAGGGCCTGGTCGCGGGCGTGACCTGTGGTGCCGGCATGCCCTACAAGCTGTCCGAGATCGCGGCGCATCACCAGGTCAGCTATCTACCGATCGTCTCGTCGGGCCGCGCCTTCCGCGCGCTGTGGAAGCGCGCCTATTCCAAGGCGTCGGAATGGCTGTCGGCGGTGGTCTATGAGGATCCCTGGCTCGCCGGTGGCCATAACGGCCTGTCCAACGCCGAAGACCCGTTGCAGCCGCAGGACCCGTATCCGCGCGTGAAGGCGCTGCGCGACACGATGCGCGAAGGCGGGATTTCAGACGATGTGCCGATCGTGATGGCGGGCGGCGTCTGGTACTTACGCGACTGGAACGACTGGATCGACAATCCCGAGCTGGGCAAGATCGCCTTCCAGTTCGGCACGCGCCCCCTGCTGACGCAGGAAAGCCCGATCCCGGAGGATTGGAAGCAGCGGCTGATGACGATCGAGGAGGGCGATGTCCTGCTCCATCGCTTCTCGCCGACCGGTTTCTATTCCAGCGCGGTGCGCAATCCGTTCCTGCGCAGCCTGGAAGCGCGGTCCGAGCGCCAGATCGCCTTTTCGACCCAGGAAGCCGGCGACCATGTCTTCCAGCTCGACGTGGGCGTGAAGGGCAAGAATTTCTGGGTGACCAAGGGCGACCTGCTTCGTGCGCGCGAATGGTTCGGCAGCGGCTTCACCATGGCGCTGAAGACCCCCGACAACACGCTGGTCTTCGTGAGCCCCGAGGAAGCCAAGGAAATCCGCAAGGACCAGGCCGACTGCATGGGCTGCCTGTCGCAGTGCCTGTTCTCCAGCTGGGCGGACAGCGAGACCAATTCGACCGGCCGTCTAGCCGATCCGCGCAGCTTCTGTATCCAGAAGACGCTGCAGGAGATCGCCCATGGCGGTGACGTCGAGCAGAATCTGATGTTCGCGGGCCATGCCGCTTACAATTTCAAGCGTGACCCCTTCTACTCGAACGGCTTTGTGCCGACCGTGAAGCAGCTGGTCGATCGCATCCTGACCGGTGACTAAACGCAGATGATGACGCCGGAACTCTACGGGACGCTGCGAAGCGTCGCGAGAGTGATGGCGTCATTTCCCGAAGGCTGGTCGATCATCGGCAGTGCGGCGATGGTCCTGCACGGCGTCGATGCGGGAGCGGTCGGGGATGTCGACCTGCTGGTCGAACCCTGGCTGGCGGATGCGGTGTTCGATCAGATGGGCGTGACGCCACTGACACTGCCGCCCGACCCGCTGTTTCGCTCGGCCGCTTTTGCGAGATGGGACAAGCCGCCAGTCCCAGTCGAGGTGATGGCGGGGCTGCACGTTGCAGTCGCCGGGCAATGGCAGCCGGTCGCGCTGTCCACGCGCAAACGGATCGATATCGCCGGTCAGCGTCTGTTCGTGCCGGAGTCCTCGGAATTGCTGGCGCTGTTCCGGCTGTTCGGTCGGCCCAAGGATGCGCCGCGCATTCGGGCTTTGGCGGCGGCGGAGGCGGCGGTACGACCGACCGCCTCCGCCTGACCCGATCAGTCGGCGACGGTGCCGACCACCGCGCCCGCCGTCCCGCCGACCGCTGCACCACGCTCGACGCTACCGCCGGTCGCCGCCGCGACGCCTGCACCACCCGCACCACCGATCGCGGCACCCTTCAGCGTCGAGCAGGCCGAGATCGACATGGCGGTGGCGGCGAGGGCAAAGGTAAATGCCAGCTTTTTCATGGTGGTAGCTCCCGTTGAAATGACAGGGAGGGAATGCAGACGCACCGCCACGGTTCCGCACCGCAATATTTTGACATGGTTTCGGCGACGCGCGACCATGCCGCAACGCATCATGACGGTGATAACAGGACATGGTTGATCCATGTCACCCGCTGTGTCAGGCAAAGGTCATGCAATCAGATATCCGTGCGATCGTCGCCGCCTCGTCCCATGCCCTCGTCACGGGCAACAAGGTGGCCGGACTCTACGACCAGTCGGCGGACCGGCATCTGCGCATCGCGGCGGAGGCGCGCGGCCAGCATCTTCAGGGCCTGGACGGCGACCGCGGCGTGAAGTTCGGCGGCACCCTGCCCGAACTCAGCGAAACCGGGGCGGGGGGATCGATCTATATGGAGATCGGCGACGGCACCGCACGCGGCTTCGACCGGACGACGTCGAGCCACTTCACCTGTCGCAGCGATGACGACGTGGTCCAGCTCTACGACCACTCGGTCAGCGCGTGGTTCAGCTACCGCGTGCAGACCGTCTGATCCAGACGGGGAGGGGGATTTTAGGGCGGATCAACATTCAGTCCCCTTCTAATTCCTCCCCTTTCAGGGGAGAAATGAAATGGATGTCGACCCGGCCTAAATCCATCCTTCCAGCACCTGGTCCGGCGGGCGATGGCCGTCGGCCCAGCTGCGGATATTGGCGATGACCCGCTCGCCCGAGGCGACCCGCCCCTCCAACGTGGCCGATCCCATATGCGGGGTCAGCACGACATTGGGCAGCGCCAGCAGGCGCGGATCGATCTCCGGCTCGTGCCGCCACACGTCGAGGCCCGCACCCGCCAGCCGTCCATCCTCCAGCGCGTCGACCATCGCATCCTCGTCGACGATCCCGCCACGGCTGGCGTTGATCAGATAGACGTGCGGCCGCATCAGGGCGATGCGGCGGCGGTCGATCAGGTCGTGGCTGTCGGCGTTGAGCGGCGTGTGGATCGACACGATGTCGACCGTACCCAGCATCGCGTCGAGATCGTCATGCCAGGTCGCGCCCAGTTCGGCCTCGATGCTGGCGGGCAGGCGGCGGCGGTTGTGATAGTGGATCGTCAGGCCGAAGGCGCGCGCGCGGCGTGCGACCGCCTGTCCGATCCGCCCCATGCCGACGATGCCCAGCGCCTTGCCGCCGATCCGGTGGCCCAGCATGCCGCCGGGGCTCCAGCCCTTCCACGCGCCGGAGCGGACCAGCTTCTCGCCCTCGGCCAGGCGACGCGGCACCGACAGGATCAGCGCCATCGTCATGTCGGCGGTATCCTCGGTCAGGACGCCGGGCGTGTTGGTGACGATGATACCGCGCGCGCGCGCCGCCTTCAGGTCGATATGGTTCACGCCCGCCCCGAAATTGGCGATCAGCTTCAGGCGTGGGCCCGCACCTGCGATCAGGTCGGCGTCGATCGCATCGGTAACGGTCGGGACCAGTACGTCGCAATCCGCCATTGCCGCGGCCAGTTCGTCGGGCTGCATCTTCTCGTCGGATCGGTTCAGCCGCGTATCGAACAGCGCGGCCATCCGCGCCATGATCGGATCGGGCAGTTCGCGGGTGACGACCACCCTGGGGTTCAGGCAGCGGCGTGGATCGACCATGCGTCATGGATTGGGGCATGGCCGTGCGTCCGTCAACCGGCCCCGTCAACTCGGCAAGCCGCTTGCGAACATGGTTGAAGCGCCGCCCCGGCTCGGCGTAGAGGCGGGATGGGCGGGCAGTTAAAGGGATAATGGATGCGCAGGTCGATCGCCGGACTGGCACTGATCGCGACAATGCTGTCGACCGGCCTGGCCGCTCCCGCCGCCATCGCCGCGTCGGAAAAGCGCGCCATGCCCTATTACGGCTCGATCGGCGCGACGGTCGCCCGGATGCGGACCGGCCCGGCACGCGCCTATCCCGCCAGCTGGACCTATCGCCGTCAGGATCTGCCCATCAAGGTGCTGGCCGCGTTCAAGGAATGGCGCAAGGTGCAGGACCCCGACGGCACCGAAGGCTGGATGCTCGCGGTCCTGCTGCGCAACACCCGCACCGCGATCGTGCGCGGCACCGAACCACTGCCCATGCGCTCGGCCCCGAGCGAGGGCGCCAAGACGCTGTGGCGTGCGGCTCCGGGTGTCGTCGGGCGGATCAGCGAGTGTAACGGCGGCTGGTGTCGGCTGGACGTGAAGGGGCAGGCCGGATTCGTGCCGGTGGGGTCGATCTGGGGCGTCGAGCCGGGCGAGACGGTGCCGTAATTCGTTCTTGGGGCACCCTCAATCCCAGGCACGCCCCTCCCGCAAGCGGGAGGGGATGGGGGAGGGAAGGCCACAAGCGATGGTCTCGGTGAGACTCCATACCTTCCCTGCTCCAGTTTCAGGTAAACGATGCCCCGCATCGCTTAGAGTTTGATCCATCCAATCCGAAACGCCACCCCGGCGGAGGCCGAGGTCCAGTTGCGAAGGCTTCATTGATGGAGCGAGCCGGACCATCACAACGGCCCCCCCGACTGGACCCCGGCCCCCGCCGGGGTGGTAACGCAACAGGTCTGGTCTGGTGGATCAAACGCTAGGTCATGCCGGGGGCATGACCGACCTGAAACTCGCCAGGGGGAGGGGGGAAGAAGGGGGAGCGCGGCCTTACATCAACTCCACCGCCATCGCGGTCGCCTCGCCGCCACCGATGCACAGCGACGCCACCCCCCGCCGCGCGCCCTTCGTCTCCAGCGCCGACAACAGCGTCGCCAGCACGCGTGCGCCGCTCGCCCCGATCGGGTGGCCCAGCGCGCAGGCGCCGCCATGGACGTTCAGCCGGTCGTGCGACAGGCCCAGGTCGTGCATCGCGATCATCGCGACCGCCGCGAACGCCTCGTTCACCTCGTAAAGATCGGCATCGCCGGTCGACCAGCCGGCACGCTCCAGCGCCTTGCGCATCGCAAAGACCGGGGCGGTGGTGAAGCGGGCGGGCGCATGGGCGTGTCCGGCCTGCGCCACGACCCGCGCGACCGGGGTCAGGCCCAGCCGCTCCGCGACGCTCAACCGCGTCATTACCAGCGCGGCGGCACCGTCCGAGATGGACGAGGCGTTGGCCGCCGTAATCGTGCCGTCCTTGGCGAAGGCGGGCTTGAGCGTCGGGATCTTGGCGGGATCGCCCTTGGCGGGTTGCTCGTCCAGGGTGATTTGTTCTTCGCCCTTGCGGGTCTTGACCGTGACGGGCACGATCTCGCGGTCGAACGCGCCCGACCCTTGCGCCGCCTTGGCGCGGTCCAGCGAGGCGATGGCGAAATCGTCCTGGGCGGCGCGCGTGAACTGATATTCCTGCGCCGCCTCCTCGGCGAAATGGCCCATCAGCCGTCCGCGTTCATAGGCGTCCTCCAGCCCGTCGAGGAACATGTGGTCGTACAGCGTATCATGGCCGATGCGCGCGCCGCCGCGATGCTTGTGGCTGAGATAGGGGGCGTTCGTCATGCTCTCCATGCCGCCCGCGACGATCATCTCGGCCGAACCCGCCGCCAGCGCCTCGGCCGCCATGATCGCGGCCTGCATGCCCGAGCCGCACATCTTGTTGACCGTCGTCGCCTCGACATGCTCGCCCAGCCCGGCGAAGATCGCCGCCTGGCGCGCGGGCGCCTGGCCCAGCCCGGCGGGCAGGACGCAGCCCATATGGATACGCTCGACCAGGGCGGGGTCGACACCCGCCCGCTCGACCGCGCCCTTGACGGCGGCGGCACCCAGCTGGGTCGCCGACAGGCCCGACAGGCTGCCCTGGAACGATCCCATGGGGGTGCGGGCATAGGACAGGATGACGATGGGGTCCGTCATGGCATACTCTCCGATAGGTCTGTTTTGATGTCGTTGTTTGCCGCGCGCCTTACGCCTTTTGCCCCGGCCACGCAAAGGGGGTAGGGGCGAGCCATGACGTTCGGGGCGGCATCGGCGGCATGGGCCGCGATCTATGGCGGGGCGGGGGCGATCACGGGCTCGTTCGTCGCCGCGCTGGTGTTGCGCTGGCTCGACGATCGCTCGGTCCTGGTCGGCCGGTCGGCGTGCGACGGGTGTGGCGGCACGCTGCGCGCCTGGGAACTGGTCCCCGTGTTCAGCTTCGTCCTGCTGCGTGGTCGCTGTGCGCGCTGTCGCCAGCCGATCGACCCGGTGCATTGGCGGATCGAGGTGCTGGCGGCGCTGATCGGCGCGGTGGCGGGCTGGGTCGCCGGGGCGGACGGATGGACCGGCGCGCTGTTCGGCTGGTCGCTGCTGGCGCTGGGTGCGCTCGATGCGCTGGCGCTCTGGCTGCCCGATCGGTTGACCGCGTGGCTGGCGGTGACCGGGCTGCTGACCGGCCTGGTCAGCCCCGTGCCTCCGCTGGACGATCGCATCCTCGGCGGCGTGGTCGGCTTCGGCGCGCTATGGGGAATCGCGGCGGGCTATCGCTGGTGGCGCGGGCGCGAGGGCATGGGCGGCGGCGATCCCAAGCTGATGGGTGCGATCGGCCTGTGGATGGGCTGGCGGATGTTGCCTGCCATACTGCTGGTGGCGTGCGTGATCGGGCTGGGCTTCGTCGCGTTCCGGCGGCTGCTGGGGCATGAAACCGGCGCGCAGGACATGGTGCCGCTGGGTTTGTTGCTGGCGCTGGCGGCTTACCCGGCCTGGGTGGTGATGATAGGAGGGATGCCATGATGCTGCTGTCGATGCTCGCCCTGGCGCAGTCTGTCGCGCCGCCCGAGCCGGGTACGCTTCCTCCACAGGCGCTGCCGGACAAGGGCTGTGCCGCGTATCTCTGGGCGGTTCAGGACCAGCGTTTCGTGGCGATGGCCGAACCGGGACGGCTGCGCCTGGTGCTCGACGGCAAGCCGGTCGACCTGCCCGCCACCGAGGCCGGGGGCGTCGGCACTTTGGGGCTGGCCAGCACGACGCGTTATGCCGGAGCGGGCGTTGTCGCCACGCTGGACATGACTATCGTCCGCCGGGAAACGTTGCAGGATGGGGCGATGGTGTCGGAGGCGGCATTGCGCCTGATCCGCGGAAATCAGGACGAAATCGTCGTGCCGGTCGGTGGTCTTGTGGGGTGCGCCGCCACATCGCGTTGATCCTGAAAGGGAACTTTGCGCCCTGTCCCGGCGTTTGCTGATCGTTGGGGGATCGTTCCGAATACGGAGGAGCCCTGTTGGAAAGGGGCTTTTGACAGCGTGGCGGAATGGAACGGTAGACACACCTGGCTTGCGTTCGCGCTGATTGCTCCCACCCTGTTTTCGTCGCCCGTGCATGCGCAGCTGGCCAAGCCGGGCACCGCGCCCGCCCAAGGTCCCAGCGTGCCGCAGGACCAGGGCGACGGTACGGCGGCGCAGGACAATGCCCCGATCGTTCCCGACGCGCAGTTCGACGCCGCCTTGCCGCCGCTGAGCGGCAACATCAACGCGCCGCTGGAATCCATGGCTACCATGGAGAAGAACCAGCCCCGCGCGCAGACCATTCCCGTACCGCAGGCCGCGCCCCCGCTGCCCAGTGCCCAGACCGCGCAGCCGCTGGCCACCGGCGATACCATCGGCCCGATCGCGCCAGAGGACCCGCAGCTCGCCCAGCCGCTGACCCCGCTGGCCAGTTTCGATACGACCCCGCTGGAAACCGCGACCGATCCCAAGAGCGGGCGGGCCCCCGAAATCCGCTACGACATCGACATACGCGGCCTGGCCGAGTTGAAGCTGGACGACGAGTTCAAGGGGCTGTCGGCCCTGCGTGAGGGCAAGGGCAAGGCGGCGAACGCCACCCAGGTCGCGGCCCGCGCGCGTGAGGACGAGCAGCTGGCGATCCGGCTGATGAAGTCGCTCGGCTATTACGACGCCACCGCCATCTCGACCCTGCAACGCGAAGGGGTGGGCGAGGATGCCAGCGGCGAGGCAGGCCGGTTGAAGGTCGTGCTGACCGCGACGCCGGGGCGGCTCTATCGCCTGTCCTCGGTAACGGTGAAGGCCGATCCTACGACGCCGCCCGATCTCGTCCGCCAGAACCTGCCGCTCAAGGTCGGCGACCCGATCGAGGCGGCGCGTATCCAGGGCGCGGAGGCCAATGTCAGCCTGGTGCTGCCGCAGCGTGGCTATCCCTTCGTCAAGGTGGGCGATCGCGACATCCTGCTGGAGGATCAGGGGCCTGAGCCCGTCGGCGCGTATACGCTGCCGGTCGATACCGGGCCGCGCTCGGCGTTCGGCAAGCTGACGACGACCGGTGATGCGGTGTTCGACCTGGATCACCTGAACGTCTTCCCGCGCTTCGACGAGGGGCAGCTCTATGATTCGCGGCTCACCGACGATCTGCGCAACGCGCTGGTCGCGACGGGCCTGTTCAACGGCATCGCGGTCGAGCCCAAGCGAACCGGTCGCCTGAACCCCGACGGCACCGAGGCGATCGATTTGCAGGTGACCCAGACCAAGGGGCCGAGCCGGACCCTGTCGGGCGAGGGTGGTTATTCGACCGGTCAGGGCGTGCGCTTGCAGGGCAGCTTCACCAATCGCAACGCCTTCAAGCCCGAAGGCGCGCTGATCGCCTCGGTCATCGCGGGTACGCAGGAGCAGGGCCTGAGCGGCACCTTCCGCCGCTCCAATGCCGGGCGGCGCGACCGGACGTTCCAGGTCATCGCCTCTGCCAGCCACCAGAATTACGACGCGTTCGACGCCTTTATCGGCACGGTCGCCTTCCGCTGGAGCTACGACTCGACGCCGATCTGGCAGAAGAAATTCACCTATGCCTTTGGCGGTGAGCTGACCGGCACCAACGAGAGCGTCTATGATTTTGCGCGCGGCGAGCGGGTGCGCGGCACCTATGGCATCGCCGCCATTCCGGGACAGGTGGTGTTCGACCAGTCCAACGACCTGCTCAACCCGACGCGCGGCTATCGCCTGAAGCTGAACCTCAGCCCCGAAACCTCGGTGCGCGGCGCGGTGCGGCCTTATGCGCGGACCATGATCGAGGGGACGTTCTACTATCCCTTCAACGACAGCCTGGTCATTGCGGGCCGGGCGCGGGCAGGCGCGATCTTCGGGATCGAGCGCGACGATCTGGCCCCGTCGCGGCGCTATTATGGCGGCGGCGGGGGCTCGGTGCGTGGTTACGGCTTCCAGCGGCTCGGGCCGTTCGATCCGCAGGGCAATCCGGTCGGCGGGCGCAGCCTCAACGAGTTCGCGCTGGAGGCACGCTACCGCTTCGGCAATTTCGGCATCGTGCCGTTCGTCGATGCGGGCAACAGCTATGAGAGCACCTTGCCGACGGGCAAGGACCTGCGCTTCGGCGCGGGCATCGGCGGGCGCTTCTATACCAATTTCGGGCCATTGCGCGTCGACGTCGCGACCCCGCTGAATCCGCGTCCGGGTGACGGCAAGGTCGCCCTCTATATCTCGATCGGGCAGGCCTTCTGATGGCGGACGAACAGACCATGTCGCCCGAACCCGCGAACGAAACGGTGATCGTGCGCCGCCCGCTCTGGCAGCGCGTGCTGAAATGGATCGGCATCGTGATCCTGGGTCTGGTCCTGCTGGTCGGGGCGGTCCTGCTGGGCATCAATACCGATCCGGGGCGGCGCTTCGTCGCGGACCAGCTTGGCGGCTATACCACCGCCTCGGGCCTGAACATCAAGGTCGGGCGGATCGAGGGTTCGCTCTATGGCCGGATGCGGCTGGTCGACCTGCGGGTCAGCGATCCCAAGGGCGTGTTCCTGTCCAGCCCGCGCCTCGACGTGGACTGGCGGCCCTTTGCCTATACCAAGAACCATGTCGACGTCCGTTCGCTGAACGCCGACCTGGTCACGCTCGCGCGGCGGCCAGAATTGAAGCCGACGCCCAGCGACCCGAACGCGCCGCTGCTCCCCGATCTCGACATCGATGTGAACCGGCTGACGCTGAAGCGTTTCGTGATCGGTGCGCCGGTGACGGGGCAAAAGCATGTGCTGGCCATCGACGGCAAGGTGCATATCGCCGACCGGCGTGCGCAGGTGACGGCCAGCGCCGATGCCCTGCGCGGCCCCGGCGTGGCGGGCGGTGACCGGCTGCGGCTGGTCCTCGACGCGGTGCCCGATGCCGACCGGCTGGCAGTGGACGTCAAGCTGACCGCGCCGACCGGCGGCGTGGTCGCGTCGATGGCGGGGCTGAAGGCGCCGCTGACCCTGACGGTCGACGGGCGCGGCGGTTGGAAGGCCTGGAGCGGCCGCGCGATCGCCACGCTGGGCGGCGGGCAACTCGCCAATCTCAACGCCACCGCTCGCGACGGGCATATCGAGGTGCGGGGCGTGACCCGGCCGGGCCTGTATCTGGAAGGACCGGTCGAGCGTCTGACCGCCCCTGCGCTGCAGGTGGCGATCGATACCACGCTGAACGAGCGGCGTGCCGACACGCGGATGAAGCTGCGCTCTTCGGCGCTGATGGTCGATGCGGGTGGCCTCATCGATCTGGCGAACAGCCGGTTCGGCAATTTCGCGGTCGATGCCAAGCTGCTGACCCCCGGCGCCATCGCACCGAACCTGCGCGGTCGCGACGTGCTGGCGCGGGTGGTGCTGGACGGCGCATTCGCGACGCCGACCGTGGATTACAAGATTCGCGCCGCCGCACTGGGCTTTGGCGAAACCTCGGTCGAGAACCTCTATGCGGAGGGGCTGGCCAAGGTGAATGCCGACCGCATCCTGGTGCCGGTCAAGGCGAAGGCGAAGCGGATCGCGGGGTTGAACGCCGCCGTGGGAGGGCTGACCAACAACGTCGCGATCCAGGGCGACTTCGCGGTCGCCATGCCCAACATCCTGTCGGACAATCTGCGCATCCGCTCGGATAATATCGATGCGACCGCGGTGGTCGTCGCGAACCTGAACACCGGGCGCTATACCGGTGCGCTGAAGGGCCGGGTCAACAACTACCGGGTCGAGAGCATCGGCATCATCAACCTGACCACCGACGCCAATCTGGTGGCGACGCCGGGTGGCTTCGGGATGAAGGGCCGGGTGGTCGTTCGGACGCAGCAGATCTTCAACGAGGGCGCACGCAACTTCCTGGGCGGCAACGCCGTCATCCGCGCGGATGTCGAGTACAGCCCGCAAGGCATTGTAACGTTCAGCGGCCTGCGCATGGCCGCGCCCCAGTTCCGAGTGACGCGCGGCAGCGGACGCTACAACCCGGCCAACGGCGCGCTGGCGGTCGAGGCAGATGCCTATTCCAACCAGTATGGCCCGATCACCGCGCGGGTGACGGGATCGCAGACCAATCCGGTGGTCGTGCTGCGCGCGGCCAGGCCGGGGGTCGGCGTGGGGCTGGCCAATCTTCAGGCCCGGATCGTCGGCCGGAATGGCGCCTATGCCGTCAACGCTCGCGGCGATACCAATTACGGTCCCTTCACCGCCGATGTGCTGGTCAGCACCGGGCGGCAACTGGCGGTCGACATTCGCAGCCTGGTCTTTGCCGGGATCAATGCGAGCGGTCGCGTGGTGCAGACGGCGGCGGGGCCTTTCGCGGGCGCGCTGCAATTCGCCGGGCAGGGGATCAACGGCCGCGTGCAACTGGCCGATCAGGGCGGCAACCAGCGTGCCGACATCGCCGCGCGTGCCTATAACGCCCGCGTGCCGGGCATGGTCGACTTCACCATCGGCCGCGCCATCGTCAACGCCAGCGTTGTCATGGTCCCCAACGCGCCGCAGATCGTCGCCGACGCGCAACTGGCGGACACCCGCTATGGCGAGGTCGTGATCCAGTCGGCACGGGCGAAGGTCAACTATGCCGGTGGGCGTGGCACGGCGCAGGCGGTGCTGACCGGGTCGTCGAGCATCCCGTTCAACGTCGCGCTGAATGCACAGCTGTCCCCCAACAACTATCTGGTGGCGGCCAAGGGGCAGGCCAACGGCATTCCCTTCCGCACCGCTAATCTGGCGCGCGTCCAGAATGCCAAGGGCGAGTGGCAGCTGTCGCCGACCCGGATCGACTTCGGTCGCGGATCTGTGCTGATGGCGGGCACCTATGGCAATGGCCTGAAGGTGCAGACGCGGCTCGACAAGTTGCAGCTGTCGATCCTCGACGCCTTCGTGCCGAACCTGGGCATCTCGGGACAGGCGAGCGGTGCGCTCGACTTTGCCCAAGCCCGCGATGCCAGCTTCCCGGCGGCCGAGGCGCGGCTGACCATCGCCAATTTCCGGCGTACCGGGCTGGCGGCGGTGTCGGAGACGGTCGACATCGTGTTCGCCGGACGTCTGGTCTCCGATGGCGGAGAGGCGCGCGCGCTGATCCGGCGTGGGCAGATGGTGGTTGGCCGGATGGTCGCCAACCTGCGGCCGCTGCCGCCGGGCAATGGCGGCTGGGTCAATCGGCTGATGCAGGCGCCACTTTCCGGCGGCCTGCGGTATAACGGCCCGTCGGCGGTGCTGTTCTCCTTCGCTGCGCTGCCCAACCAGCAGCTCAACGGCCCGATCGCGGTCGCCGCCGATTTTGGCGGGCGGGTCTCCGCGCCGCAACTGAACGGCCTGATGCGCGCCGACAACCTGACCTATGACAACGAGGCATATGGCACCCGCCTGACCAACATGCAGCTGGCGGCCCGGTTCAACAACGACCGGCTGGAGATCACCCGCCTGCAGGCCAAGGCGGGCGAGGGTACCATCCAGGCGCAGGGCTCGATCGGGCTGGCGGCGGATAGCGGCTATCCCGTCGACATCCGCGCGCAGCTCAACAACGCCCGGCTGGCCGACAGCGATGCGCTTGCCGCCACGACCAGCGGCACGGTGCGCCTGACGCACAACCGCGATGGCGGGTTGATCCAGGGCGACCTGACCGTGCCCAACGCCCGCTATCAGATCATCCGCCAGGGCCAGGCCGAAGTGCCCGAGCTGACCGGCGTGCGCCGTCGCAGTGAGATCCGCACGCCGCGTCCGACCGACCGGCCCGCACCGGCCGCACCGTCGGGACTGTTCCGCCTCGACCTGCGGGTGCGTGCGGCCAACCAGCTGTTCGTGTCCGGCATGGGGCTGGAGTCGGAATGGGAGATGGACCTGCGCATCGGCGGCACCAGTGCGGCGCCGACGATCAATGGTGGCCTCGACCTGGTGCGCGGTACGTACAGCTTTGCGGGCAAGCGGTTCGACGTGAATCGCGGCACCATCCGCTTCCGCGGCGGCGCGCTGACCGATCCGGACATCAATATCCAGGCAACGACGACCACCGACGGCATCACCGCGGTCATCAACGTCACCGGCACTGGCCAGCGTCCGCAGATCAGCTTCACCTCGACGCCGACCCTGCCGCAGGACGAGGTGCTCAGCCGCCTGCTGTTCGGGACCAATCCGGAGAATCTGTCGGCGACCGAGGCGATCCAGCTGGCCGCCGCGCTCAACTCGCTGCGCGGGTCGGGTGGCGGTGGGCTGAACCCGTTGGGCAAGCTGCGTTCGGCGACGGGGATCGACCGGCTGCGCGTGCTGGGGGCGGATGATGCCACCGGCAGGGGCACCAGCCTGGCGGCGGGCAAATATCTGACCGACAATATCTATGTCGAGATCGTCACCGACGCGCGCGGCTTTACCGCGACCCAGTTGCAGATCGCGCTGACCCGCACGCTCAGCCTGCTGACCCAGACCGGCTCGTTCGGTGGATCGGCGGCGAGCCTGCGTTACTCGCGCGACTTTTGACCGAAGCTGATGCCCTCACCTTCCCTTTCCCGATGGGGCAGGGCGGGTGGGGGCATCAATCGGGGTTTCGCCAAACTGTAACATCCGGCAGTGTAGTCGCATGACCCCGGACCAGCTCGCCGCCCAAGCCACTACCATCCTGGCCGACCTGATCGCGATCGACACCACGTCGCGCGAGTCGAACCTGGACCTGATCGCCTATGCCGAACAGTATCTGGGCAGGATCGGCGTGACCGGGCGCAGGGTCTTCAACGACGATGGCCGCAAGGCCAATTACTATGCCACGATCGGCCCGATGGAGCCGGGCGGCGTCGTCCTGTCGGGGCATAGCGACGTGGTGCCGGTCGACGGCCAGCCTTGGACCAGCGATCCCTGGCAACTGACGCGGCGGGGGGAGCGGCTGTTCGGGCGGGGTACGTGCGACATGAAGGGCTTTCTGGCGCTGTCGCTCGCGCTGGCTCCGCACGTCGCGCGCAACGGCGCGGTGCGTCCGCTGCATCTGGCCTTTTCCTATGACGAAGAGGTGGGTTGCCTGGGCGCACCGTCGATGATCGCCGAAATCGCCCGTGAAGTCCCGTCCCCCGCCGCCGTCGTGGTGGGCGAGCCGACCGAGATGGTGGTGGTCAGCGGCCATAAGGGGATCGCGACCTGGATCGTGACGGTCAAGGGTCACGAGGCGCATTCCAGCCTGATCCATCTGGGGGCCTCCGCCAACATGGTCGCGATACGGCTGATGCAACAGCTTGCGGACCTGGCCGATCGACTGGCGGGGGAGGGTGATCCGCACGGACCCTTCTGTCCGCATCATGCCACGCTGACCGTCGGACAAGTGAACGGCGGCACCGCGGTCAACATCCTGGCGCGCGAATGTCGATTCGCCTTTGACCTGCGCACGCTGCCGGGGCAGGAGCCCGAGGCGATCCTGGCACCGTTCTTTGCCGCGTGCGACGCGGCCGACGCCGCACTGCGCGCCCGTTTTCCGCAGGCCGGCGTGCGGGTCGAGCGTCGCTCGCGCACGCCCTCCTTCGCGCCCGAGGCGGATGGCATGGCCGAGCGGCTGGCGCGCCGCTGGGCAGGCGACAATGGCCCGGCGCGCGCCGTGCCCTATGCCGCGGAGGCGGGGCAGTTCCAGGGGGCGGGGTTTTCGACCGTCATCTGCGGTCCAGGCTCGATCGCCCAGGCGCATCAGCCCGACGAGTATATCGAGATTGCGCAAATGGAGCGCGGCGCCGCCTTCATGCTGCGGCTGGCGGACGATCTGGTTCGCTGAGGCCCGGGGCCGGGGCCCGGCCTTTCAAAAAATCATGGGGCGGTGGGACGGCTTTCGCACGTCACACCGCCCCATGACGTAACAGGAATTACCAGGGGCGGATCGACTCGCCGTAGATCAGCGCCAGAATGAACTTCAGCATGGGGTTTCTCCCTCGTACACGCCGTTACCCGGCGCATGCAATGGTTAATAGCCTATTAACCAATCCGCAATGGGCAGGTGTTTCGCTTGGATTAGGTTTGCCCGTCTCGCCAAAAAGGCCTGCACGGGCGATACTTACGGGGTTAATACCTTGTTTAACGCTGCCCCCTAATCTGGGGGAGTGAAGAACGGCCTCCCTCGAATCGCCTCTGGTGACCCGTCGCCAAATGGTGCGGTCGATGCCGCCGCGACGGCTGTCGGGGCGCAGTGGCAGTTGCTCGTCCTGGTCGGGTTGGCCAATTTCACGGTATTGCGCCGCCATCTCGGCCGGGCGGTGGTCGGCAAGCTGATCGATGCGGTCGCGGGTCGGGTCGCGCACGTCATTCCCGATGCGGTCGCGCGTGCCGCGTCGCCGTCCGAGGTCGAGGTGATGATCCGCGCAACGTCGCGCGAAGCACTGGACGCGCATCTGCTGACGCTGGGCGAGGCCCTGCGCTATCCCTTCCTGCTGCCCGAGGGCGAGTGTCGAATCGATCCCGTGCTGGGTGCGGCCTTGGCCACCGTGCCGCATGACGACGATATGCGTCTGCTCGAAGAAGCCGAGCAGGCGCTGGCCGATGCGCAGATGGAGGGACGGGTGGTCGTTCGCGAACTCGCCGCCCGCGCCGATCGGCTCGACCGGATCGCCCTGGCGCGCGAGCTGACCCGTGCGATCGAAGAAGGCGGCCTGTCGGTCGACTATCAGCCCAAGGTCCATGTCCGCCAGCAGCGCGTCACGAGCGTCGAAGCGCTGCTGCGGTGGCGGCATCCCTATCATGGTCCGATCAGCCCGGTGGAATTCATCCCGGTGGCCGAGGAGGCGCGGATCATCGGCCCGCTGACTTTGTGGGTGTTGCGCCGGGTCATCGCCGATCAGCGGGTACTGGCCGATGCCGGGCATGACCTGCGTGTGTTCATCAATATCTCGGGCATGTTGCTCGGCGATCAGGACTTCGTCCGCGAAGCCTGCGCGATCGTGATCGACAGCGGTGCCAGGATCGGATTCGAGATCACCGAAACGTCGGTCATCCACGACCCCGAAAGCGCCATCGCCAATCTGAAGTCCGTGGTCGACATGGGCATCGCGGTGGCGATCGACGATTATGGCTCGGGCCTGTCCTCGCTGGCCTATCTCAAGCAGCTTCCCGCCTGCGAATTGAAGATCGACAAGCTGTTCATCACCCAGCTGACCAGTTCCAACCGCGATCCGTTGATCGTGCGCTCGACGATCGATCTGGCTCATGCCCTGGAGATGGAAGTGGTGGCCGAGGGCGTGGAAACGCCCGCCACGCTCGCTCTCCTGACCGTCATGGGTTGCGACATGATCCAGGGCTATCTGATCAGCCGCCCGATCGGGCTGGAGGCGCTGCTCACATTCCTGAGCGAGCAGGCGCATCAGGGGATCACGGCACTGGCCGCGCCGACGCCCTTCGCCCGCCTGGTTGCCAGTGCGCGCGGTTAGGTTCGCGCTGATCTTCATCGCGCTCGTCATGGCGGGTGCGCAGCTTCGCGCTGCCTCCGAACCCGCGATGCCCATAGCCTATATGCGGGCGATCGACGCGGCGAAGGGCGACATGCTTCGCGATCCCGCCATGGCGATGCGCAGGGCCGACACCGCACGAGTAGCGGCGCGCGGAATCGCGGATGGACGTCAACGGGCGCTGGCGCTCGCCACCGCCGACTGGCTTCACGGCGAGGGGGCGGTTCGCATAGGGCGGCCCGACGACGCGAAAGACGTCATCGCCGGAGCGCTCAAGAGCGTGCAGGCGCTGGCACCGAAATCCGATCTGATGGCCAATCTCCTGCTTTCGCAAGGCGGGCTGAACCGCACCGATGGCAAGATCGCCGAGGCGCTGAGTTCCTATCAATCCGCACACCGGGTTTTCCAGCAGCTGAACGACACACGCGGACAGGCCAAGGCACTGGTGCAGATCGCGGACCTGTACAATGACGGCAAGGACTTCACGTCGGCCCTTCGCTATCTGGAACAGGCCAGCAGCACCTATCGTGGTGATGACAGTTTTCGACTGGCGATCCTGAACAACCGCTCGCTCACGCTGGCTGAATTGGACCGTCCGGGCGAGGCGCTGGTCCAGCTACGCGAGGCGATGCGACTGGCGCGTGAGATCGACAGTCCCGCCCTGCAAGCGGTCATCGGCCGCAATATCGCGCGCGCCCAGTTGCGCATGGGGCGGATCGCCGATGCCGAGGGAACGATTGCCCAGGTCCGGCGGGTCGATCCTCGTCCGGGCGATGAAGACACGCGCGCCCTGCAAAGTGTAGCGGCGCAGGCCGCCTTTCAGCGTGGCCGCAAGGTCCAGGCCGCCCAACTGATCGACCAGAGCTTCAAGGGTGTCGATCTGGCGACGACCACCGTGTTGCAGCGGGATGCGCATCGCAGCGCATATGAAATCTATAGCGCCGTCGGACGTACCGACGACGCATTGCACCACCTCCAGGCGTTGAAGCGGATCGACGACGAATCGACCCGGCTGGCGACATCGACCGGCCTTGCGCTGATGGGGGCGCGGTTCAATTTCGCCAATCAGGAACTGCGGATCGCGCGGATGAAGGCGGCCGACCTGCAACGCAACATCGCGTTTGAACGGGAGCAGCTGCGGACCGAGCGTGTCATCCTGATCGGGTCGGTCGGTGCGATCATCATCGTGCTGGCGCTGCTGGGTATATGGCTGGTGACGCTGGGGCGCAGCCGCAACCGGATTCGCGCGGCGCATGGCGAACTGGCGGTGACCAACGACCAGCTTGAGCGCGCGCTGGCGGTCAAGACCGAGTTTCTTGCGACCACCAGCCATGAGATACGCACCCCCCTGAACGGCATATTGGGGATGACCCAGGTCATGCTGGCCGATACCGGGCTGCCCGCGCCGCAGCGTGAGCGGGTCGAGGTGATGCACGGCGCGGGCCTGACGATGCGCGCGCTGGTCGACGACCTGCTCGACGTCGCCAAGATCGAGAATGGCCGCCTGACCCTGGAGGAGGCCCCCTTCGACCTCGCCGCGACGATCCACGGCGCGTCCCGCCTGTTCGAGGATCAGGCGGCGGCCAAGGGGATCGCCTTTGTCCGCGACCTGGCCGATTGCCCGGCGATGGTGGTCGGGGACTCGGCGCGAATTCGTCAGATCGTCTTCAACCTGCTGTCCAATGCCCTGAAATTCACGAGCACCGGCGAGGTCCGGCTGGACGCGCGGCGGACGGCGGACGGCGTCGCGGTGCGGGTCACAGACAGCGGCATCGGCATTTCCCCCGACAAGTTGGAGGAGATTTTCGAGGCCTTTCGCCAGGCTGATGCCAGCACGACCCGGCAGTTCGGTGGCACCGGCCTGGGCCTCGCCATTTGTCGCCGTCTGGCCCGGGCCATGGGGGGCGACGTGACGGTGGTGAGCGAACCGGGGCGCGGTTCGTGCTTTACGCTGACGCTGCCATTGACCGAACTTGCCGTGGAACCTGCACCGGAACGGCCGACCCTGTTGATCCTTGAGCGCAATCCGATCCGCCGCGCCATGTGGACGAAGCTATGCGCCGACCATGCCGTCCCCCTTTTCGCGGGGCGGGCGGAGGAAGCGGTGACCAGGCTGGGCGAGGGGGGAATCGCGCAGGTGCTGGTCGACGACGGCGCGATCCGCGACGAGGGCGTTGCAACCGCCCTGGCCGCCATCGTTCGTGCGGCGGGGCCGACGATCCCGGTCCACGTGTTATGGCCGCAAGCGGAGTCATTGGAAGGGAACGATTTTTTCGACAGCGCATTGGTCAGCTTCATCGGAAAGCCTGTCGCAGGGAGCGAGGTGATGAGTAAGTTGTTCGGCTACTCATCGCAAACCGCCAACACGGCACTTGTAACGCAAGCGGCATGATCGTTAGGGCGGAACCATGACCTGCGCCTCGAATGCCACGACATGCACGATGCGGAAGGGGCGGCGATGAACGTCCTTTTCATCGAGGACGATCGTATGAACCGGCGGGTCGTTCGCGACATGCTGGACGTCGCGGGCGCGCAGATGGCCGAGGCGGAAAATGCCGAGATCGGCCTCCAGATGATCGACCGCGACGATTATCACATGATCCTGATCGACCTGCGCATGCCCGGCATGGACGGGATCACCGCCATCCGCCACATCCGCGCGCGCAACGATGGGAAGGCCGAACTGCCGATCATCGTCGTTACCGCCGACAGTGGGGTCGACTTGCGCGAACGCTGCCTGACCGCAGGCGCGGACGATGTCATCGTCAAGCCGGTCGCAATGGATCAGCTGTTCGAGGCGATCGGCCGTATCCTGGCGGGCGACCGCGGCGGCGCGATCATCGGCTGATCATTTCGCGTCGGGCGGGGCTGCCTCGGGCTTCACGCGCAGCGCGTCGGCCAGCGAAGTGGTGGCGCTGCCGCGCTTGGCGGGCAGGGGCTGAGACGGGTCCGGGGCCCAGCCGGTCAGGAAGACCAGGTTGAACTGCTCGGATACGCGGCCATCGGGATCGGCCATGTCGGCAAAGGCCGCCGCCGCCGTCGCCAGTGTTTCCCGCGCGATCGGCCGCCGCTCGGCCAGCAGATTGTTCGCCGCCATGCCACGCAGATCGCCCAGCAGCCGGCCGAAGTCGCGGTAGCGCACCGCCAGCGTCTCGATATCCGCGACCGGCAGGGTAAAGCCCGCCCGCATCAGCAGGTCGCCCGCCGAACGCACATCGACCTGCGGATGCAACCGCGCCACCGGCCGCTCGGCCTCCGCCACCCGCAACGCCGCACGCAGGCGGGGCAGCGATCCGCCACCGACAAAGGCGCCCAGGAACAGGCCATCGGGCCGGAGCACGCGGCGGATCAGTGTCAGCGCGCCGGGCAGGTCGTCGATCTGGTCGAGGACGCCTGCGCTCACCACCAAGTCGAAGCTGCGATCGGCGAAGGGCAGGCGGTCCTCGTCACCCTGCACGCCGCGTGCACCCCGCGCAAAGGCGAAGCCGGGGTCGAGCCGCGCCACCTTGGCGCCCGGCGGGGGCAGGAAGCCGCCATCGAAACAGCCCAGGTCCAGGATGTGGCGAAACGGCCGCGTCACCGCGTCCAGCCGCTCGGCAATGCCGTCGAGCATGGCCGCGCGCAGGAAATCATGCTCGGCATAATCGGGCTGGGCGCGGTCGCGACGCAGGCGGCGCGCATGACGGTCGAAGATGGTGGGGCTGCTCACCCCGGCGCTTGTGCGCGTTCGCGCGATCGGGAACAAGGCAAAGCCGATGGGGGCTCGCATGAAATGGCCGGGATTTGCGATGGAGCGGGCCGGACCGGCCGCGTTCGCCATCCTGGCGGGCGTGGTCCGCTGGGCGTTGCCGCCGCGCTGCCCTGGATGCGCCGAGCCGGTGGAGGCGGACCATCGCTTCTGTGCCTCCTGCTGGGGACAGTTGCGCTTTCTGGACGATGCGGGCTGCGCGCGGTGCGGCATACCGCTGGACGGCGATGCGATCGGCGAGCGCTGGTGCGGGCCCTGTCTGGCCCGACCGCCACGCCACGCGGGCATCCACGCGGCGGTCGCTTACGGCGCCATCGCGCGGCAACTGCCGATCCGGTTGAAACATGGCGGGCGGATCGGCGTCGCCCGGACCATGGCCGGGCCGATGGCGCGGCGCTTGCCGCCCGATGCCGACCTGTTGGTGCCGGTGCCGCTCCACCGCTGGCGCTTGTGGCGGCGCGGCTTCAACCAGGCGGTGTTGATCGGCGAGGGCGTCGCACGGCTCAGCGGCGTGCCGATCGCTCGCGATGCCCTGGTTCGCGTCCGCGCCACGCCGCTGCTGCGGGGGCTGTCACCGCGACAGCGGCGCGATGCGGTGACCCGCGCCTTTCGCGTCGCCGATCCGGCGGCGGTGAAGGGGCGGCGCGTCGTGCTGGTCGACGATGTCTATACCACCGGGGCAACGGCGGGGGCGTGCGTCCGCGTGTTGCTGGCGGCGGGGGCGGCGTCGGTCGCTATCCTGTGCTGGGCGCGGGTGATCGACGGGGCGGGCGATTGACAAGCTGCCCCGCGCGCCACACCTGAGAGGGATGGCAAAGGTTGAAATCTACACCAAGGCGTTCTGCCCCTATTGCACTCGGGCCAAGGCGCTGCTCGCCTCCAAGGGCGTCGAGCCCCAGGAATATGACATCACCATGGGTGGCCCCCAGCGTGCCGAGATGATCGACCGCGCGAACGGCCGCACCACCGTGCCGCAGGTCTTTATCGACGGGCAGCATATCGGTGGGTCGGACGACCTCGCCGCGCTCGACAAGCGGGGAGGGCTCGACCCGCTGCTGGCGGCATGACCGCCGTCGCGGTGTTGCAGATGACGGCGGGGATCGATCCCGCCGCCAATGCAGCCACGCTGGAACAGGCGATCGCCCGCGCGGCGGCGGGCGGTGCGGCGATGCTGTTCACCCCCGAAATGTCCGGCCTGATCGACCGGGATCGTAGCCGCGCCGCGCCGCATCTGGTCGGCGAGGACAAGGATCCGGTGCTGGCCCGCGTCCGGGCCGCGGCGGCCGAGCATCGCCTATGGGTGAATCTGGGATCGCTGGCCGTGCGCGAGGCGGACGGGCGGCTCGCCAATCGCGGCTATGTCATCGACGATACCGGCGCGATCCGCGCCCGGTACGACAAGATGCACCTGTTCGATGTCGACCTGCCCAGTGGCGAAAGCTGGCGCGAGTCGGCGTCCTATGGGCCCGGTGAGCGGGCGGTGGTCGTCGACACGCCCGTCGGGCGGCTGGGGCTGGCCATATGTTACGATCTGCGCTTCCCGGCGCTGTTCGCCGCGCTGACCGAGGCGGGGGCGACGATCCTGTCGGTGCCCGCTGCCTTCACCCGACCGACGGGGGCGGCGCACTGGCACATCCTGCTGCGTGCCCGCGCGATCGAGGCGGGTGTCCATCTGGTCGCCGCGGCGCAGACCGGCGAGCATCAGGACGGGCGCACCACCTATGGCCATTCGCTGGTCGTCGGGCCATGGGGTGACGTGCTGCTCGACATGGACGACCCTGCGGGGCTGGGCTTCGCGACGATCGACGCGGGCCAGGTCGATGCGGTGCGTGAGCGTCTGCCCGCCATCCGCCATCGCCGCCCCATTCCGCCGGTGGAGCGGGCATGATCGTCTTCGACCTTCGCTGTACCAGCGGCCATGTGTTCGAGGCCTGGTTCGCCTCGTCCACCGCCTATGCCGATCAGCGGGCCGGCGGGCGGGTCGAATGTCCGCTGTGCGGCGACCGGCAGATCGAAAAGGCGGTAATGGCGCCGCAGATCGCCGCCAAGGGCAACCGCAAGCCCGACACGCCCAACCTCCCGTCGCCGGATCGTCGGTCGGTGGACCCCGTGGCGATCAAGGCCGCGCTGGAGCAACTGGCCCACGCGCAGGCCAGGATGCTGGAAAAGTCGACCTGGGTCGGGACCGGCTTTGCCGATCAGGCGCGGGCGATGCATGAAGGCGAGACGCCGGTCGCCCCGATCCATGGTCAGGCGAGCCTGGCGGAGGCCAAGGCGCTGGTCGAGGAAGGCGTACCGGTCGCGCCGCTGCCCTTTCCCGTGGTGCCGCCCAAGCTGACGAACTGATCCGCACAGGCGGACGCCAAACCGCTCTGGACCCCATCGCCTCTGCCGGTTATCACCGCGCTCGCGTGGGGCCCCGTAGCTCAGCAGGATAGAGCATCAGATTCCTAATCTGGGGGCCACTGGTTCGAATCCAGTCGGGGTCACCACGCGCTTTCAGGCATCGGCGAACGGTATCGGCAGCTTCGAACGGGCCAGTTGCGCGCCATTCCGGGTCGCGGGCGTCGGCGCGCTGTTCTATACCGGGTTTGGAACGCTCCGTCGCCATGCTATCACGTGGCACGGCCGGGCACCCCGAAGCAGGAGCGGGCGAAAGCGCGTTCGTTACAATCGCCCGATCACCTCTCCTGCGCGGATCGCCTGTCCCTCGACCAGGGTTTCGGCCAGCGTCATGCCCTTGGGAAGGAACAGGAGGATCGTCGAGCCATGTTCGAACCAGCCCATCTCCTCGCCCTTGCCGATCCGCGCCGAACAGGTGGTGCGGCCGGGGCCATGCTCGCGCAGGGTTCGGACGGTATCCACGCAGTGGAGACGGATGCTGGCGACCAGGATCGCAGCGACCGGCACGATCAGCAGCGGATGGCCCGACATCAATGTCCGCGCCTCGATCACCGCGCGCTCGTTGCGGCAGAACAGCCGCTCGACCCGCTTGAGCGCGATCGGGTTCACGTTCCAGCAGTCGCCCGACAGATAGGTCACGCCCTCGACCACGATATCGGTCGGCGCGTGGAAGCGGTGGTACATGCCCGCCGTCAGCCGCAAGGTCAGGAAAGACCCGTCGCGATACCGCTCGACCAGTGCGGGGTCGGGGATCAGGTCGCCCAGCGTGTAGGGAAACCCCTTCACCTGATAGAGCCGATCATCCTCGATCCGGCCATGCGCGCCGACCAGTGCGTCGCAGGGGCTGGCGATGCTGTCGGGATCGGCATCGAACTCGCGCGCGCCGTCACGCAGCGGGCGGACAAAGCCGTCGCGCAGCGACCGGAACCGCGTGGTGCGCGCGTCGGACAGGTCGACCCCGGCAAAGAATTTCCACAGGCTAAGGCTGGGTTTCGCGATCAGCGGATGCTCGATCCGGGCGATCCGCCCGACCGCCTTCGTCGCGAAGCGGCGCGGCAGGCGGTTGGTCAGGAGGAAATTGATGTCCTCGTTCAGCAAGAACCGCATGATGGGTCCGCGCATTGTCATGCCTCCGTCATGGGTACGCGGTCAAAGGCCGCATGAACCCGATTCTCACTGGCCTGCTGGCCGCTTCCGCCGGTGCCATTGCCCTGACGAAGGGGCATCGGCGACTGACCCTGTCGCGCGCCAAGCATCCGGGGCTGGGCGGCCATGTCCGCATGGCCAAGCGCATCGCCGGGCAGATCCCGTTCTATGCCTATGGCGAGGATCGCTTCTTTTGCGTCGACGATGCGCCCGACACCGTCGCGGCCCGGCGGCGTGCCGGGTTCGAGCGGCTGGGCGCGCTGTTCGCCGAGCGCTTCGCCAGGACGCTGGCACTGACCCGCGAGACGCGGCCCGGCCTGTCCGACCTGCAGTTCACCGGTGCGTACCGTGTGCCGTTCCAATTCCGCGAGAAGGTCCGCACGACCCTGGCGACCGGCGCCTTTTACGAGCGCTCCGAGGGGCCGATCCTGGTCGACCTGGACGGTAACCACCTGATCGACCTGACCGGTTCCTACGGCGTCAACCTGTTCGGCAACGACTTCTACAAGCAGACCATGGCCGAGGGTGCGGCGATGGTGAGCGATCTGGGCGGGGTGCTCGGCTCGTTCCACCCGGTCGTCGCCGACAATGTCCGCCGCCTGACCGCGCTGTCGGGAATGGACGAGGTGTCCTTCCACATGTCGGGCACCGAGGCGGTGATGCAGGCGGTGCGGCTGGCGCGCTACCATAGCAAGCGACCGCGCCTGGTGCGGTTCGCGGGCGCCTATCATGGCTGGTGGGGTGATGTGCAGCCCGGCATCGGCAACCCGGTGCCCGCCGACCGCACGCTGACGCTGGCCGACATGTCCGAGCGGACGCTGAAGGTGCTGGCGACGCGCAAGGATATCGCCTGCGTGCTGGTCAATCCGCTCCAGGCGATGCACCCCAATGGCTCGGCCCCGTCCGACGGTCAGCTGGTCGATGGCGGGCGCAAGGCGGGGGCGGATATGGCCGCCTATCGCGACTGGCTGCACCGGCTGGCCGAGACTTGCCGCGCGAACGGCATCGTCCTGATCTTCGACGAGGTATTCATGGGCTTTCGCCTGGCGAAAGGTGGGATGCCCGAATATTTCGGGGTGAGGCCCGACCTGATCACCTACGGCAAAACGCTGGGCGGCGGTCTGCCGGTCGGCGTGCTGTGCGGTCCGGCCCATCTGATGAAGCGCTGGCGTGAGGATCGCCCCGTCGACATCTGCTTCGCGCGCGGGACCTTCAATTCGCACCCCATGGTGATGGGGGCGATGAACGCGTTCCTGCGGCGGCTGGAGACGCCCGAGGTGGCGGCGCTGTATGACGGGCTGGACGAGCGTTGGAACGCGCGCGCCGCGATGTTCAATGCGCGCATGGCGGAGGCCGGCCTCCCGCTGTGGGTCGCGCATGTCCAGACGATCTGGACCATCCTCTACTCGGTCGCCTCGCCCTATAACTGGATGCTGCAATATTATCTCCGGGCGGCGGGCTTGGCGTTGAGCTGGGTCGGGACCGGGCGGCTGATCTTCAGCCTCGACATCGACGACCCCCTGTTCGCCGATATTTGCGACCGCTTCGTTGCAGCGGGACAACAGATGCGTGACGATGGCTGGTGGTGGACCTCGCCCGATGCGCCCGCCGACCCGAAGCAGGCGAACAAGGCGATCCGGCGGCGGATATTGAAGGAGTCCCTGGCGGTGCGGTTGGGGCGGGGGGCGTGAAGACCTCCCCTTATTAAGCCCCTCTCCCGGCAGGGGGAGGGGTTGGGGAGGGGCAAGGGCCACAGGCGAAAATCTCTGTGAGATCCTTGCCCTCCCCCATCCCCTCCTGCCTGCGGAGGGGAGCAAAAAAGAAGGGCGGCGGTCCTTCTCGAACCGCCGCCCCGTCCGTCAAACCAAGGTCGACCTTACGCGGCCTTCAGATCCTCGAAATCATCGGCATCGTGATGATCCATCCGCTCGCCCTTCATCAGTCGGCGCGGCGCGCTCTTGTACATCTTGAAGTCGTTGAACGGGTCGGTGACGATCTTCGTCGCCCAGACCAGCCCGGTTTCCAGATCGCGCTGCACCCAGAGCTGCATGACCCGCACGAAGATCGCGCTGACGCCCAGGCCAAGCCAGCCGATGCCGACATGGCGCAGATAGCCCATGAAGCCATCCGGATATTCCAGTGTCCCGAACAAGGTGGGTTGGAACAGCAGCACGACCGGGATCGCGCCCCAGATGGCCATCAGCACATATTTGCGGGCCAGGTTATAGCCGACCTTGATCTCTTCCTTATGCTCATGCGTCGCCTTGTTCACATGGTCATAGCCCTTGGGCTCGAAGAAGAAGTGGCCTGCCTGGCGGCTGGTCATCGCGACGCCCCAGGCGAGCAGGCTGGCGACCGCCGGGTCGATGAACAGCAGCACGTACGCGGTCAGGAAGGTGCAGGCGCTGACGAAGTGCAGGCTCTGGTTGACCAGGCTGTGGTGGTAATAACGATGATCGTCCCACCGCTGTTCGGCAAGCTGCGCGCGAAAACCCGTCATTGCACATGTCCTTGGAGGATGGGCTGGCGCTTGGCGAAGCGGACCAGCGAGAAATGGCCGAGCGGGGGCAGGGGGCGGCTTTCGACCAGCTCCACATCGCCGCGCGTCGCGGCCCAGTCGGTATAGCGTTCGAACGGGAAGTCGGTGCGGAAGCCCAGGCGGCTGGTGACCGGCATCAGCGTCTTCTCGATCCGCCCGCGCAGGCCGTTGCCCGCGCCGACGCGCGTCGTGATCACGATCTCGCCACCGGGGCGGCAGATGCGCGCGAACTCGTCCAGCGCCTTTTCGGGGTTGGGCACGGCGGTGATGACATATTGCGCCACCACCACGTCGAAGCTGTTGTCGGCGAATTGCAGCGCCTCGGCATCGCCGTAGGCGATCTGCTCGACATGGGTCAGCTTGCCGCTGCGCACCCGTTCGCGCGCCTTGTCGAGCATCGGCTCGGACAGGTCGACGCCGACGATGCGGTTCCGGTTGGAATATTGGGGCAGCGAGATGCCGGTGCCGACCCCCACCTCGATGATGCGGCCGCCGATCCGTTCGGCGGCGACGATGGCGGCGGAGCGGCCCTTCTTGAAGACGGGGCCGAAGACCAGATCATAAACCGGGGACCAGCGATCATAGGCCTTGGTGACGCTGGCGGTACTCATCTGCGTTGCCATCGAAGGGGCATCCCGTTGTGCGACGATGCCAATCCTGTTCGCAGCAGGCGGTGACACTTTCGCGACAAAGCCTGCTTGCCATGCGAGAATTTCTCAATAGCGAAACCAATATGTCATCAACCCGGCATGAATTTGTCGCATCAAGCCTCTACATATTATTGTGTCGGTATCCGACCAAAATGGTTTTAGCCTGCCAGGCAAGGTTATGCCTTGTCGGCGATAGTCCTATTTACTGTTAGAAATTTCCTTTGAACTTGAAGTTGGCGCCTGAGGATTCGGGATATCCGGCCTTGCGCCTTTTGTATCACTCGTCCGGCAGGCGGTCTCGGGGAACGCGTGAAACAGCGCAGCGATGTGCGCCGCGCAGGCATCGCATCGGTGATAATACGCCAAGCGATCGGTGAAATTTCCCAGACTATGGCGATTCATGCCTAGCCCTAAATCGCTAAGTGGCTGAAAACATACATTCGAAGTGTGTGGCACGACTAATGCAGTAACTCACATGCCGGGGTCATCCGGCACCAGGGAGTTACCACCATGTTGCTGAAATTGCTGATCGCATCGACCGTATCGACCGCCGCTCCGGTCCGGGAGGCCCCCACCGTCACGCTGGACGCCGTCGCCGTTGTGACCGACCTTCGCGGCCGTCCCGCCGCGTCCGATGCCAAGACCCGTTACTGCATCGTCGATCGTCTCCCCGGATCGCTGATCCCGACCCGGTTCTGCCACACGGCCAGCGAGTGGATCGCCATCGACGGTGCGGTTCCCACCGGCCGTATCGCGCGCCGCTGATCCTACCTCGTTCCGATTTCTGGAGACGTCCCATGATCCTCACCCTGCTCGCCGCCACCGCTGCCCTGACCGCCGCATCGCCGCGCGATGACGTCGTCAAGCCCGCTGCTGCTCCCGCCGCCGCCACCGCTCTGCCGACCGCGCCGGCCGCCGCCAAGCCGACCCGCTACTGCTTCCTGAATGTCGAGGAAGACCACATCATGCGTGGCAAGGTTTGCAAGACACGCAAGGCCTGGCTGTGGAACGGCGTCGACCCGCTCAACTATATCGGCCGCAACAAGTGAGGAAAAAGGGTGGGGGTCGCCCATGCCGGGCAGCCCCGCCCGCCGCGATCAGACCAGATCGCGCGAATAGACGTTATAGGTCTTGTTGACGTTGCTGTTGATGGTCTCGGCGATCGAGCGCATCCCCTGATTGTCGTCGAGAATCCAGCCGATCTCGCCGCGCGACGCGCCGTAACGCACGATCGAGGCGCGGCGGATATATTCGATCATCATGAAGGCCAGCTGGCTGGCCATGCGCGACGACTGCAATTCCTTGACCACCCCCATCAACGGCACACGCATCGTCCGCACCTTGGGCGCGCGCAGCCACAGCAGCAGCTTGGCCCAGCCGAAGGGGAGCAGGCTGCCGTTCAGCGGCTTGATCGCCTCGTTCAGGTCGGGGAGCGTGATCATGAACGCCACCGGCTTGCCGTCCAGTTCGGCGATGCGGATCAGGTCGTTGAAGACGATCGGCTTCAGCTTGACGCCGACATCCTTGATCTCGGGCGGGGTGAGGGGGATGAAGCCCCAATTGTCGGACCACGCATCGTTCAGGATGTGCAGGATGATCGCGGCCTCTTCGTCGAACTTGGCCTTGTTTACCTCGCGGATGCGGATGCGTTCGTTCTTCTCGCCCGACTTGATGATGCGCTGGACGATCGGGGGAAATTCCTGCGTGATGTCCAGCTCATAGGTGAAGAGCTGCTTGACGATGCCGTACCCCGCCGCCTCGATCCAGCCCTGATATTCGGGGCGCGCATGGCCCATCATGATCGTCGGGTCCTGATCGAAGCCCTGGACCAGCAGGCCCGGTTCTTCCCACACCGATTGCGACACGGGGCCAATCGCCCGCGTCATGCCCTGTTCGCGCAGCCAGCCCTCGGCGGCGGCAAGCAGGCTGCGGAACACGTCCTGGTTCGTCGCATCCATCAGGCCCCAGAAGCCGACACCGGGCCCGAAGCCCTTGGCCGGGTCCATCTCCAGCGCCAGCGTGTCGAGATGCGCGGAGACGCGGCCGACGACCTTGCCATTGTCCTCCGCCAGGAAAAGCTGCGCCTTGGCATGGCTGTACCAGCCATTCTTTTCCGGCGTGATCAGGCCCAGCGCCTCGCCCTTCAGCGGCGGAACCCAGTGGGGGTCGTTGGCGTAGAGCGAAAACGGGAAGTCGACGAACGCCTTGCGATCGCGCTTCGACGAGATGGGACGGATGGAAACGGTCATGGAATGCGGTCCGGCAATGATTTTGCCGTCATTCCTAACCGTCTCGCTCGATCATAGCGAGTGAGGATTCCGTCATGGCGGGGCGTGGGAATGCCACCGTGTCGCCACTATGTGGGGGCAAAGGATAAACCATGGATTCGACGCTTTCTTTCGACCGCGCCTCGGCCCCGAACGCCGCCGTTGCCACGCCCCGTGTCCCCATCATGGACGACAAGGCCATGCTGCGGGCGGCCGCCGAGCTGACCCGCGACCTGATCGCGCCGCGCCCCAGGCTCTATTGGGCCGACATGGCGGGCAGCGCACTGCTCGGTTACGCGGCGCTCGGCGTCGCGGTGACGGTGTCGTCGACGGGCGTGATCGTGGTGGCTTCGGTCGTGGCGGTGCTGGCGCTGTATCGTGCGCTGCTGTTCATCCATGAAGTCAGCCATATGAAGCATTCGGCGCTGCCGCACTTCCGCGAGGGATGGAACGCGCTGGTCGGCGTGCCGCTGCTGACCCCCGCCTTCATGTATGAAGGGGTGCACAATCTGCACCATGCCAAGACGCGTTACGGCACGGCGGAGGATCCCGAATATCTGCCGCTGGCGCTGATGAAGCCGTGGACGCTGCCGGTGTTCATCCTGGTGTCCACGCTGGCGCCGCTGGGCCTGCTGATCCGGTTCGCGATCCTGTCGCCGCTGTCGTGGGTGATTCCGGGCCTGCGCAAGATCGTCGTCGAGCGTTATTCGGCACTGGCGATCAATCCGCAATTCCGTCGCCGCATGCCCGAGGGAGAGGCGCTGGTGCGCTTCAACCGCACCGACGCGGCGGCCTCGATCTGGGCGATCGCGCTGGTGGCCATGGTCGCGACGGGTGTCGTTCCGGTGCGCGGCTTTGCGATCGGGTTCGCGATCGGGTCTGCGGTGGCGGTGCTCAATCAGGTCCGTACGCTGGTCGCGCATCTGTGGGAGAATGAGGGCGAGCAGATGACTGTCACGGCCCAGTATCTCGACTCGGTCAACGTACCGCCGCCCGCGCTGCTGCCGGGGCTGTGGGCGCCGGTGGGGCTGCGGTATCACGCGCTGCACCACTTGCTGCCGTCGCTGCCCTATCATGCGCTGGGTGAGGCGCACCGCCGGATCAGTGCGGCGCTGACCCCCGACTCGCCCTATCACAAGGCCAGCTACAAGGGCCTGCCGGGGCTGGTCGCCAAGATCGGTCTGAGCACGATCCGCCGGGGGAAGTAACTTCCCCCCGGCCGAGCGAGGCGAGGGGCGTGCGCTTCGACCCCGCTCGGTGCGATCGGAGGTCAGGTATTTCTCACCCCCCGTTCAGCCCGAGCGAAGTCGAAGGCCAGGGGAACACCGCCATCCAGCCGCCATGCCTGGACCGTGCACTTCGACGTCGCTCAGTGAAACGGGGACCAAGGTAGAGGGCTAATCGCCCTCACTCCTCCGTCCGGAACAGCACCGCTTCCCCGATCAGGAAGAATAGCAGGATCGGTGCCCAGGCGGCCAGAAACGGTGGGTAGGCGCCAAGATCGCCCATCGCCATCGAGAAATTGTCCGCCACGAAATAGGCGAAGCCCAGCGCCATGCCGACCACCGCGCGGAGGAACAGCTTACCCGACCGCGCGACGCCGAAGGCTGCGACCGCGCCCAGCAGCGGCATGAGCATCGCCGACATCGGCGCGGACAGCTTGTGCCAGAGCGAACCCTCCAGTGACTTGGTCGGACGGCCCGCCTCCTGCAGGTCGGTGATCGCGCTGGACAGCGCGCCGAAGGACAGGTTGTCCGCGCTGACGCTGGCGAGCGTCAGTTGCTCGGGCGTAACCCCGCGCCCGACGATCAGCGAGGGATAGCGGGTCAGCTTACCCGACTGCACCTCGAACCGCGTCGCAGGACCGATCTGCCAGCCATCGCCGGAGCGGATCCCGCGCGGCGCGCGAACGATCGCCCGCAGGCTGCCGCCCTCGCGGTCATAGAGGGTCACGCCGCCCATCTGGGTCTTGGCCCCGCGGCCCTGGATCAGGTCGACCGAGATCAGGTCGTCGCCGTCGCGCACCCAGACATTGGCCCGGTCGCCGCTGTCGATGGGCAGGGGGCCATATTGCACCTTCTGCCAGGCGCTGAGCGTCGCGCTGGCACGCGGGACGATGCGGTCGTTGAAGACGAAGCTGAACGCCGCCACGCCCGCGCTGGCGATCAGCAGGGGGGCGAGCACCTGATGCGCCGACATGCCCGCCGCCTTCAACGCGATGACCTCGGAATTCTGGTTCATCGTGAAGAAGGTCAGGATCGTGCCGAGCAGCACCGAGAAGGGCAGCAGGAACGAGATGATCTGCGGCGCGCGCAGCGAGACGTAGCGCCACACCTGCGCCTGCCCGTTGCCGGGTGCGGCCAGCACCGCGCCGGACTCGCTGAGCACGTCGAGCGTCTGGAGCACCAGCGCCACCGCGAACAGGATGGCGAAGGTGCGGACCAGGAACATCTTCGCCATGTAGATGGCGATCGTCCGGGACGGGAAGATATTAGACAGGCTCATGCCGTGTGCGCCTTCTTGCGGCGGCGGCCGGGCAGCCAGCGGCCGATCGCCTTGGCGGTCTTGGCCACCCCACGCTCCAGCGCGCCGATCGGCTGGCCGCCGGGGACATAGGCGGTGACGTAATACATCCACAGCACCAGTCCGGCGAAGACCGCAAACGGCCCCCATAGCGCCAGCACCGGGTTCACCCGGCCCAGCGCACCGATATCGGCGGCATATTGGTTCACCTTGAAATAGGTGACGAGCATCACGATCGACAGGAATACGCCCAGCGCCGAGGTCGATCGCTTGGGCGGGATGCCCAGCGACACCGCCAGCAGCGGCAGCAGGAACATCGTCACCACCTCGACCACGCGGAAGTGGAATTCGGACCGGCTGCCCGCACGGGCCTCGGCGCTCTGTGCGTCCTGCCCATGGCGGGCCAGTTCGGGCAGGGTGAACTCCAGGTCGCGGCCGCCGCGCTGGCGGAAATTGTCGAACTTGGGCAGATCGATGGGCAAATCGTGGCTGGAGAAGGTCAGCACGCGCGGTGCCTTGAACTCGGGCCGGTTGTGGATCAGCGTGCCGTTGGTCAGGCGGAAGATGATGACGTTGGGATCATCGGTCGCCAGGAAGCGCCCGCGTGCCGCCGTCACGCCGATCCAGTCGCCCTTGGACGTGTTGGCGTGAACGAAGATGCCCGACAGGTCGCGGCCATTCTCGCGGCTTTCCTCGATGCGCAGGGTCATGCGGTCGCCCAGATGGGTGAACTCGCCAACCTTGATCGACGCTCCCAGCGCACCGGTGCGCAATTCGTAGCGCAGCCCTTCGTAATAATAGCGGGCGACCGGCTGGATATAGCCGACGATCGCGAAGTTCAGCGCGGCCAGCACGATCGCGTACATATACGGCACGCGCAGCAGGCGGGTATAGCTCATGCCCACGCCGCGCATCACGTCCAACTCGGACGAGGTGGCCAGGCGACGAAAGGCGAGCAGGATGCCCAGCATCAACCCGATCGGAATGCCCAGCCCCAGATATTCGGGCAGCAGGTTGGCGAGCATCCGCCACACCACGCTGATCGGACCGCCCTCGGTCGCGACGAACTCGAACAGGCGGCGGATGCGATCGAGCACGAGCAGCATCGCAGAAATGAGCAGCGTCGCGAACAGCGGCAACGCGATCAACCGGGCCATGTAGCGATCGATTGATTTCATGCGGGGGACTTCATGCCGGGGACATCACTCGCGCGCTAAAACGGCCATGGCTATACGAGGGCGGGCAGGGCGCGTCACCCCTTGATTGCGATGGATTTCCGTGGCCTTCGACTTCGCTCAAGCTGAACGGCTTCTGGTATCAAGCCCCACGCCTCTGCCTCCGTTCCGCCTGAGCGAAATCGAAGGCCATGCCCCAAGCTCAAGCCGCCGCGCAGACCAGCCCTTCGCAACGCTTCAACGCCGCCGCCACCGCCCGCTCCAGCCCGGCGAGCGTGAAGGGCTTGCGCAGGACCTCATGCCCCTCGAACCCCGCCGCCTGCACGTCACCCGCAAAGCCGGTGACGAACAGCACCGCCACATCCGGGTGGCGCGGGCGCAGCGTGGCGATCAGTTCGGGCCCGGTCAGATGCGGCATCAGCACGTCCGACACGATCAGGCGCACGCCCGGATGACGCGCCAGCAGCCCCTCGGCCTCGCGCGGGTCGCTGCAGGGGATGGGGTCGTGGCCCAGTTCGCGCAAAGCCTCCAGCGTCGCGGCCAGCACCCGTGGATCGTCCTCGACCAGCAGGATGCGCAACATGCCCGTATCGGCGGCTTCGACGGGTGCGGGCGCCTGTGCCTCGACCGGCGCAGCCACCGGCCTGGCGACATGGCGCGGCAGGTACAGGTTGACCGTGGTGCCCTCGCCGGGGGCGGTGCGGATGGTCACGTCGCCGCCCATCTGGCCGACCAGTCCGAAGATCTGGCTGAGCCCCAGGCCGGTGCCCTTGCCCGCGGGCTTGGTGGTGAAGAAGGGTTCGAACACGCGCTCGACGATGTCGGGCGTCATGCCGGCGCCCGTATCGGTGACGGACAGGATGACATAGTCGCCCGCGCCTGCGCGGGGCAGCGTGTCGACGGCAACCGTCGCTTCGCTGGTGGTGATGGTCAATTCGCCGCGCCCGTCCATCGCGTCGCGGGCGTTCACCGCCAGGTTCAGGATGGCATTTTCCATCTGCGTCCGGTCGCCGAACAACAGCCAGTCGGTCGTCGCATCCTCGACCGTCACCTTCACCCCGTCGCCCAGCGTCCGGTCGAGCAGGTCGCGCATGTCCGCGACCAGCTGGCGCGGTTTCAGCGATTCCGGCGTCAGCGCCTCTTCGCGGCTGAACATCAGCAGGCGGCGGGTCAGTGCGGCGGCGCGGTGCGCGCCCTCGGTCGCGCTCTCGAGATGGCGGCCAAGATCCTCGGCCTTGCCGGTGCGCCGGGCAAGCTCCAAGCCGCCCAGAACGACCGCCAGCATGTTGTTGAAGTCGTGCGCGATGCCACCGGTCAGCTGGCCCAGCGCATCCATCTTCTGCGCCTGGCGCAACCGGGCTTCCTGAACCTTCAGTTCCTGGGTCGCGGCCTCGACCGCGCTGGCCAGTTCCTCGGCCCGCGCGCGTTCGGCCCGCGCCTCCGCCCGCGCCTCGGCCCGTTGGGACACCGCGCGCAGGATCAGCCAGCCCAGCACCATGCCTCCGAATGCCAGCGCGATGACGAACAGCGCCAGCCCCCCCGCGATCCGGTTGGAATGGAGGACGGTGTCGCGCGCGACGGTGCTGCGTTGATCGAGAAGGATGCGTTCGCCGTCGATCAACGCATCGAGCGTCCGCCCGATCTGCACCAGCGCCCGCGCCTGTCCCGCCTGATAGAACAGCGCATAGGCCTGGCGATTGTGGTGATAGGTGGTCGACAGCGCGATCGTGGCCAGTTGCTTGCCGCGTTCGTCATAGACCCGGCGCAGCCGGTCGATCAGCCGTTGCTGCGCGGGGTCCTCGACCAGCTGGTCCAGTCGGTCGAGCTGCGCGCCCGCCAGGGTCCATTCGTCCGAATAGATCTGGCCCGGCTTGTTGTCGCCCGAGATGACATAGCGGCCCAGCGACGCTTCCGACCGGGCGATCGTGCCCGCCAGCGTGCGCGCCAGGATCATCACGTCGTAACTGCGCCGCTGCCGCTCCAGCGCGCTGTCGCGTTCGCGATTGGCGTGGCCCAGCGTCAGGATGAGCATGACCAGCGTGATCGCACCGGCCAGCGCCACCGCGATCAGGGCCAGGGTCTGCCACCGGCTCCCCTCTCGCTGGTCTTCCTGCTCGGTCACGGTCGCCACGCTAAACCCAAGCCCCCCCGTTTGCCAAGCGGGTCAGGGGAGATCAGCCGATGACGCCCACCGCCTGTCCCGCCGCGCGGAACATGCCCAGCACCGTCTGGATCTGCTCGGGCGTATGCTCGGCACAGATCGAACAGCGCAGCAGATAGGTGCCTGCCGGGGTCGCGGGCGGACGCGCCATGTTCACGTACAGCCCGCCGTCGAGCAGCGCCTGCCACATGACGACCGCCTGTTGCTGGTCGTCCAGAATGACGGCGACGATCGCGCTGTCACAATTCTCGGTGCCCAGGCGGAAGCCCATGTCCTTCAGACCGCCATGCAGCGCGCGCGCGTTCGACCACAGCCGCTCGCGCTTGTCATGGGCGGTCATCAGCTTGCGGATCGAGGTCGTCGCGGTCGCGACGACCGAGGGGGGCAGCGAGGCGGTGAAGATATAGGGACGGCAAGCGAGGCGAACCGCCTCGAACTTCGGATGGTTGGACACCACGAAGCCGCCGACCGTGCCGACCGACTTGGAGAAGGTGCCGACGACGAAATCGACCTGGCCTTCCAGCCCCTGCGCCTCGTACACGCCGCGCCCGTTGGGTCCGAAAAAGCCCATCGAATGCGCCTCGTCGACCAGCACCATGCAGCCATGCTTCTTGGCGACCGCGACCATCTCGACCAGGGGCGCGATGTCGCCCAGCATCGAATAGACGCCCTCCAGCACGACCAGCTTGGCAGGCTCCTTGGGCAGGCGGCCGAGCCGCTTGTCCAGGTCCTCGACCGAATTGTGGCGGAAGCGGACGATCTCGGCATTGCCCTGCTGGCAGCCGTCATAGATCGACGCATGGCTGTCGGCGTCGAGGATGACATATTCGCCCTTGCCCGCCAGCGTCGAGATGATGCCGAGGTTGGCCATGTACCCGGTCGAAAAGACGATCGCGCCGGTCATGCCGTAGAAATCGCGCAGCGCCTGTTCGACTTCCATATGGTCATGGAAGGTGCCGTTGAGCATCCGGCTGCCATTGGTGCCCGAACCGAACTGCTCCAGCGCGGTCTTGCCCGCCGCGATGACGTCGGCGTCGAACGTCATGCCCATATAGTTGTACGTGCCGAGCAGGATCGTGTCCTTGCCGCGGATCACCGCCTCGGTCGGCGACTTCACCTGTTCCATCACGATCGCGAAGGGATCGGTGACGCCCGAGTCGAGAAGCGCCTGCCGTTCGGCGATCAGGCCGTCGAACTTGGAAAGCAGGTCGCGTTCCGGCGCGATTTCGGGCGCGTCGGTGGGCAGGGCGTGGGGCTGGGCAGCGGCTTCGGTCATGGGAAAGTCCGTCTCGGGCGCTTCAGGGTCAGGCTTGCTTCAGCTTTTCGACCGCGTCGACCAGCTGGCCGACATTCTCGATCTCGGCCTGCATGTTCATCGTGATGATGATGTCGAATTCGTCCTCGATCGCGGCGACGAAGTCCATCACGGTCAGGCTGTCCCATTCCAGGTCGCCCTGGAAGGTCGTCGCCTCGGTCAGCGCCACGCCCTTTTTGTTGAAGGGCGCGATCTGGGCCGCGACGGTGTCGAAAATGGCTTGGCGGTCGCTCATGGTGATCCTTTCAGTCGGGGGCCCAGTGGCACCCAAATGCGGCGGCTTTTCGACCGCGCGTCTATGTGTCTGCTATAGCAAGCCGTTGGCGCGATACCACCGCGCCGTATCCGCCAGCCCCTTGGGCAATGATATGGCGGGCTGCCACAGCGCCGGGTCGGGCCGCAGGGCGGGGTCGGCGGTCCAGTCGGGGTGGCAGAGATAGCCGACGCGGTCTTCGGTCAACTTGGCGCGGGGCCCGCGCACGCGGCGGTCGATCTTGGCGCCCAGGCTCAGCAGCCCCTTGGGCAGATGCAGCGTCATCACCCGCCGCCCGACCGCCGCCCCCATCGCGGCGGCCAGTTCGGCATGGGTCAGGACCTGGCCGTCATCGACCTCCAGCACGGCGCGCGGGCCGTCCGCGGCCATGAGCGTGGTCAGCAACCGCGCGAAATCCTCGACCGCGATCAGCGAGAGCCTGCCCGGCGGCGGCATGAAGGCGAGGCCGAGCTTCGCGGTACGAAACACGTCCAGCCATTCGGTGTCATGGGGGCCGTAGATGCCGCTCGGCCGGACGATGGTCCAGTCGAGGCCGCTATCCGTCACGACATCCTCGGCCTGGCGCTTGGACCAGCCATAGACGGACAGGTCGGGCTCGCGCGCGGACAGCGAGGACACGTGGACGAAGCGGCGGATGCCCGCCGCCTTCGCCGCCTCGACCATCGCGCGGGTGCCGTCGATATTGCCAGAGACGAAGCCCGCACGGTCGGGCGCGTTCACCACGCCTGCGATATGCAGCACCGCGTCCGCCCCCTCGACCAGCGTGGCCAGGCTGTCCGGCTTGTCGAGCGCGCCCGCGATCCAGGTGATGCCGGCCCGCGACGGCTGGGCACGGCGGGTCAGCGCCCGCAGCGACAATCCCGAACCGGCGGCACGATCGACCACCGCGCGACCGACAAAGCCGGTCGCTCCCGTCACCGCCACGATCATAGCAGGGCCAGATGGTTGCGATGGATCAGCGCGGCGCGGGGCGCATGGCCCAGAATTTCGGCCTGCTGGTCCGACCGCGTGCCCACCAGCGCGCGTGCCTCGGTCGAGTCATATTCGCTGAGGCCGCGAGCGATGGTGCCGTCCGGCCCCTCGACGGTGACGAGGTCGCCACGCGCGAAATGCCCCTGCACGGCGGTCGCGCCCGCCGCGAGCAGGCTGTTGCCCTCGGCCAGCGCCTTCGCCGCGCCCGCATCCACGAAGATCGCCCCGCGCGCGGTCAGGCCACCCGCCAGCCATGCCTTGCGGGCGGGGGCGCTCTTTTCGGCCACAAAGATGGTATGGCGCGCGGGCGTCGACAGCGGATGGTCGATCCGGCCCGACGCGATGGCGAGGTGCGCGCCCGCGCTGACCGCAATACGCGCGGCGGCGATCTTGGACACCATGCCGCCCGAGCCCATGCCCGAGGCGGAGCCGCCATCGGCCATACCACTGACCGCCTCGATCCGCTCGACGCGTTCGATATGCCGGGCGGTCGGATTCGTGTGCGGATTCGAATCGTACAGCCCGTCGACGTCGGACAGCAGCAGCACGCCATTGGCTCCGGCCGCCTGACCCACCCGCGCGGCGAGTCGGTCATTGTCGCCGAAGCGGATTTCCTCGGTGGCGACGCTGTCATTCTCGTTGATGACCGGCACTACGCCCAGGCCCAGCAAGCGCCCCAGTGTCGCGGCGGCGTTCAGATAGCGGCGGCGGTCCTCCAGATCGTCCAGCGTCACCAGCATCTGCGCGGCGGTGAGGTTTTCGGCGTGGAGCAGCTCCGCCCAGGTCTGGCTGAGCGCGATCTGGCCGGTGGCGGCGGCGGCCTGTGCATCCTCCAGGCTGGCGCGACCGCCCTTGGGCAGGCCCAGGCGACGCGCGCCGAGCGCAATCGCGCCCGACGAGACGATGGCGATCTGCTGCCCCTGCCGCACGCGCGCGGCGATGTCGGCGACCAGACCGGTCAGCCAGTCCCGGCGCACATCGCCTTCGGGCGTGACGAGCAGGGCCGAGCCGACCTTGACGATCAGGCGCTGGCAAATGGTGGGGGGGAAGATCATTATTGGGTGGAGCACCAGGATTGTTGATCTCTGCGAGGCCTCTTTCCCTCCCCCGACCCCTCCCGTTTACGGGAGGGGAGAAGAAGGCGCGAACGGCCCGCCAGGTATCGCTCCCCTCCCGCAGGCGGGAGGGGATGGGGGAGGGCCGGATGTCTTACCGAGCCCATCCCCCGACACCTCAGGACAAGGGCGACCACGTGATCTCGTCCTCGCCCACGTCCCCCTCGGGCACGGCGTCCGGCCCCGGGCCCATCTGCTCCAGCAGCTTGTCGAGCACCCAGTCGATGCCGGTGCCCGCCGCGCCCGACAGCGGGATCACGTCCGCGCCGCTCGCCTCGGCCAGTTCGGCCGACAGCGCCTCGATCAGCTCGTCGTCGAGCGTGTCGATCTTGTTCAGGGCGATGATATGCGGCTTGTCGATCAGACCCGCGCCATAGGCCTCCAGCTCGTCGCGGACGATGCGATAGCTCTCGGCCACATCCTCGTCATTGGCGTCGACCAGATGGAGCAGCACGCGGCACCGCTCGATATGCCCCAGGAAGCGATCGCCGATCCCCGCACCGTCGGCGGCCCCCTCGATCAGGCCGGGGATGTCGGCGACGACGAACTCGCGGTCGTGATGCCGCACCACGCCCAGCTGCGGGCGGGTGGTGGTGAAGGCATAGGCACCGACCTTGGCCTGCGCATTCGTCACCGCATTGATGAAGGTCGACTTGCCCGCATTGGGCAGACCCACCAGGCCCGCATCGGCCAGCAGCTTCAGTCGCAGCCAGACCCACGCCTCTTCGCTGGGCCAGCCGGTGCCGTGCTGGCGCGGCGCGCGATTGGTCGAGGTCTTGTACGTGGCATTGCCCCGCCCGCCGTCACCACCGCGCAGGAACACCTCGCGCTGGCCGACCTTCGTGAAGTCGAGCAGCACCTCTTCCTTGTCCTCGGACAGGACCTGGGTGCCGACCGGCACCTTGATGACCAGATCGTCGCCGCCGCCGCCGGTACGATTCGACCCCGATCCGCCCGAACCGCGCGGTGCCCGGAAATGCTGGGTGTAGCGGAAGTCGATCAGGGTGTTCAGGCCTGCGACCGCCTCGAAGATGATATCGCCGCCCTTGCCGCCGTTGCCGCCGTCGGGACCACCATATTCCATGAACTTTTCACGGCGAAAGGACACTGCGCCGGGGCCGCCCGAGCCGGAGCGGACGAAAATCTTGGCCTGATCGAGAAAATGCATGGGGTCGCCTTTACCGCTGACCGCGCCGACTGACCAGCCTTGCTGCGCTCAGGCGACCAGGGTCGCGCCGCCGCACCGTACGCCGTTGACCGTCAGGTCCGCCTGCCCGACATGCAAACCCAGCAGATCGCTCAGATTGCCGATCAGCAGGTCGAGCGCGGGGGCGACCGGGGTCAGCGCCGCGCCGACCACGCCGGACAGGCCGCCCAGGCCAAGGCCGAGGCCCAGGATCTCGGGGCGCAGGCTGACCTGTCCGATCAACGCGCTGGCGATTCCTCGCACGGCGGAATTGGCGGTGACGGTCTTGGGCGTCAGGGTGGTGATGTCGCTCTGGCTGAAGCTGACACGCTGCCACGCGCTGTCGGCGGCCAGGTTGACCTTGGCATAGCCCTGGACATTGGCCAGCGGGATTTGGAGCAGCGGCACTTCGCCGCCGATCGGCGAGCGGCTCATGTCGTTGAAGCGGCTGCGGTCGATCTGCGCGATGGCGATCGTGCCGGGGGAGGGGAGTACGTCCAGGCTGACGCTCGGGATGCCTGCCGTACAGGTGACGCTGTTCAGGCGCGCTTGGGCCGAGGCGGTCTCGACGAAGATCGGAAACTGGACATTGGCGGCGAGCGGCACACCGATCTGGGTGTCGATCAGCAAACGCTGTTGCGCGGTGCGGATGATCGCCGATCCGTTCGGCGCGACGGCCAGCCAGGGCGAATTGACCGGCCGCTGGCCGATCGCCAGCAGCACCTTGGTCGAGAGGAGGCCGGGCACCGACGCGCCCAGGTCCAGCGCGACCTGACGCTGGCCATTGGCGACCGACAGCGATTCGCGCAGCATCGAGTAAGCATCCATGGTGATGACATCGCGCGAGTTCGACTTGGTCAGGTCGCCCAGCGGCCCCAGGTCGATCAGCCGGGTCAGCGGCACCGTCGATCCCGGCAGGCGGGTCGACAGGTTGCGCAACAACGCGGCCGTTCCCGCATTGCCGGCGGCATCGGCCATCGCATTGACCAGCGAGGGCAGGGCGACGTCGGTCGCCAGGATCGTGTCGAAGCTCGCCCCCGTCAGCCCGATCCGGGTGCCGAGCGACTCGCTCATCTTCAACAGGTCGATCCGGCCGCTGATCAGCGCCTGATAATCGCCCAGCGACAGCGACAGGTCGCTGCCCGCCAGCCCGTTGAGCAGCGCGCCAGGCAGGCCGCCCGATACGCTGGCCAGCCGCGTCCCCATCGAGAAGGACGCCAGGTCGATCCGCCGCGCCGTGGCGCTGGCGGCGACGGGCGTGCTGTTCTGGCCCGTCAGCAGCCGGCCGAAGAACAGGGGCACCGGGCGGCTGAGCCGGACGCGCAACGCACCCGCATCGGTTCCGGCCACGAATCGGTTGGCGGGCGCGATGCCGGTGTCGGCCTGATAGCTGCCGGTGGTGATCGTGGCGGTCACATCGCTCAGGCCATTGGCGGCGATCAGGCGGTTGATCGCCTCCGCCCGGCGATCGACGGACGAAGCGACGGCGGCAAGCGCGGCTTGGTCGGCAATTCCCTGCAACCGGCGTTGCGACAGCGACATCATGCCGACGTCGATGCCCAACGCGGCAAAGCCGATGATCGCCATCGCCGCGATCGCGGTCAGGATGCTGACCGCCCCGCGCCGATCCCCCCAGAGCGCGCGCATCACAGGCCCCCGATCATCGCGACACCGCGCGCGGTCAGGGTGGTGCCGGGCGAGGGCACGAAGGGCAGGCTAAGCAGGGGGTCGGCGGACGCGTCATAGCGGACCGAAACGGTGATCAGATTGTCGACCTCGACCGTGTCCACCTGTCCCCGATCGCGGTGCAGGACGCCGGTCGAATCGAGCATCCGCTTGGCGGTGTCGACCGCGATGCTCTTGCGCTCGGTGGCATTCATGCCGGCAAGCGACGCGCGGGCCGCGTCATGCGCCGCCTGCTGGACCAGATGGGCGGTCAGGAAATAATCGCCATAGCTGACGATGCCCATCAACAATGCCAGCAGGAAGGGCAGCACCAGCGCCATCTCGACCGCAGCGACACCGCGAGGGCATCGGGTCACGCCACCCGGGCCATGGGGGCGGCAGATTCGAAAGGGGCACGACGCGACGACGCGAACGGACATAAGGGCCACCGGACAATCCCCTGCGGCAGTGAGCACGGCAGAAGAAAGCGGTTTCAAACCTTATCAATTTCCTAATAATTCCGCATGCATTCGTATACTGTTATTTTAAAACAAAAGCATGACCGGAATGGTCGGTGCACCCGAGTTCAACGGCATGCATCCTGCCCAATTCGAGCACGATGATGCGACAGAGCCATGTCGTGCAGTACTATGCGAAATGGGGCCCGTGCGAGTCGCGAGACGTTGGCTGATGCGATTCGATCCGCAGATTTGGGGCAGATCGCCATTCAAACGGCAAAGTCCTCATTCCTCCCCTGTAAGGGGAGGGGGACCAAGCAAAGCATGGTGGAGGGGTTTCCCCGGCTGCAGCTTTTACTGCCCTCTCCTATCGGGACACCCCTCCGTCAGGCCTTCGGCCTGCCACCTCCCCTTACAGAGGAGGAATGGAGTAAGTATCAATTTTTAGAGTACGATAACGTCAGCTCGACCCACCCCTCCCCTTCAGGGGAGGGGCCGGGGGTGGGGCGCTTCCACAAACGACAAGCCCTGGGGTGATGCCCCACCCCAACCCCTCCCCTAAAGGAGAGGGGCTTTCTTCGGATCAACCTCATGTCATCGCGTTCCAGGACCGCGCAACGAACGCGGTCCTGTCAGGGTCAGGCGGCCAGCGGCATTATCGACCGTCGTTCGCTTTCCAGGTCGAGTGCATAGTGCAGGCTGGGCGACAGGCCCGACCGTCCAGCCGACGCCCGCGCCATGCGCTGTCCGGTGGCGCGAAAGCCCAGCTTGCCCAGGACGCGCCCGGATGCCGGGTTGTCGACGAAGTGCCACGCGCCCAATCGGCTGATCGGCAGGGCGTCGCGCGCCATGGCGACGACGGCGCGGCCCGCCTCGGTCGCATAGCCACGACCCCAGGCCGATGGGGTCAGCCAATAGCCGAGTTCGTGGCCGGTATCGCCCGCGATGATCGCGATGCCGCCGATCAGTTCCGGCGCACCACCACGATCGAGCGCGGTGATCAGGAAGCGCGGCTCGGTCGGTCCACAGGGCTGGGCCAGCCAATGCTCGGCATCGGCGCGGGTATAGGGATAGGGGACACGCGCCGCCATCCGGGCGACGTCTTCATGGCCGATGGCCTGGGTCAGGGCGGCGGCATCTTCCGGCCAGGCTGGCCGCAACAGCAATCTTGGTGTCCGCGCGAACATCACTCGACAACTCCTCGTCACGCCCGGCGCCTCTGGCACACGCCCATGACGGGACGGAGACAGACGCCGCAAGCGGTGGAGGGAGCATGAAAAAAGGGAGCCGGGGTGACCCGTCTCCCTTTTTTGCTGGTTCCTGCGCGGAACCCGGGTCACCCTGGTGGGCAACCCGGCGCGGTTGCCCGATTATTCGGCCGCTGCGGCCAGTTCGACCGAGCAGAATTTACGGCCCAGCTTGCCCTCGTGGAACGCGACGCGGCCATCGACGAGCGCGAACAGGGTATGGTCCTTGCCCATGCCCACGTTGCGACCCGGATAGAACTTCGTCCCGCGCTGACGCACGAGGATGTTGCCGGCGATGGCTTCCTGGCCACCGAACTTCTTCACGCCAAGGCGACGGCCGGCCGAATCACGACCGTTACGCGACGAACCGCCTGCTTTCTTATGTGCCATTGCGAACTACTCCTGGATTTCGTTGGGGTGGCGCGGCTGAAATTCAGGCGCCGACCGACACGATCTTCAGGATCGTGTGCTGCTGACGGTGGCCGTTGCGGCGGCGATAGTTGTGACGGCGACGCTTCTTGAAGACGATGACCTTGTCGGCCTTCGCCTGAGCGATGATCTCGGCGGCGACCGTGATACCGTCGACGGCCTTCAGCTCCGAGCCTTCGCCCGCCAGCAGGACGTCACCCAGCGTCACCGACGCGCCGGCTTCGCCCTCGATCTTCTCGACGACGATCTTATCTCCGGCGGCGACGCGATACTGCTTGCCGCCCGTGCGCACGACTGCGAACATGGCTCTCATCACTTCCCAAATGCATGGCTCCCGCGCGGGGATGCCCGTCGGGAAAGAAGGGTCAGCTAGGCAAAGGGGCGACGATTGTCAACCGGGGAATCCGGTTTTCGCCCCTGTCAGGCGATCCCCATGCCCCTCAATGGCGGTGTTCGCGCCGCAAGAGGTAGCGGCCATCGGCATAGCCGGTGAACAGGCCGGGAATCGCGGGATGTTCGATCGGCTCGTCGCTGTCGTCGCGCAGCAGGTTCTGCTGGCTGACATAGGCGACATAGCTCGATTCGGCGTTCTCGGCGAGCAGGTGGTAGAAGGGCTGGTCCTTGGCGGGCCGGATATCCTCCGGGATCGCGTCATACCATTCGTCGCTGTTGGCGAAGACCGGGTCGACGTCGAAGATTACGCCGCGAATATCGAACATCCGGTGACGCACGACGTCCCCGATCGCGAACCGGGCGGTCGCAACCATCGGCGCCTCCACATCCAGGCGCGAGGTGAGAGGCAGTGTGTCGATACGATCCATGCAGCCGATTTAATGCCTTTGTCGCGTTGCACAAGTTTAGGCGCTTGCAATGCGTAAAAAGCTGATCTAACAGCGCGCCTCCAATCGATCAGCCCCAGCGGTTTTCCACCGCTCGGACGTCCTCGCGGAGAGGTGGCAGAGTGGTCGAATGCACCGCACTCGAAATGCGGCGTACCGGCAACGGTACCGAGGGTTCGAATCCCTCCCTCTCCGCCACTTACCCTGCTGACGATCGGGACCCGGATGGAAATCCCGGTTCCCCAAGCTTCATGACCATCACCCCGTCATCTTGCGCCCATGCGCCTTTTTCCCGGTGCGATGCGTATTGGAGAAGGGGTGGCGCGATCACCCGGCCATCATGAGGTTTCCGCAATGACCCACATTCCTTTCGCCCTGGGTGCCGCCCTGCTGATCCTGTCGCCGGGTATCGCGGCGGCGCAAGGGGCCCCCGATCAGGGCAAGAAGGCCTGTGTCGCCGAGGCGCGGCGGCTGTGTCCGATGGAAATGAAGTCGATGAGCCGCAAGAAGGTCGAGGGCTGCATGATCCAGAAGATCGAACAGACCTCGCCGACCTGTCACGCCGCCATGTTGCGGATCAAGGCCGAGCGTGAGGCGGCGTCGCCCCGGCGTTGAGCCCCAGCGCGCGATTCTCCGCGCCGATCCGGACATAGAGCATCGCCGCGTTGAGTATCGTGAACAGCGCGGCGATGCCGACCAGCCCGAAGGTCAGCGGCAGGACCGCGATCTCGGCCGTGACCACGGCGTAATTCGGATGGCGCAGAAAGCGGAACGGCCCCTTGGCGACCAGCGACACGCCGGGCAGGACGATGATCCGCGTGGTCCAGCGCGGACCCAGTGTCGCCAGCACCCAGATCCGCATCCCCTGCAACACCACGAAGACCAGTAGCAGCGGCCAGGATATCGGCCGGTCACCGACGCTGAACCACAGAGCGAGCAGCCAGGCGGTGTGCATGGCCACCATCACCGGATAGTGATTCGCGCCATATTCGCGCGCGCCCGCCGCCATCAGCCGTGCGGTATTGCGTTTGGCGATGACCAGTTCGCTCAGGCGCTGGAGCGTGACGAACGCCATGATGGCATAGGGCAGGATCATCGGTCGCACTCCAGCACCAGCAAGGAGGCGGTGAAGCCCGGCCCCAGCGCGCTCAGGACCGAACGGGGCGGCAGGCCCTGTCGGCGATACCGGTCCAGCACGAACAGCACGGTCGGTGCGGACATGTTGCCATGGTCGTGAAGGACCGAGCGTTCCTCCGCCAGCGCACCGCGTTCCAGTTCGAGCGCGTTTTCCAACGCCTCCAGCACGCGCGCGCCACCCGGATGGCAGATGAAGCGATCGACGTCGGACAGCGCCAGCCCCTGTGCGCCCAGCATCTCGGTCACCGCCTGGCGCATCTCGAGCTCGACAAAGGCGGGGATGGCGCGGTTCAGGACCACGGCCAGACCGGTTTCCTCGGTGCGCCAGCCCATGATGTCGAGCGTGTCGTTCCACGTCTTCTCCGCACTGCCGACCAAGCGAGCGAAGCCCTGCGCCCCGGCCCGCAACAGGCAGGCCGCCGCACCGTCGCCGAACAGCGCGGTCGAGATCAGGTCGGCCTTGTCCGCGCCGTTGGTCCGCAAGGCGAGGCTGCACAGTTCGACCGTCACGAACAACACGGTCGATCCCGGCCGCGCCCGCGCAAGATCGGCGGCCAGCGCCAGCCCGGTGGCACCGCCTGCACAGCCCAGGCCGAAGACCGGCACGCGGCGGACATCGTTCCGAAACGCCAGCCGCGCCATGGCGCGCGCCTCCAGGCTGGGCGTCGCGATCCCGGTCGACGAGACGGTGACGATCGTATCGACCTGATCCGCCGTCACCCCCGCTTCGTCCAGCGCGGCACTGGCGGCCGCGATGAACAGGTCGAGCGCCACGTCGAGATAGGCGGCGCTGCGCTCCTCGAACGAGCGGGGGGTGCGATACCAGTCGAGCGGCATGGCCAGCTGACGCTCGGCAATGCCCGCATTGGCGAAGACCGGAGCCAGCCGATCGAAATCGGTGAAGCGATCGCCGATCAGCTCACGTGCGGTGGCGAGGGCCTGATCCTGGGAGAGTCGATGGCGGGGCGTGCGCGCCGCAAGCGACAAAAGGGCAACCGGTTGAGACATGCACCGTCCGAGTAGCCGGGCGACCGGCGGAAATGGATACTGGTGCGCAACGATCCGCGTCGCGGCTGGTTCATCCTGTCGCGAAATAGAAGGGCGGACCGAGGGTATGCGAAGCGACGACAGGACAGCGGCGGTCGCATCGTCCATGGCCGAACCGCAAAAGGCCGGGCTGGCCGCCTGGGCGGGCTTCACGTTCATGTGCCTGGGCATGTTCATGGCGATCCTGGACGTGCAGATCGTCGCGACCTCGCTGCCCACGATCCAGGCCGCGCTGCGGATTCCGACCGACCAGATGGTGTGGATCCAGACCGCGTACCTGACCGCCGAGATCGTCGCGATTCCGCTGACGGGTTATCTCACCGACGTGCTGGGGATGCGGCGGCTGTTCGTCGGCGCGGTCAGCCTGTTCACGCTCGCCTCGATCGGCTGTGCGATGAGCGACCATTTCGAGAGCCTGATCCTGTGGCGCGTCGTCCAGGGTTTTTCGGGCGGTACGCTGATCCCCATCGTGTTCTCCGCCGTCTTCCTGCTGTTCCCGGTACGCGTGCAGGGGCTGGCGACCACCATAGCCGGGGTGGCGGCGGTGCTGGCGCCCACCATCGGGCCGATCGTCGGCGGTTGGGTGACGCAGTCCTTTTCATGGCACTGGCTGTTCCGCATCAACATCGTGCCGGGCATCGCCGCGGCGATCGGCGTAGCTTGGCTGTTGCGGGGGCAGGCGGCGGTCGAGCGATCGGGGGTCGCCCGTGCGATCGATATCGTGGCGCTGGTCCTGCTCGCCGCCGCGCTCGTCGCGTTGCAGATCGGGTTGAAGGATGCGCCGACGCGGGGCTGGGGCGATGCGCGGGTGCTGGGCCTGCTGGTGGTCTTCATCGCGTGCGGCATCGGCTTTGTCATGCGGACGTGGCGTGCGGCGTCGCCGCTGGTCGAGTTGCGGTGCTTTGCCGACCGCAATTTCGCCATCGGATGTTTGTTCAGCTTCGTCTTGGGCTTCGGCCTGTTCGGTTCGACCTATCTCATGCCCTTCTTCCTGGGGCTGGTGCGCGGGCACGGCGCGCTGCGCATCGGGGAGATCATGCTGGTCACCGGCATCGCGCAACTCGTGACCGCGCCGATCGCGGTGTGGGCGGAGCGGCGCTTCGATCCGCGCTGGCTGACCGCCTTCGGCTTCGCGTTGTTCGCGGTCGGCCTGCTGATGAGCATGGGGCAGACGGCGCAGACCGACTTCCATGCGATGATCCTGCCGCAGATCGTGCGTGGGGCGGCGATCATGTTCTGCCTGTTGCCGCCGACCCGCATGGCGCTGGGCCGCCTGCCACGCACATTGGTCGCCGATGGCAGCGGGCTGTTCAACCTGATGCGCAATCTGGGCGGCGCGGTTGGACTGGCACTGGTCGACACGATGATCTTCAGCCGGGCGGCGACCGAGGGCCGCCATATCGCCGGCCAGCTTCAGGCGGGCGACCTCGACACCGCGTTGCGCATCGGCATTCCAAAGGACGCCTTTCTGGAGCAGCGCGGACAGCCGGTCGACGACTTCGCCATGGAGATGGTGCGGCCGCTGGTGGAAAAGGCCGCGCTGGTGCCATCGATCAATGCGGCCTGGGCGATGTGTGGAATATTGACCGCGATCGCCCTGATCGCCGTCTTCTGGGTACGCCGCACGCCGACCGAATGAGCGGCCGGGAACCCGGAGTCCCCGGCCTGTCCCATCACCGGCCCGCCGCCAGGAACCGGTCGGCGGTGCGCAGGCTCATCGCCATGATCGTCAGCGCAGGGTTTGCGGCCAGCGCGCTCGGGAACACCGAATTGTCGCAGATCAGCAGGTTGGGGATGTCGAAGCTGCGGCCATCGGCATCCACCACCGCTTCGTCGCCATTGTCGCCCATGCGGCAGGTGCCGATGGTGTGCGCCGAGCGGTCGACCGCGAAGATGTCGCTGGCGCCCGCCGCTTCCCAGATCGCGGTCATCGTGTCACGCGAATGGCGGTCGATGGCGCGTTCGTTGGCGTGATAGCTGAAATCGATCCGCGCCTTGCGCTGGCCGAAGGCGTCGGTTTCGTCCGACAGGGTCAGGCGGTTGTCCGGATGCGGCAGGCAGTCGCCGTTGATCCCGATCCCCGCCATGCGGTTATAGCCGTGGAGCAGGTTCTGAAGCCGCTGGCCCCACATGCCCGCACCGCGCGCCAGCCCGGTCGCCAGATTGACCGGCAGGACGCCCAGGCTCTGGATCAGATAGCCGCCGACGAAATCGGCATCCTCGGGCCGCATCAGATCCTCGGTGATCAGCGACGAGGGGTAGCCCCGGTTCATCCGCATCTCGGCCTCGAACCGGCCCCAGACCTGGGTGGCGACATGCGCCATGAAGTTGCGGCCGACCTGTCCGCTGGAATTGGCGAGCCCCAGGTTCAGCAGCAGGCGCGGGCTTTCCACGCCGCCCGCGCACAGGAACACCGCCTTGCACCGCTGGCGGTGTTCCTGGCCGTGCTGGCGATAGACGACGGCGGTGATCCGCCCTTGCTGGTCCTGTTCGAACGACACGACGCGGGCCTCGGCGCGGATTTCGGCCCCGTGCGCGATGGCCATGGGCAGATAGCTGGTATCCATGCTGGTCTTGGCGGCGTTGCGGCAACCCTGGTGACAGGTGCCGCAACTCACGCACGCCTGGCGCTGGCCCCAATGCGGCTGATCGCGATCACGCGAAACCAGCGCGGCAGGCGCGTCGGTGGCGGTGATGCCCAGCGCCGCGCACCCGCGCGCCATCGCATCGGCCGAGGCATTGCGCGCGACCGGTGGATAGGCATAGCGGCGGCTGTCGTCCCATGGATAGCGGGCGGGGCCGGACACGCCGGTAAACCCTTCGACCTCCTTGATATAGGCGATCAGCTCGGCATGGGGGATCGGCCAGTCCGCACCCTGGCCGGTCAGCGTCCGCAACTGCAGGTCGCGCGCATCGGGGCGGGGACAAAAGGCGCCCCAGTGCAGCGTCGAGCCGCCGACCCCCATGCCCGAATTGTTCGAGCCGAAGGCGGTCGGGTCCGCGCCGCCGCTCAGCCGCTCCTCCATCCAGTAGATGTCGGCCGCCATCTCGTCGGCGACATGCTCGTCGGGGCGAAAGGCACGCCCGGCCTCCAGCGCCACGACGGACAGGCCCGCCTCGGCCAGACGCGCCAGCAGGGGCGCACCGCCCGCGCCGGTGCCGATGACCACGGCATCGACGACGTCCTGCTCGGCATAAGGGGGGCGGGTCATGCGGTCGTCTCCGGGGCGTGCTGCCATTGTTCGATGTCGGCGGCAGCGGTGCGGGTGTAACCCTGTTTGCGCGGGCCATCGCCGCCGACCGCGAAACCGTCATAGCCGATCGCGGCCATGGCGGCCGGGGTGGCCATCCACTGGCGAACGATCTCGGCGCGGACATCCTGGAACCACAGCATCATCTGGTGGGCCGAAAGCCGCGTGTCGTCCTCGCTTCCCGCATCCCCGGCGGCGATGCGTTCCAGCAGTGCGGCCTGCGCGGCGTGATCGAGGGTCGTGAAACCGCCGCCCAGCGTATCCAGTGTCGCCAGCCCGCGCGTCCATGCCTCGCGGTCGGGGGGCAGGTCGGCAAAGCGCCAACCATCGCCCGCGCCGTTCAGGCCCGCGCCGATCCGGCGGGCCAGGTCACGGGCATCGCGGCAATCGGGCAGGACATGCGCCACCAGCGCGACGACGGTGGTCAGCTCGGTATCGGTCCACCCTGCGTCACGATCGGCGACCGGGCGCGTGCGCGCCAGCATCGCGGTGCGTGTCCGCTGGCTGACCCGGTCGGAATCCAGCAAGCGGACGAAACCCGGCGGCAACAGAGTCGGCGACAGCGCCGCGACATGCCCGGCGATCAGATCGGCCAGCGCCTGGGGCTGTTCATAGGGGATCAGATGCGCCGCACCCTCGACCACGCGCACCTCGCCCGCGGCATAATGGGGCAGGTTCAGCCGCCGCTGCGCCTCCTCGCCCAGATCGCCGTCCTCGCTGCCCGCCACGATCAGGGCGGGCATCGCGATGGTCCCGGCCTGCCGGCTCCAATCCTCGCGGCTGCCCCGTTCCAGCCAGCCGAGCCATGCCTCCCGGCTGGACCGCCGGACATCGGCCATCGCCTGTTCGCGAAGCGGCTCGGGCAGTGGCGCGGCGGTGTTGGCGTCGACAAAGGTTTCGGCGTCCGTGCGCCCGACCGGACCATCCGCGACCCAGCCGATCATCTGCGCGCGCCGGTCATCCTCGATCGGCTCGGGCGAGGGCGGGGAGGCGGCGACCAGCACCACGCCGACAACACCGGCCAGCCCGGCTTCGCCAGCCTCGGCCCGGGCGGCGACCAAGGTGGCGATCTTGCCGCCCATGCTGTGCCCGACCAGGACGCCCGCCGTCAGCCGGTGTTCGCGGATCGTGTCGGCCAGCCCATCGGCCATCGCCATCACATCCCTGTAACCCTGATCGGCATTGTCGCCGAAGCCGGCCAAGTCGATCGCGATGGCGGGCAGGTCGGGCAGGTGACGGCGCACCAGATCCCATTCCCGGCCACTGGCGCCAAGAGCGTGAAGAAAAACCAGGGTTGGTTGGGTCATGCGGCCTCGTCCGGGGGGAAAATCCCATGCTGGACGCCCGCCGGAGCGGGAGCGTTCCCGTCCGTGACCGCTGTATTGAAATTAATTTGCATCATGATCGGCTGAGCAGGGTCCGATACCGCTATCGCCGAATTTATGGAACATCACGCATCATCATGCGCTTCGCCACCCGATCCCTTCATGAACCTCATAGGAACGGAGTGACGTCATGGCCGATACTGATCAGGCACAGCCGCAATACAATATCGAATATCGCGAGATTCAGGCATTCGGGACGCTGAAGGACCTGCCGCTCGGTCTGTCCGACAATGCCCGCAAGCAGAGCGTGTCGATCCTGAACCAGGTTCTGGCCGACACCATGATGCTGCGCGACCTGTACAAGAAGCATCACTGGCAGATGTCGGGCGCGACCTTCTACCAGCTGCATCTGCTGCTCGACACGCATTATGAAAAGCAGGCCGAACTGGTCGACATGGTGGCCGAGCGTATCCAGTCGCTGGGCGGCATCAGCATCGCCACGCCGCACGACGTGGCGGAAATGACCAAGATTCCACGCCCGCCGCGCGGCCGCGAAGACGTGCCGACGATGCTGGCGCGCCTGCTCGAGGCGCACAAGATCGTCCTCGAGGAAGCGCATGAGGGCGCCAAGACCGCCGACGAGTCGGGCGACGACGGCACCAACGACTTGCTGGTCAGCGACATCATCCGCACCGGCGAGCCGCAGGTATGGTTCATCGGCGAGCATCTGGCCGCCACGGCGCTCCAGCGCGCGGACTGACAAGCGGAAATTCTCGGGCAAGAGGTGAGGCGGCGATGGCGGAACGTGATCTGGCGAACGGCATCGCCTCCACCGAGCTCGAGGAAGGGCGCATCGTCGCCGGGACGCTGGACGGGCAGGATGTGGTCTTGGTCCGCCATCAAGGCCGCGTCTGCGCGCTGTCGGGCATCTGCACCCATTTGAAGGCGCCGCTGGCCGATGGCATCGTGGCGGACGGCACCATTCGCTGTCCGTTCCACCACGCCCGGTTCGACCTTGCGACGGGCGAGGCGGTCGACGCACCCGCCTTTGCCCCGCTCGACCGCTTCGACGTGGTCGAGGAGGATGGCAAGGTGCGGGTTGCGGCCGCGGCAGCGGGCGAACCTTCCGCCTCCGGGGCTACTCCGTCAGTCGGTCGGGTGGTGATCATCGGTGCGGGCGCGGCCGGTCATGCCTGTGCCGAGATGCTGGCCCGTCACGGTGCGGGGGCGTCGGTCACCATCCTCGATGAAGAGGCCGATGCGCCCTACGACCGCACCTTCTGTTCGAAACAATATCTGGCGGGCAAGGCGGAGCGCGACGACCTGACGCTGCCGGGCCTGGACGGCGTCGATCTGCGCACCGGCGTCTCGGTGTCGAAGATCGATCGCGATGCCAAATCGGTCTTGCTCGGCACGGGCGAGCGGGTTCCTTACGACACGCTGGTCCTGGCGACCGGTGCGGAGGCGATGCGGCCCGATTTCTACGGCGCGGACCGACAGGACGTGCATGTCGTGCGCAGCCTGGCGGACGCTGATCGCCTGATCGCCGCGCTGGACCAGGCAGGGGCCGCCGTGGTGATCGGATCGAGTTATATCGGGCTGGAGGTCGCGGCGTCGCTCGTCGGGCGGGGTTTGACGGTGTCGGTCGTGTCGGATGCCGATCTTCCGTTGGAAAAGACCGCCGGGCCCGAAGTCGGCGGCATGATCCAGTCGCTGCACGAGTCGAAGGGCGTGACCTTCCATCTCGGTCGGCGCGTCGCCCGGTGGGACGGGCATGGTGCGATGCTGGATGACGGCAGCCAGGTGGCGGGCGACATTCTCGTCGCCGGGTTGGGGGCAAAGCCCCGGACCATGCTGGCGGAGGCGGCCGGGCTGGTTCTGGCGGACAAGACGGCGGGCGGCGGTGTTCAGGTCGATGCGATGCTGCGTACCTCCGATCCTGCCATCCACGCCATCGGCGATATCGCCAATGCGCCCGATCCCCGGCTGGGTCATCCGATCCGCGTCGAGCATTGGGTCGTCGCGCAGCGTATGGGCCAGTGGCTGGCGCGGCACCTGTTGGGCCAGACGGACGATGCGTATGATGCGGTGCCGTTCTTCTGGTCGGGACATTATGACCTCAGCCTGCGCTATGTCGGCCATGTCGAAAGCCCCGAGGACCGCCATATCGACGGGAAGGTCGCGGATCGCGACTTTGCGGTGACCTTTGCCGAGGACGGCCGCGATCAGGCGGTGCTGACCGCCGGGCGCGATGTCTTCGCGCTGGAGCAGGAGCATCGCTGGGAACGCGATTGACCTGTCCGGCCGACGCAAGGCGTCGCTAGTCCGCCAAGGGGGTTTCACCGCGCTGCTGGCGGACATGGTTCAGGAAGTTGACGATCTCCCGCCGCCGCAGGCGTTCCTCCGCGAATTCGCCATCCACCCCGAGCGACCAGCGAAGTGACCGGCTGTCGGGATCGTCATGCAGCGCATCGATCTCGGCGGCGCGAGCTTCGATATCGCTTTCCCGCAACGCCAGTCCTGACTTGACCAGTTCGGCGGCCTGCGCGGCGACCGCAATGGCGATCTCGCGCAGCGCCAGTTCGGGGTGATATTGCACCCCCCAGAAGACGCCGCGATCATGGCGGATCTCGGCGGCCTGAACGCGGGTGACGGCGTTGCCGGCAAGCAGGATGGCACCCGGCGGCAGCTCGCAGACCTCGTCGCTATGGATGGCGGGTGCGTCCCAGCTGGGCGGGCGACCGGCGAGCAGCGGATGGTCGCGCCCCTCGGGCGTGGCGCTGATCCGGCGGGCGATCGCCGCCTCCATCCGCTGCGGCATCTTGCGCACCCGGCCGCCCGCCGCCGTCACCGCGATCTGCAATCCCGCGCACGAGCCGAAGGACGGCACGCCCGCCGCGAAGACGCAGCGCATGAAGGCGATCTGGCGGCGGACCGGGGCGGTGTCCTCATAGACGTGCATGGGCGAGCCGGTGAGGAAGACCGCATCGAAGCTGCAGAGCCGCTCGACCGACATCGGCTCGGCATCCTCGTCCGCCGGAGACACGATGGTCGTTGCGATGCCGGGCTCCAGCTGGCGAAGCGTCGCGGCATAGGTTTCGCCCGAACTCTTGCCTGCCCGGGCGCGGCGGGCTTCGCGTTCGTCGGGGCGTTCGCTCTGGGCGATGAGGTAATGGGGCACGGGCACCTTTCGATCGGGAACGCCCCCAACGCATGCCGGACACGATCGGCCGAAAGACGGCGACGATTTGCTCCACGGCCAAGGCTCCATCGCGCCCGTGGTGCGTTCCCCCGAGCGACATGACCGAAAACCACAAACAGGGTCCCGCACCGGACGTCCGCCCCGATCCCGACGACGACGTTCGGCCGGATCAGGCTGCGTCAGAGCCGCCGGTCGACCCCGAACGGGTCGAGGACGAAGCCGCCAAGTTCGGCGACTTCGCCTGAGATTTTTCAGAGATTTTCAACGGGAGAGAATGTGATGGACGATGATCGCCTTTGGAACTTCGAAGAGAGCCTGTGGACCGAGGGTCCCGACAATTACCGTGAAAAGGTCGACGCCGAAGTCGTCATGGTGCTGCCGCAGCCGCCCTTCGTGCTGACCGGCCAAGACGCGATCGCGGCGGTTGCCGACACGCCTGTCTGGGACAGCGCCGAGCTGACCGAGCGGACGGCATCGCGGCCGCAGGAAGGGTTGATCGTGATCGGCTATCACGTCGCCGCGCAGCGCGGTGACGAGCGTTACGAGGCGCATTGCACCTCGACCATCCGTCGCCTGGAGCATGAGGTCTGGCGCGTCGTCCAGCACCAGCAGACGCCGGCGCTGGCCAAGGCCATGACCCACGATTGAGGCCATGCGGGTCCGGTGCGCCGCTGATCGGCGCACCGGACCACCGGTCAATGCGGGGTCAGGCCCATCTCGACCCCGGTCTTGTCGTGCAGCGCGAACCGGTCGATCAGGTCGGCGCTGGCCCGATTGTAACCGACGACTTCGACCGTCCGCCCGTCGCGCCGCAGCCGCGCGACGATCCGGTCCAGCGCGCCGACCCCCGAAATGTCCCAGAAATGCGCCGCGCCGACGTCGATGACGACATGGCGTGCGGGCTCGTCCGACCGAAAGGCGCGGGTGAAACGCTCGACCGAGGCGAAGAAGATCTGGCCCGTCACGCGGTAGGTCGCCCGCTCGGCCGTGGCGTCGCGCTCGACCGCGAACATGCGCTGGACCTTGCCCGCGAAGAAGATGCCCGACAGCAGTACGCCCGCCAGCACGCCCAGCGACAGGTCGCGGGTGGCGACGACGACCGCGACCGTGGTCAGCATGACGACCGACGAGGTGGGGGGATGACGGCGCAGGTTGCGGATCGAGCTCCAGCTAAAGGTGCCGATCGACACCATGATCATGACGGCGACGAGCGCGGGCATCGGCACCCGGCCGACCCATGGCCCGAGCACCGCCAGCAGAAACAGCAGAAAGGCACCCGCGACAAAGGTCGACAGACGACCGCGCCCGCCCGACGTGACGTTGATCACCGACTGGCCGATCATCGCACAACCGCCCATGCCGCCGAACAGCGCGGCAACGATGTTCGCCCCGCCTTGCCCAGCGCACTCACGCCGCTTGTCGCTGTCGGTGTCGGTCATGTCGTCGACGATCTGCGCGGTCAGCAGCGACTCGAGCAACCCGACCGCCGCCATCGCCAGCGAATAGGGCAGGATGATGCGCAGCGTGTCGAGGGTCAGCGGCACCTGCGGCAGCACCAGGCTGGGTAGCCCTTGCGGCAGCGCGCCCATGTCGCCGACGGTGTTGACTGGCACGCCCAGCCCGATGCTGATCGCGCTCAGCACCAGGATCGCGATCAGCGGCGAGGGCACGGCGCGGGTGATCCGCGGCAGGCCATAGATGACGGCCAGGCCGCCCGCGACCATGGCATAGGTCTGCCACCCGACATGGGTCAGCTGGGGCAGCTGGGCCATGAAGATCAGGATGGCGAGCGCGTTGACGAAGCCGGTGATCACCGATCGCGAAACGAACTGCATCACGAGGTCGAGGCGCAGCAGCCCGGCGAGGATCTGGAACAGGCCCATCAGGATGGTGGCGGCGAACAGATATTCCACGCCGTGCTGGCGCACCAGCGGGCCGACCAGGACGGCGACGGCGGCGGTGGCGGCCGACACCATGCCCGGTCGCCCCCCGATCAGCGCGATGACGATCGCGATCGCGACCGAGGCATAAAGGCCGACGCGCGGGTCGACGCCCGCGATGATGGAAAAGCCGATGGCTTCGGGAATCAGCGCGAGCGCGACGACGATGCCCGCCATGATGTCGCGCCTGGCGGCGGCGGCATCGGTAAACCATTGGCGACGATAGGTCGAAAGATCGAATGTCATTGAGAACCCACAACAGGGAACAGCACGCCGTTGGGCGTTTGAGGCGTTCGTGCATGTTGTTGTCCGGCGGATCGGCGGCCGGAATAGCCACCCGGAATTTCACCGGGTCCTTGCGAATGGGCCGGTCCATAGGCGAGGGGAGGGGGCTGGCGCAAGTCGTCAGGCGGATCGTGCGGGAACGCGGCGGGCATTGGCCCTGTTCTTTCCAAGCCGGGTCGACATTCATTTCATTCCTTCCCTGGAAGGGGAGGTGGCAGGGCGCAGCCCTGACGGAGGGGTGTCCCGGTTGGAAAGTTTGGGGATCACTCGCCAGCGGCGATACCCCTCCACCAGCTTCGCTGGTCCCCCTCCCCTTGCAGGGGAGGAATGAAAAGGGGACTGAATGTCAATCCGCCCCAGGCAACGCCGAGGAGAGCGACCATGGCCGATCCGATCAAGCCGACTACCGAAACCCGCGACCCCATTTTGTCGACCGAGCATCAGCGCGACGGCGATGCCCGCCGCCCCAGCGACACACTGGACAAGGGCCAGGACAGCACCGAGGGACAGGATGCGCCGAAACGCAAATCCTCGCTGACCTGATGATGTATGGGGGCATTAGGGACGCCCCGCCCAATCCGTAGTGACACTAGCTTGAGCGGGGCGTCGAGGACGCGCGGAAGCTCGACCTCGCGGCCCCATTAACGCGGTTTGCCGCAAAAGGCTTCGCCAAACTTGTCGCGACGCACAAAATCTTCTGTCGGCGGGGCCCAAGCATGTCCGCCGGTTTCACAAAATTGACGCAGTATTGTCACCAAAGTTTCTTCCAAACTGCATCTTGGCGTCATGAGATGCGCCTAACGCCCGGTCCGGGATCGACAGGGGGACCCTTCGGGGTCGGTCGGTCATCGGGCGGCTTTTCGTCCGATACGGCAACGACAAGATCGGGAGTTTTTCGGCGATGGCGAGCTTCAAGCGCTTCGGCCTCATTCTCATGACCAGCTCGGCCTGCGCGGCCCTTGCCGCGTGCGGCGGAGCCGACAGCGTGGCATCGCCGGGCGCAGGCAGCGTGGTGATCGTGCAACCGCAGCCGACGCCGACGCCGTCGCCCACCCCGACGCCGACCGCCAACATCACGGCCGCGCAGTTCGCCGCCGTCAGCACCGTCAACACCGTGTCGATCACCGCCGACGAACAGCTGGCGATCGTGAACGCAGGGTCGAACAACAACGTCAACGGCACCGGTGCCGCGCTGAACGGCGTCTATCCGACCAGCAGCACCTCGCTGATGACCGCCGCCGATCCGTCGATCATCAACGGCTTCTTCACCTCGACCAACTATGTCGGCGCGCTCAACGGCCCGTCGGATACCGCGTTCCAGGGCTGGACCTGCAACTCGACCTCGGCCGAATTCGGCGGCTCGGGCGCGCGCTGCACCGCGGTTCCCTCGATCGGCACCTATGCGGCGGCGACCTCGGTCTGCCCGACGGGCACCACCGATGACGGCACCAACAGCTCGTCCTCGCCCACCTTGCGTTTCTGCCGCCTGCCGCAGAACATCACCAGCGACCTGACGCTGCCGAAGATCGCAGGGATCGTATACCGCCTGCGCGGCCAGACCGAAGTCGGCACCGACCTGGGTTCGACCGGTGGCACCGGCGCCACGCTGACCATCGCGGCGGGTGTCGTGATCGCGGCGGACTCGACCGAGGCGACCAACGACCTGCTGCTCGTCAATCGTGGTTCGAAGATCTCGGCGATCGGCACCCGCGACGCGCCGATCGTCTTCACCTCGCAGCAGAACCTGGTCAGCAACGGCGTGTCCGACGCCAGCCAGGGCCAGTGGGGCGGCATCATCCTGCTCGGCCGCGCGCCGACCGCGGTCTGCGCCACCGGCACCGGCCCGAACAATGCGGGCGGCACCTCGACCACCTGCCAGCAGGCGATCGAGGGCGTTACGGGGCGCTTCTACGGCGGTGCGAACCAGACCGACTCGTCGGGCCAGATGTCCTATGTCCAGATCCGCTACTCGGGCATCGCCATCTCGGACGGCAACGAGCTGCAGGGCCTGACGCTGGGCGGCACCGGTTCGGGTACGGTCCTGGATCACATCCAGAGCCACAACTCGGCCGATGACGGCATCGAGATCTTCGGCGGCACGTCGAACCTGAAATATATCGCGATCACCGGCGCGGACGATGACGGCTTCGACATCGACAATGGCTATCGCGGCTTCATGCAGTTCCTGATCGCGGCGCAGCGCACCATCGGCGCGACGGCGGACAGCTTCTCGACCGAGATCGACTCGAACAATGCCGAGGACCTGCTGCCGCGCACCTTCGGCCGCTATGCCAACTTCACCTTCGTCCAGACCGCGAATGCGCCGGCGGCGATCCGCCTGCGCGGTGGTGCCGACATGACCTTCATCAACGGCATCGTTAAGTCGACCCAGTCGGGTGTGGCCTGCATCAACCTGATCGCGGGCGAAGGCTCGGGCTCGGGTCGCACCACGATCCGGGGGGCGGACGCTTCGCTGCAGGACGTCGGGCCGCCGGTCTTCACCTCGGTCTATTTCAGCTGCAACGGCCGCTAAGGCCCCGCTGACCATGCGCCCAGGGTTCCACCGGGCGCTCTCGGCAAGCCGGGGTGGCGGATCATCGCCGCCCCGGCTTTCCTCCATGAAAATCTGATACGGGATGACCCGGCCATGCAGCGACGCCTCGCTTATGCCTCCCTCCTTCTGCTGACCTCGCAACTCGTCGCGCCCGCGCTGCTCGCGCAGACGGCGGGCGGGGCGACGCCTGCGCCCGCGCAGACGAGCACCACCGCGACCAGCCCGGACGGGCAGGCCACTCCCCAGAGCCAGACCCCGACCGGGCAGGACGGCCAGTCGGCGGAAGAACCGGTCGAAATCTCGGCCCCCGGCGTCGATGCCTCGTCCAGCAACGAGATCGTGGTCGTCGGTCGCAACATCCCCAACACGATCCGCGCCACGCCGCAGATCGTCTCGGTCCTGTCCGCCGCCGACATCGCGCGCACGGGCGAGGGCGACATTGCGGGCGCGCTGACCCGCGTCACCGGCCTGTCGGTCGTGGGTGGCGGCTTCGTCTATGTCCGTGGCTTGGGTGACCGCTATTCCTCGTCGCTGCTCAACGGCTCGCCGCTGCCCAGCCCCGAGCCGCTGCGCCGTTCGGTCCCGCTCGACATCTTCCCGACCACCATCGTCGGCTCGGCGCTGGTCCAGAAGACCTATTCGGTCAATTATCCCGGCGAATTCGGCGGCGGCGTCATCAACCTGACGACCAAGGCGATCCCGAACAAGAACTTCATCTCGGGCGGCTTCACGGTCGCGGCCGACGATGCGACGACCAGCGAGCTGGGTTACACCTATCGCGGCGGCGACGCCGACTGGCTGGGCTTCGACGACGGCACGCGCGGCGTGCCGCAGTTCGTGCGCGACGTGCAGGCGGGGCGCGGTTCGGGCATCGTGCCCGCGTCGCAGCTGCTCGGCCTGTCCAACGCCTCGACCACACTGCTCCAGCGCAACAACCAGCTGCCCGCCAACCTGTCGGGTGAGCTGTCGGCCGGTTCGGTGTTCGACATCGGCAGCGACCGGCTGGGCGTGATCTCGTCGCTATCGCTCTCCAACACCTTCCGCACCCGCTCGGCGATCCAGCAGGACTCGGTGTCGGCGGACGGCACGCTGCGCAACGATTACCGCACGCTGCTGACCGACAACCGCATCGTCGCCAACGCGCTGGTCGGCCTGGGTTACGAGTTCGGCGACAACACGGTGCGCTGGACCAACGTGTATATCCACGACACGCTGAAGCAGGGTCGCGGTTCGGCGGCCGAAGTCTACAACAACGCCAGCGGCCTGCGCTTCCAGCAGAACACCAACTGGTTCGAACGCCAGCTGATCGAAAGCCAACTGGTCGGCGAGTTCAAGCTGACCGACGCGCTAAAGTTCGACGCGCGCGGCGCCTTCGCCAATTCGAAGCGCAATGCGCCGTACGAACGCCAGTTCGACTATCTATGCGCGGCACGCACGACCAACGGCCTGCCCGTCAGCTATGACGGTGCGAATGGTGCGGGCGGGTTCCAGTGCAACGGCGCATATCAGGTAACGCAGCGCTTCACCCCCTTCGCCTCGATCATCTTCTCGGAATTGAACGAGAATCTGTGGACCGGTCAGGCCGACCTTTCCTACAAGATCGACAGCGATCGTCCGATCACGCTGAGCACCGGTTATTTCTATCAGGGCACGGACCGCTATTCGAGCCGTGTTCAGTTCAACTACCAGACCAGCGACGGTGCGGGCACCGCGCCGGGCTTCCCGTACAATCTCTATCGTCCCGACTATCTGCTGAGCCCGGACGTCGTGAACAATGCCTGTCCGTTGCGGGGGCAGGGGGCGTGTACGCTCCAGCTGCAATTCTCGACGCAGGCGGGCGCCTATGCGTACGACGCCAAGCTGAACGTCCATGCCGGTTACGTGCAGGCGGAATCGGAAGTGGCCGACGGTCTGCGCGCGGTGGCGGGTCTGCGCTACGAAACGGCGATCGAGACGGTGACGCCGGTGCAGAGCGCGACGACGCGGTTGAAGAACAACTATTTCCTGCCGGCGGGCACGCTGACCTGGAACTTCGCCGCCGACATGCAGCTTCGCGCGAGTGGCGCGAAGACCATCTCGCGCCCGCAGTTCCGCGAACTCGCGCCGCAGCAGTTCCGCGATCCGGATTCGGACCGCCTGTTCTTCGGTAATCCGAACCTGCGCGACAGCGAGTTGTGGAACCTCGAGGCGCGTTACGAATGGTTCTATGCGCGCGACCAGCGCTTCACGCTGGCGGGCTTCTACAAGCGGATCAAGAACCCGATCGAGCAGGTCGGCTTCTACACCGGCGCGGACGACCGGTTGCAGACGGGCTTCACCTATCTGCCCTCGGCGACGCTCTACGGTGCGGAAGTCGAGTTGCAGAAATATGTGCCGCTGGCGGGGCTGGGCGGCGATTTCTTCGCCACCCGCCGCCTCGTCGCGATCGCGAACTACACCTATACCAAGTCGCAGATCAAAGCCGACGCGTCCTGCGTGCCCAATCCGGCGGCCGCGCAAGGGTCGCCGGGCCTGGCGGGCTGCGCCTCGGGCTTCGGTCCGGCGCGGCTGCTGTTCCGCGACGGCGCATCGCTGACCGGCCAGTCGGACCATCTGGTCAACCTGCAACTGGGCGTCGAGGACACCGCCGCGCTGTCGCAGGTGACGGTGCTGTTCAACTATGCCAGCAACCGCGTGACCAATCGCGGCCCGTCCAACCTGTCGGGCAACGGGTTCCAGCCCGATATCGTCGAAGTACCGGGCATCCGCCTGGACGTCGTCGCACGCCAGGGCTTCGAGCTGATGGGCGGCAAATTCGAGCTGAAGGCCGAAGCCCGCAACCTGACCCGCACGCGCTATAACGAGCGGCAGGACTTCGGGAATGGCCGGTTCGTGTATCTCAACCGGTACAATCTGGGTCGCGTGTTCTCGCTCGGGATCAGCACGACCTTCTGATCCTTTTGGGGATTGGTGTTGAAGGGCCGTCGTCCGGGGAACCCGGGCGGCGGCCTTTTGGCGTTTGGCCGGGCTTGTGTTTTAAAAGGCCCTGCGCGTGAAAGGAAGCGGAGGCCAGCCCCACGTCCGTTCAGGCTGAGCGAAGTCGAAGCCCAAGGGATTCACCTCGCCAAGTTCAGAGCCCCGGCGTGCACTTCGACTTCGCTCAGTGCGAACGGACGCTCGCAGGGCGGGGAGGTGGCAGGCTAAAAGCCACCAACACCCTCACCCCCGCCAGGGCAACTCGCGATACCATTTCGTGATGACGTACTTTGCCCCCGCGCGCACCTTCATCGCCTGATGCAGCGTGGCGGGGTTGGGCGAGCCGTCGGCGCGGCGATTGCTCCAGGCGACCATCTTGCCGGGTTCGGGCTGGATGACCTTGTCCACCACCTTGAAGCGCGTGGCGCCACCAGCACCCGGCGTGTTGAGGTACAGCATCACGGTCCAGGTCCGGTTGCCCGACACGGCGCAGTAGCGGTGATAGTCCAAGCCCTGGGGCTCGAAATAATCGGTATGCTGCTTGAATTCCTGGCCGACGGCATAGCGCTGGCCCTGGATCGGTTCGCCATATTCGCCCGACAGGCCGGTCAGCATCGCGATCAGCCGCTCGGTTTCGATCACCGCCGGATCGTCGGCGGGCAGGTCGCCCGTCTCGCTGGTGCGATAGGCGGCATCGCCGTTGGCATCGGCGATGGTCGAGGGACGGCGGACCGCATCGATTCGGGTCATTAGCGCGGCGCACAGGTCTGGCGGCAGGACGTCGCGCTTCACGAACAGCGTCAGCCGGGGATCGGGCAGTCGCTGCACGCCCGGCGTCGCGGCCAGCCGCTGGACGATCGGTGTCGGGTCGAGGCCGTTGCCCAGCATCGGCATGGGGTCGGAAGAGGTGTTCATCGGTCCATCCCTGCAAAACCCCTGTGACGATCATGTTTCGAGGTGACGAACATGTTTCGAGGCTTTGACGCAGGACTGTAACATGCCATGCCTAGGGCCTGAAAATGCGGACGGGGTGTATTTCATGCGGTTGAGGCTCGACGCGCGCGGACGTCGCTGGTTGCGACGCCTGCCGGTCGTGAATGTCTATTCGGTGGCCGAGCTGGCGCTGATGGCGGTTCTCGCCGTTCAGGGCGCGCGGCTGCTATGGGTGATCGCCACCCCCGTCTCGCCGCTGGGCGAATGGCGCCCGCTCGCCCCGGCCATCGCGGGGTCGCCCGCCGCCATCCTGGAGGGCTTCGACCCATTCTTCCGGTTGCAGGGGCAACAGGGTGCCCCCGCCGCCGTCACCACCCTGCAACTGACGCTGTTCGGCACCCGCATCGACGAGGCGTCGGGACGTGGTTCGGCGATCCTGGCGGGGCCGGACGGCGTGCAGCGATCGGTCTCGGTCGGCGACGAGATCCAGCCCGGCGTGACGCTCAAGTCGGTTGCGTTCGATCATGTCACGATCGACCGGGGCGGTGCGACCGAGGATCTGTACATCGATCAGTCGGACGCCCCACCCGCCGCCGCCACTGGCGCAGGCGCGCCCCCCGCACCGCCAGCCGGGACCGTTCCGGCGCAGGGCGGCGTGGCGATCGCGCAGGTGCGCAGCGATATCGGCTTCATCCCCCGGCTCGACGGCGGCCGTATCTCGGGCCTTGTCGTCCGGTCGCAGGGTTCGGGCGCGGCGTTCCGTGCGGCGGGCCTGCGCGAGGGCGATATCGTCACCGCGCTCGGCGGACGTCCCGTCACGGGGCCGGGCGACCTTGACCGTCTGGCGGCGGATTTCGCACAGGGCGGTTCTCTTTCCATCACGGTCGAGCGGGGCGATCAGACGCTGCCGCTCTCCCTTCAGATTGCGGCACCACGGCCATGAAGAAGCTCGTCCCCGGTTCGGTCCTCGCGTCAGTCCTGGCCATCGCGCTCGCCGCAGGTGCGCATGCCCAGACCACGCTGAACGTCCGCGACGCCGATATCCGCGCCTTCATCGCCGATGCCGCCAAGGTGACGGGGCGGACCTTCATCATCGACAGCCGGGTGAACGGCGAGGTGACGGTGGTGACCGACCGGCCGCTGTCCCGATCCGAATATTTCGAGATTTTCCTGTCGACGCTGCGCTCCAACGGCCTCGTCGCGGTGCCGACTTCGGGCGGGGCGTTCCGCGTCCAGCCGATCGACAACGCCGCGTCGCAGCCGAGCCGGATCGGCTCGGCGGGGGCGAACCGCAATTCTTACGTGACCGAGATCATCCGCCTGCGCGCGATCGACGCGCCGAGCGCGCTGGAGACGGTGCGCCCGCTGGTCAGCGCGCAAGGATCGGTGACGGCGAACCGCGCGGGCAACAGCCTGGTCGTGGTCGACTTCGCCGACAATATCCGCCGTATCCGCGAAGTGGTCCGCCGGATCGACGCCGACAATGCCTCGACCCGCGTCATCGGCTTACGCAATGCGGGCGCGCGGGAAATCGCGACCGCGCTGCAGACGCTGGCGGGCGGTGCGGGCGGCGGCGCGCAGGGCGGCGGTGCGGCCCCGGGGGGCACCGGCGTGTCGGTGGTCGCCATCGACAGCTCCAACTCGATCGCATTGCGCGGCGATCCGTCGAGCGTGTCGCGCTTCGCCCAGATCGCGATCGACCTGGACAACAAGGCCAAGAGCGGGACCGAGATCCGCGTCGTCTTCCTGGAAAATGCCGATGCCGAGCAGCTCCTGCCCGTGCTTCAGCAACTGGTCGGCCAGACGCCTGATCCGGTCCAGGAAACCACCCTGTCGCGCGGCAGCTTTACCCAAACCAATTCCCAGGCGGGATCGGCCGCGGGCACCTCGATCGCGCAGCGTATCCAGCCGGTCGCCCAGCCGCAATCGGCGAACGCGCCGGGCGCGGGCGGCCAGAACGGCCAGCCGCCCGCGATCAGCACGCAAGGGGGACGGACGGCGGCGGTCGTGACCCGCTTCGTCGGCGCCAATGCCATCGTGATCGCCGGTCCCGCCGATATCCAGCGTCAGATCAGCGAGGTCGTGCGCCAACTCGACGTGCGCCGCGAACAGGTGCTGATCGAGGCGATCGTGGCCGAGGTGTCGGACCAGACCGCGCGGCGGCTGGGCGCGCAATTCCTGCTTGGCAGCCTGTCGGGCGGCGCCTTCGCCGCTTCGACCTATGGCAACACCGCGCCCAACATCCTCCAGATCGCGGGTGCGGTGGGCGCGCAGACGCTGGGCGGCAACCGCACCGTCGTCGTCGCCCCCGACGGCACGCGCACCGAAACCAACGTCCCCAACGCCTCGTTCAACCAGCTCACCCAGTCGGCGGTGCAGTCGATCCTGGGCACCACCGGCGGCTTTGCGGGCTGGGGCGGGCAGGTCGGCGACACGGTGTTCGGCGCGATCATCAACGCGGTGAAGAGCGACACTACGTCGAACCTCCTGCAAGTGCCGCATATCATCACGCTGGACAATCAGCAGGCACACAGCCTGGTCGGCCAGGAAATCCCGGTAACGACCGGCCAGGCGCTGTCGAACAATTTCGACAATGCCTTCCGCACCGTGCAGCGCCAGAATGTCGGTATCCAGCTCGACGTAAAGCCGCAGGTGAACGCGGGCGGCTCGCTGAAACTGTACGTGCGGCTGGAGGTCAGCTCCATCGCCGGGCCGGTGTCGAGCAACAATAGCGAACTGATCCTCAACAAGCGCGCGTTCGAGAATGTCTTCACCCCCGACGACGGCCAGATCACCGTCATCGGCGGCCTGCTCGACGATAACGAGCGGCGCACGATCGAGAAGATCCCGCTGCTCGGCGACATTCCGGGGCTGGGCGCGCTGTTCCGGTCCAAGGCGCGCAGCCGATCGAAGACCAATTTGATGGTCTTTATCCGCCCCACCATCCTGCGCACGCCGGAGGACAGTCGCCGCGTCACCGAACAGCGTTATGGCTATCTCCGCCAGTTGCAGGGTTATGCCCAGCCGGGCGTCGAGCCGTCGATCGACGAACTGGTCCGCGATTACATGAACGCCGCGCCGCCGATCCCGCGCGCGCCGATGCCCGGCAATATCGAGGACCCGCGCATCGCCGTTCCCATCGCCAAGCCGGTCGAACCGATCAAGCGCCGTGACTGAACAGGAACAGCCCATCACCACGGGAGATACCGTGCCCCTGCCGCTGGGCACACCCCTCCCGCAGGCGGGAGGGGATGGGGAAGGGCCCGCCGCGCTTCCCCTGCCATCCGCCGGCGATGTGCCCGAAACGCTCGAACTGGTCGCCCCGCTGACCATCCCCTATGGTTTCGCGCGCAAGTTCGGCACCGTCGTCCACACCGCCGACCCGCTGACCATCGCCCTTCGCGAAGGCGCCGACCCGCGCGCGCTGATCGAGTTGCGCCGCCATATCGGCCGCCCCTTCGCCATCACCCGGGTCGAGGCCCCCGCCTTCGACCGCCTGCTGTCCGATGCCTATGCGATGGACGGACAGGCGACCGCGATCGCGGCGGTCGGCATGGGCGACGAGCTGGACATGCTGGCCGACGGCATCCCGACCGCCGAGGACCTGCTCGACACCGCCGACGACGCGCCCGCCATCCGCCTGATCAACGGCATCATCGCCGACGCCGCGCGCAACGGCGTGTCGGACATCCATATCGAGCCGTACGAAACCGGCCTCGTCATCCGGATGCGCATCGACGGCATGCTGCGCGAGACGCTGCGGATGCCGCCGCATGTCGCGCCGGTGGTGGTTAGCCGTATCAAGGTCATGGCGCGGCTCGACATCGCCGAGCGGCGCGTGCCGCAGGACGGTCGCATGGCGCTGACCCTGGGTGGCAAGCTGCTCGACGTGCGTGTCTCGACCTTGCCCAGCCGGGCGGGCGAGCGCGTTGTGCTGCGTATCCTGGACAAGGACAATGCGGGCATCGACCTCGACGCGCTGGGCATGAACCCGGCGATGTATGCCCTGCTGAGCGAGGCGTTGAGCGAGCCCAACGGCATCATCCTGGTCACCGGGCCGACCGGCTCGGGCAAGACGACCAGTCTCTATGCCGCGCTGCGCCTGCTGAACGATGGCAGCCGCAATATCCTGACCGTCGAGGACCCGGTCGAATATGCGGTCGAGGGCGTGGGGCAGACTCAGGTCAATGCGAAGGTCGGCCTGACCTTCGCGGCCGGGCTGCGCGCGATCCTTCGCCAGGACCCCGATGTGGTGATGGTCGGCGAAATCCGCGACCGCGAAACCGCCGAGATCGCGGTGCAGGCCTCGCTGACCGGCCACCTCGTGCTGTCGACCGTCCACACCAACGATGCGGTCGGCGCGATCACTCGCATGCGCGACATGAAGGTCGAGCCGTTCCTGCTCGCCTCGACGCTGCGCGCCGTGATCGCGCAGCGGCTGGTGCGGCGGCTGTGCCCGGCGTGCAAGCGCCCGGTCGAGGCGAGGGAGACCGTCGCGCCGCTGCTCGGCATCGATGCCCATGCCACCGTGTACGAGGCGGTCGGCTGTCCGCAGTGCAACGGCAGCGGCTACAAGGGCCGGACCGGCGTCTATGAGGCGGTGCGCGTCGACGATACGATCCGGCGGCTGATCAACGAAGGCGGCGACGAACAGGCGATCGCGGCGCACGCCTTTGCCCGCCAACAGCCGCTGGCGACGGCGGCCCGCGCGCTGGTGCTGGAGGGCGTGACGACGGCCGAGGAAGCCATCCGCGTATCCCGCCGCGACTCCGAAGCGGGGTGAGGGAGGTGAATGCTCTCACCACCCCCCGTCCCCCCGCAAAGGCGGGGGCCCAGTGCCTATGCCGTATCACGCTGAACGCTGTCGGTTGTCATGGCATGGGTTCACGCGGAGACGCGGAGACGCGGAGAAAGAGTGGGTTCGCGCAGAGGCGCAGAGGACGCGGAGATGGTGTTCTCGCCGCGCCAGCGGCCCTCCTGTTTCGGCCGTTTGCAAAAGCGGTTCGCTGCCGCGCGCGAAAACCCTCTGCGCCTCTGCGCGAACGACCTTTTCTCCGCGTCTCCGCGTCTCCGCGTGAGATAAGACTTCCGTCCTGCACATCGCCAGAAAGCTGGGCCACCGCCTTCGCGGGGGAACGGGCTGGCCATGGGGCGGGGTACTGACATGGCCGGGTTCGACTATGTCGCCATCGATACCAGGGGTGCGGAAAAACGCGGTTTCATCCCCGCCGAGACGAGTGACGCCGCGCGCGCCGCGCTGGAGAAGCAGCGCCTCTACGTCGTCTCGGTCAAGCCGGGCAGCGGCGATACCGCCGAGCGGCGTCCGCTCTTCGGGCTGAAGCTGGGCCGGGCGCGTATGTCGGTCAAGCAGCTGACGCTGTTCACGCGCCAGCTCGCCACGCTCAACCGCGTCTCGCCGCTGGAGGAGAGCCTTCGCACCATCACCCGCCAGACCGAGCAGGAACGGGTGCGCGCGATCGTAGCGACGGTGCACCAGGGCGTCACCGAAGGCCGCCGCCTGGCCGACGCGATGGCGCGCGAGCCCAAGAGCTTTCCGCCGCTCTATCGCGCGATGGTAGCGGCGGGCGAGAGTTCGGGAACGCTGCCGACCATCCTCGACCGGCTGGCCGCGCTTCTGGAACGGCAGGCGGAGATTCGCGGCAAGATGATTACCGCGCTGGCCTATCCGACGATCCTGGCGGTGGTCGCGCTCGGCGTCGTCGCGGCACTGATGATGTTCGTCGTGCCGCAGGTGGTCGAGCAGTTCGATACGGTGGGTCAGGAACTGCCCTTCCTGACGCGGATGGTCATCGGCGTGTCGGACCTGCTGGTCGGCTGGTGGTGGCTGATGGCGGGGATCGTCGTCATCGGCGGGGTCGGTTTCTGGCGCGCGTTGAAGGTGCCTTCGATCCGCCTGTCCTTCGACACGTGGCTGTTGAAGCTGCCGCTGATCGGCCGGTTGTTGCGCGACCTGCATGCCGCGCGGATGGCGCGCACGCTGGGCACCATGGTGGCCAGCCGCCTGCCGCTGCTCGAAGGGCTGACCCTGACGGCGGGGACGATCCACAATCGCCGGTTGCGGGTGGCGTCCGACGCGATCGTCGACGCGATCCGGGGCGGCGGCAGCCTGTCGGCGGCGATGCGGCGCGCGGGCGTCTTCCCGCCGCTGCTCACCTATCTGGCGGCCAGCGGCGAGGCGGCGGGGCGGCTGGACGAGATGCTGGAGCGCGCCGCCGACTATCTGGAGCGCGAATTCGATCGCTTCACCGCCACCGCGCTGTCGCTGCTCGAGCCTGCGATCATCGTCGTGATGGGCGGCGTGGTCGCCACCATCGTGCTATCCATCCTGCTGCCGATCCTGCAGCTCAACACGCTGGCGGGACAATGAGTCGAGAGGACATGTTGATGCGTAACCCCACCCCCCGGCGTATCCGCCGCAAGCGCGCCGCGAACGGCTTTACACTCGTCGAGCTGATGGTCGTCGTGGTCATCATCGGCCTGCTCGCGACGATCGTGGCGCTGAACGTCCTCCCCTCGGGCGACACCGCCAAGATCCAGAAGGCCAAGGCCGATATCGCGAACATCGAGACCGGGCTGGAGATGTACAAGCTCCAGAACCTGACCTTCCCGACGACGTCGCAGGGGTTGCCGGCGCTGGTGTCGATGCCCGCCGGGCTCGCCGATCCGTCGCGCTATCAAAAGGGCGGGTATCTGAAGAAGCTGCCCGAGGACCCCTGGGGCCGTCCGTACCTCTATGCCGCGCCCGGCCAGCATGGTGAGGCGGACGTCTGGACCTACGGCGCCGACGGCAAGGAAGGCGGCGAGGGCACCAACGCCGATATCGGCAATTGGGATAAGTGAGCTTTCGTGCCCGCCTGGATGCCGGGGACGGCGGCGGGCGGGGCCTGCTTGGGGTGTCTGAGGCTTTCCTATACTCCGTTCAGGCTGAGCGAAGTCGAAGCCCGCGCGGAAACGTCACCCCATGCCCTTCGACTTCGCTCCGTGCGAACGGAGCGGGGGAGCGGGGCTTCACGCTGGTCGAACTGATGATCGTCATCACGGTGATCGGCCTGGCCTCGGCCGTGGCGGTCCTGTCGCTCCCCGACCGGCGCGGGCGGGTGGCCGACGAGGCGTTGCGCTTCGCCGCTCGCGTCCGCGCCGCGCATGACGTGGCGGTGGTCGAGGCGTCGCCGGTCAGCATCTGGGTCACGCGCGGCGGCTATGGCTTCGACCGGCGGGCGGACGGCGCGTGGAGCCCGATGACCGCCAAGCCCCTGCGCGTCGCCCAGTGGGAAGACGGCACCCAGGCGGTGATCCCCGATGCCAGCGGCCGGGTGCGGATCACCTTCGATGTGACGGGGCTGGCCGACCGCCCGGTCGAACTGCGCCTGACGCGGGAGCGCGCGAGCAGCACCGTGCGGATCGGCGCGGACGGCACGGTGCGCGTCGATGGGTGAGGGGTATCTCTATCCTCCCCGGCACGGGGAGGGGGACCATGCGCAGCATGGTGGAGGGGGGCTTTCACGAAGGGCATGCTTTGCGGAAGCCCCCCGCCGTCAGCGCTGCGCGCTGCCACCTCCCCGTGCCGGGGAGGATGGCTTCACCCTGATCGAGATCATGGTGGCGCTGGCGGTGTTCAGCCTGGCCGCGATGGCGCTCGTCCGGCTGGAAAGCGCGACGATCCGGGGTGCCTCTATCCTGGACGAAACCGTCGTTGCGCAGATGGTCGCGCGCAATGTCGCCATCGCCGCCGTGACCGACCCGCAGGCGCCTGCACTCGGCCGAACGACGGGCGCAGAGGTGAATGGCGGGCGCAGCTGGAAATGGACGCGCATCGTCAGCGGGACGGGCGACGTGCGTGTGGTGCGGATCGACGTGGCGGTGGCGAATGCGGGGGGCAGCATTGTCGGCCGGATGACGATGGTGCGGCCTCCGACACCCGCGCCGCCGGTCGGGGTGGTGGCGTCGTGATCTTCACCTTACACCACCCCGGCGAAGGCCGGGGTCCAGTCGCCGAGCAGTCTGGGGCGCGGGGTGGCGTTTGCCCCGATTCTCGTGGTTCATCGAAACTGGGCCCCGGCCTTCGCCGGGGTGGTCCCCATTTCAACGGCTTCACCCTGGTCGAGGTCATGGTGGCGCTGCTCATCTTCGCGATGCTGGCCGCCGCTGGCGTGGCGATCCTGTCGCTCAGCGTCCGTGCCCAGGCAGTGACCGGGCAGAAGCTCGACGCGATGGCGGCGGTCAGCCGGACGACTGCGATCCTGTCCGCCGATCTGGCACAGGCGATCAACCGGCCGACGCGTGACGAGGGCGGTGTCCTCAGCCCGGCGATGGTCGCCGGGCCCGATGCCATGCGGCTGGTGCGTGGCGGCTGGAGCAATCTGGACGATGCGGCCCGCCCGTCGGTGCAGAAGGTCGCCTATCGCCTGAACGGCGACGTGCTGGAGCGGGTGGCCTGGCCGTTGCTCGACGGGGCGCAACCGATGGAGCCTGCCGCGCTGATGGACCATGTGCGCGAACTGCACCTGCGTTATCGGTTCAACGGCGCGTGGCTGGACCAGTGGCAGGGGCAGCCCGGCATCGCCCTGCCACAGGCGGCCGAGGTCACGATCGTGCGTGACGACGGCATGATCTTCCGCCAGCTGTTCCTGGTCGGCACCGGCTATAGCGTCCCGCCCAACCTGCCCCAGCCGAACCCGACGCCCACCCCGACGCCAACCCCCAATGGCTAGGCCCCTTCCGCCAGCGGGCGAGCGCGGGGCCGCGCTGCTGACCGTCCTGATCCTGGTCGCGGTAATCGCGGTATTGGCCGCGACCGCGCTGGAAAAGCTGCGCCTGTCGACGCGACTGGGCGGCAATGCGGTCGCGATCGAGCAGGCGCGCGGCTTTGCCTATGCGGCCGAGGCGCTGGCGATCATCCGCGTCGGCGACCTGCTGGAACGAAGCCAGGGCAAGGTCTCGCTGCTTGGCGGCTGGAGCGACCGGCCCTTCGCGCTGCCGCTGGGCGATGTCGCGGGCGGGGGTAGTGCGGTGGCGCGAGTGACGGACGGCGGCAACTGCTTCAACCTGAACGGCCTGGCGCAGGACATGCCGGGTCAGCCGGGCATGCTGGTCGGCAATGCGGTCGAGGTCGCGCATTTCGCCAAGCTGATGCGGTTGCTCGGCGTGCCCGGCCAGGTCGCGCAACAGGTCGCCACCGCCGCGTCCGACTGGATCGACAGCGATCAGAACCCGCAAGGCGGCGGTGCTGAGGACCCGGTCTATCTGGCGCGCGATCCGCCCTATCGGACCGGCGGCGCGATGATGGCGGACGTCAGCGAGCTGCGCATGGTCAGCGGCGTGACGCCCGAACTCTATGGCCAGCTGCGCCCCTGGCTCTGCACCCTGCCAGAGGCGAAGCCGACGACCGTCAACATCAACACGCTGGCGCCCGAACAGGCGCCGCTGGTGGCGATGGCGCAGGCCGATACGATTTCGCCCGCCGCCATCGCCCAGGCCCTTTTGCGCCGCCCGCCGCAAGGCTATGCGGACGCAGGCGCATTCTGGGGGCAGATACCGGGGGCGAGCGGCGGTGGTGGCGTGGCGTTGACGTCGCGCTGGTTCGCCTTGCGGATCGATGTGACCTTGGGCAGCGTCCGGGTGCAGGAACGTGCGCTGGTCGACGCCACGCGGCAACCGCCGCGGCTGGTGGCCCGGACTTGGGGGGAAGAGTGATGAGTGCGACGAACCTCCTGTTCCTGCCGCCGGGCGAGGGCGGCAATTATCGCTGGATGCGGATCGAGGACGAACGCGTCGCCGCTGCCGGAGAAGGCCTGCCCCAGGGCGACGGCGCGGTGATCGCGGTCGCGCCCGCCGATGCGGTGTCGCTGCACTGGGCCGAAATCCCCGCGCGTTCGACCGCGCAGGCCGCCGCGGCCGCGCGGCTGCTGGCGGCCGAGGTCAGCGCCGCGCCGATGGACGAACTGCACGTCGCGGTCGGTGAGGACGAGGGCGGCACGCGCGCGATCGGCATCGTCAATCGCGGCGCCATGGCGGGATGGCTCGCACGGCTGGGGGCGGCGGGGGTCGATCCGGTCGCGGTGGTCCCTGCGCCGCTGCTGCTGCCGCGTCCCGACGAAGGCTATGTGCGCGGACATCTGGCCGGGCAGGGCGTGGTGCGTGGGCGGGCATCGGGCTTTGCCGACGAACCCGGCTTCACCGAGATCGTCACCGGCGATGCGCCGCTCGCCGACCTGAATGCGGACGGGATCGAGGCGGCACTGGGCGCGGTCGCGGCGAACCCGGCGCTCGACCTGCGGCAGGGCGTGTTCGCCCGGCGGCGCGGCTTTGCGATCGACTGGCGGCTGGTCCGGCGGCTGGCCTGGCTGGGCGTCGCGATCGTCGTCGCCACGCTGGCGATCGATTTCGTGCGCTGGACCAAGTACAGCTTCGCCGCCGATGCGACCGAGGCGCGGATCGAGCAGGTCGCCCGCACCGCCCTGCCGCGTGGCGAAACACTGGTCGATGCCGATCGCCAGCTGACCGAGCGGCTGTCGGCGATCCGCGGGCCCGGTCAGGGGTTCAGCCGGACGGCGGCGGCGGTCTTCGCCGCGGTTCGTGCGGTTCCCGGCACCGAGCTGACCGCGCTCGATTTCCAGCCGAACGGCGATATTCGGCTGGGCGTCGCGGTGGACCGCGAGGCGCTGGCCACCGACCTGAAGCGCGCGATCGAGGTGGAGGGCTTTACCGTCCAGCCCAGCACCTTCGTCGCGGCCAACGGCCGGATCACGGGAGAATTCACGGTGCGCGCACGATGAAGGCGCTGAAACTCTGGTTCGACGGCCGCAGCCTGCGTGAGAAGCGCCTGTTGCTGGTCATGGGTGCGCTGCTGGTGGTGACGATCATCTGGGGTGGCATATTGCGTCCGCTGGACGACGGCCTGTCGAGCGCGCGCGAGCGTCATACGGATGCGGTGATCCGGCTGGGCGAGGCGCAGGCCATTGCCGCCGAACTGGGTCAGCGTCGTCGTCGTCCGCCCGCGCTGTCGGGGACGCTGGCCGATACGGTGCGGCTGTCGGCGGAGCAGGCGGGTTTCACCCTGTCCGCGCTGACCGAGGACGGTCCCGGCCGGGTGCGCGCGCAGATCGCGTCGGCCCGTCCCGCCGCGCTGACGCCGTGGCTTGCCCGCCTGGAGCGCGGCGGGGTGCTGGTCGAACAGGCGACTTTGACCGACAATGGCGATCGCACGGTCGGTGTGGCGCTCCTCCTGCGGACGCGGGTGTCCTGATGCGGTTGCGGATGACCACCCGGCCTTCGGTGCTGTTCGCGGCGATGCTGATCGTCGCGCTGATCGTCTTCCTGCCGATGCGCCTGGCGCTGGGCATGACGGGACTGGCCGAAGAAGGGCTGAGCGCACGCCGGGTCGGCGGCACCATCTGGGGCGGCAGCATGATCGAGGCGCGGTTCGGTGACGTCGTGCTGGGCGATTTGCGCGTCTCGCTGTCACCGCTCGCGCTGCTGGTCGGTCGGGCGAAGCTCACCTTCGACGGGGCCGGGGCCGATGGACGTCCGATCGCGGGAACGGCGTCGATCAGCCGCCATGCGATGGGCATCGACGGCGTCACCGCCACTTTGCCCGCCGCCACGCTGTTCGCGCCGCTCCCGGTCACCACGCTCGCGCTGGAGGATGTGACCGTCAGGTTCCGCGACGGCGTCTGCGAGGAAGCGGGCGGCCGCGTCCGTGCGACCGTGGTGGGCGAGGCGGGTGGCCTGCCGCTGCCCCCGACGATGACGGGGACGGCACGGTGCGAGGCGGGCGCGCTGCTGTTGCCGATGACGGGGCAGGGGGGCACCGAGGGTGTCAACCTGCGCATCCGGCCCGACGGGCGCTATACCGCCGACCTGGTCCTGACGCCCGGCGATCCGGCGGCCGCGGCGCGGCTGGAGCAGCTGGGTTTCGTGGCCGCGACGGGGGGTGGATACCGACTTTCGGCAGAAGGGCGATTTTGACCGCTTGACGAAAGCGGGTGATCCCGTTTAGGGGCGCAAGCCTTCGCGGCGACCGTAGTTCAATTGGTTAGAGCGCCGGCTTGTGATGCCGGAAGTTGCGGGTTCAAGTCCCGTCGGTCGCCCCATTCTTTTTCGGCCATATCCTGGCCACGGCACCGGCCCTTCTCCTGCCCGTGTCCCCCCTAAATCCTCACCGATTGGGTGGCCGGGTCGTCAGACTCGGTCCGGTTCCGCTTTTGTCGGACCGAAGGACGAGCATGACGAACTGGGGTTTTCCCGATTTCGACGCGCATGAAGGCGTGCACCTGTTCACCGATCCCGCATCGGGCCTGCAGGCGGTCATCGCCGTGCACTCGACGCATCTGGGCCCGGCGGCGGGCGGCGCGCGCTTCTGGAACTACGGCACGCCCGCGCTCGCCATCACTGACGCGCTGCGCCTGTCGCGCGGCATGAGCTACAAGAACGCCATGGCGGGCCTGGCGCTGGGTGGCGGCAAGGGCGTGGTCCTGGCGGCCAAGCCGGGCGACGTCATCACCACCGCGCAGCTGGAAGCGTTCGGCCGCTCGGTCGAATCGCTCGGCGGTCGTTACGTGACGGCCGAAGATGTCGGCATGTCCGAGGAGCGGATGAAGGTCATCGCGACCCAGACCCGCTATGTCTCCGGCCTGCCGGTGGCGAGCGGTGCGGCGGGCGGCGACCCCGGCCCCTACACCGCACACGGCGTCTATCTGGGCGTGAAGGCGGCGGCCAAGCGCGGGCTGGGCGCGACCGACATGAAGGGCGTGCGCGTCGCGATCCAGGGCGTCGGCTCGGTCGGCGGCGGCCTTGCCAAGCTGCTGGCCAAGGACGGCGCGATCCTGACGATCGCCGACGTCAACCAAGCGCGCGCGGAAGCGATGGCGGCCGAACTGGGTGCAAGCGTTGCCCCGGCCGACGAGATCCTGTTCGCCGATGTCGACCTCGTCAGCCCCAACGCGCTGGGCGCGGTGCTGAACGCCGATTCGATCCAGCGGCTGAAGGCCAAGGTCGTCGCCGGTGGTGCGAACAACCAGCTTGCGACCCGCGAGGACGGCGCGCGCGTGGCGGACGCGGGCATCCTCTATGCCCCCGATTACGTCATCAACGCGGGCGGCATCATCAATGTCGGCCTGGAGTATCTGGGCCAGGGCGACGAAGCCGAGGTCATGGCGCGCATCGCCAAGATCCCCGAGCGTCTCGAGCAGGTGTGGCAGCGTTCGGCCGAGACGGGCCATCCGGCCTCGGACGTGGCGGACGAGATCGCGCAAGGCCTGATCGGGCGATAAGAGCCCCATGCTGCTGAGGCTCACGCCCCTCCCGTAAACGGGAGGGGATGGGGGAGGGCAAGCCACGGGCGACAGGCTCTGTGAGACTTCATGCCCTCCCCAAACCCCTCCCGCCTGCGGGAGGGGCTTATGAAAGAAGAGAGTGAGCCCCCCTCACTCACACCCATCGAAATTCCCGCGGCGATACCCGGTTGACGAACCGTCCCCCCACGCCCATTTGCCAATCGGATCAAAACCATCCGATTGGGAGTTCATGCGCCTTTCCAGCCTAGCCGATTATGCGGTCGTGATGATGACCGCCGCCGCACGCGAGGGCGTGGGCGGGCGGAGCAATGCGACCCTGCTGGCCGGGCAGACGGGCGTGCCGCTGCCCACCGCGCAGAAGCTGGTCAGCCGTCTGGCGGGCGCAGGGCTGATCGAGAGCACGCGCGGCACCGGCGGCGGCATCCGTTTGGCGCGTGATGCCGATGCGATCAGCTTGGCCGACATCGTCGAGGCGGTGGACGGCCCGATCGCACTGACCGCCTGTGTCGACGGGGCTGCGCACGATTGCAGCCTGGAAATGCAATGCCGCGTTCGTCCGCATTGGCATTTCGTCAATCAGGCGGTACGCGCCGCCTTTTCCGGGGTGACGCTTGCGACGCTCGCCGCCGATCCTGTTGAATCGCAAGTGATGGACGCGTCTGTGCGTCCGGGGGTATTCGCCTGATGGCTACGAAGAATGCAGAGGCGCTTGCCGCCGCCAACAAGAAGTATGAGTGGGGCTTCGCCACCGACATCGAGCAGGACTTCGCGCCCAAGGGGCTGAGCGAGGATACGGTTCGTTATATCTCGGCCAAGAAGGGCGAGCCCGAATGGATGCTCGACTGGCGGTTGAAGGCGTTTCGCCTGTGGCAGACGCTGGAGACGCCGGACTGGGCCAAGCTGAACATCCCGCCGATCGACTATCAGGACGCGTATTACTACGCCGAGCCCAAGGCGAAGAAGACGATCGCGTCGCTGGACGAGCTCGACCCCGAAATCCGCCGGACCTACGAAAAGCTGGGCATCCCGATCGCCGAGCAGGAAGTGCTGGCGGGCGTCGAGGGCGCGCGCAAGGTCGCGGTCGACGCGGTGTTCGACAGTGTCTCGGTCGCGACCACCTTCCGCAAGGAGCTGGAAGCGGCGGGCGTCATCTTCCGTTCGATCTCCGAGGCGATCAAGGAATATCCCGATCTGGTCCGCAAGTGGCTGGGCAAGGTCGTGCCGCAGCGCGACAATTACTTCGCGACGCTCAATTCGGCGGTCTTCTCGGACGGCACCTTCGTCTATATTCCCGAGGGCGTTCGCTGCCCGATGGAGCTGTCGACCTATTTCCGTATCAACGCGGAGAATACCGGCCAGTTCGAGCGCACGCTGATCGTCGCGGACAAGGGGGCTTATGTCTCCTATCTCGAAGGCTGCACCGCGCCGATGCGCGACGAGAACCAGCTGCACGCAGCCGTGGTCGAGCTGGTCGCGCTGGACGATGCCGAGATCAAATATTCGACCGTCCAGAACTGGTATCCGGGCGACGAGAACGGCGTCGGCGGCATCTACAACTTCGTCACCAAGCGGGCGCTCTGTCAGGGCAAGAACAGCAAGGTGTCGTGGACGCAGGTCGAAACCGGCTCGGCGGTGACGTGGAAATACCCGTCCTGCGTGCTGGCGGGCGACGGCTCGGTGGGCGAGTTCTACTCGGTGGCGGTGACGAACAATCGCCAGCAAGCCGATACCGGCACCAAGATGATCCACCTCGGCAAGAACACCCGCTCGACCATCGTGTCGAAGGGGATTTCGGCCGGGCGCTCGGACAACACCTATCGCGGCCTCGTCCGCGTGGCGGCGACCGCCGAGAATGTCCGCAACTTCACACAGTGCGACAGCCTGCTGCTGGGCGACCAGTGCGGCGCCCACACCGTGCCCTATATCGAGGTGAAGAACCCCAGCGCGCAGATCGAGCATGAGGCGACGACCAGCAAGATCAGCGAGGATCAGCTCTTCTATGCGATGAGTCGTGGTCTGGATCAGGAAGCGGCCGTCGCGCTGATCGTCAACGGCTTTGCGCGTGAAGTCTTGCAACAGCTCCCGATGGAGTTCGCGGTTGAGGCGCAGAAGCTGCTGGGGATTTCGCTCGAAGGGTCGGTTGGGTGATCACGTTTCTAGCATTGCAGCTGGCAGTTTTGTTGTCGAACGCGGACGAGGCATCCTTCAAAGACTACCGTATTTGTGTGCTGCAGAAAGTTTCGACCTCAGATTTGGTTGAACGCGATAGCCAAATTATTGAGGCGGCTAAAAAAGAGTGTGAGGACGACAGGCTCGCTGCTGCCATGGAAATGGCCGCGGATGATTTGGAGCGAGAAGGCGCCAAGAAACCGAAGGTTGACGCCGATGCTCGTATGAACGTGATGGAAAAGAAACTGACCGCTGATGCGCTGAACGCGCTCGTGGCCCGACGGACGAAAGCGCAATGATGCTGAAAATTGAAAACCTCCACGCCGAGATTGACGGCAAGCCGATCCTCAAGGGCCTGACGCTCGAGGTGAATGCGGGCGAAGTCCATGCGATCATGGGGCCGAACGGCGCGGGCAAATCGACGCTCGGCTATGTGCTGGGCGGGCGTCCGGGTTACGAAGTGACCGAGGGTTCGGTGACGTTCGACGGCATCGACCTGCTTGAGCTGGAGCCGAACGAGCGTGCCGCTGCCGGGCTGTTCCTGGGCTTCCAGTATCCGGTCGAAATTCCCGGCGTGTCCAACGTCCAGTTCCTGCGCGAGAGCCTGAACGCGCAGCGCGGGCAGCGTGACGAAAAGCCGCTGTCGGGCGGTGAGTTCCTGAAGCTCGCCCGCGCGCAGGCCGATGGGCTGGGGCTGAACCAGGACATGCTGAAGCGCCCCGTCAATGTCGGCTTCTCGGGCGGCGAGAAGAAGCGCAACGAGATGGTCCAGATGGGCATCCTGAACCCAAAGTTCGCAATCCTGGACGAGACGGACTCCGGCCTCGACATCGACGCGCTGCGCATCGTCGGCGACGGCATCAACCGGATCATGCGTGCGCCCGACAAGGCGGTGCTGCTGATCACCCATTATCAGCGGCTGCTCGACTATGTGCAGCCCGACCGGGTGCATGTGCTGGCCGATGGCCGCATCGTGCGTTCGGGCGGCCCCGAACTCGCGCATGAGCTGGAGCGCGAAGGTTATGCGGGCGTCGAGGGAGCCGCGGCGTGACGACCACGCTGGAACTCCCCTCGACCCGCCAGGAGGCGTGGCGCTGGGCCGATATCGACGCGTTGCGGCGTGCGGCGGGAAGCGAGCGGGTGCAGGCCGTGGCGGGGACGGATCGTTTCCTCGACCTGCCCGGCGCGCGGCTGTTGTTCGTGGACGGCGTGCTGGACGAGAGCGCCAGCAGCCTCGGCCCGGTGCAGCTGACCCAGATCGACGCGAGCGATCATCCGCTGGGCCGCCAGGCGCTCGGGCGCGGCTGGTCTTTGCGGCTGGAGCGCGATGCGGTCGCCGATCCGGTGCAGATCGTCCATGTCGCCAGCGGTGCGGCCAACCACCTGCCCGCCGAGATCGTGCTGGCTGAGGATGCAGCGGCGCAGGTCTATGAGACTTATGTCGGGCGCGGTTGGACCAACCGTCTGACGCGGGTTAAGCTGGCGGCGTCGGCGCGGCTGATGCGGGCGGTGCGGCTGTTGCAGGAAGACGGCTTCGTATCGTTGCGCGAGGAAGCCGAACTGGGCGAGGGTGCCAGCTTGACCGCAACTTTCCTGGCCGCCGGCAATATGGGCGCGCGGATCGACGGTGGGATCACCCAGACCGGCGACGGCGCCTATGCCGAATTCGGTGGCGCGCTGCTGACCAAGGGCGACCTCAAGCAGGAATGCGCGGTCGGCCTGCGCCATGCCGCGCTGAACGGCCAGAGCCACCAGTTGTGGCGCGCGGTCGCTGCGGACCGCAGCCAGGCGAGCCTTGCCGCGCGCGTCGAAGTGGCGCGTCACGCGCAGAAGACCGATGGCGAACAGTCGCTTCGCGGCCTGCTGCTCCAGCGGACGGCGACGGTGAACCTGAAGCCCGAGCTGGAAATCTTCGCCGACGACGTGAAGTGCGCGCATGGTGCGACCGTCGGTGAGCTGGATGGCCGCGCGCTGTTCTACATGCAGAGCCGTGGCATCCCGAAGCCGCGCGCGCAGGCGCTGCTGACCCGCGCTTTCGTGGCGGATGCGATCGACCGCATCAGCAACGAGATGGTGCGCGAGGCCTTTGCGGCGGATGCGGATGCTTGGCTGGAGGCGGCGCTTTGAGCCTCACTACCCAGATACTCCCTGCGCGCAGCGTGGGGAGGAATTGATGGCGGCGGCATCCCCCCTCGACCGGGTGGCCGACTTCCCCGCGATCCCGCAAGGCTGGGCGTATCTCGACACCGCCGCGACGGCGCAGAAGCCGCAGGCCGTGATCGACGCGATCACGCGCGCCTATGACACCAGCTATGCGACCGTGCATCGCGGCGTCTACCAGCGCTCGGCGGACATGACGGTCGCCTATGAGGCGGCGCGCGAGGCGACGGCGCGGTTTATCGGCGCGGGGTCGGCGAACGAGATCGTCTTCACGCGCGGCGCGACCGAGGGGATCAACCTGGTCGCGCAATGCTGGGCGGCGACGAACCTGAAGGCGGGCGACCGCATCCTGCTGTCGATGCTGGAGCATCACTCCAACATCGTGCCGTGGCAGATGGTCGCCGAGCGGATGGGCGTCGCGATCGACGTGCTGCCGCTGACCGCCGATCACCGCATCGACTTAGACGCGATGGCGCGGATGCTCAGCCCGGCGCATAAGCTGGTGTCGCTGGGCCATGTGTCGAACGTGCTGGGTTCGGTGCTCGACGGGCGGCGCTCGGCCGATCTGGCGCATCAGGTCGGCGCGAAGATCCTGCTCGACGGATGCCAGGCGGTGCCGCGCATCGCGGTCGATGTTAAGGCGCTGGATTGCGACTTCTACGTCTTTTCGGGCCACAAGCTCTATGGCCCAACCGGCATCGGCGTGCTGTGGGCGCGGCCCGAATTGCTGGAGGCGATGCCACCCTATCAGGGCGGTGGGTCGATGATCGACCGGGTCAGCTTCGAAAAGACGACCTATGCCCCGCCGCCGGGCCGGTTCGAGGCGGGGACGCCGCATATCGTCGGTGCGTTGGGGCTGCATGCCGCGATCGACTATGTGTCGGGCATCGGCCTGGACGCGATCCATGCCCATGAGGCGGCCTTGGTCGCCCAGGCGCGCGAGGGCTTGTCGGCGATCAACTCGGTGCGTTTGCTCGGTCCTGAGGATTCGGCGGGAATCGTCAGTTTCGCGGTCGAGGGGGTTCATCCCCACGACATCGGCACCATATTGGACGAGAGCCGGGTGGCGATCCGCGCAGGCCATCACTGCGCCCAGCCGCTGATGGAGGCGCTCGGTCTGCCCGCCACCGCGCGGGCCAGTTTCGGCGTGTATAACGGACCCGATGACGTCGCGGCGCTGGTGGATGGCGTCCGGCGGGTCACGAGGATTTTCGGATGAGCGATTTCAAGGTCGAGCAAGTGGACAGCGTCGCACCGCCCCCCAAGGCGCGCGTACAGGATCTGGTCGAGCCGCCGGTCCAGGACGCACCGGTGGAGCGGCAGCGCGACTATCTGTCGGGCTTCCTCTCGCAAAAGCCGACCGCCGACGATCCGACCCAGCCAGGCGGCGCCTTGTATGACGGCATCATCGATGCGCTGAAGGATATCTTCGACCCCGAAATTCCGGTCAACATCTATGACCTGGGGCTGATCTACGGCGTCGAAGTGACCGAGGGCGGGCATGCGGTCGTCAACATGACGCTGACCACCCCGCACTGCCCGGTCGCCGAGTCGATGCCGGGCGAGGTCGAACTGCGTGTCTCGGCGGTGCCGGGGATCGCGACGGCCGACGTCAACCTCGTCTGGGATCCGCCTTGGGACCCGCAAAAGATGTCGGACGATGCCAAGCTCGAACTGGGGATGCTCTGATCATGGCGACCACCCTGCGTCCGCGCCCCGCCGCGCTCAACCTGACGCCTTCGGCCGAGGCGCGTATCGCCGAGCTGATGGCGCGCGCGCCGGAAGGGGCGATCGGCGTCAAGCTGTCGACCCCGCGTCGCGGATGTTCGGGGCTGGCCTATTCGGTCGATTACGTGACCGAGGCCAAGGCGTTCGACGAGAAGATCGATACGCCGGGCGGGACGCTGTTCGTTGATGGCGGGTCGATCCTGTATCTCATCGGCTCGACGATGAACTGGGTCGAGGACGACTTCACGGCCGGGTTTGTGTTCCAGAACCCCAACGCCAAGGGCGCGTGCGGGTGCGGGGAAAGCTTTACGGTTTGAGGAGTCGGGGGGCGGCCTTCGACTTCGCTCAGGCTGAGCGGGGTTTGGGTATAGCCAACCTCATCCCAAGCCGTTCCTTGGCGAAGTCCGGGGCCCAGTTCCTATCGGGTTGAGATTACGGGAAGTCGCGGCGTGGGATGCAAATGTCTCGCGCCGCCGAGAGTGTGAGGCAACTGGACCCCGGCCTCCGCCGGGGTGGCGCTTCGGGTTGGATGGATCAAACTCCAGTACGGACCCGTGGCCCGTATACCCTCCGCTACCGGCTCAGACCCGGTGCTCCAGTTTCAAACTTGCGCCATCCCACTCCACCGCCAGATCACGATAATCCGCCACCGTCGCATGGGCGGTGTCCATCGAGTGACGATGCGTCTCGGTGATCACCACCACCGTCATCCCCGCCGCCTCTGCCGCCGCGATCCCGGCGGGGGCGTCCTCGAACGCCAGACAATTCTGCGGCGCGATGCCCAGCCGTTCGGCACCTAGCAGGAAGCCGTCGGGGGCAGGCTTGCTCCGCTCCGCATCCTCGGCCGTGACGAACACGCTTGGTAGTGGCAGGCCCGCCGCCTTCAACCGTACCTCCGCCAGCCGCCGCGGTGCGGAGGTCACGATCGCCCAGCGGTCGGGTGGCAGGGCCGCAAGGAAGGCCGCCGCGCCGCCGATCGGCACCACATCGTCCACGTCCAGCATCTCCGCTTCGGTCAGCGCATGCGCCTCGGCGACGGGATCGATATCGGGCAGGCCCAGCCGCCGGATCGTCTCCACCGACTGAACCCCGTGGATCGTCGGCAGGAACGCCGCGACGTCCAGGCCGTGACGCTCGGCCCATCTGGCCCAGGTGCGCTCGGCGGAGGCGATCGAGCTCAGGATGGTCCCGTCCATGTCGAACAGGAAGCCGCCAAAGGCGCGGGTCGGCAGGGCGTTGGTCATCGACTCTCCGGAAATAAGGGCCCCGCCACCGAAAGGGCGGCGAGGCGGGGGAGGCTCAGTTCGCCTGGAACACGCCGCAGGCCAGGCGGCCGCCGCTATTGCCACTGGGGTCAGTCTTCAGGTCGTCGGCCGCCGCATGGATCACGATCGCCGAGCCGTCGGCATCCAGCAGGCCCGCCATCGTCGCGCCGGGCAGGACGACGCCCAGCGTGCCGCGTCCGTCATTGCCGACGGTCATGTTGGGCATGTCGCCTTCATGCGGCCCCTGCGGGTTCATGCTGCCATGCTGGCGCTGTGTGGGGTTCCAGTGGCCGCCCGCCGTGGTGAAGTCGGGCGCGTCGCAACGGCCGACGGTGTGGACATGGACGCCGTGCATCCCGGCGGGCACGTTCATCGCGTCGAGCGTGATACGCACGCCGCCCGCGACCTCGGTCGCCATGGCGCGGCCGGCATCCAGGCCCGTGCCGGTCTTCAGCATCGCGGTCGCACTGGCGCCGTTCGGCATGGGGGAGCCCGTCTCCATCTTGTTCTGATCGCAGCCCGCAAGGCCCAGCGCGACGGTGCCGACGATCAGCAGCGTGAGATATTTCATGACGGAAGCTCCCTGTTGGATAACGATGGATCGCGGCATGTCACCCGCCGGTTCCGAGCGGCCAACGCATCACCGGTTCATAAGATGCACCGCCATGCCCCAGATGGCTTTGATAGAGGATCAGGTGTGGCATCGCGAAGGGCTCGCTCGACAACCCGGCATGGACCGCGCGCCAGCCGTCGATCTCGGGCGCGCGCCCGGCCGATCCGGGCAGGCGGGCCAGCGTGACATGCGGCTGATAGGCGCGTGATTCGGGCGGGAGGCCTGCGCGGACACAGGCCTGGTCGACCTTGCGATGCAGATGGGCCAGCGCGTCGTGCGGGCTGACCCCGGCCCATAGCGTGTCGACCCGGCCCCGGCGATCGAAGACGCCCACGCCCGAAATCCGCACGGTCGGCAAGGGCGCATGGACCTGGCCCAGCGCGGCGGCGACGTCTTCGGCGACCGGGCGATCCACTTCGCCGATGAAGCGCAGGGTGAGGTGGAGCTGGTCGTCATCCTGCCAGCGGGCCTGGGGAACGCCGTCCATCGCATCGGCGAGCAGGGCGCGAATGGCGGGCGGCGGGCGAAGGGCGACGAACAGGCGAACCATGACAAATCATGTCTATCACATTCCGTCTTCGTCACGGGAACCTCTCCCGCTTGAAAAGCGTCCCCAACAGAGCGATATTTCCAACAACCGGCATATGGCCGGTCAAAGGAGCAATAGTTCACCATGGCAAACTGGTCTGATCCACGGCCGAGCGCCGCGCCGTTCGGAACCACCGCCACCACGGGCTCGACCGCCTATGACGCGGGTCTGCGTTCGTACATGCTGTCCGTCTACAACTACATGACGTCGGGCGTGCTGCTGACGGGTATCGTCGCGCTGCTCTTCGCATGGGGTGGGCGTGAGAGTCTGGCCGCGCAGGTCTTCCTCAACGGCGGCGCGCTGAAGTACGTCATCATGTTCGCGCCGCTGGGCTTCGTGTTCGCGCTGAGCATGGGCGTCAGCCGCATGAAGACCTCGACGATGCAGATGCTCTTCTGGGCGTTCGCCGTCGTCATGGGCCTGTCGCTGTCGACCATCTTCCTGGTCTATAGCGGCGGTTCGATCGCAGGGGCCTTCTTCGCGACCGCAGCGGGCTTCGCGGCGCTGAGCCTGTACGGCTACACCACCAAGCGCGACCTGTCGGCCTTCGGCACCTTCCTGATCATCGGTCTGGTCGGCCTGATCGTCGCCAGCGTCATCAACATCTTCCTCCAGTCGGGGACGATGGGCCTGGTCATCAGCTTCATCGGCGTGCTGCTCTTCGCAGGGCTTACCGCCTATGATACGCAGCGTACCAAGTCGATGTATTACGAGGTGCGCGGCACCAGCATGCAGGACCGCGTGGTCATCATGTCGGCGCTGAGCCTGTACCTCGACTTCATCAACATGTTCATGTTCATCCTGCGTCTGACCGGTTCGAGCCGCGACTGATCGGGAAAAACGAGGTAGGACCTCGAAGGGCTCGGCGGACCGTCCGCCGGGCCCTTTTTCTTGGGTAAAAAAGGGGACGTGGCCATGCGCCTGTCGATCGATGTGACGCTCGACTATGTCCTGACGGACCCGGCCGATATCCTCCTCCAGATCGAGGCGGCGGCCACGCCCGACCAGCGGCTGGAGCAACAGTCTCTGACCATCTGGTCCGACCACGGCGTCACGGCGGTGGGGGGCGAGGAAGGGATCGGCCAGCGATGCTGGGTCCGCGCCGATCATGGGCTGCTGGCGAAATACCAGGCGATCGTCGCGATCGAGCGGCCGGTGGTACGGCTGGAAACGCTGGCGGCGACGCCGGCGCGGGGGCTCGGCGGGGCGTTGATCCCCTATCTGCTACCCAGCCGATATTGCGAATCGGACCGGCTCGAAGGTTTCGTGCGCCAGCGGTTCGGCGGCCTGTCGGGCGGGGCGATGGCGGCGGCGCTGGCCGACTGGGTCGCCACGCGGCTGATCTACCAGGCGGGCAGTTCCACCGGAGTGACCACCGCGCTCGACACCTTCGGCTCGCGGCGTGGCGTGTGCCGCGATTATACGCATTTGCTGGTCGCGCTGGCGCGGGCGGCGGAGATACCGGCACGCTGCGTCTCGGCCTATGCGCCCGGGGTCACTCCGCCCGACTTCCATGCGGTGGCCGAACTCTGGCTGGAGGGCGGCTGGCACCTGGTCGATGCCACCGGCATGGCGCAGGCGGACGAGATCGCCAGGGTCTGCGTCGGCCGGGACGCAACCGACATCGCCTTCATGACCGTGTTCGGCGAGGCGCAGCTTTGCGAGCAGCGGGTGGAGGTGACCCGGATCGATTGATGCGCCGGTCCGGCCCTCGCGGCGGATGGGGGCAGGAACGGTGCGCGTCATGGCTCGTTGTTCCTATCCACTGATGATGGGGAAGTGACATGAACGACAGCATCGACGATCGCGCGCTGGACAGCGTTTCCGTCGCGCCCGGCGGCGAACAGGCCGAACAGGGCAACCGCCCGCAGCCGCCCGAACAGCATGCCGGGCAGGACCCGGAGATTGCCGAGAAGCTGGATCGGAACCCCGAGGACGTCGACGCGCAGCTGGACGAAAGCCTGGACGAGTCGATGGACGCCAGCGATCCGCCCTCGACGACCCAGCCCGGCCGCGATGGGCCGGCACAGTCGTCGGGCTATAACGAAAATGATCGCTAAGGATTGACACGACGTGGGATCGAGGGTCGCTATCGGCCTTCGGTCCCCACGATCGTAAGAGCCTTACCGCTGGCCACACTATTCGTGACCAGCGCTGACACAGGGGATGGGTTGCCCCGTTGCGTCATCGCAACAAACGTCGCGATTGTGTCGTGATGCCCCTGATCTTCGCAAAATCCTTACCGCGATAACCGTTCGTCGCAATCTATGTTGCGGCGCGGCGGATTTCGTGTTCGTCTGTCTTTGCCGTTCAGCGTTGCGTTAACCAAAATGGCGCATGATGATCGGGTTGGTAAGATTGGGCGGGGTAAACGCAGATGGGATCGAGGAGCAAACCGGCCGAAGGTACGATGACATTGGCCGAAATGAAGGAATTTGCCGGGTTCGCGGCGGCGACGCAGCGTTATATCCGCCGCTCGCTGGATATCGGCCTGGACCGCGAGGATGCGATGGCGCGCTGGTCGCGTGACGTCGTCGAGGCGGCGAGTATCCGGGCGCAGGCGCGCCTCTATCGCAACCTGCCGGAAATCCGGCACCTGATCCCGGTCGATAGCGGCCTGGAATCGCTGGAGCCCTTCATGGCGCCGTTCGTCACGATCGCGGCGTTCGATCTGGGGCAGGGGCGGCTGACCAGCTTCTCGGCCTTTCGCTTCCTCTATGAACGCCTGATCGGGGCCGAGGTCCGACCGTGGCTGCCCTCGGTCTTCTGCGCAGCGGCGGCGCTGCCGCATCTGCACCCGGAATTGCGGCGCAAGCTGCTCCAGTCGATCAGCGAGGCGGCGGCGACCGCCGCAGGCTGGTCGAGCCGTCAGCCCGCCTTCTTCCCGCATTGGGTGGAAAAGGTCGACACGAACGGCACGTCGCTGGCCAACTGAGGAAGTGCGATGGCGGGTCGGGGGGCTCCGCCGTCGCGTCCCCGGGACCGCCTATGTCACCGGCACGCCCGCCAGCCCATCGAGCCGCGATAGGCCTGGTCGAGGTGGAAATGGTCGGCGTGCGCCGCATTATAGTCGGGCGACAGGGTCGTCGCGAATAGCTGACAGGCCTGGTCGCGCACCCGGCGCAGGAACTGGCCCGACGCACCTTGATCCTTCCAGTCGCGCAGCACGCTGATCCGTCGCCCGTCCGCCAGGCGGAAGCCCGCAATGTCGACGGCGTTGGCGCGGGCATGTTCGCTCCAGTCGCTGCTGCTGCGCCCGCTGATCCGGCGGCAATTATAGCTGCCCAGATGGTCGATCGCGACGACCTCGCTGCCCAGCAAGGCGCGGGCGGCGGGCTGCACCGCATCCCATTCCCATAGCGCCAGCGAGGCCGCGACCGGACAGGACACGCCCAGCGTCGCCGGGCGATAGCCGATCGCCCGCGCCCCGCCCGAGGTGAAGCGCACTGCATCGTCATAGCCGCATTGCGCCCCGTCCGTACGGGCGGGGAGCGCGGTATAGCGAATGCCAGCCCGGTCGAGCAGCGCCAGGCACTGCGTCCGGTCCTGGGTCAGCGCGGTCAGCTTGCGCCCGGTGAACATGCCCACCGGCTGGCCCAGGTCCAGCGGCGCCCAGGGTACGTCCTGCGGATGGCGACGCAACCAGCCCCATAGCAGCAGCGCCAGCATCGCCGTCACCGCGACCACCACCAACAGGGTCGTCCACCGCCGGAGCGCGCGCATCAGCCGCGCTTTGCGCACGCGACGGGTTCGGCGGTGATGGGATAACCCAGATCGTCGGGGATGCAGATCGATGCCACGCCGTTACGCTCCGCCTGGAAGGGGATGATCCGTCGGATCGGCCAGGCCCGTGCATCGGCGGCCGCCGAGACGAAATCGCGGTATAGCGCCAATCGTTCCAGCGTCCGGCGGGTGGGAAAGATGATGTGGATCGCGCCGCTATCGGCCTGGGCCAGTGCGTCGCGTGCGGTCGTCCAGATCGCCCCCACCGTCTCGGCCCCGTCGATCGTGGGGGTCGAGGCGTTTCGGGGCATCCTCGCCAGATAGAATCGCGCATCGAACCGCCGCACCGGCACATGTTCGGGACACCAGCGCGCATAGGGGATCAGGTCGTCGGGGGCGATCGCCAGGCCGTGGTCGGCTAGCGCCTGGGCAAAAGCCTGTCCCGCCGTCATTGCGGTACGCAGGCTGGCCAGAGCCACGGGATTGGGCGAGGGGGCGATCCCTACGGCAAGCCCGACCTCCTCGATCGTCTCGCGGATCGCGGCGACGCGTGCGGCCCAGTCATCGCGATCCCGTGCCTCGTCGGGTACGAGCAGATGGTCGCCGGGATCGACGCGCCCGCCCGGAAAGACCATGGCGCCGCCTAGAAAGGCCAGCGTCGCGCCGCGTTCGACCATCAGGATTTCGGGCAGCGTATCGGGGGCGGGCCCTTCGCGCATCAGGATCAGGGTGGCGGCGGGAATGGGATCGGGTGTCATCGACGGCTCAACGCATCAGCTCCGTCGCGGGAACCGGGCGTTCGTATCGCTGATGTGAGGGGGAAGCGGGGTGGTGGAGCTGAGGGGAATCGAACCCCTGACCTCTGCAGTGCGATTGCAGCGCTCTCCCATCTGAGCTACAGCCCCGCCCCGTGACCCGGCCATGGCCGGGAGCGACGCCATTAGCCCGAGCGCGGGGGCGACGCAACACCGCTTTGCCGCCGATCGGCAAAAAATTTCGACTGTCGTTCGACCCCTGCCGATGCTCCGTCCGTCGCGCGTGATGCGTTGGTAACGGAACAATGTCTCGATCTTCCTCATTGAAACACCCGGATGGCACGACCCGCCAGTCGAGCGGTGTCGGCCCCCGCAGGACCGAATTTCAGGAGGGTTTAGGATGGCTTACGACCGCTATTCCCGCGACGCCAATCGTGGCGACCGCGACTTCGATTATGGCCGGGACTACGGCTCCGGGCGGGATTACACCTATTCCAGCGCGCGCAAATATGACGCGGCCGGTGCGTTCGACAATGAGCGCAACGACGACGATCGCGATCAGGACAGCCGCCGCGGTTATGGCGCGCGTGACTATGGCCAGCAGGGCTATGGCCGCCAGGGCTATGACACCCAGAGCTATGGCCGCGACAACGACTATCCCTCGTCGCTCCAGGATTTCGGCGGCCGTTCCAACGAGGGGCGCTATGGCGAGGGCCGCTCGGGCGCATATGGCGCCTATCGCGGCAGCGAGGGCGGCTATGGTCGTGACCAGGACCGCGACGCCTATCGTGGTGGTGAGCGCAACTATGGCCGCAACGCGAGCTATGGCGATTCGTCGCGCGGCTATGGCTATACCGGCGACCGCTTCGGCCGCGACGATCGCCAGGAGCGCGGCGATTATGGTCGTCAGCAGCAGGGCCGTGACTATGGTCGCCAGCGGGGCGGCGATTATGGTCGCCAGCCGCAGGGCTACGACTATGACGATCGCGGCTTCTTCGCCCGCGCCGGGGACGAGGTCCGCTCGTGGTTCGGTGACGAGGAGGCGGAGCGCCGCCGCGAGGCCGATGCGCGCTTCGACGAGCGTCACTATGCCCAGCAGGATCACGACTATAACCACTGGCGCACCGGCCAGATCGCCGCGCTCGACCGCGATTACGACGAGTATCGCAGCGAGAACCGCACCAAGTTCCAGAACGAGTTCTCGACTTGGCGCACTGAGCGCGAAGGCCAGCGCGGCCTTCTGCTCAAGGTGAAGGAGCATCAGGAAGTCGTCGGTTCGGACGGCAGCCATGTCGGCACCGTCGACAAGGTTCGTGGCGACCGCATCCTGCTGACCAAGAACGACAAGGATGCGGGTGGCCAGCACCACTCGATCCCGTCGCGCTGGCTGAAGTCCGTCGAGGACAAGGTCACGCTGACCAAGACCGCCGAGGAGGCCAAGGCCCAGTGGCGCGACGAGGAAAATGCGCGCGCCATGTTCGGCGATCGCACCAATGAGAACGACCGTTACGGCCAGGCCAATCGTTACGGCCAGACCGGCACGAGCGGTCAATCGAGCGGTTACGGCCAGAGTGCGACCGGTACGACCAGCTCGGCACAGAATAACAGCGCGACGGGCAGCACGTCGACCACCGGCACGACGACCGGCACGGGCTCGACGACCGGTACGACCACCGGCATCGGCACCACGTCGAGCAGCACCTCGGACACCAGCCGGGGTTATTGATAAAGAAAAACGTCACGATCGAGTGACTTTTCTTGAAGGGCTCGGGTGGACTTCACCCGGGCCCTTTCCCATGTCTGCGGCTGTTGAATGATAAGGATATTGTGATGAAGGCTTGGACCCTGGCGGCACGCCCGAACGGCACCCCCGTGGCCGGTGATTTCGCCCTGATCGACCAGGCGCTAGCCGCGCTTGGCGAGGGCGAGGTGCGGATCGCCAATCGCTGGCTGTCGGTCGACCCCTATATGCGCGGACGGATGAACGACACGAAAAGCTATGTCCCGCCCTTCCAGCTCGGCGAGCCGATGCAGGGCGGTGCGATCGGCGAAGTGGTCGAAAGCCGTGCCGACGCCATCGCCGTCGGCACCCTGGTCAGCCACATGGCGGGCTGGCGCGACGAGGCGATCCTGCCCGCCGCCCATGTTCAGCCGCTGCCCGATCTCGGTGTCGATCCGCAGGCCTATCTGGGTCAGTTCGGTATGCCGGGCATGACCGCCTATTACGGCCTGCTCCATGTGGCCCAGGCCAAGCCCGGCGACACGGTGTTCGTCTCGGCGGCGGCGGGCGCGGTCGGCTCGACCGTGGTACAGATCGCCAAGGCCAAGGGGATGACGGTCATCGGTTCGGCCGGCGGCGCGGACAAGACCGCCTGGGTTCGCGAACTGGGTGCTGACAAGGTCATCGACTATAAGTCGGGGACATCGGTCGTCGATGCGCTGGGCGAGGCGGCGCCGGATGGCATCGACGTCTATTTCGACAATGTCGGTGGCGATCACCTCGACGCGGCACTGGCCCATGCCAAGCCCAATGCCCGCTTTGCGATCTGCGGCATGATCGACGTGTACAATGATGCCAAGCCGACCAGCCTGAAATATCTGGCGCGCCTGATCGGCAATCGCGTGCGGATCCAGGGCTTCATCGTCAGCGATTTCAAGGATCAGGCGGGCTTCTATCGCGACATGGCCGAGATGCTGGAGCAGGGCCGGTTGAAGCGCGAGGAAACCGTGTTCGAGGGCCTGGATCGGACGCCCGAGGCGTTCCTGGCGCTGTTCACCGGCGGTAACAAGGGCAAGATGCTGGTGAAGCTGTAAGGTCGAAGGGCACTTTTCGACTGTCGTCCCACCTGTGCGATGGCGTTCCGGGGGTGACCTGTGTTTAGCGACATTGCCCGCGACGGACCCTCCCCCGGCCCCCTCCCGCTTGCGGGAGGGGGAGCGCGCTTGGCGGGGTGGTTGGTCAAATGGCAAGGCGGGCCAAGCCGAATACGTCTCCGATCCTTAAATTGCCCCCGAAAACGTATCGCACTGCGCGGGATCGCCGGTTTCCATACCGCGCCGCAGCCAGCGCATCCGCTGTTCCGACGAGCCATGGGTGAAGCTGTCGGGCACGACCCGACCGGTGGATTCACGTTGCAACGTATCGTCGCCGATCGCGCGGGCGGCGGTCATGCCTTCCTCGACGTCGCCGGGCTCCAGCCGATCACGGTTCTTGGCCGCCCAGACGCCCGCATAGCAGTCCGCCTGCAACTCCAGCCGCACCGACAGGGCATTGCCCTGCGCCTCGCCCGCCGCCTGCTGCGCGCGGCGAACCTGGTCGGAGGTGCCGAGCAGCGTCTGGATGTGATGGCCGAATTCATGCGCGATCACGTAATTGCGCGCGAAGTCGCCCTTCGCGCCGAACTTGTTGGCCAGTTCGTCAAAGAAGCGGGTGTCGAGATAGATACGGCGATCCGAAGGACAGTAGAACGGCCCTGCTGCTGACGGAGCCGTCCCGCAACCCGACGTTACGCTGTTCGCACCCGGCCGGAAGAAACGCAGGCCGGGGGCCGAGAAACGCTGCCCATTGTCGGCGAAGATCTTTTCCCAGGTATTCTCCGCATTGCTAAACGCCTGGCAGGCTTCGCGGCGTTCGGGCGAGGCTTCACAGGTCTGGCGGGCCCCTTCCGAACCCGACGATCCCGCGCTCTGGGTCACGGGGGCATTGCCGCTGCCGCCACCGGTCAGCAGGCTCAAGGGGTTCATGCCGACGACCGCCAGGATGATCAGTACGACCACGATGCCGCCGCATCCGAACCGGCTGCCGATCAATGGCAACAGCCCGAATAGCAGGCCGCCGCCGCCGCCGAAGCCGCCGCCACCTCCGCTCTGTGCCTCGCCCACGTCGATGTCGTTGTCATAATCGTCGAGCCGCATGGCACCGTCACCCCTTTGTCGTCTTGTTCCCTTATCGGGCCCTTCGGCCATGAAACCCGCGAAGGGCAACAGCGGTTGCACGGGCGTGCATCTGTCCGCATGGTGCGGGCCTATCACGGGAGAATGGCATGTTCCTGAAGGGCAAGACCGCAGTGATCTCGGGCTCCACGTCCGGCATCGGCCTGGCCTATGCCAAGGCGCTGGCGGCCGAAGGGGCGGCGGTGGTCCTCAACGGCTTCGGCGATGCGGATGCGATCGAGCGGGATCGCGCCGCGCTGGAACGGGTGAGCGGCGCGCAGGCGCTGTACGACCCCGCCGACATGACCCGGCCCGAACAGATCGCCGCGATGATCGAGCGGGCAGCGGCGGAAACCGGATCGGTCGACATCGTCATCAACAATGCGGGTATCCAGCATGTCGCGCCGATCGCCGAGTTCCCGGTCGAGAAGTGGGACGCGATCATCGCGATCAACCTGTCCTCGGCCTGGCACATGATGCGCGCGGCGATCCCGCACATGCGGGCAAAGGGCTGGGGCCGGATCATCACCACCGCATCGGCGCACAGCCTGGTCGCCAGCCCGAACAAGTCCGCCTATGTCGCGGCAAAGCACGGGGTCGTCGGCATCACCAAGACGGTGGCGCTGGAGGTGGCGACCGACGGCATCACCGCCAACTGCATCTCGCCGGGCTATGTCTGGACGCCTTTGGTGGAGAACCAGATTCCCGACACGATGAAGGCGCGCGGCCTGACCCGCGAGCAGGTGATCGACGATGTGCTGCTCAAGGCGCAGCCGACCAAGGAGTTCGTGACCATCGAACAGGTCGCCGCGCTCGCCCTGTTCCTGTGCCGGGACGAGGCGAAGGCGATCACGGGGGCCAATTTGTCGGTCGATGGCGGCTGGACCGCCCAGTGACCGCAACATGGACGCGGTCGATCCTGGGGGTCGCGATCGCGCTGGCGGCGGTCGGCACGGCGGAGGCGAACCGCGCCGAGGAGGCGACCGACTGGCGGCTGGCGGCGACCGAGGATGACCGGGTTCGCCTGCGCAACTGGCGCACCGCCTGGGTCAAGGGAATTGCCCAGGCAAAGGCGGGCGGCGCGGCGGCGGAGGTTGCTGCATTGGGGTTGCTGGCGGACCCGGACTATTCGATCGCGGAGCCCAAACTGCCCGATGGCGACTATCGGTGCCGCACGATCAAGATGGGGACGCAAGGGCGCGCGGTCCTGACCTATGTCGCCTATCCCTATTTCCGCTGCCGGGTGTCGGCGGATGGCGCCAGTCTGACCAAGCTCGACGGGTCGCAGCGGCTGACCGGACGCATCTATCCCGACACCGATGCGCGCAGCGTCTTTCTGGGCACGATGGTCCTGGGCGACGAAGAACGGTCCTATGCCTATGGCCGCGACCGAGCCCGCGACATGGCGGGGGTGGTCGAGCGGATCGACGCCAATCGCTGGCGGATCGCCTTCCCGTTCCCCGCTTACGAGTCGGTGGTCGACGTGCTGGAACTGGTGCCGGTCCTCCCCTGAACGCTCACGCCATTGGCGTTGGCCGGTGCCGGTTGCACCGTGGCGGAGGCTGCGGGCGCGGCCGGGAGCGGCGGCAGCGAGGCGAGATAGGCCTTGCCGTTCTGCCCGACGATCGTCACCCGGTCGGCATTGGCCTGCGCCACCGCCTTTAGATAGGAGCGCGGCTTCTTCATCAGATCGGGGTGGTCGAGGCCGACCAGACCCAGCCGCCGTGCCGCTTCCTGCACGAAATGGACGCAGTTGCGCTGGTTGAGATTGTAATGCGAATCGCCGGTCTTCTCGTCCCAGGCGGCGACGAGCGCCAGGATGTCGGCATATTGCGCATCGGTCATGACATAGGAAAACTGCGCGTCACTGGTCGAGATGTAGAAGGGCTTGGAGATGTCCAACCGTCCCTTGACCGTACCCATCAGCAGCGCGGGCGAGATCGACCTGGCGGTGAAGCCGTAATTGGCATCCACTGGCGCGCCGTTCGCGTCGACCGTCCCGCGCAGCGAGAAGAAGGTATGCGGAAAGCTGTTGCCCAGTTCATGGCTCCAGAAGGTGATCGTCACCGCCGCCTGGGCAGGCAGGGCCCAGGCGCACATCAGGAAAAGAGCCGTGGCGGCGCGCATCAACATCGTCATGAGGGGCCTCATCATGCAGGTCCGGCTGCCACCCTGGCGGCGTTTTCCTTCTTTTCGGGGCGGATATAGATGGACGACAGGCTGGGCACCGCCCGGCGCAGATCGTCCTCCAATATCTCGATCATGGTTTCTGCCTCACCCATGGGGAGGCTGTCGACAAAATCCGCGCTGATCGCCGCAAAGATGCTGTCGGGCGCGGTGTGGATCGTGCGGACATGGTTGACGTGACTGATCCAGGGGCGCGCGGCGACGATGTCGCGGATCGTCTCGACCACCTCCGGGTCGGCGCGCTCGCCGATCAGCAGACCCTTGGATTCGCGGGCGAGCAGGATCGCGACAAGGCCCAGCACCAGGCCGATCAGGATCGAGGCGAGGCCGTCGATCCGCGCATCGCCGGTCTCGTGCGACAGCCACACGCCGAGTGCGGCGATCACCAGCCCGGCAAGTGCAGCCGAGTCTTCGAACAGCACGATGAACCCTGGCGGGTCCTTGGAATCGTGGATGGCGCGCCACCATCCGCTCTTGCCCTTGGTCCGCGCGAATTCGCGCACCGCGATGGTCCAGCTGGCACCCTCTAGCGCAAAGGCGATGGCAAGCACGATATAGTTGACGGTGGGATCGCGCAGCGGCTCTGGCGACTGGATGTGGCGCCAACCCTCGTAGATCGAGATGCCCGAGCCCAGCGCGAAGATCAGGATGGCGACCACGAACGCCCAAAAATACAGCTCGCGGCCATAACCGAACGGGTGGATCGCATCGGGCCCCCGCTTGGCGCGGCTCTGGCCATAGAGCAGCAGGATCTGGTTGCCGCTGTCGACGACGGAGTGCACGCCCTCGGTCAGCATCGAGGAGGATCCGGTGATCCCGGCCGCCACGAATTTGGCGACGCCGATCGCCAGATTGGCTGCCAGCGCGCCGTACAATACGATATTCTCGCGGATGCGCGCGGTCAGGCCGGTGTTGGGCATGGCCGATACAGCGTGTGATCGGGGCGGTTGTTCCGTTGGTTCAACAAAGCGTGATGGTGGGGGCCTCGTGCTGCCTTCCGTTCAGCCAAGAGATGCCCGGTCACATTTCGGGTGCGCATTTCGACTTCGCTCGGCGCGAACGGGGGGCTCGGTACTGCCCTCCGCCCGGCCTGAGCGAAGTCAAAGGCCGTGCGCGTGCCTCAGGAGGCGATCCGCCCCAGGCGGTGGTACAGGTGCGCGAATTTGATCGAGCGCGGGTCGTCGGCGACGCGCTTGACGTGCTCGGCAATGGCCTCCTTCATCAGGGCGAAGTCTTCGGTGGAGAAGACGGCGCGGCTGCGGCGCGGTTCGGTCGGCATGGCATTTTCTCCTTTGGTGCGTGGGACAGGGAGTGGAAGCCGTCAGGCGGCCTGGACGAACTGGGCGGCCTCGGTAGATTCGGCCAGCGCGGTGGTCGAGCTGTCGCCGCCCGCCGCGATTTGCGCGATCAGGTCGAAATAGCCGGTCCCCACCTCGCGCTGGTGACGGGTCGCGGTATAGCCATGCGCCTCGGCGGCGAACTCGGCCTGCTGCAGCTCGGAATAGGCGGCCATGCCACGATCCCGGTATCCGCGCGCCAGTTCGAACATGCCGTAGTTCAGCTGATGGAAGCCTGCGAGCGTGACGAACTGGAACTTGTATCCCATCGCCCCGATCTCACGCTGGAACCGGGCGATGTCGTCGCGGTCCAGATTGGCTTCCCAGTTGAAGCTGGGCGAGCAGTTATAGGCCAGCATCTTGCCCGGATGCTCGCGCCGGATCGCCTCGGCAAAGCGCCGTGCATCGTCCAGATTGGGCTTCGACGTCTCCCACCACAAAAGATCGGCATGGGGCGCGAAGGCCAGTCCGCGCCTGATGCAATGGTCGACGCCCGAGCCCGGCTTCAGGCGGAAGAAGCCCTCCGCCGTCCGCTCGCCGGTCAGGAACTCGCGGTCGCGCTCGTCCACGTCGGATGTGATCAGCCGGGCGCTTTCCGCATCGGTGCGCGCGCAGATGACGGTCGGCACGCCCGCCACATCCGCCGCCAGCCGGGCCGCATCCAGGTTGCGGATATGCGCGGCGGTGGGGATCAGCACCTTGCCGCCCAGATGGCCGCACTTCTTCTCCGACGCCAGCTGGTCCTCGAAATGCACACCCGCCGCGCCCGCCGCGATATAAGCCTTCATGATCTCGTGGCAGTTGAGTGGGCCGCCGAAGCCGGCCTCGGCATCGGCGATGATCGGCGCGAACCAGTCACGGGTCGCGCCACCCTCGGCATGTTCGATCTGGTCGGCGCGGGCGAGCGTCGCATTGATCCGCCGCGCCAGTTCCGGGCCGGCATTGGCGGGGTAGAGCGACTGGTCCGGATACATCTGCCCGGCGGTGTTGGCATCGGCCGCGACCTGCCAGCCCGACAGGTAGATCGCCTTCAGTCCGGCCCGCACCATCTGCATCGCCTGATTGCCCGACAGCGCGCCCAGCGCATGGACATAATCCTCGGACTTCAGCAGCTCCCACAATTTCAACGCGCCGCGCCGAGCGAGTGTATGCTCGACCGCGATCGACCCGCGCAGGCGTGCGACGTCGGCGGGGGTGTAGGGACGGGCGATGCCGTCGAACCGTCCGGCGGGGGCGGGGATCAGATCCTGGAAGCTGGGCATCGCATCGTCCTTTACAAATGGTCGCTTGTTGACGACGACTGTGCGCCGCATCGGCCAGTTGGCGAAGGGCGCATGGCGATCCGCTCGCGTCGCACGGTCGGAATTATGGGGGCGTGGCAAGTCGGGCTGTAAAGAATTGACAAGGCTTGTGCCCAAGCGCAGCTTTGCGTGGGAGGGGATGCGGGCCATGAACGCGACCAAGCTGATTGCCGGACATGCGGTGCGACGGGTGCGTCGTCAGAATGCATTGTCGCAGGCCGCGATGGCCGAGATGCTCGACATCTCACCCAGCTATCTGAATCTGGTCGAACGCAACCAGCGCCCGGTATCCGCCGCCTTGCTGGTGCGGCTGGTCGAGACATTCGACTTCGACCCGCGCACGCTGACCGCCGCGGCACCGGGGGGAGGGGCTGCGGCGATGCGGCGGCGGCTGGCCGATCCGATGTTCGCCGATCTGGAGATCGATCGCAGCGAACTGGAGGAATGGCTGGCGGCGGCACCGGGCGGGGCAGAGGCATTCGCACGCGTCTTCGACCGGCTCGGCGGGGCGGCGGGCGGCGCGGCCGACATGACGCCGACACCCGATCCGACCGTCCTCGTACGTCGCGAGATCGAGCGGTGGCGTAACCATTTTCCCGATCTCGATGCCGCCGCAGAGACCTTGGCCGACGAGTTGCGGCTGAACGCGGGCGACCTGTATGCGGCGCTCGCCGAACGGCTGCGAGTGCGTCATGCGCTCGCCATCCGGGTGCTGCCGGTCGATATCATGCCCGACCGGCTGACCCGGCTGGATCTTCATGCCCGGCAGTTGCAGCTGTCCGAAATGCTGGAGGCGCCGGGTCGCGTCTTCGCGCTGGCGGTGCAGGTGGCGCAGTCGGAGGCGCGGGGCGAGATCGAGGCGCTGGCGCGCGGCGCGGCCTTTGGCGACCGGATCGCCGAGCGGCTGTTCCGCCGTTACCTGGCACAGTATTTCGCCGCCGCGCTGGTCATGCCCTATGCCCGTTTCCTGCGCGCGTGCGAGGCGACGGGCTATGACCTGGCGGTGCTGCGCCGCCGGTTCGGCGTGTCGCACGAGCAGCTGGCGCACCGCTTGACCACGCTGAACCGCGTCGGTGCGCGCGGGCTGCCCTTTTTCATGCTGCGGATCGACCGGGCGGGGCAGGTGTCGAAGCGGCTGATCGGGGCCAGTGATCCCGGCCTGGCCGAGGCGGACGGTATCTGCCCGCTATGGGACGCGCTCGGCATCTTCGACCGGGCAGGCGATCCACCGCCGCAACGTGTGGCGATGCCGGACGGTACGCCGTTCGTGACCATCGCCCGCCGGGTCGACCATGCGGGGCGATCGTCATCGGGCGTGACCGCGCGGTTCGTGATCGTGCTGGGATTGGCGGGCGATCTGGCGAGCCAGCTGGCGGCTTTGCAAGGACTGGATCCGGCCGTCCGCGCGATACCGATCGGACCGGGATGTCGCCGCTGCCCACGCCCCGATTGCCCGCAACGCGCCGTGGCTGCGGCGGGACGTGCCCTGATCGTCAACGAACGGGAACGGGCCGTCGCGTCCTTGGCCTGCGCGGCCGACTGACGCTCCCCATTCTCGCGTCCTTCGGTGCGGCCGGGCGATATGGCGCTGTCAGGGCAGGAGAAATCTTTTTTACTAACCTTCATTAAATTTAAGGGGGCCATCGGTCATCACGCTGCCGCGATGAATTGGCTGTTTTCCCGTTTCCGTTCATTGGAAGTCCGCTTTGCGGTCGCGTTGTCGATCGTATTGTTCACCTCGACGGCGCTGACCCTGGCGGGGGTGTCGCTCGACCGGCGGCTGATCGCCACGGTCGAGACGATCGAACGGATCACCAGCACGCTGGGCCGTTTCGCCGAAGCCGACACCCGGCTGCGCGATCTGCGCAGGCAGGTCCTGGCGCTTGACGGACGGACCGCCAACCGATCGGCGGCGGAATGGGCGACGATCGCACGATCGGTCGATGTGCAGCGTCGTCCGGACGCGAATGGGCCCGTTGCCCAGACGGTTTATGGCCAGCGAGCGGAAGCGGAGGTTCGTGCCGCCGAACAGCGGTTCGTCCGCGTCACCCATGCCCTGCTGGTTGCAGGAAAAGCCGACCCCAGCGCATTTTATGACGGCCTGCCGCAATTTCAGAACGCGCTGCGATCCCTGGAATATTGGCGCGACGCGGTTCGCCAGGCGCTACGCCAGGAGTTGAAGGCCCCGATACGGGAAGCCGAGATCGTATCGCAGCGCACGATGGTCGAGACCATTGTTGCTGCGGTGATGATGGTCGCCCTGGTCGGCGGTCTGATCCTGTGGCTGCGCTGGCGGATCGTCGGGCCGCTGATGACGATCGTCCTGGCGGTGCGCGGCATGAATGGCGGACGGGCGCTGCCCGCCTTGCCCTATGCCCGGCGCAGCGACGAACTGGGCGAGTTGACCCGCGCGCTCCAGACCCTGGCGCAGGAGCGGGAAACACGCGAACGGGCACAGCGACAGGTTGAGTATCTGGCGCATCACGACTCGCTGACCGGGCTGGCCAACCGCCTGGTCTTTGCCGAGCGAATGGACCAGGCACTTCGCGCGGGACAACGGATCGCGCTGCTGGCGATCGATCTGGACGGATTCAAGAGCGTCAACGACACGCTGGGCCATGCCGCGGGCGACATCATGCTGCAGCGAACGGGCACGATCCTGCGCACCGCGGCGGGGGAGGAGGACGTCGTTGCGCGCATCGGCGGCGACGAATTCGCGATCATCCATTATCTGGCTCCTGACCAACACGATGCCTGCATGGTGCTGAGCCGGATTTTCGATACCGTGGCGCAGGACCGTGCCGCCCCCACCATCCGCATGAGCATCGGCGTCGCCCTGTCGCAATGCCATGGCAGCGAGAGCGACGAACTACAGGCCTGTGCCGACATCGCGCTGTACCGCGCCAAGGCCGATGGCCGTCACCGTGCGCGCCATTACGACACGGCGATGGACGAGGACCGGCGCCAGCGCCACTGGCTGGCGCATGAGTTGGGCGAGGCCGCGAGCCGGGGCGAGATGAGCCTGGTGTTCCAGCCCATCGCCGATTGTGCGTCGCGCCGGATCATCGGCCAGGAAGCACTGGCCCGCTGGACGCATCCGGTGCTGGGGCCGATCAGCCCCGATACCTTCATCGCACTGGCCGAGGAGCACGGGCTGATCGCCGATATCGGCCAATATCTGCTGGTCGAGGCGCTGACCACGGCGCGCCACTGGCCGATGGACTGGAAGCTGGCGATCAACCTGTCCCCGGTGCAGCTGCGCGAGCCGCAACTGGGCGAGCAGATGCTGGCGACGATCCTGGCGCATGGCATGGACCCCGTTCGCGTCGAGGTGGAGGTGACCGAGGGTGTGCTGATCGAACAGCGCGAGACCGCCACCGCCAATCTGCGCACGCTGCGTGCGGCGGGCGTGCAGATCGTCATGGACGATTTCGGCACCGGCTATTCCTCGCTCAGCAGTCTTCAGCAATTCCCCTTCGACAAGATCAAGATCGATCGCAGCTTCATCAGCGCGATGGATGCGCACGGCCCGGCATTGTCGATCGTCCGCGCGTCACTGGGCCTGGGGCGCAGCCTGAACATCCCGATCGTCGCCGAGGGGGTCGAAACCGAAGCGCAGTTGACGACCCTGCGCAGCCTGGGCTGCGATCAGGTCCAGGGGTATCTGATCGGGCGTCCCGGTGTGTTCCGCAACCAGGTGACCTGACCCGGCTGCGCACCGGTGCCGCTCAGACGACCTCTTCCGAAATCATCCTGATGATGCCCGACCCCGTATAGGGCTTGGGCACGAAGCGAACGCCCACGGGCAGGGCGTCGGGCACATAGTTCGCGTCGCCGGACGTGACGATGATCGCGACATGCGGATGGGATTCGCGCAACCGCGTGGCGAGCGCCGCGCCGTCGAGTGTGCCCGGCATCGTCACATCGGTGAACACCGCGCGAATTTCGGGGTGTCTGTCCAGCGCGACCAGCGCTTCATCGGCGCTGGTCGCCTGGATCACCCGGTACCCCGCATCCTCGAAAGCGAACTGAACGTGCAACAGCAGCAAGGGCTGGTCATCGACCACCAGAATGGTCGGAGGCTTGATTGTCATAGGCCTCGTTCAATTCCTGAGAAAATCTGTCCGTTCCAAGACTTAACATACTTGAAGTTTGTTCGCCTCAAGTCAAGCTCTCGGTCAGGCGGGCCAGCTGGGCATCGGACAGGGCGAGGCGCATGGCAGGCGTCAACTCCAGCAGCTGCTTCACGCTGGTCGCGCTGGCGATCGGCGCGGTCACGCCGGGTTGCGCCATCAGCCACGCGAGCGCGACCTGCGCCGGGGTCGCGTCGGTTTCTTCGGCCACGGCGTCCAGCGCCTCCAGCACTGCTGCACCCTTGCCGTGCAACAGCTCGCCCATCTTCGCGCCCCGCACGCTTTGCGACAGGTCCGCGTCGCTGCGATATTTGCCGGTCAGGAACCCGGCGGCCAGGCCGTAATAGGGGACCACGCCGATATTCTCGGTGACGCAGTAATCCTGCAACTCGCCCTCGAACTTCTGGCGGCTGACCAGATTATATTCGGGCTGAAGCACGTGGTAGCGCGGCAGGCCCGCATCGCGCGCGGCTTCGTTCGCCGATTTCAGGCGTGCCGCATGATAGTTGGATGCGCCGATCACCCGGATCTTGCCCGCCTGGACCAGCTTGGCAAAGGCCTCCATCACCGCCTCCTGCGGCTGGTCCTCGTCATCCTGATGCGCGAAATACAGGTCGATCCGGTCGGTGCCCAAGCGTTTGAGCGAGGCTTCGGCCGCAGCGGCGATCCGGGCGGGGGCCAGTTTCTCGCCGCCCTCGCCGGGCAGCATCCCGACCTTCGTCGCGATCAGCACCTGGTCGCGCTTGCCGCTGGCCTTCAGCCATTCGCCGATCATCGCCTCGGACTCGCCGCCCCGATGACCATCGACCCAGGCGGAATAGACGTCGGCGGTGTCGATCAGCACGCCGCCCTGATCGACGAATGCGTCGAGCACCGCAAAGCTCGCCGCGCGGTCGGCGGTCCAGCCGAAGACGTTGCCGCCCAGTACCAGCGGGGCGATCATCAGGTCGGTCGAACCCAGGCGGCGAAGCGGCATGTCGGTCATGGGGCGTCAGCTTTCGTTATCGGTGGGATTTTCCGCCCCAACGTCCGAAGGTGCCAAGGCGTTCAGATCGACTGCATTGGCATCCAGCATCGCGGCAGCCTCGTTCAACTGGTCGTTTTCGGCGGCGCTCAATCCCTTGGGCTGGTCCTGAGAGGAACAGGCGGCGAGCGACAGCAGGGCGGCGGCGGTGAGGATGCGGATCATGGCCGCCATCATGCCAAAAGCCGGGGCGGCAGGGGAAGGGGGAACCCGCAGGCCGGGGCAAAGCGTTGAGGCGGTCGGATTTTCAGACACGAGGTCAATGCCATGCCCGCCCTCTCCCTTACCCCGCTGCTCGCGCCGTTCAAAATGGGTCTGGTCGGCGGACAGCGCGCCATGACGCCACTGGCCGCCGTGTCGATCGCCGCCGCGCGGGGGCAGTTGCCGGTCGGCAAGGGCGTGCTGCGCTATCTGGCCAACCCGATCGTCGCGGCGGGGACGCTGGCGCTGGCGATCGGCGAGATGGCGGGCGACAAGCAGAAGACGGCGCCCGATCGGATCGTCCCCATCGGGCTAGCGGCCCGGTTCACGACCTCGGCGATCGCGGGTGCGGCGCTGTCCGGTCCGAAGCATCGCTGGCTGGGGGCGGCGATCGGCGGCGTGACGGCGGTGGTCGCCTCTTATCCCGGCTGGCGCGGGCGGATGGCGGCGCTGGGCCGCTACGGCCAGACCAAGACGGGCTTTGCCGAGGACGTCGCCGTGCTGGCCGGTGCGGTGGGGATCGTCCGGGGGCGGGGCGTCAAAACCGCTTAGGCGCAGGTCAGGCGAATGACCCCGGCGTCACGGTCGAAGACCAGCGACGAGCAGCGGGACAGGTAGTCCTGGCCCAGTGAAAGGGTGTCGCGGCGGGGATCGTGCTTTTTGCCCTTTGCGGTCACGACCACTTCGTCGGGGTCGACATGGACAGGGTGTTCCTCCTCGTCGCGAATGCCCCGGACGCTGCCATCATCGGCCGCGCGCAGGCCGAGTGTCGCGATCGAGAGCGTGCCCAGTTGCATCGGTTGGTGCAGCGTCAGGGTCCGAACCGGGCGTTCGACGCCGAAGAAGATTTCGGTGGGCACCGCCCGGCCCGAAATCTCCACGCCATGCACCGCCGCGATCCGAGCCCCGGCGGCCGCGGTCACCAGCGAGCGGGCATGATAAGGATCGAAGCGCACCCGCATCGGTTCGCCGCCGACTTGGATACGCGCATAGGTCGTGCCGAAATTACCGAACATGCCCAGCGGCCCACTATCGCGGTCCATCGGTAGTGACAGGGTCCTTTCCCCGGCGACCGAGGCATGGAACTGGAAACGGACGATCGGTTCGAACATGGCCTCCGGTCCGGTGCTGCCATCGGCTACCATGGCGAAGGGCCGCGATGTCCAACCGACCCGGCGCTTGACGGTCCGGTTATCGAAATCGATCCGCACGACCGGCGTTCGGGCCGTGACCGGAACGGGCCGGACGGCATAACCGATGCTGACGCCGAAGGGCCCCGTCATCTTCAACCCACCGCGCTCGGCCAGCTCGGCATGGATCAGCGGCATGGCTGGCGCGGCCGGGTCGATCCGCAACGTGGCGGTCCTGCCGTTGAGGCGGACGGGCAACAGGGCATCGCCTTGAACGACATACTCGACAGGCACGCGGGCCGCTCCCAGCAGCAGAGGCGCGCAGAGCGCCGCGATTCCGGTTGCCGCCTTCATGCCGCGTCCCCCGCTGGCCGATGTCACGGCGCAGCTATCACGCGGCGCCCATATTCGCCCAGATCAGACTGCGACACTCCCGTCCAGAACCGGGAACACCGTCCACTTGTCCTGCGACCGCGCGCTTTCCAGCACCGCCTCGACGAACGCCATCGTCCGCAGGCCCGGCTCCAGACCCGGAAACCAGGTCGCTTCGCCCGGCGCGCCACCCCCGGCCGGACCGCCGTCGCGCAGTGTCCCCGCCACCGCGCGGTAGAGGTTGCCGAATGCCTCGATATAGCCCTCCGGATGGCCGGAGGGGGTGCGCAGGCGGGGCAGGGTGGTGGGGCTCAGGCCCGGACCGCCCGCGCGGACGATCTCGGCCGGGCGGTCGAGCCAGCGCAGGGTGAGCGTGTTGGGCTCCATCTGCGACCATTCGAGGCCACCCTTCTCGCCGTGGATGCGGAGGCGCAGGCCGTTCTCCTCGCCCGCCGCCACCTGGGTCGCGCGCAGTGTGCCGCGCGCGCCCCCGGCGAAGCGCAGCAGGACGTTGACGTCGTCGTCGAGCATCCGCCCCGGCACATGGGTGGTCACGTCCGCCGACAGCGCCTCGACCGTCAGCCCGGCGACATGCTCGGCAAGCTGAAAGGCGTGGGTGCCGATATCCCCGAGCGCGCCGCCCAGCCCGGCGCGGGCGGGGTCGGTACGCCATTCGGCCTGCTTGTTGCCTTCGCGGTCGAGCGGGCTGCTCAGCCAGCCCTGGACATATTCGACATGGACCAGCCGGATCGCCCCGAAGTCGCCGCGTGCGACACGCGCGCGCGCCTCCTCGACCATGGGGTAGCCACTATAGGTGAAGGCCAGGGCATAGAGCCGGCCCGACGCCCGCGCCGCCTCGGCGATGGCCTGCGCCTCGGCCAGGTTCATCGCCATCGGTTTTTCGCTGAACACCGGGAAACCGGCATTCAGCGCGGCGATTGCCATCGGCGCATGGAGATGATTGGGGGTGACGATGGCGACGGCGTCGACCCGCTCGTCCTCGGGCCGCGCGCGTTCGTCGGCCAGCAACGCGTCGATCGTGTCATGGACGCGCGCGGGGTCGAGGCCGAGCGAGTCGCCGCTGCGCCGGTTGCGCTCGGGATCGCTGCTGAACGTGCCCGCGACCAGGTCCCAGTCCCCGTCGAGCGCCGCCGCCATCCGGTGCACGCCACCGATGAACGCGCCCTCGCCGCCGCCCGCCATCGCCCATTTCAGCCTGCGCATCGCCATCATCCTCTCTCGTCATCCGTGCCGGTTCAAACGCGACATTCGGTGCTTGCATGGCATTGGTTTAACGGTAAACTCTCGATCGAACCAGCGAGTCTGGATAAGAAAATTTCAGGAGAGTGAGGATGAGGCAGCTGATCGTGCTGGCCGCCGGGGTACCTGCCCTGGCCGCCATCCTGCTGGCCGTGCAGGCCCCTTCGGTCGCGCAGAGCGCACCGGCGGCGGGCGCGCAGGCCTTTGCCGCATGCCGGGCCTGCCACACGTTGACCAAGGGCGGGCGCAACGGAGTCGGCCCCAATCTGAACGGCGTGTTCGGACGCCCGGCGGGCTCGGTCGCGGGCTTCAACTATTCGCCCGCGATGAAGGCCTCCGGGCTGAAATGGGACGACAAGACGCTGAACGAGTTCATCGCCGCGCCGATGAAGAAGGTGCCGGGCACCCGGATGCCGATCGGCGTCGCCGACCCCGCCAAGCGCGCGGCGCTGATCGCGTACCTCAAGGCAGAGACGGCGAAATGACCGCTAATGGCGCCATGCGTGGGCCGGGCATCTTCCTGGCGCAGTTCATGAGCGACACGGCACCGTTCGACACGCTCGACTCGGCGGCGCGCTGGATGGCGGAGGCGGGTTATGAAGGCGTGCAGATCCCGACCTGGGATGCACGCTGCATCGACCTGAAAGCGGCCGCCGAAAGCCAGGATTATTGCGACGACCTCGCCGGGCGCTGTGCCGAGGCGGGGGTGGCGATCACCGAGCTGTCGACCCATTTGCAGGGCCAGCTGGTCGCGGTGCACCCCGCCTATGACGCGGCGTTCGATGGCTTCGCGCCCGAGGCGGTGCGGGGCAAGCCCGCCGAGCGCCAGCAATGGGCGGTCCAGCAGCTCCGTTACGCCGCCAAGGCCAGTCGGCGACTGGGGCTGAAGGCGCATGCGACCTTTTCCGGCGCGCTGCTCTGGCCCTTCGTCTATCCCTGGCCGCAGCGGCCCGCCGGGCTGGTGGCGGAGGGCTTTGCCGAACTGGGCAAGCGCTGGCGGCCGATCCTGGATGCGTTCGAGGAGGAAGGGGTCGACCTCTGCTATGAACTGCATCCCGGCGAGGATCTGCACGACGGCACGACCTTCGAACGGTTCCTGGACGCGGTGGGCGGGCATGGTCGCGCCAACATCCTCTACGATCCCAGCCATTTCGTGTTGCAGGCGATGGATTACCTGCAATTCATCGATTTCTACCACGACCGCATCCGCATGTTCCACGTCAAGGATGCCGAGTTCAACCCGACCGGGCGTGCGGGCGTCTATGGCAGCTATAGCGACTGGGTGGACCGGCCGGGACGCTTCCGGTCGCTGGGCGACGGACAGGTCGATTTCGGCGGGATTTTCTCCAAGCTCACCCAATATGGTTACGCCGGTTGGGCGGTGCTGGAATGGGAATGCTGCCTGAAACATCCGGAGGACGGCGCGCGTGAGGGGGCACCTTTCATCGCGGCGCACATGATCCGCCGGGCCGAGCGCGCCTTTGACGATTTTGCCGGTGGGGGTGATCCCGATGCCAATCGGCGCTGGCTGGGAATTTAACGATTGCAATGGCTTGACCATCCGCCCCGGAAGGTAAAGTCTAACAAAAAATATAAGCAGGAGAGGGGCATGGAGGCGATACCGGACAATCGGTCGCGGCTGTTCTGGCTGAGCGTGCTGGCGCTGTTCACGGCGGCGGCAAGCGCGGCCTTGCGCGCGGCGGTGGCGAGCAGCCTGAAGGCGCAATGGATCGATCCCATCGCGCCGGTCCAGGCAGGCGAGCTGATCGGCTCGGCACTGGGCTCGGCATTTCTGGGCTTTGCCGCGACCTTGTTCGTGGCGAGCGCGCTGCTCGACCGGATCGGCGCGCGGCAAATGCTGATCGGGTGCGGCGTGTGTTTCCTGGTCGGCACGACGGCGATCATCGGCGCGGGACAGGTGGCCAGCGGCATGGCGGTCTATCACATCGTCTGGGGCGGGATGCTGCTCAGCGGGATCGGCTGGGGCCTGGCGGAAGCGTCGATCAACCCGCTGACCGCGCGGCTTTACCCGGAGGAAACGACGCACCGGTTGAACGTGCTCCACGCCTGGTATCCCGGCGGGCTGATCGTCGGTGGGCTGGCGGGCGTGCTGCTGGCCGAAGTCCTGTCGTGGCAGGCGATCATGGCGCTGGTCCTCATCCCCGCGCTCGGCGTGCTGGTGATGGCGGCGACTACGCACTTCCCGCCGGTTCCGCGCGAAGTGCGCGACGTCGGCTTCGGCGGCATGATCGCCGAGGTGTTCAGGCGGCCGAGCTTCTTCGTCTGGTTCGGCGCGATGTTCCTGACCGCCGCGTCCGAACTGGCCCCGGGCCAGTGGCTCGACGTGGCGCTGAGCAGCCGGGTCGGGATGCGCGGCATATTGCTGCTGGTCTATGTCAGCGCGCTGATGTTCGTCTTCCGCCACTTTGCCGGGCGAATCGCGGGGCGGCTGTCCAATCCGGGGCTGCTCTGGGTGTCGAGCCTGATGGCGGGCATCGGCCTGTTCCTGTTGTCGCGCGCGCAGTCGCCGGTCGCGGCGATCCTGGCCTCGACCGTCTGGGGCCTGGGCGTGTGCGCGATGTGGCCGACCATGCTGGCCTCGGTGGCGGAGCGGTATCCGCGCGGCGGCGCCTGGGCGCTGGGTCTGGTCGGGTCGGCGGGCGCGCTGGCCAGCTTCTTCGTCCTGCCGCAACTGGGCGCGATGTTCGATGCAGCCAAGGTCGAGCTGGCCGGTGGGCCCGAGGCGTTCAAGCGGCTGACCGGAGAAGCGCTGCGCCAGGTCGAGGATGCGGCGGCGTCGCAATCCTTCGCGCGGTTGGCGATCGTGCCGGTCATCCTGCTGTTCGTATTCGGCGGCATCTGGCTGGCCGAGCGGCGGCGTCCGCGCAAGGCGACGCTGGGCACGGCGGCATGACCGTATCGCGCCGCACCGTCATGGGCGGTCTGGCCGCCGCGGTTCCGACCGCGGCCGCGCTGGCGGGGCGGAAAGCGGGCCCATCCTCCACCGCCGCGCGCTTCACGCTGGGCTTCGCGCCGCATCTGGGCAGCTTCGCCAGCCGGGGTACGAGTTCGGTCGAACAGATCGCCTTCGCCGCCGACCAGGGTTTCTGGGCCTGGGAAGACAATGAATATGCCCTGCGCCCGGTTGCCGAGCAGGAGGCGATCGCCCGGGCGCTGCGCCAGCGGAACATGACGATGGGGGTCTTCGTCGCGTCCATGCCCAAATGGGCGGACTCGCGGCCCTTGCTCGGCGGCGATGACGAGGCCGAGCGCAGCGCGTTCCTGGCCGATGTGCGAAACGCGGTCGAGGTGGCCAAGCGCGCCAATGCCAAATGCGCCACCGTCGTCACCGGCTTCATGGACAGGAAGCTTCATCCCGCGATCCAGCAGGGCCGCGTCATCGACGTCATGCGCCGGGCGGGCGATATCGTCGCGCCGCATGGCCTGACGCTGGTGATGGAACCGCTGAACACGCGGACCAATCATCCGGGCGTCTTCATGCAGTCGATCGCGGAGGGCTATGCCGTGGCGCGCGGGGTGAACAGCCCCGGCGTGAAGGTGCTGGCCGACCTCTATCACGAGCAGATTCAGGCCGGGAACCTGATCCCGACGCTCAAGCTGTGCTGGGGTGAGATCGGCTATATCCAGTTCGGCGACAATCCCGGCCGCAACGAACCGGGCAGCGGCGAGGTCAATTACGCCAATGTCTGCCGATACCTGAAGGAGCGCGCCTACACCGGCGTGATCGGCATGGAACATGGCAATTCGATCAAGGGCAGGGCGGGCGAAGACAGGCTGATCGCGGCCTATCGCGCGATCGATCCGACAGCATGAGGAGGGGAGCGATGCGGATGCTACCGTTGATCGCCGTGATATTGGCGAGTGGTGCCATGGCCCAGGACAAGCCGGGCCAAGACAAGCCGGGGCTCGGTTTCCGCGATACGCCGATGCTGCCCGGCGGCAAATGGCATGTCCATGATCCCGACCGGCCCGCGCCCAGGGTGGTGACACCCGCCGCGGGAGCGGGCGGCGCGCCGTCTGATGCGGTGGTGCTGTTCGACGGGCGCTCGATGGATGGCTGGACGCCCAGCGGCAAGCCCTGGGTCCTGAAGGACCGCGTGCTGACCGTGCCGCCGCGCGACGGCAAGGGGGAAAGCGTGCTGGTCAGCAAGGAGAGCTTCGGCGACGTGCAACTGCACCTGGAGTTCCGCTCGCCCAACCCGCCGCAAAAGTCGTCGCAGGATCGGGGCAATAGCGGCATCTGGTTCATGCAGCGCTACGAGGTGCAGATCCTCGACGGCTATGACAACCCGACCTATGCCGATGGCCAGGTCGGCGCGGTCTATGCCTGGAAGCCGCCGTTGGTGAACGCGGCGCGCAAGCCCGGTGCGTGGCAGAGTTACGACATCATCTTCGAGCGGCCACGCTTCGCCGCCGACGGCAAGCTGCTGCGCCCCGCTTATGTCACCGCCCTGCTGAACGGCGTCGTCGTCCAGAACCATCAGGCGGTGCTGGGCACGACCGTCTGGCGCCAGGTCGAGAAATACCAGGCGCATGGCGACGCCGCGCCGATCCAGCTTCAGGATCACGATTCACCCGTTTCGTTCCGCAACATCTGGGTCCGCCGCCTGCCGCCCGAGGCGATCGCGCAGGACCTGCCGGAGGATGCCCGATGATAGACCGTAGACATGCGCTGGCGGGGATCACCGCCATGTTCGGCTCCGCGCTGTTCGCGCCCATCGCCCGCGCGGCGGGGGCGGTGGAGCAGGCGCGAGGGGGCATTCCCATCATCTCCGAAGGTCCGCCCAGCGTCGCCGTCTTCACCCCGACCCAGCGCGCGACGATGGTCGCATTGTCCGAGCGGGTGATCCCGACCACCGACACGCCCGGCGCGATCGCGGCCAAGGTGCCCGAGTTCATCGAGAAGATGCTGGCCGACTGGGCCGGGCCCGACGACAGATTGCCGATCATCGCCGGGCTGAACGCGATCGAGGCGCGCAGCCAGAGCGTCAACCGCATCCCCGCCGCCAAGGCGAGCGCGGGGCAGCAGGACACGCTGCTGACCGAGGCGATGGAAGGCGTGCTGCCCGAGGGCCGCGCCTTTTTCGAGCCGTTCCGGCAGCTGGTCATCACCGGCTATTACACGTCGGAGATCGGCATCACGCAGGAGCGCGAATATCTGCCGGTGCCCGGTGAATATAACGGCGCCTTTCCCTATTCTCAGGTCAACAAGGTATATTCGGCATGATCGACCGTCGTTCGCTGATGGGCGCAGGGCTGGGCCTGGGTGCCGCCGCGCTGTTGCCGGGCACCGCGCAGGCCGCACAACTGGGGCGGATCGGGCTTCAGCTCTATACGGTCCGCGAGCTGTTCGCGGCCGATCCGGTCAAGACGCTCGAGGCGGTGGCGAGGATCGGGTATCGCGAAGTCGAATATGGCGGGGGCGGCTATGACGCGATGGACCATGCCATGCTCCGCCGCACGCAGGACCGGCTGGGGCTGAAGGCGCCGTCGGTGCATATCGGCTATGACGCGTTGCTGGGCAATTTCGACAAGTCGGTGGTGATGGCCAAGACGCTGGGCGCCGATACGGTCGTCCTGCCCTATATGACCGACGAGCACCGGACCGAGGCGGGGTGGAATGCCGCGCTGCCCAACTTCAATCGCTTCGCCGAGGGGTTGAAGAAGGCCGGGCTGGGCTTTGCCTATCACAATCACGATTTCGAATTCACCAACCGGCCCGGCGGCATCAGCCTGTACGACCGGATGCTGAAGGCGACCGACCCGGCGCTCGTGAAGCTGGAGATCGACCTCTACTGGGCGATCCATGCGGGGCAGGATGCGGCCGCGCTGATCCGGCGGCATGCCGGGCGCATCTATGCCTATCACGTCAAGGATGCGCGTGCCGATGGCAGCATGACGGCGGTGGGCGCGGGCACGATCGACTTCGCCGCGCTGTTCAAGCTCAACCGCATGGCGGGCGTAAAGCATTTCTATGTCGAGAACGACCAGGCGCCCGCGCCCTATCTGCCCGACATCACGACCAGCTACCGGACGCTCAGTAGCTTGCGTTTCTGATACGATAACAAGATTTTAGGGAGGACAGCCATGGCGGCGACGAACCGTTTCGACGCGATCGTGATCGGGTCGGGCATCAGCGGCGGTTTCGCCGCCAAGGAATTGACCGAAAAGGGCTTGCGCGTCCTGATGCTCGACCGGGGCGTCATGGTCGAACATGGCGAGGGCTATCCCTATGACGGCAAGCCCGCCTTTGAGGTGCCCGCGCGCAACATCATGCCCAAGCCGCTGGTGGAGAGCGATTATTTCATCGCCAGGCACGGCTATGTCGCGCCCAGCAACCAGAAATTCTACAATGACGACCGGCTGAATCCCTATGCCTATGACGAGGGCAGCAAATTCTATTGGATCCGCCCCGGCGCGGTCGGCGGCAAGTCGCTGATCTGGGGGCGCTGGTCTTTCCGCTGGAGCCCCGACGATTTCGAGGCGAACAAGCGCGAGGGCGTCGCCGCCGACTGGCCGATCCGGTACGACGACGTCGCGCCGTGGTATTCCTATGTCGAGAAATATATCGGCGTGTCGGGCTCACGGGAGAACCTGCCCTATCTGCCCGACAGCGAGTTTCAGCCGCCGATGCCGATGAACGTCGCGGAGAAATGGCTGAAGGAACGGCTGGAGGGCCAGTTTCCCGGCCGCAAGCTGATCCACACCCGCCTGTCCAACATGACCGAGGACAAGCCCGACCAGAACCGCACCAAGTGCCAGTTCCGCAACCAGTGCGGCAATGGCTGCTCGTTCGGCGCCTATTTCTCGACCCAGGCGGTGACCCTGCCCGCCGCGCGCGCGACCGGGCGGCTGACGCTCCAGTCGGATGCGGTGGTGACGGGGATCGACTATGATCCTGCCCGGAAGAAGGTCACCGGCGTCCGCTATGTCGATACCAAGACGGGGCAGGCGCAGACGGTCAATGCGAACCTGGTCTTCGTCTGCGCCTCGGCCATGGCGTCGGTGCAGATCCTCATGAACTCGCGCGCCGCCGGATCGGGGCGCAGCCATTTCGACAGCAGCGGGACGCTGGGCCGCTATGTCATGGACCATATCTTCCGCGTCGGCGTGTCGGGCGAGATTCCCGGCATGGACGACCTGATCGAATATGGCCGTCGCCCCGGCGGCGTCTATGTCCCGCGCTTCCGCAACCTGAAGGGTGACGAGGGGCTGGGGTTCCGGCGCGGCTATGGCTATCAGGGTTCGGCCTATCGCAACGCGGCCAAGCCGGTCGGCTTCGGCGCGGAGATGAAGCATGGTATGCGCCGCTATGGTCCCTGGCAGTTCAGCATGGGCGCGTTCGGCGAATGCCTGCCCTATGAGGATAATCGCGTGTCGCTTCACAGCAGCAAGGTCGACCGGTTCGGGGTGCCGCTGATGAAGTTCGACGTCACTTTCCGCGACAACGAGTTGAAGATGATGGCCGATGCCCGGCGCGAGGGCGAGGCGATGCTGCGCGCGGCGGGCCTGAAGAACGTGACCAGCGGCGAGTCCGAGCATGTGCCGGGCGACGCGATCCACGAAATGGGCGGCGCGCGGATGGGCGCGGACCCGCGCAATTCGGTGCTCAACAAGTGGAGCCAGGCGCATGACGCCTCGAACCTCTATGTCACCGACGGCGCGCAGATGGCATCGGTGTCGTGCGTGAACCCCTCGCTGACCTTCATGGCGCTGACCGCCCGCGCGGCGGACCATGCGGTCAAGGGGCTGAAGGCGGGGGCGGTTTGAATCGGAGCGCGACTTTCATTCCTCCCCTGCAAGAGGAGGTGCCGGGCCGCAGGCCTGACGGAGGGGTGTCCCGGTCGGAGAGGTGGATATTCCTCGCCAACGGGGACACCCCTCCACCATGCTGGCGCATGGTCCCCCTCCCCTTACAGGGGAGGAAGGGGTTGAATGTCGGCTACTAAACGTCCCGAAGGCGTCACCATCCGCGCGGTCGGCGAGCGTGCGGGTGTGTCGGCGATGACCGTGTCCAACGTCATCAACGGCGCGGGCAAGGTCGGCCCCGCGACGCGCGCCGCCGTGCTCGCCGCGATCGAGGAACTGGGATACCGGCCGAATATCGCCGCCCGCCGCCTGGCCAAGGCGGGGGCGACCACGCTGGGGCTGGTCTATAGCAGTCGCGGGACGCCGTTCATCGACTCGATCCTGCTCGGCGCGCTGCGGGCGACCAATGCGCGCGGGTTGCAGTTCATCGCGCAAGGCGAGGAGGAACTGACCCGCCAGGCCGCCGAGGCGGCGGTGCGTTCCCTGGTGCAGAGCGGCGCGGCGGGGGTGCTGCTGGTGCCGCCCTTTGCCGAGTTGCTGAGCGGATCGGGGCTGTTCGTCGAACTCGGCGTGGCGGCGGCGGCGATCGCGACGGGGCAGCGCATGGCCGATATCTCGACCGTGCGGATCGACAACCGTGCGGCGATGGCGGCGGTGACGGCGCATGTCGCGGGGCGGGGGCATAGGCGGATCGGCTTTCTGGCGGGGCCCGATACGTTCTCGGTCGCGGCGGAGCGGCTGGCGGGGTTTCGCGACGGGCTGGCGGCGAGCGGGGTCGCTTACGATCCGGCGCTGGTCGTGCGGTGTGGCTTCGATCCGGAGTCAGGTGCGCAGGCGGGGCGAGCGTTGCTGACGCTGCCGGAACGGCCGAGCGCGATTCTGTGCAGCAGTGACGACATGGCGGCGGGCCTGATCGGCGCGGCGCATCGCATGGGGCTGCGCCTGCCCGATGACCTGGCGGTGACCGGGTTCGACGACACCGCCATCGCCGCGCGTCTCTGGCCGCCGCTGACCGTCGTCCGCCAGCCGGTGGGCGACATGGCCTTCCGCGCGGTGGAGCAGGTGCTGGCCTCGCTCCGCTCGCAGGCGGTGGAGGATCGGGTGCTCGATTTCGAACTGGTCGCGCGGGAGTCGGTGGGGCCGGGGTAGGGGCGTGGCCTTCAACTTCGCTCAGGCTGAACGGGATAATGCGGCAACCCTGACTTCACGACAACCGGCACCCCGGCGAAGACGGGGCCCCGTTGCGGTGAACCGGCGGGGACGGGATGCACCGGCCTGCCCCGACTCGCCCGGCGCGCCACAGGCTTGTTGGAGCCTGGGCCCCGGCCTTCGCCGGGGTGGTCACGAAGGGTGGAGTTACCCCATGCGTCCATATTCCGCGATCAGCGCCACTTCTTCCGGGTCGCCCAGGACGACGCCGACGCGCTGGTGCAGGCCGACCGCCTCGACATCCATGATCGGGATGGCGCCGTCGATCGACGTGCCGCCCGCCTGTTCGATCAGGAAGCTCATCGGATTGGCCTCGTACAACAGGCGCAGCTTGGCCTTGCCGCCCGCCCGGTCGTCGGCGGGATAGAGGAACACGCCGCCGCGCTTCAGGATGCGGTGGATGTCGGCGACCATCGAGGCGGTCCAGCGCATGTTGTAGTCGACGCCGCACGGCCCCTCGGTGCCCAGGATGCGTTCCTCGATATAGCGGGCGATGCCGGGCGACCACTGGCGGCGGCGTGCCATGTTGATCGCGAATTCCTTCGTGCCGGTCGGGATCCGCATCGGTCCGTCGGTCAGCCGCCAAGACCCGATCTCGCGGTCCAGCGTGAACTCGTACACACCGGTGCCGACGGTCAGGACCAGCAGCGTCTGCGGGCCGTAAATGGCATAGCCCGCCGCCACCTGCGCGCGGCCGGTCTGGAGGAAATCCTCCTCGGTCACCTCGCGGCCCGCGCAATCCTCGGGCGCGCGCAGGACCGAGAAGATGGTGCCGACCGACAGGTCGACATCCACGTTGCTCGACCCGTCGATCGGATCGAACAGCAGCAGATACTCGCCGCGCGGGAAGCGGTTTGGGATGCGGTGGATCGTCTCCATCTCCTCCGACGCCATCGCCGCCAGGTGTCCGCCCCATTCATTGGCGTCGAGCAGCAGGTCGTTGGCGATCACGTCCAGCTTCTTCTGGACCTCGCCCTGCACATTCTCGCTGCCCAGCGAACCCAGTACGTCGCCCAGCGCGCCCTTCGAGATCGCCTGGTTCACCGCCTTGCACGCGCGCGCCACCGTTTCGATCAGCAGGCGGAGTTCGGCGGGACAGGTCTCTTCGGAGCGGCGCTGCTCCTCGATCAGGAAACGGGTCAGCGTCGTCTGGCGCGGGGTCGTCATCGTCGCATATGCTCCGGGAAGGGCATGGGGCTGGTCGGCCCGCCGGGCTCCCTCCCGCCGGACCGCGCCGTATCGGCGGCGCGGACCATGGACCGGCCGTTCCGCGTGCGCAATCCGCGGTTCAGCAAAGGTCGTGCTTTATTGGGGCGTAGCATTTCTGTTATATCCTATGACCACGATGGGATATGATGCAGGTCGGAGGATCGCCCATGTCGACCAAGCCGTTCAGTGTTGCCGCCGCCCATGACCAGGGTTCGGACCGGGAGTCCGCGACCGGGATCGACGGGATCGTGTCGGGCCTACGCGCCGCGCGGCAGGGCTGGCGGGCGCGGCAGGACGGCACCCGCGATGTCGAGCGTTTTCCCGCCCGTGCCGGGGTCGAGGATGTCGTCGCGCTGGTCGCCGCCGCGCTCTATCCGCGCCGCCTGGGCCATTTTCGCGGGAACGTGGCCGAGGAAGACCGGTTCGTCGCCGCCAAGCTGCTCGCCGCGCTGACGGCGCTGGAGCGCGAGATCGGGGCCGAGCTTGCCTATTGGCAGAAGGATGCGGGCGAGGCGTTTCCGCCCGAACAGGCCGCGCTGATCGCCCGGCTGTTCGGAGCGACCCTGCCCAGCATACGCGCGCTGATCGACACCGATGTCGAGGCGGCGTTCCTGGCCGATCCCGCCGCGCGCAGCGTGGACGAGATCCTGCTCTGCTATCCCGGCGCCATTGCCAGCCTGCACCACCGGATCGCGCATGAGCTGAACGGCCTGGGCGCACCGATCGTGGCGCGGATGATCTCCGAACTCGCCAATGAGCGAACCGGGATCGACATTCATCCGGGTGCGACCATCGGGCGGCATTTCTTCGTCGACCACGGCACCGGCGTCGTGGTCGGCGAGACCGCGATCATCGGCGAGCGGGTCCGCGTCTATCAGCATGTGACGCTGGGCGCGCGTTCGGCGCTGGGCACCGCGCCGCGTTCGCCCCGCGACCGCTTCGCCCGCCATCCGGTCGTCGAGGACGACGTCATCATTTATGCTGGCGCGACCATATTGGGTCGTGTCACCATCGGCGCGCGCTCGGTGATCGGGGGCAATGTCTGGTTGCTGACCGATGTCGCGCCCGACAGCGTACTCGTGCAGCCGGAGGCGCGGGCCTTGCAGCGCGCGGAGGGGCGGGCGCTGCGCCAGGAGCTGGAGGGGACGGCATGACGGAGAAGCGCAAGCCCATCATCGGCCTGATGTGCGGCAACGAGGTGGCGAACCGCCCGATCCAGGCGGTCGCGACCCGTTTCATCGACCCGCTGGTCACGCTGTGCGGCGCAAGCGTGGTGATCGTGCCGGCCATTCCCGAAGCGGTCGACACGGTGATGATGGCCGACATGCTCGACGGCCTGTTGCTGACCGGCGGCCGCTCGCACGTTGCGCCCGCCCAATATGGCGACTGCGCGGAACTCGCGGCATCGGCCTGCGATCCGCAGCGCGATTCGGTCGCACTGGCGCTGGCCGGGCGGATGATCGACCGGGGCAAGACCGTGTTCGGCATCTGCCGGGGGATGCAGGAGATCAACGTGCTGTTCGGCGGCTCGCTGACCTGCCTGGGCGGCCTGCCACGCCATCATCGCGGCAGCTGGGACGCCGATTACGAATCGCTGTTCGCGCACCAGCACACGGTCGACCTGATGCCCGGCGGCGTGCTGGCCCGGAATAGCGCGCATCGCCGGGTGCGGGTCAATTCGGTGCACCAGCAGGGGGTCGACCGGCTGGGCTATGGCCTGGTGGTCGAGGCACGCGATGCCGAGGACGGACTGATCGAGGCATTCCGGGCACCCGGCTGCGACGCGGACGTGCTGGCGGTGCAGTGGCATCCCGAATGGGACATTGCGACATGCGGCGTCGCGCAAGGCTTTTTCACCGCCATGGGCGAGTCGATCCGCGCGCACGCCTGACCGGCATTTGCGAGCAGACTATCATATTGGCGAGTGACAGCGCCGGGCCCGGCTGGATAAGAGAAGGGGGAACACACCCCTTGCATGGAGTCCGGGTCGATGAAGCTGCTGCGTTATGGCGAATTGGGGCAGGAGCGTGCCGGGCTGCTCGATACGGATGGCCGTATCCGTGCCTTGCCCGAGGCGCTGGGCGACCTGGCGGGTGAACGGCTGACGACGCGAGGGTTGGCCGAGATCGCCGCGCTCGATCCCGCCACGCTGCCGCTGGTCGAGGGTGATCCGCGGCTGGGCTCGTGCATCGCGCGACCGGGCAAGTTCGTCTGTATCGGCCTCAACTACCGCGACCATGCCGCCGAGAGCAATCTGCCCATCCCGGCCGAACCCGTGATCTTCGGCAAATGGTCGAGCGCGATCGTCGGTCCCAATGACGATGTCGAAATTCCGCGTGGGTCCGAAAAGACCGATTGGGAAGTCGAGCTGGGCGTGGTGATCGGCACCCGCGCGCGCTACGTCGAGGAGAGCCAGGCGCTGGCACATGTCGCGGGTTACTGCGTCGTGCATGACGTCAGCGAGCGCGCCTATCAGCTGGAGCGGGGCGGCACCTGGGACAAGGGCAAGGGCTGCGACACCTTCGGCCCGACTGGCCCCTGGCTCGTCACCGCCGACGAGGTGGGCGATCCGCAGGCACTTCGCCTGTGGCTGGAGGTCGACGGCCACCGCTATCAGGACGGCAACACCTCGGACATGATCTTCACCGTCGCGCAGATCGTGTCGTATGTCAGCCAGTTCTGCACGCTGGAGCCCGGCGATATCATCAGCACCGGCACGCCAAAGGGCGTCGGCATGGGCCAGACGCCGCCGACCTATCTGCGCGCCGGTCAGACGGTACGGCTCGGCATCGACGGCCTGGGCGAGCAGAGTCAGCGGTTCGTCGCGGCGGGTTGATCGAGCACATCTCTATTTCATTCCTTCCCTGAGGGATTGCTCTGCGAAAGCTGGCACGTTCCCGAAAACATGGGCCACCCCGGCCTCCGCCGGGGTGGGAAGGACGGAGTGTTTTAGAGGGATGCTGGCGGAGCGGGATGAAGGGGGGCGTCACTGGTTTGTCCTTCCTTGCCAAGCGGGACACCCCTCCGTCAGGCTGTCGACCTGCCACCTCCCCTTGCATCGGAGGAATGGGAGAGGCCGATCGAACCGTGCGATAAACGCATGCGGCCCGGTCTTGATACCTCTTGCCTTCATCGGCTCCATGTCCGTACAATCTCGCTCATAAAAGCAAGATTTCATGGAGAAGGAGCCGTCATGGCGCCAATCGGAGCCGGACCGTATCGCGGAGGCCATGCCTGATGCCGATGCCCGTCCATCTGTCGCCCGTGTCTGCGGACCATTCCCGTTCCGACGCGGCGTCCGGCACCGTCGCGCGCGGTTTCCTGCCCGCCATGGTCATCACGGTCAGCCTGTTCTTCCTGTGGGGCATGGCCAACAACCTGAACGACATCCTGATCGCGCAGTTTCGCAAGGCCTTCACGCTCAGCGACTTCGGGACCAGCTTCGTCCAGCAGGTCTTCTATCTCGGCTATTTCCTGCTTGCGGTGCCCGCCTCGATGGTCATGCGCCGGTTCGGGTACAAGGCGGCGATCGTGCTGGGGCTGGTGCTGTACGGCACCGGCGCGCTGCTCTTCTATCCGGCGGCGGCGGCCAGCATGTACCAGCTGTTCCTGCTCGGCCTGTTCGTGATCGCGGCGGGGCTGGCGTTCTTGGAGACCTCGGCCAATCCGTTGATGGGCGAGCTGGGCGATCCGGCTGGGGCGACGCGGCGGTTGAACTGGGCGCAGGCGGCCAATCCGCTGGGCGCGATCACCGGCATCCTGATCGGGCGCAACTTCATCCTGTCGGGCATCGAACATGACGAGCGCGCGCTCGCCACGATGGATGCCGCCGCCCGCACCGCCTTCTACAAGGCCGAGGTGCAGGCGATCGCGCCGCCCTATGTCGCGATTGCGATCGTCGTGCTGCTGTTCGCGCTGGCCGCGGCCTTGGTGCGCTTCCCCAGCGGTACGCCCTACCGGGCAAGCGATGGCCCGTCCTCCGGCGGTCGCTTCGTCCATGTGTTTCGCCGCAAGCGCCTGCTCGGCGCGGTCGTCGCACAGTTCTTCTATGTCGGCGCGCAGGTGGGGGTGTGGAGCTATACCATCCGTTATGCGCAGGCGAATGCGGGCCTGAACGAACGCAGCGGTGCGGATGCGCTGTTCGTCTCGTTGGTCCTGTTCGCTGCCGGGCGGTTCCTGGGCAGCGCGCTGATGGGCCGCGCCGCGCCGGTCCGGCTGCTGGCGCTGTTCGCCGGGCTGTCGATCGTGCTGACCGCCGTGGCGGCGGTGCTGGGCGGCTGGCCGGGATTGATTGCGCTCGTCGCCGCCAGCTTCTTCATGTCGATCCAGTTCCCGACGATCTTCGCGCTCGGCATAGAGGGGCTGGGGCCGCTGCGCCGTGCCGGGGCCTCGCTGATCGTGATGGCGATCATCGGCGGGGCGGGGCTGACCGCGCTGATGGGCCTGGTGTCCGATCGTGCGGGGATCACCGTCGCGATGCTGGTCCCGACACTCAGTTTCGCGGTCGTCGCCGCTTTCGCCCTGTTCCTGGGGCGCCATCAGGAGAATCATGCATGAACCGTCTGCAGGGTAAGCGGGCGATCGTGACCGGCGCGGGCCAGGGCATCGGCCGTGCCGCCGCCGAGCTGTTCGCAGCCGAAGGGGCCGTGGTGATCGCTATCGATCGCAATGCCGATGCGCTGGCGACGCTGGCGGGGTGCGAGACGCAGGTGCTCGACCTGCTCGATCCGGCGGCGATCGCGGCGTTCGGCGAGCGGACCGGCGCAGTGGACGTGCTGTTCAACTGTGCGGGCTATGTCGATGCGGGCGACCTGCTGGCGACCCAGGATGCGGGCTATCGCCTGTCGTTCGACCTGAACGTCCATGCGATCACCCATATGCTTCAGGCGTTCCTGCCCGCGATGATCGCACGAGGCGGCGGATCGGTCGTCAACATGGCGTCGGTCGCGGGCGCAATGATCGGCGTGCCCAACCGTTATGCCTACTGCGCGTCCAAGGGGGCCGTTGCCGGGATCACCCGCTCGGTCGCGCTGGATTTCGTCGGCAAGGGCATACGCTGCAACGCGATCTGCCCCGGCACCGTCCAGTCGCCCAGCCTGGACGAGCGACTGGCCGCGACCGGCGATGCGGATGCCGCCCGTGCCGCCTTCATCGCGCGCCAGCCCATGGGCCGGTTGGGCCGGGCGGAGGAGATCGCGGCGCTCGCACTGTACCTCGCCTCGGACGAGAGCGCCTATACGACCGGGCAGATGCACGCCATCGACGGCGGATGGACGATGGCGTGAACGGCGCGCGGCCGCCCTTCGTTGATGCCCATTTCCACCTGTGGGACCATGGCGTACTGCGCTACCCCTGGCTGGACGCGGCGGAGAATGCGCCTATCGCGCCGTCCTATCGCATCGCCGATTACCGGGCGGAGCTGCATGCGTGGAACCTGGTCGGCGCGGTCCATGTCGATGCGGGTGCCGATCCTGCCCAGGGGGCGGACGAGACGGTCTGGCTGAACCGGGTCGCCCATGACAACGGGCTGCCCAGCGGCATCGTCGCGCGGGTGGCACTGGATCATCCCGCGATCGAGCCGCTGCTAGCGTGGCAGGCGGGGCATCCGCGTGTGAAGGGCATCCGCCACCTGATCAACTGGCATCCGACCGACGCAGCCCGCCGGGCCTGTCCCCATGACCCGACACGCGATCCGCGTTGGCGGGCGGGGTATGCGATGCTGGGCCGCCATGGCCTGAGCTTCGACTTTCACGGTTTTCCGCCGCAACTGGCGGGGCTGGCCGAAGTGGCGGGGCAGCATCCCGAGGTTCCGGTGATCCTGAACCATCTGGCCCTTCCCATTCTGGAGGACGGTCTGGAGGAATGGCGCGCCGGGATCATCGCCTTTGCCGCCATGCCGCACGCCGCGATCAAGCTGTCGGGCGCCGGTTTCATCGGCCCGCGTTTCGACCCCGCCGCCTTCGCCGACATCGTGGCCGAGGTGATCGACCGGTTCGGCACCGACCGCGTGATGGTCGCGACCAACTTCCCGACCGACCGGCTGGCCGCCGATCTCGACCGGACGCTGGGGGCCTATGAGCGTCTGCTGACCGGCTTTTCCGATGATGAACGGCGCGACCTGTGGGGGCGCAACGCCAATCGTATCTATCGACTGGGCCTGAAACTGTGACCGATGTTCCACGACGCCGGGTCGGTATGAGCGACTGGACGCTGCCCGAACTGGGTTTCGGGGCGGCGGCGATGGGCAATCTCTATGCCGCGATCGACGACACCCGCGCCGCCGCGACGCTGGACGCCGCGTTGGTCGCGGGTTTCCGCTATTTCGACACCGCGCCGCATTATGGCCGGGGGCTGAGCGAGCGGCGGTTGGGCGATGCGCTGCGCGGGCGCGGGGACGTGATCGTCTCGACCAAGGTCGGGCGGCTGATGGACCCGGACGCGCGCATCACCGACGACCGCGAACGCGACGGCTTCCACACCGCCATGCCGTTCCGTGCGCGCTACGACTATACCCATGACGCTATCCTGCGCAGCCACGAGCATAGCCTGCAACGGCTGGGGCTGGCGCGGGTCGACCTGCTGTTCGTCCACGATATCGGCCGGGCCACGCATGGCGAGGCCGACGCGACGTACCGCGAGCAGTTGATCCAGGGCGGCGGGCTGAAGGCGCTGGAGCGGTTGCGCGACGAGGGGGCCATTCGGGGTTTCGGCCTGGGCGTGAACGAGGTCGCGGTCTGCTTGGACCTGATGGCGGTCGCGCGGTTCGATGTCGTCCTGCTGGCCGGGCGCTATACGCTGCTGGAGCAGGAGGCGCTCGATGCGTTCTTCCCGGCTTGTGCGGCGGCGGATACGGCGGTCATCGTCGGGGGCCCGTATAACAGCGGCATACTGGCCACCGGCAGCGCCGCTGCCGGACATTATAACTACGCCCCCGCGCCCGAGGCGGTGCGTGGCAAGGTCCGCGCGCTGGAGGCGGTGACGGCGCGGCACGGCGTATCGCTGCCTGCCGCCGCGCTCGCCTTCGTTCTGGCCCATCCCCAGGTGGCCAGCGTCATTCCCGGTATCGCCGATCCGCAACAGGTATCTGACACGATGCGACTTTATGCCGAGCCTATCCCGCCCGCTTTCTGGGCGGACCTGCGCGCCGCAGGGCTTGTCCGCCCCGACGCGCCTTTGCCCGGAGAGGACGTATGAGCGTCGCCGCGATCCGGCTGACGCCGACCGACAATGTCGCCGTCTGTTGCCGCACGGTCGAGCCGGGCGAGGAGATCATGGTCGACGGCCACACCCTGACCATCACCGAGCAGGTGGCGCTGGGCCACAAGCTGGCGGTGGTGCCGCTGGCGAGCGGGGACAAGGTCGTCAAATACGGCATGCCCATCGGTTCGATGACGCGATCCGCACCCGCCGGAGGCTGGGTCCATATGCACAATATGCAAAGCGACTATATCCCCGCGCATCTGCGCGACGCGCATGGAGACCATGCATGACCGGGGGCATGAACACGGGCACGACCGGGCGGACGTGGCAGGCCTGGGCCCGGCCGGACGGGCGCAAGGGCATTCGCGATGCGATCGTCGTCGTCTATCTGGTCGAATGCGCGCATCATGTCGCGCGGCGCATCGTCGACAGGATGGACGACCCGCGCGTGCAGTTGATCGGCTTTCCCGGCTGCTACCCCAATGACTATGCGCTGGCGATGATGAAGGCGCTGACCACGCATCCCAATGTCGGCGGCGTGGTCCTGCTGTCCCTGGGGTGCGAGAGCTTCAACCGCGAGGCGCTGGCCGCCCATGCGCGCGAGCAGGGCCGCCCGGTCGAGACGATCGTCATTCAGCAGTCGGGCGGCACGCGCGGCGCGATGGAGGCGGGGATCGCAGCGGTCGGGCGCGTCCGCGCAGCGGCGGATGCGCAGGCCGTTCGCGTGCCGATGACCATGTCGGAACTGGTGATCGGCACGATCTGCGGTGGGTCGGACGGGACCAGCGGCATCACCGGCAACCCGGCGGTCGGCCGCGCCTTCGACGCGCTGTATGATGCGGGCGCGATCTGCATCTTCGAGGAAACGGGCGAGATGATCGGGTGCGAGGGGCATATGGCGGAGCGCGCCGCGACGCCGGAAGTGGCGCAGGACCTGATCGCCTCGGTCGCGCAGGCCGAGCGTTATTACCGCGCGATGGGCTATGGCAGCTTCGCGCCCGGCAATGCGGAAGGCGGCCTGTCGAGCCAGGAGGAAAAGTCGGCGGGGGCCTATGCCAAGTCGGGCAGCCGCCCGATCACCGGCGTGATCCTGCCCGCCGAACAGGCGCCGGGTCCGGGATTGTACCTGCTTGACGTGGTGCCCGCGGGCGACCCCAAGTTCGGCTTTCCCAACATCGTCGACAATGCCGAGATCGGCGAGCTGATCGCGTGCGGCGCGCATATCAACCTGTTCGTCACCGGTCGCGGCTCGGTCGTCGGCTCCGCCATCTCGCCGGTGATCAAGGTCGCCGCCAACCCGGAAATGTATGCCCGGATGGAAGGCGATATGGACGTGAATGCGGGGCGTATCCTGTACGGCGATGCGACGCTGGACGAGGTCGGGGCCGAAATCGTCGACCTGATCGTCGCGGTGTCGGCGGGCGCGGAAACCAAGTCCGAGGCGCTGGGGCACCAAGAGTTCATCCTGACCTACAAGGCGGCGGGCGCGAAGGGGCCTGCTTGCCTGCCGCGGGTGGCGTGACGGCGGGGCGTAGGGTTGGACTTCGCCCAGCGTGAAGGGCGGCGGGCAGTGTTGCCGGGCCTGACACGGCCTATGTCACTCCATCCCGACCTTCGTTCAGCCTGAGCCCGGAGTTAGATCCAGCCAAGCTGAAGGACCACCCCGGCGGAGGCCGGGGTCAAGTTGGGGGGGCGGTTGTAATGATCCAGTGCGCTTCATCGCTGAAGCCTTCGCAACTGGACCCCGGCCTTCGCCGGGGAGGTCGGGCAAGAGTTCAGGGCAGGTGGATCACATTTTAGCCGAAGGCCACGCCCGGCGCTTGCTCCGTCAGGCCGCACCTGCCGCCAACGCCCGCAATTCCGGCATGGCCACCGTCACACCCGAACCATCCACCCAGCGCACGAAGCCGCCGATCCGCTTGTCGATCTTGGCCGCGTGGCCGCCAAAGATGTCCGCCAGCCGGTGGTCGAGGAACGGGTTGGCGAAGCGCTCCAGGGTGGTGGTGATATAGTCCTGCGCCGCTTCGGCCATTCCCCGCGCGGCAAAGCCTGGTAGCACTTCCTGCGCCATCACCCGGTCCAGTGCGGTGCGTGTCGCGGGATCGGCCAGCGCCGCGCGGACGGTCCGGTCCTTGGGCTCGCCCTCGGCGGCCCAGCGGGCGGCCAGCCAGCTATGCCCGAGATTGAGGATGTGGAGCTTCAACCGCTCGAAGCGTTCCAGATCATCGGTCAGCACGATGTCCAGATGGGTGAAGGGCAGGGTCAGGCCCGGCTGCCGCTCGATCGCCCAGAGCGCATAGGGCTCGGCGACGGCGCCTGCGGGGGCGAGCGGCTCGCTGACGATCCGGTCGACCAGCGTATTGGCCCAGACGCATTGACGCTCCAGCCATGCGACGAACCCGGCGTCGCGGTGCTGATCGCGTGCCAGTCCGACGATCGCGGTGCGCAGGGTGTCGCCGTTGCGGGCGACCAGCTCGCACGGCAGCAGGGTGACGCCCGGACGATCCGCATGCCAACGTCGATGGAGCAGTTCGGTCAGCATCCCGCAAAAGCTGGCAGGCACCATGCCGTCACCGGGCGCGGGGCGATCCGGCTTGGCAATGGCGTAACCCATATCGCCGGTATTGGAGACGATGTGCGTCACGGCGGTCGTCGCCAGCGTCACCAGCCGGTCCCAGTCGACAGCGGCGCTCAGCCCTTCACGGACGCTGCGCACCTGCACCGTGCGTTCGTCGCGCTGGCCATTGCGCAGGCCGCGCAGGATGACCGGGAACCCCGCCGGGTCGGCAAAGCCCGCCAGGCGGCGGGCGCGCTCCGGATTGTCGGTCGTCTGGACGATCACGATCGGTGGTACATCCTGCCCGGCGGCACGCGCTTCGTGGGCGAACAGGTCGATATGCGCTTGGAGGAAACGGCTGGTGCCGAATTGCAGGATGACCGGCGCGGTCGCAGTCACTTTGGGTCCAGCGTGAAGATACGGTCCATCGCGACCCATTTCTCGCCCGGAGCGCCGTGCGGCAGCGGTTTCTGGAAACGGTCCATCGCCGCTTCCCATTTCGCATCCGTCGCGGCCAGGTCGGCCGGGATGGCGCGGGGCCAGTCGTCGGCGACTTCGGCCATCATGAACAGCCGGTCGCCGGTCCGCCATATCTCCATCGCGGTAAAGCCTTTCGCGCGGATGGCCTCCGTCACCTCGGGCCAGGCGGCACCGGGGGCGTGGGCGCGTTCATACTCGGCGATCAGCGCGGCATCGGCGACCAGATCCAGAGCGAAACAGACGCGGCGGGCCATGACGGGCCTCCTCTCTCATAACGGTTCGGCGGGTCTTCGGCCCGCTCGTTCGCTGGTCGTTTTAACGTTCCCTCCCAAGAGCATCAATGGCATATGTGAGAGTAAGATCGCATATAAGAATCTGGAGAGGGCGAGTATGAAGGCGCTGGTCTGTGTGCAGCCGGGGCAGATCCGGGTCGAGGAGCGGCCCCGGCCGGTGCGGGGCGCGGGCGGGGTGCTGCTGCGGATGCGCCGCGCCGGAATCTGCGGCACCGACTATCATATCTATGGCGGCAGGCATCCGTTCCTCGAATATCCCCGGCTGATCGGTCACGAACTGGCGGGCGAGGTCGTCGAGGCACCCGAGGACTCTGGGCTGGCGGTGGGGCAGGTGGTGACGGTGAACCCCTATATCGCCTGCGGAACGTGCCGGGCCTGTCGCCGGGGCAAGCCGAATTGCTGTGCGCGGATCAGCGTGCTGGGCGTCCATGCCGATGGCGGCATGTGCGAATGGCTGTCCGTCCCCGTCGGCGCGGTGGTCGATGCGGCCGGCCTGTCGCTGGACCAGGCCGCGATGGTCGAGTTTCTGGCGATCGGCGCCCATGCCGTTCGGCGCTCCGGCCTGTCGGCGGGGGACGAGGCGGTGATCGTCGGAGCCGGGCCGATCGGCATCGCGGTCGCCCTGTTCGCGCGGATCGCGGGCGCCGGGCGCATCGTCCTGGTCGACACGCGCGGCCCGCGCCTGGCCTATGCGCGCGATCATCTGGGGCTGGGCGAGGGCGTGGTGGCCGACGATGCGCTGGGCGAGACGCTGGCGGCGATGACCGGGGGCGAGATGTTCGATCACGTCTTCGACGCCACCGGCAACATCCATGCGATGCGCGCCGGGCTGAACTGGGTGGCGCATGGCGGCACCTATACGCTGGTCGGCGTATGCAAGGACGAGCTGGTCTTCGCCGATCCCGAATTCCACAAGCGCGAAACCACGCTGATCGCCAGCCGTAACGCGCTGTCGGTCGATTTCGACCATGTCATCGCCAGCATCCGATCGGGCGCGATCCCGACCGACGCGATCGCGACGCACCGCCTGTCGCTGGACGACGCGCCCCGGCGCCTGCCCGAATTGATCGCGCAGGCGGATTCGGTGCTGAAGGCGATCGTCACCATCGCCTGAGCGATCCTCATGGTTTGGGGCGTGGCGCAGCTTGCCCGATGTCCGGCGGCGTCCTAATTCGAGGGACGTGAACAGAGGGGCGATATGACGGCAGAGGGCGGCAAGACGGGCGAGGGGCGGGTCCGCAAGGGAAGTTACGCCGCGCCCGCGCTCGACAAGGCGTTCCTGATCATCGAACTGCTGGCCGGCCATCCCGAAGGTATGCTGGTCAGCGAGATGGCGACCGCGCTCGGCCGCTCGCTGGGCGAGTTGTTCCGCATCGTCGTGGTGATGGAGGAAGCGCGCTATCTGGAAAAGTCGCCGATCGACGACCGCTATCGCGTCACCTACAAGTTCCTGGATATCGCCTATCGCGCGACGCCCGCGCGCCAGCTGACCGCCGCCGCGCTCCCCGAGATGCAGTCGCTGGCGCTGACCGTCGGCCAGTCCTGCCATCTGGTGGTGATAGAGGGGGGCGCGGGCCTGGTCATCGCGCGTGAGGAAAATCCCGGTACGCGCGGCTTCGCGCTGCGCATGGGGGCCTCGATCGACATCGTGACCAGCTGTTCGGGCAAGGTGCTGCTGGCGTTCGCGGCGCCCGCGCAACTGGGGCGGATCGTCGACCGGGTCGAACTGGCGCAGGGGCGGCCGATCGGTCGGGCCCGCCTGGCCGAGGATCTGGAGCGGGTGCGGGCGCAAGGCTATGAACTGCGCGAAAGTCCGGTCACGCGCGGGGTGACCGATGTCAGCTATCCCGTATTCGGCTTTGGCGGCGAATGCCTGGCGGCACTGACCATCCCGTTCCTGGAGACGATCGACGGCTCGCAATCGGTGACGATCGCCGAGGCGCGGTTGATCCTGGCCGAGGCCACCGCCCGCATCTCGCAGGCGCTGGGCTATCGCCCGGACGACGCCCGGGCGTTTTCGTAAGCCGCACCGCTCCGCTCAGGCGAGGCGTCCCTGTGTCGACCGGCCACCGCCTCGATCGTCACCGATGGTCAGGTACAGGTGGCGCAGCATCGCGGTCATCGCGTCGGTGCCCCGATGCGTCAGGGTGACGGCCAGCCGCCGATGGTCCGCCGGATCGGTCGCGCGCCGCAACAGCCCGGCGCTCTCCAACCGATCGATCCGCCTGAGCGCGCTGGTCGAGCTTTCGCCCGAGACCAGGATCAGCTCCTTCACGCACAGCGCCCGATCCAGCTGTTCGCAGATGAACAACTCCAGCATCATGTCCCAGGCGGAATCGCGAAAAATGTCGCGTGGAAAGAACTGGGCGGTGTTGGCGCGCATCGTCTTGGTCTGGCGCGCCAGGTCGAGCAGGCTGGGTTCGCGATCAGTCCCGCGTGGCACCGGGCTACTTCGGATCGCGGGTGGGTGATAGGCGGTGAGGTCCTTCGGCATCGATCTTATCCTTCGGCGTGGGGCAGGAGGGGATGGTCCAGGACCGGGGGGAGCAGGAAAGGGGGCATCATCGCTCTCGCATCGCTTCGCGCGCGCGGTTGAGCGGCTTGAGCAGATATTGCAGCACGGTCTTGCTGCCGGTGTGGATGTCGGCGGTGGCGATCATGCCCGGCACGATCGGAAAGCGCTTGCCCACCTTGTTGACCAGCGAGTCCGCCGTCGTGCGCACGAAGACGCGATAATAATAGACGTCCGGATTCACCTCGTCGCGGATCGTGTCAGGCGAGATGCTGCTGACCTTGCCCTCCAGTCCGCCGAAGATCGCATAGTCATAGGCGGTGATCTTGACGCTGGCGCGCTGGCCGGGGCTGATGAAGGCGATGTCGCGCGGCGATATCCGGGCTTCGACCAGCAGGCGTTCGTCGAGCGGCACGATCTCCATGATCTTGCCGTTGGGGGGAACGACGCCGCCGATGGTCGACACCTCGATATTCTTGACCACGCCGCGCACCGGCGAGCGCAGGGTCAGGCGGCTCAGCGTGTCCGATCGCCCGCGCACCACGGGGGCAAGCGCCTCGACCTCCTCGCTGACCTTGGCCAGATCCTGCCGCGCCTCGACGATATATTGCGAGCGCAGGTCGGATTTCTTCAGGTCCAGGTCGGCGCGTTGGCGCTTCAGGCGCAGCACCTCGACATTGCTGGCCGCACCGACCTGGATCAGCGATTCGCCGATGCCGACCTCGCGGCCGATCAGCGCGAGCGACTCGTCGATCAGCCCGATCGAACTGCCCAGGCTCTGGCGGCGTGCGGCATAGAGCCGCTGCTGCTCGGCCCTTAGCGCGGGGAACGCGTTCAACTCGGGCGAGAAGGTCAGGGGCGTGCCGTTCACCTCCGCCTGCAACCGTCCCTGCGCGGCGAGCGCGGCGCGATATTTGGCGGCGCTTTCCTCGACGGTCGATCCGGCCTGGGTCGGGTCTAGCTGGGCGAGGATCTGGCCCGGCTTCACGATATCGTCCTGGCGGACCAGCATCCTGGTGAGGATGCCGCCCTCCAGCGATTGCAGCACCTGTTCGCGGCTGGTGGGCACGACCCGACCGGTGCCCGTCGCCACCTCGTCCAGCCTGGCGAAAAAAGCCCAGACCAGCAGGGTGACGAACAGGGCGGTGAGCGCCCAGGTCATGCGTTTGGCCGCCAGCAAAGGCGCGGCGCCCTCGTCGGCGAAGGGCAGGTCGGCCGGGTGGGTCAGCGCGGTCATGCCGCCTGGCTCCGGCCCGCGCCCTGCATCGTAGCCAGCGCCGCCGCCTTGGGCTGGTCGAGCAATATCTGGCCCTGGTCGATGACGATGATCCGGTCGACCATCTCGAGAACGCGCATCCGATGCGTCGCGACGACGACGGTGCGCCCCTGGCCCCAGGCGCGGAAGCGGTCGATGAACAGCCGCTCGGACGATTCATCCATCGCGGCGGTAGGCTCGTCGAGCAGCAGGACCTGCGGCTGGCGGATCAGCAGCCGGGCGAGCAGCAGCGCCTGTTGCTGTCCACCCGACAGGCCGAGCCCGCCCTCCAGCACGACATGCTCCAGCCCGTCGCGCAACCGCCGGATGAAGTCGACTGCGCCGACCATCTCCAGCGCGGCGAGGATCGTCTCGTTGCTTGCCGTCACCGCGCCCATGGTCAGGTTCTCGCGCAGCGTACCGTGAAAGAGGCGGCTGTTCTGGGTCAGCAGCGCGACGTCGCGGCGGACATCGGCGGGATCGATCTGGTGCAGCGTCAGGTCGTCGAGCAGGACTTCGCCCGACACCGGCTGCAACATGCCCGACAGGCCCTGGAGCAGCGTCGACTTGCCCGCCCCGTTGCGGCCCAGCAGCGCGATCTTCTCGCCCGCCGCGATCTCCAGCCGGGGGACGGTCAATGCGGGCGGGGCGTTGGGATCGGCATAGGTGAACACCGCGCTGCGTAGGGCAAAGCGACCATCGACCGAGGGCAGGGGGATGCGATGCTCGGTCTCGGGATTGTCGACGGGCAGCGCCATGATCTGGTCCAGGCTGTTCGCCGCGACCTTGGCATGTTGATAGCGGCCAAGCAGGTGCGAGACCTGCCCCATCGGGGCCATCATCCGGCTGGCCAGCATCGAGGTCGCGACCAGCGCGCCGGTCGTGATACTGCCGGCGATCACCATCGGCGCGCCGACGAAGATGACGGTGGCATAGACCGCGTTCTGCACGCTCTGCGCCCAGGTCGACAGGCTGGCGGTCAGGCCGCGCAGGCGCAGCTGCGCCTCGCCCGCCACCGCGTTGCAGTGGTTCCATTGCCGCTGGAAGCGTTCCTCGGCCTGCAGCGTCTTGATGTCCTCGATCCCCTGCACCGCCTCGACCAGCAGGGCGTTGCGCAGCGAGGTTTCGCGCATCGACTCGGTCGCATAGCCCCGCAAGCGACGCTGGGCGAGCAAGCTGGGCAGGAGCAGCGCGACCAGCGCCACCACCGGCACCAGCACCAGCCATCCGCCGATGAAGCCCAGGATGACGAGGAACAGCAGGAAGAAGGGCAGGTCCGCCACCGCCGCCACCGTGGTGGAGGTCAGCATGTCGCGCACCTGATCCAGGTCGCGAAGCTGCGCGATGAAGGTGCCGGTCGAGGTCGGCCGCGCCCGGTTGCGCACGCGCAGCGCATGGCCGAACACCACGTCCGACAGGCGCAGATCGGCGCGCTTGCCCAGGATGTCGGTGATGCCGACGCGCAGGCGGCGCAGGACGAAGTCGAACCCCGTCGCCAGGATCACGCCGATGAACAGGATGTAGAGCGTCGGCATCGACTGGGCGGGGATGACGCGGTCATAGACCTGCATCGAGAACAGCACACCCGCCAGCCCCAGCAGGTTGGTGACGACCGAGGCGGTGGCGACATGGCCATAGCCCTTCATGTCCTGCAACAGCAGGCGGCGGAGCCAATGATCCTCGAACGGGCGGATATAGCTGTCGACGCGAATATCGGCCGCCGATCGCGCCGGGCGGGGCACGACGAACAACCGGGTCTGGTCGACCAGCATGGCCAGCGGCCGCTGCGCACCCTGGCCTTCCTCGCCCGCGACCGAGAACAGCGCCTGGCCATCGGCGTCGATGCCGGTGATCAGCGCCAGCTCGCCATCGTTCAGCCAGGCGATGACTGGCAGCCGCCAGCTGGTCAGGCGGATCGCCCCCGGCGCGACGAAACGCACCGTCAGGCCGCTCGCCCGCGCCAGGGCGCGCACCCGTGCCTCGTCATCGCCGCCGCCCTGCCACAGGGTGGTCAGGCGCGCGCGCTGCTCGGCGAAGGGCATGCGGTAATGCCGTGCGACCTGCCCCATCATGTCGATCCAGGCGAGCGGATCGGGGGCGGTGGGGGCGCTTGCCGTCATAGCGTCACGCCCCCGAGATCGGTGCCGGTCAGGCCGAAATCGTCGCGCGCCCGACCGGAATAATAGAGACATTCGATCGCCAGCCGCCGCAGGTCGTGCGTGGTGTTCACCGCATCGAAGCGCGCCTGCTGCAACTCCTGTTCGGCGTTGAGCAGGTCGACCAGCGTGCGGGTTCCCATGTCGAGATATTGCAGGCGATAGAGCTTGCCCGTCTCGACCATATTGTCCTGCCGCGCCGCCAGCGTGTCGAGCAACTGCGACAGCCCCGCCATCTGGGTCTGGGCGGCGGCCAGTTCCTGTCCGACCTCGTTGCGGGCGGCGCGTTCGGCCGCCTCGGCGGCGCGGACGCCGTAGTCGGCGCTGCGGATCCGGGCGCGCACCGCATTGCCGCCGAACACGTCGCTGCTGACGTTCAGCCCGAAATTATAAAGACTGCGGTTCGAAAAGGGCGAGCCCATATCGGCCGACGCATCCCCCGCCAGCGCGACGGTGGGCAGGCGCGCGGCATGGACGCGGCGGCTTTCGGCGGTCGCCTGGTCGGACTGGGCGCGGGCGCGCATGATCGCGGGAATGTCGCTCCACTCGACGGTCGCGGCGCGGGTGCAACTGGTCATCAGCCAGTCGGGAACGCCCGGATCGACCATGGGCGGCGTGTCGCGGCCCAGCAGATAGGTCAGGCCGGTGGTCCAGCGGCGCTGCTCCGCCTCGATCCGGGTCAGCGTGGCCTCGGCGGCGGCGACGCGCGATTGCGCCTGAAGCGCGTCGGAGCGGGTGGTCGCCCCCTTGGCGAAGCGCTTGTCGACCAGCGCGCTGATCTCGCGAATGCGTTCCAACTGTTCGCTGGCGATGGCGCGCAGCGCGGCGTTGCGCTGCACCTCGATCAGGTCATTGCCGGTATCGCGGACCAGCCCGTCGACCGCGAGCAAAAGGTCGGCGCGGCCGATCCGCGTGCCCGCGCGGGCGGACTCGACGGCCCCGGCGACCTTGCCAAAATCATACAGCATCTGCGATGCCGAAAGCTGCGGCCGGGGCCGCCAGACATTGCCGATCCGATTGTCATAGCCGCTGCCGACGCCCGCGCTGATCCGGGGCAGATATCCAGCGCGGGCGATCGACACATCTTCGCCGCGAGCCGACACCGTCGCGCTGGCCTGCGTGATCGAGGGGTGCCAGGCCAGCACCTCGCGCATGGCGCTCTGCATCGTGACGGGAGCGCCGGGGATCGCCGCCGCCGCCGCCTGGGGCGGGTTCGCCGCCGCCGTCGCCAGCAGGCTCCCTAACGAGGCCGTCATGATCCCCATCCTCCCGTGCCGCCAATGGTAGCGTTCACGCCACTCTCGATACATTGCCGGCCTCTTTTCATCCGATATGGGAGAGCATCTGGCTAAACTACGCCAGGAAAAGGAAAACGGCGCCGAAGGAAAACCCTTCGACGCCGTAAATCAACTCCGTTTCCGGATGGCTGCGCAAGATGGTCACATGATGTGCATGGTGACTGGCTTTTCATGCTCAAGATCGACCGAAACGGTCAGGTAGCCCAGCGGATCCTGTGGCAGGCCCGGCGTCGCGACCGGCTCCGAAGCGGTCGGCATGGCATGGAGGTCGTTGGCCACCGTGACAGAGTCGCTGGTCGGCGCATGGGCTTCCAGGTAGCGCGACAGCACATCCTCGACGCTGCCCTGACCCTCCATCATCGACAGCGCCATCCGCGCGTCGCCGTGATCCACCGTCGCCACCGTCTGGTGCTGCTCGGCGGTCGTCAGCATCATCGGCACCACATCGGCGGTAAATGACACCGAGTGGTCCACCGACAGTGCGGCGACCGCCGCGCTCGGGAAGACCGGTGCCACGCCGTTGTTGGCGATATCGATCGCGACATCCAGCCGCGCCGTCGAAACCTGCCCGTCGGGTTGCACGATCTGGTACGTGAAGCTGTCGATCGGATCGGCGGCGGCATAGGCGACCGGGGTCGTCGGCTGATAGGTGTAACGCCCCACCTCGTCGATGGTCAGCGAACCATGCGCACCGGCCAGGGTCAGGCCCGCATCGCCGACATCGACGAAGCTGCCGCCGACCAGCAGCTTGATGCCCAGGAACGGGGTGCCCAGCGTGTCGTTGGCCAGCACGTTGCCGCTGACCGGCGTCGAACCGGTGAAGGTGAACTGGTCGAGCCGGGTCACCGTCTCCCCGACAAAGACACTGGTCGTATAGGCGCCGCCCAGCGGATTGGTGCTGCTGACGGTGTAGTTGTACGTACCTGCCGCCAGGTTGGGGATCGTCACGCTGTAGCTGGCGCCGACCAGGCCACCGACCCCGGCGACTGCCGTGCCGTTGGCCGTGCCGACGACCGCCCCCGCCGAATTGGTGACGGTGAAGGCGACGCTGGGCAGGACCGACAGTCCGGGTGCGATTTCGGCGCGTAGCGTGACGTTGGCCAGGCTGTTGGCATCGACCGTGAAGCTATCGACGGTCTGGCCCGTCTGCGGTCCGCTGAGCAGGCTTGCGGTGGGGGTGCCGAATGTCGTGTCGAGCACGGGCGGCAATGTCTGGACGACGTTGACGAAGGTCGCGCTCGCCGTCGCCACGTCGTCCACCGCGACCGGTGAGCCCGTGACGTCCGGGCTGCCGATATTGATGGTCAGCGTGGCGCTTTCCCGCTCGTTATCGCTGGCGTCGAGCAGCGTGTAGGTGAAGCGATCCGTCTGGCCCACTACATCGGCATTGGCGTTGGGCGTGTAGTTGTAGGTGCCGTCCCGGTCGATGATCAGTGTCCCCCACTGGCCGGTGACGACCGTGTCGTCGGCCGTCACACTGGTGGTGACGCCGTTTACGGTAACGCTTTCGACGCGAGTCTGCGGGCTGACGACGTCGACCTGGCCGCCCGGGCCCGGATCGGAGATGACGTTGCCGTTCGTCACCGCCGGCGCAACCTGGCCGACATCGGTGAAGTCGGAGTCGACCCCGGTGACGCGCAAGCCCCCGACCAGCCCGACCCCCGCCGTACTGTCGAAGGTGACGAACGCCCGGTACTGGCCCGGATCCAGATCGGCGGCGGCAACCAGGTCGCCACCCAGCAGGCCGACCTGCAACAGCGTGGTGTTGCCGCCACCATTGACCGCGACCCAGTTGGTCCCGTCGAAGCGCTGGAGCACCACCGAATAGCCGCTGGCGGCGCCCAGCGACAGGGTGGCGTCATAGGTGAAGGTGGTGGCCAGCGTATGACCCGGATCGACCGTGAACTGGACGTTCGGGATGGCCAGCACCTGCGCGTCCACATTGACCAGGCCCAGCGAGGCGAGCGCGGTATAGTTGGCGTTGCCCAGCGTCTCGTTGGTCTGGACGGGGACCAGGTCGACCGTGGCGGAGGCGACATTGTCGAACGCGCTGATGTCGAACGGCGCGGTGATCGCCACGCTGGTCGAGACGTTGCCCGCCCCGTCGCGCAGGCCGATATCCAGCGTCTGGCCCGCCACCTGCGGGCTGAGCAAGGTGACGGCATAGACGCCGCCCGCCGCGACCGTGCCGGTGCCGATGACCGTGCCCCCAGCGTTGCGAACCTCGACCGTCGTCCCGGTTTCGCCGGTGCCGGTGACGATCGTGCCCGTGCCGTTGATCGCCGCGGTCGGGGCGGCGGGCGGCGTGATGTCGGGCGCGTTCGCGACGATCTGGGGCGAGGGGTTCCCCGCCGGATCGACCTGGGTCACGCTCAGGACCTGGCCATTGGCCTGCGCAGTGGTCAGCGCGGCGGTATAGGCACCGTTCACGTCGACGACTGCGGTGCCGACAAGCTGGCCCTGCGGATCGAGGATGCGCACCGTCGCGCCCGCCTCGCCCGTGCCGGTCACCACCGTCCCGACGCCGTTGACCAAGGCGGTCGGCACGGCGGGCGGGGTGATGTCAGGCGCCGCCAGCGGGATGGGGGTGGACGTGTTGCCGGTCGCATCCGCCTGCACCACGCTCAGTGCCTGGCCATTGGCCTGCGGCGTGGTCAGCGTGACCGCATAGGTGCCATCGGTCGCCACCGTGCCCGTGCCGATGGCGTTGCCCAGCGTATCGCGGACCGTGACGGTCGCGCCCGCCTCGCCGGTGCCGCTGACGATCGTGCCGACGCCGTTGATGACGGTGGTCAGCCCGACCGGTGCGGTGATGTCGGGGGCCGGTGCTTGCGCCGCGGGCGAGACATTGCCTGTCGGATCGGCCTGGGTCAGGGTCAGGAGCTGCCCGTTGGCCTGGGCGGGGTTGAGCGGCGCGGTAAAGCTGCCGTCACCCGCCACCAATATGGTGGCGATGATCGTGCCTTCGGGCGCGCGGATGGTGACGGTGGCCCCCGCCTCGCCGGTGCCGGTCAGCGTCGTGCCGTCGCCCGACACGATGCCCGCCGGGGCAAGCGGTGCGGTGATATCCGGCGCGGTCAGCGGGATGGCGGGCGAAGTGTTGCCCGTCGCATCCGCCTGCGCGACGCTCAGGGCCTCGCCATTGGCCTGCGGGGTGGTCAGCGTGACCGCATAGGTCCCGCCCGCCGCGACGACGACGGTGCCGAGCGGATTGCCCAGCCCATCGCGGACCGTGACGGTCGCGCCCGCCTCGCCGGTGCCGCTGACGATGGTCCCCGCGCCGTTGATCGCGGCGGTGAGGCCGACCGGCGCGGTGATGTCGGGTGCCGATGCCTGCGCGACGGGCGAGACATTGCCCGTCGGATCGGCCTGGGTCAGGGTCAGGAGCTGGCCGTTCGCCTGGGCGGGGTTGAGCGATGCGGTAAAGCTGCCGTCACCCGCCACCAGCGCGGTGCCGATGATCGTGCCGTCGGGGGCGCGGATGGTGACGGTGGCTCCCGCTTCGCCGGTGCCGGTCAGCGTCGTGCCGTCACCCGACACGGTGCCCGCCGGGGCAAGCGGTGCGGTCAGGTCCGGTGCGGTGACGGTGGCCGGGGCGGCGACATTGCCCGCCGCATCCGCCTGCGTCACCTGAAGTAACTGGGCGTTGAGCTGCGGCGTCGTCAGGATGGCGGTGTAGGTGCCATTCGCCGCAACGGTTGCGGTGCCGATGACGGCGGCGTTCGGATCCCGGATGATGACGGTTGCCCCCGCTTCGCCCTGGCCGGTGACGATCGTGCCTGCGCCGTTGATCGCGGCGGTCAGGCCGACCGGCGCAGTGATGTCGGGTGCCGGTGTCTGTGCGACGGGCGAGACATTGCCGGTCGGATCGGCCTGGGTCAGGGTCAGGACTTGGCCGTTCGCCTGCGCCGGGGTGAGCGGTGCGGTAAAGCTGCCGTCCGCTGCCACCAGCGCGGTGCCGATGACCGCGCCGCCGGGCGCGCGGATGGTAACCGTGGCGCCTGCTTCGCCGGTGCCGGTCAGGGTTGTGCCGTCACCCGATACGATGCCCGCCGGAGCGAGCGGGGCGGTGATATCGGGCGCGGTCAACGCGATGGGGGCCGAGCCGTTGCCCGCCGCATCCGCCTGGACCGCCTGCAGCAACTGGCCATTGGCCTGCGGCGGGGTCAGGATCGCGGCATAGGTGCCGTCGGTCGTCACGGTCGCGGTGCCGATGATCGTGTTGGTCGCATCGCGGATGGTGACGGTCGCCCCCGCTTCGCCCTGGCCGGTAACGAGCGTTCCGGCGCTGTCGATCGCCGCGGTCAGGCCGACGGGCGCGGTGATGTCGGGTGCGGCGACGGCTGTCACCGGCGAGGTGTTGCCCGCCGGATCGGCCTGGGTCAGTGTGAGCGCCTGGCCGTTGGCCTGGACGGGGGAGAGGGGGGCGGTGAAGCTGCCGTCACCGGCCACCTGCGCGGTGCCGATCACGGTGCCCACCGCATCGCGGACGGTGACGGTCGCGCCCGCCTCGCCGGTGCCGGTCACGCTCGTCCCGTCGCCCGCCACCTGGCCGGTGGGGGCGAGCGGGGCGGTCAGGTCGGGCGCGGTCAGCGCCGCGCCGGGCGAGACATTGCCCGTCGCATCCGCCTGCACCACGGTCAGGGCCTGGTTGTTGACCTGGGGCGTGCCGAGGACGACCGCATAGGCGCCCGTGGCACCGACCGTCGCCGTGCCCAGCACCGCGCCATTGGTGTCGAGGACCCGCACGGTCGCGCCGATCTCGCCGGTGCCGCTGACGACGGTGCCGGTGGCATCGATCGCCGCCACGGGAATGGCGGGCGGCGTCAGGTCGGGCGCGATCGCAACGGCGGGGGGTGAGACGTCGCCCTCGGCATCGGTCTGGGTCACGCGCACGGTCTCGCCATTCAACTGCGGCGTGGTCAGCGTCGCGCTGTAGCTGCCATCGGCGGCGACGGTGCCGGTGCCGATGACCGCGCCGCTGGCGTCGCGCACGGTGATGGCGGTGCCCGCCTGGCCGGTGCCGCCGACGCTGGCGCCGTCACCGGCGACCGTCGCGGTCGGGGCCAGCGGCGTGTCGTTGGCGATGAGGTCGGGCGCGGTGGCGTTGCCTGCTTGCGAGACATTGCCCGCCGCATCCGCCTGGGTCAGCGACAGGATCTGGCCGTTGGTCAGCGGGGGCGACAGCGTCACGCCGAAGCTGCCGTCCGCGCCGACCGGCACCGTGGCGATGACCTGGCCGACCGGGTCGGTGATCGTGACGACCGCGCCGACCTCGCCGGTGCCGGTCAGCTTCGCGCCATCGGCCGACACGCTGGCGACCGGCGGCGCGGGCGGGGTGCGATCGAGCGCGATGACGGTGGTCGAGGGCGACGAATTGCCCGCCGCATCGGCCTGGACGACGTTCAGCACCTGGCTGTTCAGCTGTGCGGCGGACAGGGCGACGGCATAGGCCGCCTGGCTGCCGATCACGCCGGTGCCCAGGATGGTGCCGTCGGCGGCCCGCACGGTTACGGTCGCGCCGACTTCGCCGGTGCCCGACACGATTCCTCCGGTCGCCTCCAGCGTGGCGGCCGGCGCGGCGGGGGCCGTGATGTCGGGAGCCGGAGCATTGGCGACCGGCGAGACATTGCCCGCCGCATCGGTCAGCGTCGCGCCGACCGTCCCGCCATTGGCCTGGGCCGGGCTGAGGGCGACGGTGAAGCGGCCGTCCGCACCGACCGTGCCGGTGCCGATCACCGTTCCACCCGCATCGCGCAGCGTGACCGCCGCACCGACCTCACCGGAGCCGCTGGCATTGGCACCGTTCGCATCCAGGGCAAAGACGGGGGCTGCGGGTGCGGTGATGTCGGGCGCCGTCGCCGGCGTGGGGGGAGCGGTGTTTCCGGTCGTATCGGCCTGCGTCACCTGAAGCTGCTCGCCATCGACCTGCGGGGTGGTCAGCGCCACCGCATAGGCTCCGGTCGTGCCCGCCGTGCCGGTGCCGATCACCTGTCCCGCCGGATCGCGTACCGTCACGGTCGCGCCCGCCTCCGCCTGGCCGCTGACGACCGTGCCGGTGGCGTCGACCGTCGCGGTCAGCCCGATCGGCGCGGTCGTATCGGTGGCGGTCAGCGACAGGGCGGGCGAGACATTGCCCGCCGTATCCGCCTGCACGACGGCCAGCGTCTGGCCATTCGCCTGCGGCGCGGACAGCGCGACGGTGAAGGCCCCGCCCGCGTCGACGACGGCGGTGCCCAGCACGGTGCCGTCGGCGGCGCGGACGGAGACGGTCGCGCCCGCCTCCCCGGTGCCGATGACCTGCGCGCCGTCTGCCGACAGCGTGCCCACCGGGGCAAGCGGTGCGGTCAGGTCCGGTGCGGTGGTCGTGGCGGGGGCGGAGACATTGTTCGCCGCATCGGCCTGTGTCACCTGCAACACCTCGCCATTGCGCTGCGGCGTGGTGAGAATCGCGGCATAGCTGCCATTCTGGTCCACCGTGGCGGTGCCGATGATCGCGCCGCCGGGGTTGCGGATGGTGACGGTCGCCCCCGCTTCGCCCAGGCCGGTGACGATCGCGCCGTCGCCACTGATCGCGGCGGTCAGGCCGATCGGCGCGGTGATGTCGGGCGCGAGGACGGTGACGCTTGGCGAGGCATTGCCCGCCGCATCGCTCTGCGCGATCTGAAGGGTCTGGCCATTGGCCTGTACCGGGTTCAGCGTGACGGAGAAGTTGCCGTTGGCATCGATCAGTCCGCTGCCCAGCACGGTGCCGTCGGCGGCGCGCACGATCAGCGTCGCACCCGCCTCGCCGGTGCCCGCCAGCGTGGCGCCACTGTCTACGACCGATCCGGTCGGGGCGAGCGGCGCGGTGGTGTCGGGCGCAAGGACATTGGCGGGGGCCGAGACGTTGCCTGCGGCATCCGCCTGTGTCGCCTGGAGCGTCTGGCCATTGGTCTGCGCGGGGGTAAGCGTCGCGGAGTAGCTGCCATTGGCGGCCACGGTGGCGGTGCCGATGATGGTCCCTGCGGGATCACGGATGGTGACGCTGGCGCCAGCCTCACCCGTGCCCGAGACGATCGCACCGTCGCCACTGATCGCGGTGGTTAGGCCGATGGGGGCGGTGATGTCGGGGGCGAGGACGGTGACGCTTGGCGAGGCATTGCCCGCCGCATCGCTCTGCGCGATCTGGAGGGTCTCGCCGTTGGCCTGCACCGGGTTCAGCGTGACCACGAAATTGCCGTTGGCATCGACCAGTCCGCTGCCCAGCACGCTGCCGTCGGCGGCGCGCACGATCAGCGTCGCGCCCGCTTCGCCGATGCCGACCAGGGTCGCGCCATTGTCGATGACCGATCCGGTCGGGGCGATCGGCGGCGTGATATCGGGTGCGATGACGTTGGCGGGGGCCGAAACATTGCCCGCCGCGTCGGCCTGTGTCGCTTGTAGCGTCTGTCCGTTGGCCTGTGCGGGGGTAAGCGTCGCCGAATAGCTGCCATTGGCGGCCACGGTGGCTGTGCCGATGATGGTGCCTGCGGGATCGCGGATCGTGACGCTGGCGCCAGCTTCGCCCGTGCCCGAGACGATCGCGCCGTCACCGCTAATCGCGGCGGTCAGGCCGGTGGGTGCGGTGATATCCGGCGCGAGCAGCCCCGTGTCGGGTGAGGCGTTGCCGCCACGGTCGGTCTGGTTCAGCGTCAGCGCCTCGCCATTGGCCTGGGCCGGGGTGAGGGTCGTCGAGAAGCTGCCGTCGGCCGCCACGGTCGCGGTGCCGATCACCGCGCCGCCGGGGTCGCGCACGGCGACCGTGGCGAAGGGTTCGCCGGTGCCGGTGACGATGCTGCCATCCGCAGAGATCGTCGCGACGGGGGCACCCGGCGCGGTGATGTCGGGTGCCGCGACATTGCTGGCAAGCGAGACGTTGCCTGCCGGGTCGGTCTGGTTGGCGGACAGTTGCTGCCCATTGGTCTGCGGCGTGGCCAGTGTCACGGCATAACTGCTGTCGGCGGCGACCACGGCCGTGCCCAGCAACGTGCCGTTGCCATCGACGATACGCACGGTCGCACCGGGCTCGCCATTGCCATAGACGGATGCGCCGTCGCTCGACAGCGTGGCGAGCGGCGGGGCGGGGGGCGTGATGTCGGGAGCGGTCAGCGCGACCGGGGGCGAGACATTGCCCGCCGCGTCGCTTTGCGTGACGCTCAGCGCCTGTCCATTGGCCTGCGCGGTGGCCAGCGGCGCGGTGTATCCGCCCTGGGCATCGACCGTGGCCGTCCCGATGACGGTGCCTGTCCCGTCGCGGACCTGGACGGTGGCGCCCGGCTCACCGGTGCCGGTGATGCTGGCGCCATCGCCCGCGACGCTCGCGGTGGGCGCGCCTGGGGCGACCAGATCGGGGGTCGGCGCGGTCGCGGGGGGCGAGGTGTTGCCTGCGGCATCGCTCTGCGCGACGGACAGGGTCTGGCCGTTGGAGGCTCCGGCGGGCAGCGTGACGCTGAAGCTGCCATCGGCCGCGACCGTGGCGGTGCCGATCGGCTGGCCCGCCGCGTCGCGGACCTGGACCGTCGCCCCGGCTTCACCGGTGCCGGTCAGCGTCGCCCCATCCGCGCTCACCGCCACCACCGGGGCGGCGGGGGCGGTGATATCGGGCGCGCCGATATTGGTGGCGGGCGAGGCATTGCCCGCTGGATCGGCCTGCGTCACGGTCAGCGTGCCGCCATTGGCCTGCGGCGTGGTCAGCGGCAGAGTGTAGCCGCCGTTCGTGCCGACAGGGGCGGTGCCGAGGACTTGCCCGCCTGCGTCGCGCACCGTCACGGTCGCGCCGGGCTCGCCGGTGCCGGTGACGGTGGTGCCGTCGCCCGAAATCGTGGCGGTCGGCGCGACCGGCGGCGTGATGTCGGGAGCCGCGACCGTGGTCGTGGGTGAGGTATTGCCCGCTGCGTCGGTCTGGGTGACGGTCAGGGTGCCGCCATTGGCCTGCGGCGTGGTCAGCGGCAGGGTATAGCTGCCGTTCGTGCCGACCTGCGCAATGCCGAGCGCCTGTCCGCCTGCGTCACGCACCGTCACGGTGGCGCCCGGTTCACCGGTGCCGGTGACGATGGTGCCATCGCCCGCGATCGTTCCCGTGGGCGCACCCGGGGCGACCAGATCGGGGGTCGGTATGGTCGCGGGGGGCGAGGTGTTACCTGCGGCATCGCTTTGCGCGACGGACAGGGTCTGGCCGTTGGAGGCTCCGGCGGGCAGCGCGACGCTGAAGCTGCCATCGGCCGCCACCGTGGCGGTGCCGATCGGCTGGCCCGCCGCGTCACGGACCTGGACCGTCGCCCTGGCTTCACCGGTGCCGGTCAGCGTCGCCCCATCCGCGCCGACCACCACCACCGGGGCGGCGGGGGCGGTAGTGTCGGCGACGGCAATAGTGGTCGCTGGCGAGTTGTTGCCCGCCGGGTCCGCCTGGGTGACGGTCAGCGTGCCGCCATTGGCCTGTGGCGTGGTCAGCGTCACGCTATAGCCGCCGTTGGCAGCGACCGGCGTCGTACCCAGGACCTGCCCGCCCGCATCGCGCACCGTCACGGTCGCGCCGGGCTCTCCGGTGCCGATGACGGTCGTACCGTTGCCCGTGATCGTCGCGGTCGGGGCAACCGGCGGCGTGGTGTCGGGGGCACTGACGGTGGCGGCCGGGGAAACATTGCCCGCCGGGTCGACCTGCGTCACCGTCAGCGTGCCGCCATTGGCCTGCGGCGTGGTCAGCGGCAGCGTGTAACTGCCGTTCGAGCCCACCGTCGTGGAACCCAGCGGTTGCCCGCTGGCGTCGCGGACCGTGACGGTCGCACCGGGCTCGCCGGTGCCGGTGATCGTCGTGCCCTGGCCATTCACGGTAGCAGTCGGGGCGGAGGGGGCGGTCATATCGGGCGCATTGACGGTGGCGACGGGGGAGGTGTTGCCCGCCGGGTCGGTTTGCGTGACGTTCGCGGGCTGGCCGTTGGTCTGGGGCGTCGTGACCGGGATGTTGAAGCTGCCGTCAGCACCGACGGTGCCGGTGCCGATCACATTGCCCTGTGGGTCGGTTACCCGGATTGTCGCGCCCGGCTCGCCCCGTCCGGTGACACTGTCGCCACGCGCGGTGAAGCCCGCGGTCGGCTGGCCCGGCGCCTGTGCGTCGCCCTTGTCGGAATCGTTGCGACCCTTGCCGCCCGACACCGCCGCGATCAGGCCGCCGATGCCCGCTGCACCCAGCACCGCAGGCAGGATGAAGCCGCCCCCCCGATCATGGGTGTCGTTCGCGGTCCCCATCAGGTCGTCGATGTCGCGGATCGCGGTGAAGCGGCCCGAGCCGCTGGACGAGGGGTGGGCCAGCCATTGCCCACCCTGCTGGTCGCGCAGCACCAGGTCGCTGTCGCCGCCCTTCTGCTCGCCATAGAAATGGTCGACGCGGATCGTCTGGCCATCGGTCAGGCGGATGACCAGGTCGTCGCCTTCGCGCACCATCGTCGCGATCCGGGAACGGTCGAGGTCGAGCCGGACGACGCTGGGGGAGCTCAGTTCGATGAGGTCGCCATTGGCTGTCGTCGACGCGCCGGTCGCCTTTGCGATGATCTGGGTCTGCATGGCCTGTTCCTCCCATTATCGTATCGATACGATCCGGCACGACGGCCGGGCGGGGGACCGCGCTCATGGTGATTCCATGCAACCGCAGGACGTCCCCCTTTGTGACGATCGAAACGTCAGGATTTGGGAGGATGATGCCGAAATTCCGTTTTCGGAGCTGATACAGTTGGTTAGCGCATGATAACGACCCACCCGGCGTGCGGGTGGGCAGACGATCGTCAGCGGCGGGATGGACGCCCTGCCGTCAGGATCGGGGCTTCCGCGTCGGTCATGCGGATCGAGCGTATCGTGCCGTCGGGGGCATAGTCCACCCGGTCGATCGCGACGACCCGCTCGCCCTGGAAGGGCCCCGGACCGGGCCCGCGGTCCCAGCGGTGATAGACGATCAGGGTGCGACCGTCCGGCGTCGTCACGAAGCTGTGATGGCCCGGCCCCTGATGTGCCCCGTCGCTGGTCAGGATCGCCCCGCGATACCGCCAGGGCCCGACAGGCGACGGGGCTGTAGCGTAATGGACGGAATAATCCGGTCCGTTGAACCGCCCATGGCTATAGGACAGGTAATAGGTTCCGTTGCGTTCGTGCAGGAACGCACCCTCGGTGAATTGCGGCGGCGTGACGACCTTCACCTCGCGCGAGATCGAGATCATGTCGGATTTGAGTTCCCATACGCGCAGCGTCGCGCCTGCGCTGCCGCCCGCATAGAGATAGATTTTTCCCGACCGGCGATCCTGAAAGACCATCGGGTCGATCGCCTCGAACCCCTTGCCGCCGGTGACCAGCGGGCGGCCGCTGTCGCGGTAAGGGCCCTCGGGCCGGTCGGCGATGGCGACGCCGATCCGGCTGGGCGTCGGGTTTTGCGGTCCGACCGAATAATAGAGATACCATTTGCCGCCCCGCGTCGCGACGCCGGGGGCCCAGAGGAAATGCTCGCGCGCGCCGTCGTCCTCGATCCACTTGATCTGGTCGCGCCGGATCAGTTCGCCGCGCGGCCGCCAAGTCTTGAGGTCGCGGCTGGAAAAGGCGCCGAAGCGATCGGCGGCCCAGCTTCCCCCCGGTCCGCCGGTCGGAAAGATCCACATCTCGTCGCCGATCATCACCGCATGCGGGTCTGCCCCCTCGAATTGCGGGTTCCGGGCCATCACCGATCCGGTCGCGGCGAGCGCCAGCGCGGCGGCGATACAGGAAAACGGCCTCATCCTCATCCTCTCCTCGAAACGGGTGCTCTCATGTCCGGCCCCTGGTTCGCGGCAGACATCACTTGATAAGTCCGACTTTTTCAAGAACATTCCACCCCAGCGAGGAAATGGACCGGGACAAACCACCGGCCATTCAGCGGGAGAGACGGGGATGAGGATGCGGCTGTACCTGGGCGTGGCGATCGCCGCGATGCTGCCTGCGCTGCCCGCCGAGGCGCGGGGCCGCTGGACCGAGGCGCAGGCGCGCGCCTGGTATGATCGCCAGCCCTGGCTGGTCGGTTCGAACTATACCCCCGCCAGCGCGATCAACCAGCTGGAGATGTGGCAGGCCGAGACATGGGACCCCCGGCGCATCGACCATGAACTCGGCCTGGCGCAGGGGATCGGGATGAACACCATGCGGGTGTTCCTGCACGATCAGCTCTGGGTCCAGGACCCGGCGGGGTTCCAGCGCCGGATCGACCAGTACCTGACGATCGCCAAGGCCCATGGTATCCGCCCGCTCTTCGTCCTCTTCGACAGTTGCTGGGACCCGGACCCGAAGCTGGGGCCGCAGCATCCGCCGATCCCCGGTGTCCACAATTCGGGATGGGTGCAGGGGCCCGGCATGGCGGGGCTGCGAGACCGGGCGAACTGGCCGAAATACCGGACCTATGTCCAGGGCGTGATCGGCGCGTTCAAGGACGATCCGCGCATCCTGGGCTGGGACCTGTGGAACGAGCCCGACAATGGCGCCGATCAATATAAGGGGCAGGAGGGCAAGGAGCCGCTGGTCCGCGCGATGCTGGCTCAGGTGTTCGACTGGGCCCGCGCGGCGGAACCGTCGCAGCCGCTGACCTCCGGCGTGTGGCAGGGGAACGACTGGACACCCGGCGGCAAGGGTTCGGCGATGGACAGGCTGCAACTGGCGCAGTCCGACGTGATCACCTTCCACGACTATAGCTGGCCCGAGACGTTCGAGCGGCGGGTGAAGCAGCTTCAGGGTTATAACCGCCCGATCCTGTGCACAGAGTATATGGCGCGCGGCAACGGATCGACCTTCGACGGCTCGCTGCCCATCGCCAAGCGGTACAATGTCGCGATGATGAACTGGGGCTTTGTCGACGGCAGGACGCAGACGCGGCTGCCCTGGGACAGTTGGAAACGTCCCTATGTGCTGGAGGAACCGACCATCTGGTTCCACGAGGTGTTTCGTGGTGATGGCACGCCGTACCGGCAGGCGGAAACCGACCTGATCCGGCGACTGGCGACGGCGCCGAAGGGTGTGGTTCCGGCGGTGCGGTGAGGGCGGAGAGTTAGCCCGCCCGCAGTCGGTACAGGCCCGCCCCGTGCGGCGGGAGCGTGCGCGCCATGCGGCCCGCAACCGGACCAAGGGTCTTGCCCTCCCACAGGTCGATTGCATCGGCCTTGCCCGACAGGCCCAGCATGGCGAGCGGGATCGCCACTTCCTTCGGTTTGTCGGTGGTATTGAACAGCGCGAGATAGCGGTCGCCGGATGCGCCCTCCGGCTTGGCCGACCAGATACGCGCACCGTCCTCGACGAAATGCGGCTGGTTGTCGGTGGAGGCCTGGTTCACCGCCAGCACCGCGCGATTGGTCAGCAGCGCCAGCGTCGGCGCATCGAGATAGCGCAGGTCGCCGCCCATGATCAGCGGCGAGCGCGCGATCGACCACAGGGTCATCAGCGTGCGCTGCTCGTCGGGCGTGAACTTGGTGTCGCGCTTGCCCAGCGCCAGGCGGCCGAGCGGCAACATGTCGGCATCGGGCCAGCCGCCGGGGCCGCGATGCGGCGTCCAATTCTCCAGACGGGTGAACTGCGCCTCCAGCATCGGCCATTCATCCCAGAAATCGTCCGAGATGCGCCACATCTGGGCGAAGCGACGGACATGGGGCCCGCGGATGACCGGCGTCTCGCCCGGCGACAGGCTGAGCATCATCGGGCGTCCGCTCGCGCCGATCGCCTTGTGTGCCGCCTCGATCTCGGGCACGTGCGCGTCATAGGGGCGGCTCATATCGTCCATCTTGACGAAGTCGACGCCCCAAGAGGCATAGAGCGCGAACACGCTGTCATAATAGGCCTGCGCGCCGGGCTTGCTCATGTCGACGCCGTACATGTCCGGGTTCCACGGGCAGATGCTGGTCGTGTCGGCGATATCGGCGGCGCGGTAGCGGGTGCCCAGGATCGGCAGGTTCCGCTTGACCGCCAGGCGCGGGATGCCGCGCATCAGGTGGATGCCGAACTTCATGCCCATCGCATGGACATCAGCCGCCAGCTTCGTGAAGCCCGATCCGTCGGCGCTGGAGGGAAAACGGTTGGGCGCGGGGATCAACCGGCCATGGTCGTCCATCGCGGGCATGGGCGCGCTGTTATAGGTATAGCTCGACGCCTCGGGCTCGTACCACTGGATGTCGACGGTGAAGATGTCATAGCCGAAGGGCAGCAGCTTTTCGCGCATGATCGCCGCGGTTTCGCGCGCCTGCGCCTCGGTGATGGTGGTGGCGAAGCTGTTCCAGCTGTTCCAGCCCATGGGCGGGCGCGGGGCGAGCGGGGCGGGGGGTGTCGTGGCCGCACCCAGCGGGGCCGTCTGCGCCCCCAGCACCATGCCGCCGGTCAGCGCCGCGCCCGCCAGCGCCTGTCGGCGGCTGATCCCGCCTTTGTCGATCGTCATGCCGTCCACTCCCGTCGGTCTGTCGTTCTTTTTCTAGTCGTACATTTGTAGAGGTTGAACGGGCCGGGGCAAGCTTCTTGGCCATGCTGGCCACCGAGCGGATGGTGTATATGAAAAGTCGGACATTGCCGGGCCTGGGCGCGCCGGACCGATCAAGCATGGCTACGCAAGCGGCGCGGCCTGCTGTAACCAGCGCATGCGGATATCGGCGACAGGCGGGGCGGACGAGTGGACGAACAGGAACGCGAACGACGGCGCGCCGCCGAGTTGCAGGCCAGCCATGAGCTGTTGCAGGCGACGATGGATGCCTCGACCGACATGATCCAGGTGTTCGTGGCGATCCGCGACGCGGCGGGGCGGATCGTCGATTTCCGCTGGGTGCTGAACAACCATACCTCGGAAACCAGATATGGCGAGGTGCGCGGCGAAAGCCTGTTGCAACGCAATCCCGGCGTGGTCGAGGAAGGGATATTCGACGCCTTTTGCCGCGTCACCGAAACCGGCCTGCCCGAACAGGCCGAGCGTCATTATGTCCATGAGCAGTTCGACGGCTGGTTCTATCAGACCGTGGTGAAGCTGGGCGACGGCGTGGCGACCACGACCCGCGACATCAGCGAGTGGAAGGCGACCCAGGCCGAAATCCTGCGGCTGCGCGAAGAGGTGGTGCAGGTGAGGCTGGCGGACAGCGAAAGCCAGCTGGCGGCGATCTTCGCCACCGCGCCGGTCGGGCTGTCGGTGATTACGCCGGAGGGGCGGTTCCTGCGCGTCAACGACGAGCTTTGCCGGATCGTCGGGCGCCCGGCCGAGGCGCTGTTGAACGCCAGCGTGGCCGAGATCACCCATCCCGACGACATGGCCCCCAGCCTGATCGCGATCACGCAGGCGGCGGCCACCGGGCGTCCCAGCACCCTCGACAAACGCTATTTCCGGCCCGACGGTTCGCAGGTCTGGGCCAGCAGCACGATCTCGCTATTGCCGCCGACCGGGGGGCAGGGAAGCCGCTTCCTGGTCGTCACCGCCGACCTGACCGACCGCCGCAAGACCGAGGCGGCGCTGCGCCGGAGCGAGGCGTCGCAGCGCGTACTGATCGCCGAACTGCAACACCGGACCAGCAACCTGATGGGCGTCGTCCGTTCGATCGCCGACCATACCGCGCGGGGGACCGACGACCTGGCCGGTTTCCTGGCACATTTCGACGACCGTATGGCCGCCTTGTCGCGCGTGCAGGGGCTGTTGTCGCGGCTCAACGATCACGACCGGGTGTCGTTCGAGGATCTGATCCACACCGAATTGGCGGCGATGGGCGGCCGGGCGGGGCGGACCACGCTGGAGGGGCCGACGGGCGTCCGGTTGCGCTCGACAACGGTGCACACGCTGGCCATGGCGATCCACGAGCTGGCGACGAACGCGATCAAGCATGGCGCGCTGGGCCAGGCCGATGGGCGGCTGGCGATCCGGTGGTCGCTCGATCCGTGCGGGGCCGATGGCAAGCCGTGGCTGCATATCGACTGGCGCGAAAGCGGGGTGGCGATGCCGCAAGCCGATACCCGGACCGATCGTCACGGCCAGGGGCGCGAGCTGATCGAGCGTGCGCTGCCCTATCAGTTGAATGCGCGTACCACCTATGCGCTGGGGGCGGACGGGGTCCACTGCACGATCGCCATTCCCGTGTCGGCCAGCATGATCGAGGGCGACGCCTAGGGCGTTACGCCCGGACCTCGATCAGCCCTGCCAGCCGGGGCGCAGCGCCACGCGCAGGATACGGTCATTGGCCGCCAGAAACAGCGCGCGGCCGCCTTCGCCAAAGGCGCAGTTGGCGATTGGCGAGCCCTGTTCGATCAGGCCCAGCGGTTCGGCGTCGGGCGTCATCAGCATCATGCCGCCGGGCACCGCGCAGACGAGCGTACCGTCGCGCGCGACCTTCATGCCGTCGGGCAATCCCGCGCCGCCCGCCGCCAGCATCGCCCTGGCGTCGAGCAGCACGCGGCGGCCGCTCACCTGTCCATGCGTATCCACGTCATAGACCATGATGCGCGGCGCCGCCTCGTCCGACACCGAGACGTATAGTTTCCGCTCGTCGGGCGACATCGCAATGCCGTTCGGCTTGGTCAGCTCGCCGTCGATCAGGTCGATGCGACCATCGGGGCGGCGGCGATAGACGCCGTTGACCGGCTGTTCCCTCAGCGGTGACCGGTCGCCGTCCTGAAAGCCGTAGGGCGGGTCGGTGAACCAGATCGCGCCGTCGCGCGCGACATGCATGTCGTTGGGGCTGTTGAAGCGCTTGCCCGCATAACGATCGGCCAGCACAATGCGGCGGCCGGTGCCCAGGTCGACGCGGTCGAGGCTGCGCCCGCCGCTATTGGCGATCAGCAGCGCACCACCGGCATCCAGCGACAGGCCGTTTGCGCCGGGTTCGCGGACCAGCTTGGGATCGGTGCCGGGCGCGCCCGACGGGTTCAGCACGACGGAAAGCCCGCGTCCCCGCTGCCAGCGGCGCACCAGATTGGCCGGGGGATCGGAAAACAGCAGATACCCGCCGCGCGGCACCCAGACCGGCCCCTCGGCCCAGCGGATGCCGGTCGCGATCACCTCGGGCTCGGTGCCCGGCGCGATCATGCGGTCGAGCGCTGGGGACAGGCGACGAAGACGCGGCGCGCCCTGTGCCGCCGCGACGGGCGCGGCCATGAGCGCAAGGCCTGCGGCCAGGACGGAACGGCGATCGGGTGTCATGTCCATGATGATGCGCGAAGCCCGGAAGCCGCGCAAGCCACTGATCCGCCTGCCGGTTTGGGCCATCGGGGCCGGGCGATGGAGGGGGGGGCGGAACCCTTTGGACGGGCCGACGCTGTGGTCGCATGACCCAGAAGGAAAACGACATGGCGGAGCAGAAGACGACGACCCTCTACCGCATGGTCCTGCCCGAACATACCTGCCCCTTCGGCGTGCGCGCCAAGGAGATGCTGGAGGGCGCAGGCTATGAGGTCGACGACCGCATCCTGTCCTCGCGCGACGAGGTCGAGGCGTTCAAGGCGGAGCAGGGCGTCGCCACCACTCCGCAGATCTTCATCGATGGCGAGCGCATCGGCGGCAGCGATGCGTTGGAGGCGTATCTCGCCGATTAGGCGCGATCGTTCCTGTTCTGCCGTTCAGGCGACAGCCGAGCTAAAACAGGCCTGCTCTCCCGAACCCCATACCACCCCGGCGAAGGCCGCGGCCCAGTTGGGAAACGGCAAGAGAGACGTCCAATGATCGCCCAACTGAATCCCGGCCTTCGCCGGGATGGTGCTTGGGGGACATGGGAAACCCTCGCAAGGGTAGAGCGGGTGGCCGAAACACTTCAGGAGGATGGCGGCATCGCCCCCACGGCTTCCGCTGCTTCGGTCATCGCCTCGCACAGAGCATGGGTCGCCAGAATATCCTCGGCATCCGTCGTCACCCCGTCGCGGGCGGCGCTCAGGAAGTCGAGGCACATCGCCTCGAACCCGCGCTGCCAGCCGACCGAGGTCCAGTCGCTGCGTCGTGTCCGGACCTCGCTTCCAGCCAGATGCACCTGGTCCGCCATGTTCAGCACCGACCGGCGGAGGCCGCCGCCCATCATGTCCAGCCGTTCCTCGTTCAACCCGCTGTCCCGGTGCATCATGCCGATCGCGGTGAAACCGTCGCCCGCCAGCATCAGCGTGATCGCGGTCAGCAGGCCGTCGACGACCCTGGGTTCGATCACGCGGCGGCGTATCGGCCCCGGCGCCATGAAGAGCAGCGTGTCGGCGACATGGATGAAGTCGTCGAAGATCACACGGCGCGCGACGTCCGGCTGGCGGTGGCGGTGCTTCTCCATGACGATCAGGTCCGCCGTTTCGTCGCGCAGCGTGGCGTAACAGGGCGCGAACCGGCGGTTGAACCCGACGCGCAGCAGGGTGTCCTGCGCCGCCGCCAGTGCCATAAGCCGTTCGGCTTCCGCCAGCGTATCGGCCAGCGGCTTGTCGACGAAGGTCGCGATCCGCGCCTCGAGCAGATGCTGGACCAATGCGGGATGCGCCTCGGTCGCGGCGTGGACGAAGGCGGCGTCGAACGCGCCGGTCGCCAGCGCCGCGTCCAGCGTGGCATGATGGCCCGCCACCCGCCAGGCGCGGGCGGTGTCGTGCCGCACCTGCGCGTCGCGCGTGACGAGATGCAGGGCGATGTCGGGGCGGGACGCCAGGACGGGCAGATAGGCCTTGTGCGCGATATCGCCCAGACCGATGACCAGCACGCGCATGTCCGTCTCTCCTTCGACCCGCCGCCATGGAACCGGGGAGGGCTTTCGATCCGTCCGGCTTTCCGCCGTCACGGGGCCGCGTGTCAAACGCGGATGGGCCCGCCGTGCAGTCTTCGGCCGTCTTGTACCGCACGGCGCCTTCCCCTATCGATCGCAGCGGCGGTGCCGCGAGGCGCCGTCATGATCGCGTCGGTTCCTCCGGGAGGAGGATGAAAAGGGAATCCGGTGAAGGCGAGTGGTCGCCGAAATCCGGGGCTGTCCCTGCAACTGTAAGCGGCGAGCAAGGCGTGCACCGGCGGGATGATCGCATCCGGCCAGGCCACTGGGGCAACCTGGGAAGGCCGCACACCCGGCGACGACCCGCGAGCCAGGAGACCTGCCGACGTCTGGTCGCTCATGCCTGGTCCAGGGGATGGCCGAGGCACGGTGATGATCCGACGAGCGACGCCAAAGGTGCGGCGGGGGCCGCATGGAGGGGCGTGCGCGTGGCCGGTGGCGTCCGGCGGGCATGGCCGTCGCCGCGTATGCGGAGGGCCCCCGTCAATGTGCGTCAGACGCCCGAAGGACAAGACGATGTCGTGTATTTCCCTGACTTCCGCCGCCCCGGCGATATTGCTCGCGCTGGGTGCCGCCCCCGCGATCGGACAGGTGGCCGAACCCCGTGCCAATGAGGGGGGCAGCGACAGTGCCACCATCCTCGTCATCGGCGAAAAGGACGGTGGCGTGCTGACCATGCCTAATGCGACGGCCAGCCGGTTGAACCTGACGCCGCTGGAAACGCCGGCCAGCATCGCGACGCTGGACGGCGACACGATCCGTGCGCGGGGCGACCAGTCGCTGGTCGATGCACAGACCCGCGCACCGGGGATCACCAGCGTCGCCAATCTGGGCAATGGCGGCACCGCGCTCGCCGCGCGCGGCTTTGCGGGGCAGGGGTCGGTACTGCAACTGATCGACGGCGTGCGGCTGTTTCCGGCGGCGGGGACGATCACCTTTCCGACCGATCCGTGGATGGTCGAGCGGGTCGACGTGCTGAGCGGCCCGGCCTCGGTCCTGTACGGGCAGGGCGCGCTGGGCGGTGCGGTGAACGTCGTGATGCGGCGGCCCGACGCCCGGCGCACCTCCGTGCAGGGCGAGATCGGCTATGGCGCGCAGGACAGCCTGCATGCCGCGGCCGGGATGGGCGGGCCGATCGGCGACACGCTGGCCTATCGGATCGACGGCAGTTGGCGGCGATCGGACGGTTATGTCGATCGGGGATCGTCGCGCAGCCTGGCGCTGGCGGGGACATTGCGCTGGACGCCGCTTCCGACGCTGGCGATCACGTTGCGCGGCGATCATGGCGACCAGCGGCCCATGGCCTATTTCGGAACGCCGCTGATCGCGGGGCAGCTCGATACGCGCAACCGGCGGGCGAACTACAATGTCGCCGATGCGCGGCTACGCTTTCGGGACGATCGCGCCACGCTTCAGGTCGACTGGACGCCGAACGACTGGATCAGCATCTCCAACACCACCTATCGCCTGACCAGCGACCGGTTCTGGCGCAATCTGGAAAGCTATGCCTGGGTCGCGCCCGTGGGAGCAGGGCCGGGCACGATCCAGCGCAGCGACAATTACGGCATCCGCCACGACCAGACGCAGTGGGGCAACCAGGCGGCCGTCACGCTGAAGACGCCGATCCGGGGTGCGGTGGGCAATGCGCTGGTCCTGGGGTTCGACGCCAATCTGGTCCGGTTCACGCACGAGAACGATTTCGGATCGGACGCGCAGGTCGACATGGTCGATCCCTTCCGCTTCGACCCCGGCCGGTTCCTGGATACGCAGGGGATCGCGCCGCGCTATCGCACGCGAACCGGCGAATGGGCGATCTTCGCCGAGGACCGGGTGACGCTGGGCGGGGGAGTGTCGATCGTCGGCGGCGTGCGGCACGAACAGGACCGGGTGCAGCGCTGGTCGATCGCCTATCCGCAAGGAACACCGGCCGAGACCTTTGCCCTCGATCGCACCTATCGCAACACGACCTGGCGCATCGGCACGGTGTGGCAGCCGCAGGCGACGCTGTCGCTTTACGCGCAATATGCGACCGGGGTCGATCCGCTGGGCACGCTGACCACGGTCACCACGGGGCAGGTGGCGTTCAGCAATGCGCGCGGCCACCAGGTCGAGGTCGGCGCGAAGGCGTTGTTCCTGGACGGGCGCGGCACCGCGACGCTGGCCGCCTATCGTATCGTCAAGACCGGGCTGCTGGCGCAGCGGACCCTGTCGAGCCCGATCGAACAGGTGGGGCAGCGATCCGCGCAGGGGATCGAGGCGGCGGTGACGCTCGACGTGACGCGCACGGTGGGCATCGACGCCAACGGATCGGTGCTGGATGCGCGATTCGATGATTTCCTGTCGGGCGGCGTCAGCTATGACGGCAAGACGCCGCCCAACATCGCCGAGACGATGGCCAATGTCTGGCTGCGCTGGGATGCCACCCGGCGGGTCCAGGCGCGCGCCGGGCTGCGCTATGTCGGGCGGCGTTTCTCGGACAATGCCAACCGTTTCCGCATCCCCGGCTATGCGACGGTGGATGCCACGATCGCCTATGCGCTGACCGACCATCTGGCGGTCGACCTGCGGGCCGCCAACCTGTTCGACAAGGCCTATGCGACCACCAGCTATGGCGACGAACAATGGCTGCTCGGCCGTCCGCGTTCGATCGACGTGGCGCTTCGTGCCGCTTTCTAAGGCGGCGCGGCGGGCAATCTTGCGCTGGCTGTTCCTGACCCATCGCTGGGTCGGGATCGTCACCTGCCTGTTCTTCGCAATGTGGTTCGCCTCGGGGCTGGTCATGCTCTTCGTGCCCTATCCCGCGTTGTCGCCCGCCGCGCGCTGGCAGGGCGCGACGGCGATCGACTGGACCAGGGTCGACGTTGCGCCACCGCTGGCACCGGGCGCGGCGGGCCTGGTGCTGGAGATGCGTGGGGCAGAGCCGGTCTGGCGGATCGAGCAGGCGGACGGGACCATCCGGACCCGCGCCGCACGCCGCGCCGCCACACTCGCCCCGGTCGACGAGCGGCTGGCCCGCCAGGCCGCCGTCGCCTTTGCCGGAACGCCGGTCCGCTCCGCCGAGCGGCTGATGCGCGACCAATGGACGGTGGCGGGCGGTTTCGACCGGCATCGTCCGCTCTGGAAGGTGTCGCTGGCAGACCCGGCGGGTACGGTTCTCTATGTCTCGTCGGCCACCGGCCTGCCGGTCCAGCGGACCACCGCAAGCCAGAGGATGTGGAACTGGCTCGGTTCGGTGCCGCACTGGCTGTACCCGACCATCCTGCGGCAGGATCAGCCGCTATGGCGGCAGGTCGTCCTGTGGGTGGCGGGGCCGGGTATCGCAGTGGCGCTGACAGGGTTGTGGATCGGCATCTTGCGTGCACGCTTCGGGCAACGGCGTTACCGGGCGGGGCGGATCAGTCCCTATCACGGCTGGATGCTCTGGCATCATGTCAGCGGCTTGGTCGGCGGGCTGTTCCTGCTCAGCTGGATCGTCAGCGGGTGGCTTTCCGTCGATCCGGGGCGGCTTTTCGCCGGGACCACGACCGCGCCAGCGGTTCTGGCGCGCTATCGTGCGCTGACGGCAGTACCGAGCCTGACGCTCGCGCGGCTGGCGGCGGCGGCACCGCAGGCGCGGACGGTCGAGATCATCGGCAGCGCTGGGCAGATGCGGGTCGTGATCGACCGTGCGTCGGACCGGGCCCGCATCCTCGACGCCGCGACCCTGGCCGCGCCGCATGGCGGCGACCGGATGTGGGACCATGCGACGGCGGCGCTGGTCCCGGATGGTCGCCTCCAGCAGGTCGATCGACTGGGCGAGCGCGACGCCTATTGGCCCGCGACCGCGACGCTGCCGGTACTGCGTCAGCGTTTCGACGATCCCGCGCGGACCTGGCTCTATGTCGATCCGGCCACCGGTGAGGTCCTTGCGCGGCAGGACCGGGCGCGGCGGCTCTATCGCTGGGTCTTCGATCTGCTCCACTGCTGGGACTGGCCCTGGCTGATCGAGCGGCGGGTGCTGCACGATGGAATGATCCTGATCCTGTCCGCCTTCGGGCTGATCCTGTCGGTCAGCGGTATCCGGCTGGGTTATCGCCGGGTCATGAAGCGCGCCTGAGCCGCCTGCACCGCACGGGCAAGCGGGGCGGGGGGCTTGATGACCTTCAGGCTGATCGTGGTGTGGGTGCGGGTGACGCCCGGCAACAGGGTCAGCTGGTCGCGCAGCAATCCGTCCAGCGCCTCGACATCGCGACAGGCGATCTTGAACAGATAATCGGCCTCGCCCGCGATCGAGTGGCATTCCAGGATCGCGGGATCGTCCATGACCGCCGCCTCGAACGCATCGCGCTGGCTGGCGTCGATCGCGACCTGGACATGCGCGACGACGCTCAGGCCCAGCGCGGCGGGGTCGATCTCGGCGCGATAGCCGCGAATGACCCCTGCCTCCTCCATCGCCTGCACCCGGCTCCAGCACGACGTCTTGGACAGGCCATGCTCGGCGGCCAGCGTCGCAAAGGACTGTTGGCCGTTCCGCTCCAGCGATTCCAGAAGGCCGAAGTCGACGGGGTTCAGCTTTGTGCGGGACATCGGTCTGCTATTTCCCTGTCGAACGGAACATCGTTCCGCCCATGCTATCACGCACCCGCGATTTTGCGAACAATGTCCCCGCGTGGCCGGTATAAGGTCCGGGACATGGAAGCACGCGATCCCCGGCCCGCCGACATGACCTATGGCGATTATCTGCAACTCGACCGGCTGCTCGCCTGTCAGGCGCCCCTGTCGGGGACGCATGACGAGTTGCTGTTCATCGTCATCCACCAGGCGTCCGAATTGTGGCTGAAGCTGTGCCTGCACGAGCTGGAGGCGGCGCGGCAGGCGATCATCGCCGACCGGCTGGGGGTGGCGTTCAAGATGATGGCGCGGGTCGCGCGGGTGCAGACCCAGCTGATCCAGAGCTGGGACGTGCTCGCAACCATCACCCCGGCGGATTATACCGCGATGCGCGGCAAGCTGGGTTCCAGCTCGGGCTTTCAGTCGGCGCAGTATCGCGCGCTGGAATTCATGATGGGCAACAAGAACCCGGCGATGATAGCCGTCCACGAGCGCGATGGGGCCGCCCATGCGATGCTGACCGAAGCAGCGGCACGGCCCAGCCTGTATGACGAGACGCTGCGCCTGCTCGACCGGCGCGGCTTTGCCATTCCCGCCGACCGGCTCGAGCGCGATTTCACCCAGGGCTATGTCGCTTCGGATGCGGTCGAGGCGGCCTGGCGCGTGGTTTATGCCGAGGCGGACCGCTATTGGGACCTGTACGAATTGGCCGAAAAGCTGGTCGATCTGGAATATCGGGTGCAATTGTGGCGGTTCGGGCATTTGAAGACGATCGAACGGATCATCGGCTTCAAGCGGGGCACGGGCGGCACGGCGGGGGTGCCGTATCTGGCGCGGGTGATCGACCAGGTGTTCTTCCCCGAATTGCTGACCGTGCGGGTCGCGTTGTGACGGAGGTAGTGATGACGGGCATGATCACTTTGGACGAGGCGCGGGCGCGCGATGCCGCCGATCCTCTGGCCGCCAGCCGTGCGCGGTTCGACCTGCCGGAGGGGGTGATCTATCTGGACGGCAATTCGCTCGGCGTCCTACCCTCGGCGACGATGGCGCGCATGGAGCGGGTGGTGCGCCACGAATGGGGCCGCGACCTGATCGGCAGCTGGAACACGGCGGACTGGATCGGTGCGCCGGCCCGCATCGGCGACCGGATCGCGCCGCTGATCGGGGCTGGGCCGGGGGAGGTGATCGTCGCCGATTCCACCTCGGCCAACTTGTTCAAGCTGCTTGCCGCCGCGCTGGCCGACCGGCCGGGACGCCGCACCATCCTGTCCGAGCCGGGCAATTTTCCCACCGACCTCTACATGGCCTCGGGCGTCGCCGAGTTCATGGGGGCGACGCTGAAGACGGTTCCGTCCGACCGGATCGTCGAGGCGATCGACGCGGATGTGGCGGTCGTCCTGCTGACCCATGTCCATTACAAGACCGCGCGCAAGCTCGACATGGCGGCGATCACCGCGGCGGCGCAGGCGGCCGGTGCGCTGACTTTGTGGGATCTCAGCCATAGCGTCGGGGCGGTTCCGGTCGACCTGAACGGCACCGGTGCCGACCTGGCGGTCGGGTGCGGGTACAAATATCTGAACGGCGGGCCGGGGGCACCGGCGTTTCTTTATGTGGCGGAGCGTCATCAGGCGCGTCTGCGTTCGCCTTTGTCGGGCTGGATGGGGCATGGCGCGCCGTTCGATTTCGACGACGCCTATCACCCCGCGCCGGGCATTGCCCGCTTCCTGTGCGGAACGCCGCCGATCCTGGGCCTCGCCGCGCTGGAGGAAGGCGTGGCGCTGTTCGAGGGCGTGGATTTCGCGGCGGTCGTCGAGAAATCGGTGGCGCTCTCCACCCTGTTGATCGAGCAGGTCGAGACGCGCTGTGCCGGGTTCGGCCTCGAACTCGCCACGCCGCGCGATCCGGCGGCGCGGGGCAGCCATGTCTCGTTCCGCCACCCCGAGGCCTTTGCCCTGTGCCAGGCGCTGATCGAACAGGGCGTGATCGGCGATTTCCGCGCGCCCGACATCCTGCGCTTTGGCCTGACGCCGCTCTATCTCGGCTATGCCGATGTGTGGGAGGCGGTGGAGCGGCTGTACGATATCCTCGCCAACCGCCGGTGGCAGGACCCGCGCTTCCGTGTCGTCAAGCGGGTGACATGAGCGGTACCGGAACGGGCTATCAGCCGCTCGTCTGGGACGACCTGACCCGTCGGCCGCGTCCCGAGCCGGACGCGACGATCGCCTACGGCTCCGACTCGCTGCAAAAGGTCGATATCTGGCTCCCCGAAGGCGCGGGGCCGCATCGGACCGTGTTGATGGTGCATGGCGGTTGCTGGCAGACCGAAATCGCCGATCGCCGCCTGATGAACTGGGTCGCCGATGATCTGCGCCGGAACGGATACGGCGTCTGGAATATCGACTATCGCGGTGTCGACCGAGTTGGAGGCGGCTATCCGGGCACGTTCCTCGATACCGCCGCCGCCGCCGATGCGCTCCGGGTCGAGGGCGCGCGGTTCGGGCTGGCGACCTCACCGGTCGTCGCGGTCGGCCATTCGGCGGGCGGCCATCTGGCGCTCTGGCTCGCCGGGCGGCCACGCCTGCCGAGCGGCAGTCCGCTGGCCAGCACCGATCCACTACCCATCGCGCACGTCATCAGCCTGGGCGGCCTGCCCGATCTGGAGGATGTGGCCACCAGCCCCGACAATGGCTGCGGCACCGAGGTCGTGGCGCACCTGATCGGTGCCGACCGCAGCGATCCCTATGCCGACACCTCGGTCCCTCGATTGCTGCCGCTGGGCGTGCCGCAGGACCTGGTCAACGGTCGCGCGGACCGCATCATCCCGTTCCGCATGGCGACCTACTATGTCGCCCGCGCGCGGGATGCCGGAGACAGGGTTATGCTGCATGAGGTGGCGGATACCGGCCATGTGGAACTGATCACGCCGGACACATCGGCCTGGAACCTGACCCTGCGCCTGACCGCGCAGGCATTCGATAGCTTGGGTGGGGCCTGACGACGGCAGCCCGATGTGTCGGATGTTATTCAGCGCGGTGCAGAATTTTGCCGAACTGCCAGCCCGCCGTTTCGGCGGCTGCTGGTGACCCTCGCCAGAGGCGTTGTTCCAACGGGACAAGCACGCAATTCTTGCAGGCTTCGTGGGGCACTTACCCATCAGTTTGTACGCACGGCCTGTACCCGTGTGCGTGCTGATATGAACCCTCTATTCGTATCCGTAAACGCAAAGCTGGTGGAAGCACGAGCCTATTGTGCGGTGTGAGGTGTGGAACGCAGGCGGAGCATCGGGACCCCCAGAAAAAGAGCCTTGCTATGACTACATTCATCCCGGGTATTGCCATCAGTCCACGACGCCAGCGCCTCATCGACGGGATGGACATACGGCGCTTCCAGATCGAACAGTATGACTTGGCAGTGCTGGCGCAGTCGTTGGCTGGGACCACGTGCCTGAATCATTAGGCTGCGTGTCCATCGCGGGCCAGCGCGCAGCCCTGGTCGCCACCCGCGCGCTACGCAACGTCGCCAAGTCCGTTCGATTAGATTGCCATGGCCACCACAGAAGTAATAATGTCCAGCGGCCCATGGGCATGGGTGCCACACACGATGTCGCTGAAATCTTCGGCACTACCAGTCCCGCCAACCAAGCCGCTTATGCAGCGCACTTGAACCTCCATCAGTTGAAGGTCATGTCGGCCACTGAACATTGCCGCACCGTCGTCAGGGGGGAAAATGTCGAGGCCTGCACCGACTGCGGGTTACTGGCGGGTCGTCTATAGCTCCTGTTAAAATCGGCACTGCCCGCAGTGCCAGGACACGGATGTATGCACATGGCTCCGTACTGAAAGGGGGCGGCTCGGTTGTCGCAGCGCCCGCATCTCTGTCCTTTTCAGGCGAAAGCGAGGACAAGCAAGCTGTGATGCCGATCAAGTCGACTCTGCGGGTTCTCGTGATCTAGCGGTGACCCGGCCCCGGTTCTTCAGCTTGTTGAAGAGCCGTTCAACGCCACTGCGCGTTTAATTGCACCAGCCCCGCGCAGTTCAATCGAAACACGTCGCGTCGAGCAAATGCCTCTCCGATTATACGGGATAAGTCCATGTTTACCCTGCGGCAATCGTCTGGTCCCAGCCCCGATGGATGGAACCTGCGGCGCACAGGGTCGTTGCCGAGCGTCGGTCAAATCATTCTGCCGACCGAGAAAAACTGGCCAAGACTAAACCCATGAAAAATAATGATAATAATAGTTACGCTTTATCCAAAAGTGTATCAGCTGGCAAGCTGTTAATCGCCTTGGCCATTTTTCCGGGCCTCCCGTCTCATCCTTGACCTTGTCGCAGCCACTCTGAGTGCGCTTCCATTTATGATTATGGGGAAAAGTATCGTCAGATACTGTCGGCTTAAGCGTTTGCGGCGCGCTATCTGAAACGCATCCGATCGGTATCGGCCGCGCTTGAGTGCAAGAACTCTGCCGCTTACCGGGCGTTTCATTACAGGTGATGTGCCGCGAAAGCGGGGGCTGCTCCCTCGTGCCGCCACATACGGGACGCGATTTCACGCTCCTCTGGTCCGACAGCGCTAGTATAGATGGCCGTCGTCTTAATGTCCGCATGTCCCAGCCACCGCTGAACCAACGTCAGCGGTACGCTTGCCTGGATCGCCCGCACGCCAAAGCCGTGGCGCAATCCCTTGGGACTGGCATAGCTTCCTTGAACCATTGCATCGCTCATGACTTCGCAGATGCGGCGATATCCGGTCATGCGCGACCAAGGCCATAGACGATCATTCGCTCCATTAAGAGTTTGGAACCAGCATTGTAGGATTTTCAAATATGAGGCGGGAAGCGGCACAGCTCGATATACACATTTTCCCCGCTTCTTAAGGCAACGGATGACGACGTGCTTCGCTTCGAAGTCGATACTGTCCTTCGTCATAGCCAAGGCTTCCGATATACGGCAGCCAGTAAAGGCCATCATGCAGCAGAATGTCTTGATGTCGGTGCTGCACGATCGGGCGACACGGATAAACGCGTCTATTTCCTGCGAAGTCAGATACTTGCGTTGGCCATGCTGGTTGTAAATCGTCCCGGGCATTGGTTCTTTTCCTCGCGCTGGGCTGCTTTCTGAGGAACACGTTGAGTTCGTTTCGATATCATAACGACGCTCCCGGGCGACTGATACACTTTTGGATATACAGTAACAGACTCGGTGGTTCGATCCCGACCGCTGCCGAGCTGGGGGCTGCCGATGGCTTTGCGCGCGAGAAATAGGAGGCAATCGGCCATCGCATGCGGCGCGCTATGCTCGCCGATCCGGCCGGATCGTTACGCCGCACATTTTCAGTTCCGTATTGCGAATTATCAGCACCTTTCGTCCGCTTATGGCGGCGCGACGGCCGACGCCGTGGTGTCGGCCGTTTGCAGTCATCTGGTGCAGGTTGTGCGAGGTGCTGGTTCGGTCGAACGGGTCGCGGCCGAGCTGATAGAAATCCGCCTCGTGTCGCTGCCTGCGTTTGATGCCGAATCCGATGGGTTGGCCTGTCAGGCATGGGTCGACGGGGTGTGTGGTATCCTGCCGACCGTGCCGTTCGAAACCGGTGCTGGTCCGGTCCACTTGTGGCTGTCTGGGTGCTGGCGTTTGGCAATCGACGGGGCGGAGTTCGGCGAATGGTGCTTTCCCTTTGCCGGTGCGCCCCCCGGTGAAGGTGATTGGTGCGTCCAGTATCGTGGGGACATGGCGCTGGCGTCGCGTACGCTGGCTACGCTCGACCCGTCCGGCATCGGTGATGCGGATGGCAATGTGCAGTTGTGCTGGCAGGTCGTGTGTAATGCGGAAGACGGGCGTATCGCCTATTTCGAGGCATTGGCACGGCCGTCCGACCGTCATGGTGCATTTCCGGCTGCCGATGACTGGATCTTGGCCCTCGAACGGACGGGGATGGTGCGTCTGTTTGACCGCCATATGGTAAGACAGGTCCTGGCCGATCTGGAGCAGGCGCCGGACGATGTGAGCCTGGCGGTCAATCTGTCCGCGCTAAGCCTATGTACCGATCCCTGGTGGGCGGATGTCATGGAGCGGCTGTGCGCCCGACCGAATGTCGCCCGGCGACTATTGCTCGAGATTACCGAAACCGCTGCCGTGCCCGACTTTTCGCGGGCGATTGCGCTGGTCAACCGGCTGCGCCGACTGGGATGCCGGATCGTAATGGACGATTTCGGGGTCGGCCACGCTTCGATCCGTCAGCTGCTCGCCTTCGCTCCGGATATCGTAAAGGTGGATCGCATTTTCGTATGGCGGGCAGGCATGTCTTCGCGCGACCAGCTGCTATTTGCGCGACTCTCTGCGCTGGCGGCGTCGGTGGGTTCCATCGTGGTGGCGGAAGGCGTGGAAACGCCTGAACAGAGTCGAATTGCCCGGGATGCCGGTGCGCTTTGGCAACAGGGTTATTTCTGGGGGCGGCCATTCTATTCTCGCCCTTGGAAAGAAGTAAGGCGTCATTCGTCAACAGTCCCTGACCGGCCGATCGGCCGGTATCGTCCGGTTGGCTCACGTCTGGCGGTCGGGCGATGACGATTGCACATGTTCCGGATCGCCGGGTGATGCAATGGCTTTCGCCGCTCAACGTTGCATCATTGCCATATAGAAAAGTAATCGATGCGGGAGGTCAATCGTGACTGATTCCAAGCATCGATACGCCATAGAAAAAGATAGAATGCTGCGTGAAGAATATTTTCGCATCGATGGCGATGTCGAAAATACTTCGTTATTTTTTCGCGGAGTGGTTTTTGCGGCATCTTTGTCGGTGCCGTTCTGGGCTGTCGTTGCATTTTGGCTGATATGAATCGCAAGCTCCATGGCTGCGATGACGATAGCCACTTGTCCAACACGCATCGAAAGGAAAGGCTATGTTGGTATCGACAACCAAGTCGTTAATCGCGGCGTCCGCCATCATCTCGCTGGCGGCCGCCGCGCCGCCCACGGCAAGGAAGGCGGCGCGCGTTGGCGCCAGGGTCGGCGCACAGTCGGGAGGGGCGGCTGGCACGGCGGGGGCAACCGGTGCGGCGGGCGGTGGCCTGCTGACCAACACGCTGTTCCTTGCCGCCCTGGGGGGTGTGGTAGCGACAGGCGCGATCGTTGCGGCGGCGGCCGGAGACAACGAGCAGTCGGTCAGCCCGGCATCGTGATCCGCCCCTAACGGGGGACCGTAGAACATTTCGAATGACGTAGTCCCAGATCCGCGGCGTCGGTTCTGGGGAGGGGGACGCACGTGCTAAATCCGGCTCAACGCCCAATGGGCTATATAGAGGAACCGGCGATCGTCGATGCGCCGGGATGGGGGGGCGCCATGTTCTCCGGCAAGCCCATTCGCTTCGTGTTTCTGGGGGGGCAGTTGTGCCTGGCGGATGCCATCGCCTTCATCGCGACCGCCAGCCTGTCCGCGACCCTTGGCATGACGATCGGCGGGACGGTCCATCCGCAGCTGCTGTGGATGCTGGGCGCTATCTACTTCGCCGTCGCGGTCTATGGAGCGGCTTACTCCCCGGCGATCGCCGCCGACGCAGTACGCAGCGTGCAGCGGGCTTGGCTTGCGCTGCTCATCACCTTCTGCGCCGCGGCGACCTTCGCAGTCCTGGAGGGGCGGTCGATGGACCACGTGTCCACGGCTTTGCTCCCCTCCTTGACCGGTCTTGCCTTCACCCTGGGGGGAGCGCGTAGCGCGCTGGCGTTGCTGTTGGGGTCTGCCTGGTGGAGTGAACGATCGGGGCGGCACCGCACCATCCTGATCGTCGATGGCGAGGCAAGCCTGGTTGCCCCGATGGACGGTTTGGTGATCGATGCCGTCCGCCACGGTCTGCGCGCCGATGTCCATGACCCCGGCGTTCTGGAGCGGCTCGGCGCACTGGCAGGCAGGGCCGACCGGCTGGTCGTTTCCTGCCCGCAGGATCGTCGCGGCGCCTGGGCAGCTGCATTGCGCGGCGCCAATGTCCCTGTGGAATTGCTGGTCGAGGAAGTCGCGTCGCTGGCTCCCACGGGCGCAGGTAGCTTCCATGGACAGGCGACGCTGAAGGTGGCGGGCGAGCCGCTGTCGTTGAGCGACCGCATCACCAAGCGGCTGTTCGATATCGTGGTGGCTGGGATCGGCCTGCTTCTGCTGACCCCGTTCCTGCTGTTCACTGCGCTGGTGATCCGGCTCGACAGTCCCGGCCCGGCATTGTTCCGTCAGCCGCGGATCGGCCGGGGTAACCGACAGTTTCGGATGCACAAGTTTCGCAGCATGCGCGTCGAGACGCAGGATCTTTCCGGCAGCCGGCTGACCCAGGGACGCAGCGACGATCGCGTGACGCGGATTGGTCGGATCATCCGATCCACGAGCATCGACGAATTGCCACAGCTGATCGACGTGCTGCGTGGGGACATGAGTATCGTCGGGCCCCGGCCTCATGCGCTGGGCGCGAAGGCTGGCGACAAGCTCTATTGGGAAGTCGATACCGCTTATTGGCACCGCCATGCCGTCAAGCCCGGCATGACCGGACTGGCGCAAGTCCGCGGGTTCCGTGGCACCACCTTTGTCGACGCGGACTTACAGAACCGGCTCGACGCAGACCTCGAATATCTTCGCGACTGGTCGCTGGGGAAAGACATCAAGATCGTCTTCCGCACCGTCATGGCTCTGGCCGGTCGATCGGTCTTCTGACCGCCTCATTCAACGCCCGCCCGGCGCACCGGGCAAGCTTTCGCGCGCAAATCACGAGCAGGGGTTTCTTGTAATGCATATTGCTGTTTTCGGTCTGGGCTATGTCGGCCTTACGGCGACGGCTTGTCTCGCCAGGGACGGCCACAGGGTGAGCGGTATCGAGGTCAACGAGGCCAAGGTTGCCGAGCTCAATGCGGGCGGATGTCCGATTACCGAACCGGGACTGCACGAACTGCTTCGCAAGGGGCGGGAAGACGGCCTTCTGAGCTATTCGCAGAGCGCGGACGGCGTCATCAACGAATGCGACATCGCCATCGTCTGCGTCGGCACGCCGAGTGGCCCCGACGGATCGCACAACATGACCTATATCAGCGAGGTCAGCCGTCAGATCGCCAACGCCGTCACGTCGAACCGCGCAAATCCCCTGACCGTTGTGTATCGCTCGACGATCCGCCCCGGAACGCTCGATACGCTTATCAGCCCCATCTTCGAGGCCGAGTTGGGCGACCGGCTGAACGACGCCGTCGAGCTGGTCTACAATCCCGAATTCCTGCGTGAAGCGACCGCGATCGAGGATTATTTCCACCCCCCGAAGATCGTCATCGGCACGGTCGACGGCAAGCCCTCGGCCAATATGACGGCGTTGTACCGGGGGATCGACGCGCCCTTGTTCGTGACGCGGTTTCGGGAAGCCGAATTCACCAAGTTCGTCGACAATACGTGGCACGCGGTCAAGGTGACCTTCGCCAACGAAGTCGGGCGCACCGCGGTCAAGCTCGGCATCAGCGCGCGCAAGGTCCACGAAATCTTCGTGTCGGACACCAAGCTGAACATCTCGCCCTATTATACCAGGCCCGGTGGCGCGTTCGGCGGTTCCTGTCTTCCCAAGGATGTACGCGCGCTGCAGTATATCGCGGCGGATGTCGGATCGCATACCGCGATGATCGATTCCGTCATCCGGTCGAATGAAAGCCACAAATATTTCCTGTTCGAATATGTGCAGGAACATGTCCGGCCAGGCGGCAAGGTTCTACTCGTCGGGCTGTCGTTCAAGGCGGAAAGCGACGATCTGCGCGAGAGCGCCAATGTCGACCTTGCACGCAAGCTGCTGGAGGCGGGCTACCAGCTTTCGGTCTATGACCCGGTGGTCGTCCCCGCGAAGCTGATCGGGCAGAATCTGGGCTATGCCTATAGCCAGCTTCCCGCCCTCAACAGACTGTTCGTTCCCCGCGACGTTGCGGAAACAGAGGATTGGGATCTCGCCATCGATACGGTCGGGCTGATCGCCGATCTGAACGTCAATGCGCGCCAGCATGTCAGCACCAATCGGCTGCCGTGATGGTCGACGCACTTCCCAAGATCATGGACTGTCTTCCGAGCGACCGGCCATTGCGGGTGGCGTTCGTCTATAGCCGATTGCCCTTTCCCATGATGCGCGGCGACCAACTGACCGTCGCGCATCTCCTCAGTTTCCTTGCCGCAAGGGGGCATCAGGTCGATTTCTACACCCTGGCGAAGCATGGCGAGGTTTCGCCGGTCCAGCGGGACTGGTTGAACAGTGCGTGCCGCCATGTCCGCATTCATTCGCACGGGATCGGTCAGATCGCGTGCGGGCTGATCAAGGGGCTGTTCCACCGCGAGCCCGTGCAGGTGGCCATGTTTCGCAACCGGTCGCTGGCGCGGGAAGTGAAGGCGAGGGTGCAGGCGGGCGAGTATGACGTCGTCTACAGCTATTACATCCGTAGTGCGCATGCGGTACCCCATGCGCTGACCCGTGTCGGTCGACCAGATGATGCGCGTGCGCCGGTCTCGTTCCTGGCGATGCAATTGTCGCAGTCGCTCAATTCCCGGCGCATATTCGAGAATGAGCGTCATGCCTTCAAGCGACTCTTGTATCGCATCGAGACGGCGTTGTGCGAACGCTATGAGGCGCGCATTTGGCAGCGCTTCAATCGAGCGGTGCTGATCGGTCCCGCCGACGTCGCCAAGGTCGAGGCGGTCTGTACCGCGCAGAAGCAGCGTCCGATCGACAATTGGGTCTATGGCGCACACGGCACCGACCTGACCCGGTATCGCCCGGCGATAGCGGCGGAGGTTATTACAGGTCGCGTCGTCTTCTCCGGGTCCATGCTCTATCAGCCCAATGTTCAGGCGGTGCTGTGGTTCGTCGATCATTGCTGGCCGATCGTTCGTGCCGCCGTTCCAGGTGCCACGCTGATCATCCAGGGGCGCGATCCGACGGCGGCCATTCGCGATCTCGACGGTCGCAATGGGATCACCGTCACCGGTACGGTGCAGGACGTGGGGCATTTCATCCGTTCGGCAACCGTCTGCATCAATCCGATGCGTGCAGCCGGCGGCATGCAGAACAAGCTGATCGAATATATGGCTTGTGCCAAGGCGACGGTGGCCACCTCGATCGCGAACGAGGGCATCATGGCGCCGGACGACACGCTGCGCATCGCCGACGATGCCGATGGCTTTGCCGCGGCCGTAATCGCGCTGCTGTGCGATCCGGACCAGGCAATGGCGCTGGGGGCCGCCGCGCGTACCTTTGTCGAGCAGCACTGGACGTGGGAAGCCCATTTCCTCAAGCTCGAACAGGCCTTTTACGACAGCCTGAGCCCTGAAGTGAAAGCGGGCACGCCGATCCTGTCCGGCGCGGGGATCGCGGCTTGATGTCGCAAGCCATGGGGACGGCGTGGGACGGACGTGCGGCCATGTCGGTGGCCGCGCCCGATATGCTGGGGCGCATCGCGCTCGCGGTGGCGCTGGTGCTTTGCTGCCTGCCTTATCTCGTCTTTGGGCCCATCGCCGCGCCATCGCAGGTGCAGCCTTGGGCGGCGCTGCTGTGCTGGGCGTTCCTCGTGCACCGGCTTTTGACCGCGACGTTGCGCGTCACCGGATTCCACCTGCTCGTGCTGTGCTTCGCCTTGTGGTTCATGCTCTATGTTTCCGAACCCGGCTCGGTCGGTCTCGACTATTATCTCCGCCGCTCGGCCAGTTTCGTCATCTGCTGGGCGATCCTGGTCGCCGCCACCTATGTGTCGCCATCCTTGTTGTGGCGGGTGCTGGCGTTCACCTTGCCGTTGTGGACCATGTTCGCGCTGCTGGGATTTGTCAGCAAGGGGGCTTATCTGGCCGTCACGCGCCCGCTGGTTCCGACTGCTAGCGGCATCATCGGAGGACGTGGCGCCACTAGCCTGGCGCCGGAAGCCACCGATTTCGGCTTTACCATGGCGTTCATGCTGTTGCTGACGCTGGTAACGCGCAAGGCGCTGTCGCGCGACGGGGCGGTTGTGCCGGTCTGGCCGGTGGGTCTCGCGCTGTTCAACGTGCTGCTGTCCCAGTCCGGCTCCGGCTTCTTCGCGGTGATGGTGCTGGGCGGGCTATGGTATCTCACCCAGCGCACGGCGGGGCGGGGGCGCCTGTGGCCGCGCTATCTGGTCGTTGGCCTGATGGTCCTGGCCGCATTGTTCCTGATCGGCACCATTCCCGAAACGGGCATTCGTGGCGTTGACCTGATCTTGCTGACTCTGCGCTCGCCGACGGGCTTGTTGGACACGACATTGTCCTATCGCATCGTTCAGAATGCCGTCGGCATCCTCGGCATGATGGACTCGCACGGGCTTGGCTATGGGGCGGGCGCGTTCCTCAAGCTGGGGGGGGCGATCTATGCGCGGCACGACCTTGGCGCCTTCTTCGGACTGACCGGCTATTACGCGACCAGCGTTCCGCTGAGCTTCGACGGATCGCCGCTGGCTTATTTCCCGGTGCTGTTCCTCGAATATGGCCTGATCGGCCTGACATTCGCGGTGCTCCTGTTCCGCACGGTCGCCCTGTCGGGCATATCGTTTCGGCCGCTCTGCCTCGCGATGATGTTCATGACGTGGGTGCAGAGCTTTCCGGCGGCCTATCCGCCCTTCTGGCTGCTGATCGGACTGGCGCTGAACCCCGGCTTCTGGATCGCTCCGGCCCGGCAAGGCGGTGTGGCATGAGCGGCGTATCCACCAGCGCGACGGCGCGCTTCGGTTATGTCGCCGGTCTGGACGGGTTGCGGCTGCTCGCAGTGGCGATCGTCATTGTTGCACATTACCAACTGCTGCCGAGTGTTCCGGGCGGATTTGGCGTCTCGATCTTCTTCTTCATCAGCGGTTTCCTGATCTCGCGCCTGTTGTTGGCCGAGGAAAAGACCTATGGTCGGATCGCGCTCGGCCGGTTCTATGTCCGACGGCTCATCCGGCTGTTGCCGCCGCTGCTGTTGATGGGCGTGGTCGCCGTTCCACTGCTCGTGTGGATCGACCCTGTCGGTTTTTCCTGGTCACAACTGCTCCTGTCCTTCGCCTATCTCGGCAATGTCCAGAAGATCGGTGCGCGACTATTGGGATGGGATGCCGGCTATGACGCACTGGAGCCGCTGTGGAGCCTGGCGGTCGAGGAACATTTCTACCTGCTCCTGCCGCCGGTATTGCTGTTCGTACGCAGGCGGACAAGCCGGATCATCCTGCTGGCGGCGATACTGGGTGGAGCGCTGGCGTTGCGCATGGCCGTCTGGTCGATGGCACCGCAGCAGGCCGACAGCATCAACTACAACTTCACCCTGACCCGCATCGACGCGATCGGCTGGGGCGTGTTGTTGACGCTGTTGCTCGATGCTGGTGTGCTGCGCGTTTCCTGCTTCGAACGACGTGCTTACTGGCTGCTGTGGGGCGGATCGGCCGCCATGATCGCGTCTTTGGTCCACTGGGCCAATTGGTATGAGGTCGCGTTCAAATATACGCCGCAGAGTGTCGCGATCGGCGTGGCTTTCTGCGGGCTGATCTTCCCTGAGCGAACGCTATGGGTGCGTCGGATCGCCGAATGGTCGACCGTCCGCTACCTCGGACGGATCAGCTACGAGCTCTATCTCTGGCATTTCCCGATCTATTTCATCGTGGGGCATTTTCTTCCCGCGCCCAATCCACGGGCTCTCCTGTCCCTCGTCCTCACCGCAGCCGTTTCGGCATTGGCCTATTCGGTCACGACGCAGCGACTGGGCCCTCTTAGGAAACGTTATGGTAGTCATCCCGTTTGATGCCGGGCGGCGGCAATCGCCCGGCATCGCCGCCCTTGCTCGCGCTGTCGCGTCGGCGCTTCCGCTGGGATGCGGCGCGGTGCTGGCGCTGTTGAGCGGCTGCGCCCGGCCCGACATGCCCCGCGACGGTGCGGCCTATCGGGTGATCCCGGTCGTCGCGCCGGAAGCTGGGCGGGAATATGTGCTCGGCGCTGCCGATGTCATCAGCCTGACGGTGCTCAACGAACCCGATCTGAGCCTTAAGGAGGTGCAGATCACCAGTGGTGGCTATATCTCGCTGCCGTTGATCGGGCAGGTTAAGGCCAGTGGCCTGACGACCGACGGACTCGCTCATGCGATTGCCCGCCGGCTGGGACAGCACATGCTGATCAATCCCGATGTGGCCGTCAACCTGTCGACCGCCGCGTCGCTGAAGCTGGTTGTCGAGGGCGCCGTCAACAAGCCGGGCATCTACCCTTTGCAGGGCAAGACCAGCCTCTTGGGCGCGATCGCGATGGCCGAGGGAACGACGCGCGTATCGGCATTGGGAGAGGTCGTCATATTGCGCACCATCGACGGCCAGCCGATGGGCGCGGTGTTCGATGTGGGAAAGATCCGCCGGGGCAAGATGCCTGACCCGGAAATGCAGCCCGGCGACACGGTGGTGGTCGGTTTTTCCGCGCTCAAGGCGGCGTGGCGCGATGTGTTGAGCACCGCGCCGCTGGTCGCCGTTTTTCGGCCCTATCGATAAGCGCGGCACGGCCACGCGCCTGTGCCGATCGCACCCTGATCGGATCTGTCATTGATGCCCACATTTTCAAAAGCTACTCCAGTAACTGCGGCCGGCAGTGATGCGGTCGTGGAAGAATCCTGGCTCTTCTCCGGCACGCAGATCGACCTGCAGGGCGTGCGGCTCGCGCTGATGCGCAATCGCTGGTTCGTTGTGGCCATCTGCTGCGCAGGGCTTTTGCTGGGGTTGAGCGTGACATTGCTCACCACGCCGACCTATCGCGCCGAAGCCAGCCTGCAAATTGACCAGCAGGCGTCGCGCGTGCTCGACGCGCCCGATGTCGAACCCGTGCAGGCGGTGCAGGACGCAGACCGCTTCCTCCAGACCCAGACCGAAATCCTGGGCAGCCGCACGCTGGCGATCCGCGTTGCCGAGACGCTGGGTCTGTTCAAGAATAGAGCGTTTCTCGACGCCATGCGCGTCAAATGGGATGACCGCGCGCCGGGGCGGGGGGATGCCGACGCTGCGCTGCGCGAACGGGTCTTGGCAACCTTGCGCGAGCATCTGAACGTGACGCTGCCCGATGGGTCGCGCATCGCCAGGGTGACCTTCGACAGCCCCGATCCCGCCCTGGCCGCAAGGATCGCCAACGCCTTTGCCGATGCGATGATCGCCAGTAACCTGTCCCGCCGGTTCGACACGTCAGGCTATGCCCGGCAATTCCTGCGCGAGCAGCTCCAGCAGGCGAAGGAGCGTCTGGAGGAATCCGAGCGGAGCATGGTGGCCTATGCTCGTTCGACCGGCATCATTGATACCGACGCGATCAAATCGGCGAACCAGCAGACAAACGGCACCCCGTCGCTCGTCGGGGCGAGCCTGGTCGAGGCCAACAACGCCTTGTCGCAGGCCCGGGCAAGGCGGATCGATGCCGAAGAGTTTTGGCGTAACACCCAGGCGGCACCGTTGATGAGCCTGCCCGACGTGCTGTCCAATCCTGTCGTGCAGACGATGATGGAACGGCGCGCCGAACTGGATGCGAGCTATGCCGAGCAGAGTCAGCGCCGGCAGAGTGATCACCCCGACCTGATCCGCCTTCGCGGCCAGATCGCCGCGCTCGACCAGCGACTGGCAAGGCTTGCGGGGAATATCCGTGACTCGATCCGCAACCGCTTCCTGACCGCCGAATTGCAGGAACGGCAGATGCAGGCGGAAGTCGATCGACTGAAAGGTGCGACGTTGACCGAACAGGATCGGTCGATCCGCTACACGATCCTGCGGCGCGAGGTGCGCACCAACCGCGAACTCTATGACGGCCTGCTCCAGCGGTTCCGACAGGTAAGCACGGCGGCGGGCGTATCGTCCAACAACATCGCCATTGTCGACCCTGCATCGGTGCCCGAACGGCCGGTCGCGCCGCAACTGGGCGTCAATCTGGGGTTGGCGCTGTTGGGATCGCTGATCGTCGCGCTGGGCTTTGTCTATCTGCGTGAGAATCTGGATGATGCCGTGGGTTCCGTCGAGCAAACAGAACGCAAGCTCGGCGTCACCGGTTTGGGCATGGTACCGCGACTGAAGGCTGGGCTGGTGTTCCGTGAGGAACTGGAAAAGCCCAATTCGGCCCTGACCGAAGCGATCCACACGATCCGCTCGACCGTCGAGTTGTCGGACAGTGCCGGCCCCCCACGGACGACCTTTGTCACCAGTTGCGGCAAGAGCGAGGGCAAGACCAGCATCACCTATGCATTGGCACGGGATTTCGCGCAGACCGGTCGCCGGGTGCTGCTGGTCGATGCCGATATGCGCCGCCCTTCGATGCACAAGCTCTTCGGGCTGGAAAACCGGAATGGACTGGTCGACCTGCTCCGGCGCGATGCGGAGATCGCCGATGTCGTGCACTCCACGACGATTCCCAATCTCGCGTTCATCGCCACCGGCGGATCAGCGGCCAACCCGGCCGAGTTGCTTGCGCTGGGCACGCTGCCCTGGCTGATGGGCCAGTTTGAGGAGCGGTACGACCTGGTGCTGCTCGATGGTCCGCCCGTGCTGGGGCTTGCCGATGCGCCCAGCATCGCCGCCCATGTCGATGCCACGCTATTCGTCGTGGATAGCAGCAAGGCCAATCGCCGCACCATCCGCGCCGCGCTGCGCCGCCTGCATCTGAGCCGCGCGGTCCTGCGGGGCATCATCCTCAATCGGGTCGAGGTGCAGGCGTTCGGCTATGGCTATGCCTATTATAATTACAGTCATGACGACGCCCCTCGAAAGCGTTCTTGGTGGCGTCGATGATGCGATCGCCCCGAGCCTCTCGCGCCGATCCGTTGCGCGTGGCGATCATGCTGACGGTATTGGCGGGGGCGGTGCTGATCCTCGTTCGGATCATGGGCTTGCTGTCCGATCGCACGGACCCGGGGCAGCGGCTGGCGGTCTCGCTCTATGACCAGGCGGCGCTGCGGGACCTTGCGCTCGCCGAACGCGCGACCGGGCACGGGGACTCGGCCGACGCGCTGGCCGAACTGAGCGGGAAGCTGGGCTGGCGAGACGGGGAGACGCAGCGACTATTGATCGACGCGGCGATCCGACGCGGCGACGATGGAGAGGCCATGCGCCATGTCGATGCGCTGCTGCGGCGCAGGCCCGCGCTCGAACCCGCCTTGCTGCCAGCGCTGCACGCGGCCGCGGTGGACGGCCCCGGGCGAACCGCCCTGCTGCAGCGTCTGATGGCCCGGCCGGCATGGCGCACCGCGTTCTTCCAGCGGATCGACGGCATCCCGCCTGCTTTGCGCGACGCGCACGAGGCTTTGCTCGAGCTGTTGGCACGGCAGGGACAACTCGACCGGAAAGGCGAACTGGTGCCCTATGTCCAGGCGCTTGCCGCGACAGGAGAGGCGGCACGCGCGCGTAATCTCTGGCTGCGATTGACCGGAGCGGAGCAAGGGGCGGTGCTCGATCCGGATTTCCAACGGCTTCGTCTGGACAGAACAGCGGACCGGATCGCGCCGTTCGAATGGACGACGCGGCGCCAGCCGGGCGCGGACATGCAACTGGTTTCGCGGGCGGGGGGGCGTTCACTCATTGTCGGTGTCGACCGATCGGCTTTCGGCGTGCTGCTGCTTCAACAACTGGTGCTTGGGCCGCGGCGATATCGGTTGATGACTGTCACCCCATCCTATCAGGCGATGGGACTTGGCGTGCTCCGCTGGACACTGCGGTGCCTGCCCGGCGGCACCATGGTCGCCATGGCGGGGGCACCGGAGACGTTTGGCTGGCACGAGGATTTCGCGGTGCCGGTGGACGGCTGCACGACGCAGATCCTGGCGCTGGAAGCGCGGCGTGCCGATGGTCCGTCATACAGCGAGGCACGCTTCGACCGTGTCACGATCATGCCGGTCGGGGAGGAGGGTCGGTGACGTTCCACGACCGTTCGGCCGGTAGCGGTCAACTCGTCCTGCGCGCGGCGGTGATCCTAGTGGTCGCGTTCGTGCTCGGTGGTGGAGGCAGCGGCCATCCGGTTGCGGAACTGCTCATCGAGGCGGTGGCCCTGACCATACTGGCATCGCTCGTGCTGCGGCCATTGCCGTCGCGTTCGCCGGGGGCTGTCATGCCCCTGGTACTGCTGCTGATCGTCGCGGTGCTGATCGTCGCACAACTCGTGCCTTTGCCGCCCGGTTGGTGGCGCGCTCTGCCGGGGCGGTCGCTGGCCGCCGTCATCGCCGATCACGTGGGATTGGGAGATAGCGCCTATCCGATCAGCCTCGATCCCGCTGCGACGCGACGATCGCTGGTCGCGTTGTTGCCCTCCGCCGCGATGCTGACGCTGGTCATCCATATGGACCTGCGCCAGCGGACCCTGCTCGCCTGCATCGTGATCGGTTGTGCGCTGGCCAGTCTGATGCTGGCCGTGGTGCAGCTTGCGACGGCAGGGGCATGGGGGACCATCTATCCCGAAGGGCATGTCGGCTATGCCACCGGCCTGTTCGCCAATCGCAATCATCAGGCGGCGTTCCTGCTGGTCGCGACCGCTCTGACCGGCGCATTGCCACAATCGCGTTCGATGGGGGCCCTTCTGCCGCTATCGCTGGCGGTGGCGCTTGGGGCGGGGGTGATCGCCACCACGTCGCGCGCCGGATTCGTGTTGCTGCCGATCGCGCTATTGCCGGTATTGCTGGGCCAGTGGCGCATCCGCTGGTGGTGGATGGCGCCGCTATGGTGCCTGGCAGTGACCGCCGCGGTATCGCTCGCACGGCATAATACGGTCATCGCGCTGGTGGTCGAGCGGTTGCACAGCGGCAATCTCGAGCGTTTCCGCTTCTGGGGCGATAGCTGGACGGCGATCACGCGCTTTTGGCCGGTCGGGTCTGGCTTTGGCACATTCGAGACCATTTTTCGGTCGGTCGAGCCGCTTGATCATGTGGGTCCGCATTACGTCAATCACGCGCATAATGAATATCTCGAACTGATACTCGAGGGCGGTTTGCCAGCCATGCTGCTGCTGCTCCTTGCCGTTGTCTGGGCGATCAGGCGCTGCGTCGCCATTCCCCGGCTTGGCCGGGATGCCAGGCGGCTAGCCTGGGCTTCGGCAGCCGGATTGCTGGCGCTGCTGCTCCATTCGCTGGTCGATTATCCGACGCGGATTCTCGCGATCCAGTTGCTGGCCGCGATGCTGGCCGGCTTCCTTACCAAGCCTGCGCCGTCACTGTCCATGATCGGCCAGTCCATCCCTCGGCTTCGGGCGAGCTTCCTTCCATCGATCGACAAGGCCGGTTTCCGATGATCTCTCACCCGATGGCGCATGCGCTGCGTCGTATTCCCTTGCCCGTGTTGGCGCACCAACTGCGCCGCAAGCTGCGCGATCATGTCGTGCCCGTGGCGCCCCGCCATTATGCCCGTCGGCTCGCGCGATGGACCGATGCCACGCCGGAACTGCCACAACCATGCGTGTTGGATGCAGGCCTCGCCGACCTGATCGGTCGCTACTATCGGGTCGATGCCGCGGCTCGCGCCGAAGCGGCGCGCGGCACCTTTCGGCTGATGGGGCGGCAGGTCGATTTCGGCGGCATGACCGACATCGACTGGCGGTACTGCCTGCCCGAGGAGAAGGATCATCATCTCTGGCGCATGAAGCTGTGCCAGCTCGAAGTGATGCATTCTCTACTCGCGGAGGGCGATGCCGACGACGCGCAGACCGCGCTTACCCTGCTCGACGCATTTGAACGGGCGACGGGGTTCGATCTTCCGGCGCCGTTCCAGACGATCTGGTCGCCCTATGGCGCATCACACCGCATTCTGGCCCTATTGAGCGGCCTCGCCTTGGCACAAGCGCGGGGCAAGAGCGATCCGCAGCTCCATGACCGGGTTGCCGGGCTGCTGCGCCGCGACGCGGCATTCGTCCGCGCCAATGTCGAACATGATCTGCGCAACAACCATACCGAGCGCAACCTGGCGGCACTGTGTCTCTATGGCATGGCATGCGGCGGCTATGGCGGGGCGGCAAACCGGCGTCTCGATGGTGAGGTCGCGGCGATCATTGCCCAGACCATTTTGCCCGACGGCATGCAGATCGAACGATCGGCGATGTATCAGGGACTGAGCGTGATGGCGTTGCGCATTTTTGCGGCGACGCCTTTTCTGCAAGCGGAAACAAGGGCTTTAGCGCGAGATCGTGGCGACGCGGCGGCTCGCGCCTGGGCGTTGCTTTCGCATCGGGATGGGCAGATCGCGCTGTTCAACGACGCGTGGATGGGCGAGGTGCCGCCGGTGGCGAGCGTGCTGGCCGACGTTTTGCGAACTGATGGCAGTTCGTCTTTACCCGATGCGGGCTATGCGCACCTTGCCCATGGTGTGATCGATGTGTGGATGGATGCCGGGGCGATCGGGCCAGTGTGGAACCCGGGGCATGGTCATGCCGATTTCCTTGCGCTCGAACTGGATGTCGCGGGGGAGCGCCTGTTCGTCGATCCGGGTACGTCGCAATATTCGACCGGTCCGCGCCGTGCCCATGAGCGGTCGGCCGCCAGCCATAATGGTCCTTGTTTCGACGGAGCCGAACCCGTCGACTATCTGGGCTGTTTCAAGGTCGGTCGCCTCGCCGCGGCGCGGCCGCTCGACCGGAGCGAACTGGCGGGTCTGCCCGATCACACGATCGGCGGCGTATTGCGGACCGGGGCAGGCAAGGTCCGTCGGCTGGTCACGCCATTGCCAGACGGTGCGCTGCTGATTGCGGACGGTTGGTCGTCCGGACCTGCCCCGACCCGATCACGGTTCCTCATTCCAGCCGATTGGCAGATCATGATGGAGAACGCCTCGCTATTTCGTCTGTGCAAAGGCGCGACCGTGGTCTGGCTGGATATTCTGGAGGGAGCGGCCGTACTCACGCGGCCGGATCATTGGTCCCGCCACTATATGACGCTTGAGCGGGCGCACGTGCTGGACATCCTGCCGGTAAGCCATGACGATTGGCGGTTCGGCATCATGCGGCTTCGCACCACGCCGTCTGCTTCGGCAGAACGGATCGAGACGCTGCAACTGCTACGCGAACGGGTGCGTGAGGGGCTATGACCATCAACGCTGCTTTCGCATGGACATCGCTCAAACTGTGGATCGAGCGCGCCGTCGGGATTGCGCCGGATGCCCTTCATGCCTTTGTCGGCGTGCTGCTGCTCATGCTGTTCCATCTGCTCGTGCGGCGCCCGTCGCTGGGCTGGCCGTGGTTCTGTGTGCTGATCTTCGAACTGATCAACGAAGCGCTCGACATGTCTCGTCCGGCCGGAGCGACGGAAAGCGATATGGCTGCGTCGCTGCATGACCTGTGCATCACTCTGTTTCTGCCGAGCGTCCTGTCGCTGCTTTGGCCGCTGCTGGTGCGGGCCAGTCTGGGCGAACCGGTGGAACGCCCGCTGCCCTCCGCCAAGGCGGATCGAGAGGAGGGGGCGTGATGAGGCTGGCCGCGACCTTCATCCTTCACGCCTTCCAGATCGGCTATCCGGCGTTCATCACCTGGTTGGCCGCTGCGATGGCCAGTCAGGCGACCGGGTCGGAAGTCGTCTTCTATCTCGGGCTGGGATCGCTGATCCTGGTTGGGCTGGAATATGGCTTTCGCTATTCGGGCGCGCGGGAAATATCGCTGGCGCTGGGCGATGCCCCGCGCATCGCGGCACTGATCGCCGCCATCCTGCTGATCCAGACGGTGCTGTTGCTGGTCACGCTGCTGGTCGCCGGAGGGGCGATGAGCATTTCGGTGCCGGCGATCGGCATCGGCCCGGCTATGTGCGTGCTGGTGTTCATGATCATGAACGGCATCATCCCGACCTGGATATTCATCGCACTGTCCTTGCAGAAGGAGTTTCTGCTCTACACCGCGCCGGTGCGGCTGATCGGCCTCGCCGCCGCGATGACGGCGGGGCATTTCCATAGTCTGAACGGCCTGTTCCTGTCGCAATGCGTCGCCATGTTCGCAATCCATGTGGCGGGCCTGACGCTCTTGTGGCGCAGCGGCTATCTGGAGCGTGTATTGCCGCTTCGCCTCGCCACCGCGCTGCTGCGCGACGGGCGTGACGTTTTCGTGATGAAGCTGGGTGTGTTCTCCTACACCAGCGCCGGCGTGCTCGTCCTGGGGATCGTCCAGTCCCCCGAAATGGTCGGCGCGTTCGGGCTTTGCCAGCGGCTGGTGACGGCGTTGCAGCAGGCGTCGGCGCCGTTGTTCATGTCGGCCTATCCATTAAGCGTTCGCCATGTGGCGGGAGAAAAGGGGCTGGCGAACAGCCTTTTGCGGTTGAACGGCGGGGCGCTGCTGTCCTCCCTGGCGATGAGCCTGGGGATCGCGATCGGCGGTACGTCGCTGTTGCGGTTGATCCAGCTTGACCATTATGCCGGTATTCTCGACTGCATCCGGATCATGGCGCCCTTGCCCATGTTGCTGGGAATATCGACCTTCCTCGTCAACAATGCCGTCCTGGCCGCCAAGCGCGATGACATCGTTCGCACGGTCACGCTGGTGTGCGGCGGCATCGGCATTCCTGCCTATTTCGTGATGTCGCAACACTATGGCCTGATCGGCACGGCAATCACGCTGACCGCGATCGAGGGCTGCGTGGCGCTGACCTATTCGATCATCTGCCTGCGGGCGGGACTCCTTCCCCCCTTGCTTTACTGGAGGTGCCGCCATGAAAATTAGCGTCGTGACGCCGACCCTCGCGCTGGATGATTTCCTGACCGAAGCCCGGCAATCCGTCGCGCGGCAGGACATCGATTGCGAGATCGAGCATCTGATTGCCGTCGACGACCGCCATGTCGTGCTTCCCCCCGACGAGATCACGGGGCGGTTGATGACCCGCTTTGTCTACAATCGGCGGGGGAAGGGCCCCGGCGGCGCGCGGAACAGCGCGCTGGATCATGCGACCGGTGCGATCATATTCTTCCTCGACGCCGATGATCTATGGCCCGTCGACTATATCCGGCGTGTCGTTGCGGTTTATGCGGCTCATTCTGCGGTCGATTGCGTCTCGGTCGCGGGTCTGAGCTTTGGTGAGGCAATCGAACGGCCAAAGCTGACCATCCCCGCGCTGCCAAGCGGGATCATTCCCCGTACGACGATGGCATGGAACCCGATCGGTGGGCCCAGTGGGTTCAGTTATCGCCGCAATGCCGCGACCCGATCGGTCCGCTTCCAGGACGCGATCTACTTCCAGGATATTCTCTTCTATCTCGACCTGTTGCGGCAGGGGAGCGTCTTCTGGCGCGAAACGGGCGTATATTACTGGTACAGGCGTTCACCGGGGCAACTGATCTCCACCATCGCCATCGACAAGGTGCGCGCGTCGAGGATCCTGGTCGAGCAGTCGATCGCAAGGTGGTGCAACGCCGGCCTGACGCGGTGGGAGGCGGGAGTGGCCCATGTCCAGATCCAGCGCCTGAGCGCCAATCGCGAACGCCGCCGGGACTGGCGCAATACGTTGCTTCTGGTGGCGATGGCACCGGGCTGGGCCATCGCACAAGTTCGACGGCAGGCGCAGAACCGGCGTCTGGCCCAATGTCAATTGCGGGGGGCGTTGACCATGCCCGGCCGACATGCGGCATCCAGACCGGTCGGGTCGAGTCCTTTCCACGGCAAGCAGCAGGACACGATCGACCAACGAGATTAGGGTCAGGACCAATGATATGAGGATCGCGATCCTCATATCATTGGTCCTGACCCTAGTCCGATGGAGCCCATCTATCACCTGTGCGACTTAGTACCCGACCCAGAGTCGCTTTTGGTGCTCGAGCCAGAGGAGTTAGCAGGCTTACTGCTTCAGGCCTTCAAGATGAGCGGGCACAAGCAGTTTAGCCGGCATAATATCATGTTATCGTTTACGCACGGGACGCCCCCGCCGTACCAAGTACCTTACGCAAATCAAATCCCGCCTGTGATTGCCGAGGCCTGGGCATGGCTTGAACGCGAATGCTTGTTGATCACGAAGCCAACTGATCCGCTATGGCAGTTATTGAGTCGGCGCGCCGAGAGAATTGATACGCCTGCCGAATTCGAAGTTTATCGGGGCGCGAGCTCGTTCCTCCGATCTTTGCTTCATCCAAGCATTGAGAGGGAGGCTTGGCCGAGTTTCAGCCGCGGAAGGTTCGACACAGCCATATTCGAAGCATTTCGGGAAGTAGAGATTGCGGTTCGGGACGCTGCAGGTTTTGATCAGCATGACCATGGTGTCCCGATGGTGCGTCGAGCCTTCCACAAAGGCACCGGGCCTCTGGCCGAACGAAGCGTCGACGATGGCGAACGCGAGGCGACCAGTGCGCTATTCGCGGGTGCCATCGGGTCATATAAAAATCCCAACAGTCACAGGCGTGTCGGACGGGATGACGTCGCTGAAGTAGGCGAGCTTCTTTACGAGCAAGCCACCTGTTGAGGGTCGTCGAACAGAGGCGCAAGCGCTGGCAAGATCATCGGTTGGTGGATTTGGCATCTGAAGGGGACGGGGCGTGAGGCCTGGCTTCGTATAAACAAATCGGCTCTAACTGTATCAGCGTGACGCGCTGAGGCTCGGCACGTTTACGACCGATCCATTACCGAAATTTCAGATAACACCGAAGCGATGGCAGCTATCTGCCTGTAATCGCTGGTGACCCCTACGAGAATCGAACTCGTGTTTTCGCCGTGAGAGGGCGACGTCCTAACCGCTAGACGAAGGGGCCGTTTGCAGTGGAGGCGCGCAATTAGCGGGGGTGGGGTTGGGCGTCAAGCGGTTCCCGGCCGAATTATACAGAAATGTGAAAAGCGCGGGGCGACGGTCTCTGTCGCCCCGCGCTTTTCATGTCGATCAGGCGGCGTCCTTGCGGCGCTCCGCCATTTCCTCGTTCAGCATCTCGGCCAGCAGGAAGGCCAGTTCCAGGCTCTGGCCCGCATTCAGGCGCGGGTCGCAATGCGTGTGGTAACGATCGGCCAGCGACTGTTCGGTCACGTCGATCGCGCCGCCGGTGCACTCGGTGACGTTCTGGCCGGTCATCTCGGCATGGATGCCGCCCGCATGGGTGCCCTCGGCGCGGTGGACGGCGAAGAAGCCGCGCACCTCGGCCAGGATGCGGTCGAAGGGGCGCGTCTTGTAACCGGTCGCCGCCTTGATCGTGTTGCCGTGCATCGGATCGCACGACCAGACGACCGGATGGCCCTCACGCGTGACGGCGCGGACCAGCTTGGGCAGATGCGCCTCGATCTTGTCATGGCCGTAACGGGTGATCAGCGTCATGCGGCCCGGCACGCGACCGGGGTTCAGCGTGTCGAGCATCCGCAGCAGCGCTTCGGGCTCCAGGCTGGGGCCGCACTTCACGCCGATCGGGTTGCCGATGCCGCGCAGAAACTCGACATGCGACGACCCCTCGAAACGGGTGCGGTCGCCGATCCACAGGAAATGCGCCGAGGTGTCGTACCAGTCGCCGGTCAGCGAATCCTGCCGGGTCAGCGCCTGCTCATAGGGAAGCAGCAGCGCCTCGTGGCTGGTGTAGAAGCTGGTCTGCGCCAGCTGCGGCACCGAAGCCGGGTCGATGCCGCACGCGGCCATGAAGTCGAGCGCCTCACCGATACGGTCGGCCATCTCACTATATTTCTGCGCCCAGGGGCTGCGGCCCATGAAGTCATGGGTCCAGCGGTGCACCTGGTGCAGGTTCGCATAGCCGCCCTGCGCAAAGGCCCGCAGCAGGTTCAGCGTGGCGGCCGACTGCGCGTAAGAGCGCAGCATCCGCTGGGGATCGGGAATGCGCGCCTCGGGGGTGAAGGCGATGTCGTTGACATTGTCACCACGATAGCTGGGCAGTTCGACGCCGCCGACGACCTCGGTATCGGCCGAGCGCGGCTTGGCGAACTGGCCCGCCATGCGGCCCAGCTTCACCACCGGCAGCTTGGAGGCGAAGGTCAGGACGACCGCCATCTGCAGGATGACGCGGAAGGTGTCGCGGATGTTGTTGGCGCTATGCTCGGCAAAGCTCTCCGCGCAGTCGCCGCCCTGGAGCAGGAAACCCCGGCCCGCGGCCACCTCGGCCAGCTCGGCGGTCAGGCTGCGTGCCTCGCCCGCAAAGACCAGCGGCGGATAGGTCGCCAGCGTCTTGGTCGCGGCGTCCAGCGCATTCTGGTCGGGATAGCGGGGAAGCTGGCGCGCTTCGGCGTTGGTCCAGCTTTCGGGGGCCCAGTTCGCGGCCATGATCGTCCTGCTCTTTCGTCTTCTTGGTATGAGGGATCGCCCATGCGCCGAATCCGGCCCATACGCAACGAAGTTGGCGTTTGGGGCCCCCAAGTCACGCCCTTTGTTGCGCCTGATACGAGTTTGCGCCCAGCCGTGGCGGATTGCGGCGGCCCGCTTTGCGGATCACTGAGAGAAGGATTAGCAGGGGGGGGCACCATGTCGCGTAGCTCCATCCTGTCGTCGGCGGTCGTCGCCCTGTCCGCCCTGCTGCTGTCGGTGCCGGATCGGGCTCCCGCCGCGCCCCTGGTGTCGATCGCGAAATCCGACGACACCGCGCTGTTCGGGGCGATGCGCGATGCAGATCTGCGGCTGGGCGCGATCGCGTGGCGGCTGGCGACGGCCAATGCCGCCATCTGTCCTGACCGTGCGCCGACTCCGGGCCTGCTGATCCATGCGATCGACCAATATGATCCGGCGGTGCGCCGCGACCTGCCCGCGATCTTCGGCTTCGAAGGGCCCGTCGCGGTCGAGGCGGTGGTGCCGGGCAGCGCGGCGGCCAGGGCGGGCATCCTCGCCAACGACACGATCGCGGCGATCGACGGAAAGCCGCTGCTCCCCAATCCGGCGGGTGTCGCACAGGCGAACACGGCGACCCGCGACGCGGCACAGCGCCAGCTGGCGGCAGAGCCCGCCGACCGGCCGCTACGACTGACCATCATCCGCCAGGGGCAGAAGCGCGAGGTGACGGTGGCCGCGCAGCCGGGATGCCGGTCGCGTTTCGAGATGCTGATGGGGCCGGGCCTGACCGCCTCGGCGGACGGCGATATCGTGCAGATCGGTTCGCGCTTCTTCGAGAGGTTCGACGACCGGATGATCGCGGTCGTCGTCGCGCACGAATTCTCGCACAATATCCTGCATCACCGCGACCGTCTGGATGCGGCGGGGGTGAAGCGGGGCATCCTCTCCGAGTTCGGGCGCAACGGGCGGATGTTTCGCCAGACCGAGACCGAGGCGGATCGGCTGGGCGTCGTCCTGATGCGCAATGCGGGTTACGATCCGCAGGATGCGGTGCGCTTCTGGCGCGAGCATGGCGGCGAGGTCGATGGCGGTATCTTCCGCAGCCGGACCCATCCGTCCTCGTCGGCGCGCGCCGAGCTGGTGGCGGCGGAGATCGCCGCGATCCCTCCGGGTGCGCCGACGCCTTATCGCCCGCCGTTGCTCGACCAGTCGGGTAAAGCGCTCGATTGATGCGCGTGCGGGCCAAGCGCCTGCACGATCAGGCGTTTAACCAACTATTTGGAGTCGGCGGTTAGAGTTGGGGGCAATCGGGAGCGTCAGGGCTTTCGACCTGCCGGGATTTCACATGCTCTCTTCCATGCCCATACCCAAGAAAATCGGTTTGGCCTTCGCCGTCGTCCTGCTGTCCGTCCTGGTGATGATGGGCACCTTGTGGTGGGTGCTGTCACGGATCGAATCGACCAGTGCGCAGAGTGTGGCTGCGCAGGATGCCTATACCGCCACGCTGAACATGGAGGGCGGCGTTCAGCGCGAGAACAGTCAGATGCGCGGCTTCCTGATCACCGGGGACGAAGACTATCTGAAGCAATATTACGAATCGCGCGCCAGCGAGGGTGAGGCGGCGGCGATATTGGCCAAGTTCCTCGCTAGCAATCCACAGGCGCAGGCGCAGGCGGCGGACTCGCATGCCAGGATCCAGGAATGGCGGCGCGACATCTCCGACCCGCTGATCGCACGCAGCCGCACCGACCGCGAAGGGGCCCAGGCCTGGCTTCGCGCCAATAGCGAGCGGGTGCGCGTCACCTCGATCCTGCAGCCGTTGCGCGATCTGCGCACCGTGATGAAGGTCACGATGACGGCCGCGCGCGCCGATCGCAAGGCGACGCTGCGGGCGGGGCAATGGAGCCTGGTCATCGGTGGCTTGGTCATGATCAGCGTGGCGATCGCGATGGCGATGATGCTGTCGCGTGCGCTGGGCCGTCCCATCGTCCGGCTCACCGAGGTGATGGATACGCTGGCACGCGGTCGCAACGACATTGTCGTCCCGGATGCCGAGCGAGGCGATGAGCTGGGCAGCATGTCGCGCGCCGTGGTCGTGTTCCGCGACGCCGCCGTCGCCAAGGCACGCGCGGACGCCGAACAGAATGAGATGGTCGACCGTATCGGCCATGCGCTTGGCCGCCTGGCCGACTCGGACCTGACGACCCGGCTGTCGGGCTTCCCGCCCTCCTATGCGGCGATCGAACGCGACTTCAACACGGCGGTGTCGCGCCTGTCGGGTTCGCTGGGGGCGGTGCGGGTCAATGTCTCCGGGATCAACAGCGGCGTGATCGAGATGAACGAGGCCGCCGACGATCTGGCCCGCCGTGCCGAACAGCAAGCGGCCAGCATCGAGGAAACCTCGGCCGCGATGAACGAGATCGCGCAGTCGGTGACGGTGGCGGCGAACAAGGCGCAGTCGGCCGAAGTCATCGTCCGCAAGGCCAGCAGCGATGTCGCGCACAGCGAAGAGATCGTTCGCCGCACCGTTTCCGCGATCGGCGACATCGAACGCTCGTCCAACGAAATCGCCGACATCATCGCGGTGATCGATGGCCTGTCCTTCCAGACCAACCTGCTGGCGCTGAACGCGGGCGTCGAGGCGGCGCGCGCGGGTGACGCCGGCAAGGGCTTTGCCGTCGTCGCCTCCGAAGTCCGCGCACTTGCCGAACGCTCGGCCGAGGCGGCCCGCGATATCAGCGCGCGGATCACCACCACGGTCGACCGGGTGCGCAGCGGCGTGGAACTGGCCAACCGGACCGACGAGTCGCTGCGCCTGATCGCGAGCGGGATGCACGAGATCAGCGGGCTGGTCGAATCGATCGCGGGCGGCGCGTCGGAACAGGCGACCAGCATCCAGCAGGTCAATCTGGCGATCAACGACATGGACGGCGTGACTCAGGCCAATGCCGCCATGGTCGAGGAGGTGACCGCCGCCGTCCGCGCACTGTCCGCCGAAACCCATGCGCTGGACGATCAGATCAACCGCTTCCGCATCGACGAGATGGCCGCCACGCCGTCCGCCCCGATCGTGCCGATGCGTCGCGCCGCCAGCCCGGCCCCCGCTCCGGTTCGGCGCGCGGCCGCGCCGGTGCAGGGCAATTTGGCCGTGAAGCCGAGCGATGACGACTGGAGCAGCTTCTGATCGTGTCCTGACGCCGCCCTGTGGCTCTGGAAGGCCCGTGATCCCATCCGGCGGATTGCGGGCCTTTTCCATGTCCGTGCGCTTCGTCGCGGTACGGGTGCGGCGGGGGGAAGGGGGCGGGGATTGAAAGTCGCGGGCGGTCGGGGCAAGCCGCTGCCATGGATATTCCTCAACGCTACGCCGATTTCATCCAGTGGATCGGCGACGGTACCGGCATGGCCGACAGCCTGTTGCACGTTCATGCGGGCATGGCGGTGCTGTTCCTGGCGCGCATCCTGACCCGCAAGTCGCTGGCCACGCCGATCCCGCTCGCCTGCGTCGCGCTGGCCGAGGCGGGCAACGAGATTCTCGACCGCCTGCATTACGGGTCGTGGCGCTGGGCCGATACGCTGGGCGATATCGCCAACACGATGTTCTGGCCGACCGTGCTGTTCATCGGCCTGAGAATGCGATCCCCACGCGGGCGCCGCTGACAAAATCCGATTTAGTCAGTCATCGTAGCAACGCCCGATTGGTGTTACTTACCAGACTTCGGGTATGTTACTTACGAGATCAATGCCCTCTTGGGCGGGCAGCACCGGTTTCCAGTCCCAGCCCAGCGGATCGCCGTCCATCACCTCTACGCCAGCCGCGAGCAGCGTGTCGCGGATCGCGTCGGAGCGGGCGAAATCCTTGTCCGCCCGCGCGGCACGGCGATCGGCCAGATGCGACTCGATCGTCGCCTCGTCCAGCGTCGCCGCCTTGGGCCTAAGGCGAAGGTCGGCGCGGGTCAGCGTCGCCAACTGCAACCCCAGCGTGGCGTCGAAATCGCCCAGCGCCGCGAGTCGCACCCCCGGCGAGAGCTTCTTGTCGGCCAGCATCTCGTCCAGCACCGGCAGCGCGCGCGGGGTCGCGAGATCGTCGGACAGCGCGGCGTCCAGCCGCTCGCGATAGGTGGCCGCGTCGCCCTTTTCGGGGGCATCGGCACGGGTGCGCAGCCCCTCGACCGTCTGGACCAGTCGCTTGAGCCGGACCTGTGCCGCGGCCAGGCCGTCCCAGCCGAATTCCATTTCCGACCGATACTGCGCCTGGAGGCACATCAGGCGATAGGCGAGCGGGTGGAAGCCACGGTCGATCAGCGCCTGGAGCGTCAGGAACTCGCCCGACGACTTGGACATCTTGCCGGTCCGGTCGACCAGGAAGTTGTTGTGCATCCAGATATTGGCGCCGCTGTCCGCCGTGCAGCTATGGGCCTGATTCTGCGCGATCTCGTTGGGGTGATGGATTTCGCGGTGGTCGATGCCGCCGGTATGGATGTCGAACTGCGCACCCAGATATTGTTTGCTCATCACCGAGCATTCCAGATGCCAGCCGGGCGCGCCGGGACCCCATGGGCTGTCCCATTCCATCTGGCGCTGCTCGCCCGGCGCGGAGGCGCGCCAGATCGCAAAGTCGGCCGGATGCCGCTTGCCTGCGACGGGATCGATCCGGCTCTCGCCCTCATCCTCCTGATGCCGCGCCAGACGGCCATAGTCGGGCACCGTCGTCACGTCGAAATACAGGCCGTCGGGCAGGCGGTAGCAGTGCTTGTCCTCGATCGCCCTGGCGAAGTCGATCATCTGCGGCACATGCTCGGTTGCCAGCGGGAAGCGGGTCGGCTCGGCGATACCCAGGTCGCTCAGGTTCCGCTTGAAGGCATCGGTGTAATGCCTGGCGATCGCCCAGATATCCTGGCCGCTCTTCTTCGCGGCGGCCTCCATCTTGTCGTCGCCCGCATCGGCGTCGGAGGTCAGATGGCCGACATCGGTGATGTTGATGATGTGCGTCAGCGGCCAGCCCTTCCACCGCAGGACGCGCGACAGCGTGTCGGTGAAGACATAGGCGCGCAAATTGCCGATATGCGCGTAGTTATAGACCGTCGGACCGCAGGAATAGACGCGGACATTGTCCGGATCGATCGGCCGGAACGTCTCGGGCTGGCGGGTCAGGCTGTTGTACAGGGTCAGCGGGATGCTGGACGAAGAAGCGGTCGCGGTCATGCCGCCTGCCTTAGCCATGTCGGATGCGGCCCGAAAGAGGGCCCCGGTCCGGTTGAAGGCGGACCGGGGCTGGCGCGATGACAGGGGAGGCACCGCGCCGTTTCGTTCCTGCACCCGATAAAGCACAGAAACATGTCAGGGTGTCCGGCATACGGGAGTTAGCCGGACAGGCGTGCTTATAGGCGGGTCAGCCTCTCCACGGCATGACCGCTGGATGACAATGGCATTCATTTCAGGGCGCATTTCAGGAGGCTGGCATTGTGGCGGGCCGACGTGTTTGCCAGGGCGCTCATCAATCGGGCGGCGCAATTCGCGATCCAACGGGTTGTAATCGCCCTACCGCGCTGCTAGGAGCGCCCGACGATGCGGCCACAGTTGTTCTGCGGCCGCTTTATCCTGTTTTGCCGGAGCAATTCGTTTTTATGCAGATCATCGTTCGCGACAACAATGTGGATCAGGCCCTTCGCGCGCTCAAGAAGAAGCTGCAGCGGGAAGGCGTGTATCGCGAAATGAAGCTCCGTCGCCACTACGAGAAGCCGTCGGAAAAGCGCGCTCGTGAGCGTGCGGCGGCGGTGCGTCGTGCTCGCAAGCTGGAGCGCAAGCGCGCCGAGCGCGACGGCGCCCGGTAATAGACCGAGCGATCGAGGTCTCCCGCCCGATGGCCATGCTGGCCCGGGCGGGGCCTCGATCCGATCGGTGGCCGGTTCCCGATAGAGCGAATCGGCCCCTTGCCTTAAGGGTTGCCGCTCAGGGTGATCCGTTGAACGCCCACGCACAAAGCGAGAAGCAGGCATGTCCGTAACCGCTGTTCCCATTCGTCCCGTCCGGCGTTCCTATCTGGTCTGGATATGGGTGGCGGTGGCCGTCGCTCTCGTCGTGGCCGCGCTCCTGGCGCGTCAGGGCGATGCCGCCCTGCTGCGTGAAGCGCGTGGCGCGGGCGTGGTGACGACCGCTTCGGGTCTTCAGTACAAGGTGATCGAGCCCGGTCAGGGTGGTGCGCACCCGACCGCGACCGACGTGGCGCTGGTCAACTATACCGGCCGCCTGATCGACGGCACGGTCTTCGACGCCTCCAAGCAGCCGACGCCGATGCCGCTTTCGAGCGTGCTGCCCGGTTTCGCGGAAGCGTTGAAGTTGATGCCCAAGGGTTCGAAGTACCGGTTCTGGCTGCCCGCCAAGCTCGGTTATGGTGACCGTGCTAACGGCCCGATCCCGGCGAATTCGATGCTCGTCTTCGATGTCGAGCTGATCGACTTCATCCCCGAGTCGGTGCTGCGGCAGATGCAGGCGCAGCAGTCGATGATGGGCGGTATGCCCGGTGGGGTATCCGGCGGCGCTCCCGGCGCGCCGTCGCCCCGCTGATCGACCAGCCCCACATCCTGCCTTGATCGAACCGAGATCGCCGGAGCCCGCAAGGGTCCCGGCGATTTTGTTATGTGTGGCGTTCATCAACCAGCCTTGTGTCACATTCTTGAGGCAGCGCCGTGCAGTGGCCACTGCGGCTATACCCTGCGATCCGTCACCCCTTATTCCATGTCCTTCCGCCAAGGAGAGGGCATCAGCCGTCTGACGAAGGGGGGTATCTACCGAATATGTGGCCCGTCGACAGCACTGAGCAAACCTTATTCGCCCTTTGGAGGCGAGGAGTGAATATAGCGCGCCGGGACTGTCGCCCCCGTTCTGAGGGGCACTTATACTGCGCTGCAAGACGAAGTGGGGCAGGCTGCGCCTAACCGCAAACGCTCGCCAACGGCCTGTGAGCATCGGTTTTGCGACATTGCTTTGCAGAGGGTGGGGGGAGGCCCCGGTCGCGCTGGAGAAGGCGAGAGGTCAGCGGTGATGCATCGGCCGAAGCATCAAAATCTGCGGACCAAGCTCTACAAGCACGCTTCAGGGCGGACGGCAATACGGTCGACTTGGCCTCTGCCACCAAGTCGTCGCTAGAATTTGATCCACCTGATCTGAAATATTGTCCCGCCGTCCCGGCTTCCCGTCGGGGCGGTGCTTCAGCTTGACTGGATCAAAATCCCAAATTCATGTCGGAGGCGTCAGTTGATACGTAGGTCTCGCCAACACATCACAAGAGCAAGGCGACGGCATCAGTACTATGATCTTCACTAGACAAAAAAATAGCGGCCCGAAGGCCGCTATTCCTCTCAGCCGTAAGGCTGAAGCAACTTAGTTGCTGTCCGGCGAGTCGTCCGAATCGGCGACCACGACGATGCCCGCAACAACGGCAGCAGCTGCGAGAACCGCAACCAGGATGCCACCACCGGCCAGGCCGTTCTTCTTGGCAGCCGGGGCCGAAGCGCGAACCGACTTCGAAACCGAAAGGCTGGCAGCCGGATTCGCAGCCATTGCCGGAGCAACGGTCATCGAAACGGCGGCAGCGGCGACGAGAAACTTCCCAAGACGCATGTCGAACTCCCTTAAAATTGTCAGTGGGCACATGGCACGTCGACCGCGACATGGCAACCCTACCAACGTGTGTAGGGCAGTTATGCTCCCACACCGATGCGGCAATGCAACATTACTTCGCCGCACAACGGCTTATAGTGCGCTTTACCGCTAAACGGAATGCCCCGGCAAACGTTTCGCCTTGGTAAAGAGCCGTCAGGTGGAAAAAACATGACGCGTGGCATCTTCCAGCATCAGCGCGGTCAGGCGATCGCTGTGATAGGCGCCGGTATCTATACCAATTCGATGAGGCAGCATCTCCGCCTCTTCAGCCACGGTGTGACCATGGACGACCATCTTTTCCAACGGCGCGCGGTGGTCGAGAAAAGGGTCGCGAATCCAGCGGGTTTCGGCCGGCTTCTGCTCGGACAGCGGCACGCCGGGGCGGATACCCGCATGGACGAAGACATAATCGCCCATGATCAGGATTTCCTGCAGACCCGCCAGGAAATCGCGATGCGCCACGGGCACCCGCGCGTTCAGGCGGTCGGCGACTTCAGCATAGTCCAGCCGCTCATAGTCTTCCGCGCTCACGCCATAGCTTATCAGCGTCTCTCGACCGCCGATCCGGCAGAACAGCCGCAGGGCCTTGTCGTCGCCGTCGATCGCGCGAAGGAAGATTTCCTCATGATTGCCCATCAGGCAATGGACATGCGGATCGGCAGCGGCGAGCAGACGGACGCGCTCTACCACGCCCGCGGAATCGGAGCCGCGATCGACCAGATCGCCCAGGAACACCAGATGGCGCTCGGCAGGCGGCCGGGCCGCGTGATCGGCGTCGATTCTCGCCAGAATGTCATCGAGCAGATCGAGGCGACCATGAATGTCGCCGACCGCATAGACGCGCCGCCCCGGTGCCATGACCGGCACGAAGGCTGGCGCGCGCTTTCGTAGATTCAGTAACTTGGCAAGCATGAAGGGTCTGGTTTCCGCAACTCGCGGTTGTCCTTAGGCTTCCCCGCTTCCCCGTGCAATGCGGCGTGACGGTCAGGCCTGGTCGGGCCAGAGCCCCCGCGTATCCAAGACCGCCTTGCCTCGCCGCTCGTCCAGGGGAACGGATCGGAAAATATCGTGATCGACCAGAACGACCATCGCCTCGCAAGTTTCCAGCGCGGTGTCGATATCGATCAGCCGGGCGCCGGTGCCGTCAAAGGCGCGGGGCAGGGTGGTGGCATAGGGTTCGACGATATGAATGCGCTCGCCGAACCGGGCCGCCAGCGCCGCAGCGACCTTCAGCGCCGGGCTTTCGCGGAAATCGTCGATATTGGCCTTGAAGGCGAGGCCCAGACAGGCGACCGGCCCGTCCTGCGCCTCGACCATCGCGGCGGCGCTGGCGATGACATGCTCGGTCTTGCCATCGTTCACTTCGCGCGCGGTGCGGATCAGCGGCGTGTTGGCGGGGTCGGCCGCCACCAGGAACCAGGGGTCGACCGCGATGCAGTGGCCGCCGACGCCGGGGCCGGGCGACAGGATGTTGACGCGCGGATGGCGATTGGCCAGCCGGATCACCTCCCACACATCCACGCCCAGCGTATCGGCGACCAGGCTCAATTCGTTGGCAAAGGCGATGTTGACGTCGCGAAAGGCGTTTTCGGTCAGCTTCGTCATCTCCGCCGCGCGCGCGGTGGTGGTGACGCAGGCGCCGCGCACGAAGCGGCGGTAAAAGGCCAAGGCTTTGCGGGCGCAACGCGGCGTGATGCCGCCGATCACCCGGTCATTGTCGATCAACTCGACCAGGATACGACCCGGCAACACGCGTTCGGGGCAATAGGCGATGGCGATATCGGCCTGTTCGCCCGGCCGCGCCGCGCCCGGCATCCGCAGGTCGGCGCGCAGCTCCGCGATCAGGTCGCGGACCTTTTCGGTGGTGCCCACCGGCGAGGTCGATTCGAGGATGACTGTGTCGCCGGTCTTCAGCACCGGTGCGACGGCGCGCGCGGCATCGAGGACATAGGTGATGTCGGGCTGGCGATCCTGGGTGAAGGGCGTGGGCACCGCGATGACGAAGACATCGGCGGGCGCGACGGACAGCGACGCCTTCAGGCTGCCGCGCGCGACGACGCCGGACACCAGGCCGTCAAGGTCGACCTCCTCGATATGCACGCGGCCCGAATTGATCGTCTCGACGACCGAGGGAGTAACGTCGACGCCAGTCACCATGGCACCGGTGCGGGCGATGACGGCGGCGGTGGGCAGGCCGATATAGCCCAGGCCCATCACCGTGACCGAAAGCTCAGAGTCCAAGGGCATGCGCGATGATCCTGCTGATCTGCCGGGCGGTATCGCCGCGGCCATAAGGGTTGTGGGCCTTGGCCATGGCGGCATGGCGGGCGGGCTGGTCGAGCAGCGCCAGCACTTCATCGACGATGCGGTCCTCGTCGGTGCCGATCAGCCGCGCCGTGCCCGCCGCCACGCCTTCGGGGCGTTCGGTGGTTTCGCGCATCACGAGGACCGGTTTGCCGAGTGCGGGCGCCTCTTCCTGTACTCCACCCGAGTCGGTCAGGACGATATGCGCGGCGTCGAGCGCGCGGACGAAATGCGGATAGTCGAGCGGGGCGATGCGCGCGATCGCCGGGTGATCGCCCAGCACCGCGTCCATCACCGCGACGACATTGGGGTTGGGATGGACGGGAAAGAGGATGCCGACATCGGGCCGATCGGCGATCCGGCGCAGTGCGCGGGCGATCGCGGCCATGCCGTCGCCGAAATTCTCCCGCCGGTGGGTCGTCACCAGGACGATCCGCTTGCCCGCCAGTCGGTCCAGCACGGCGTCGAGGCCCCCGGCCAGTGCGGGGTCGGCGGCGATCCTTTCCCTCGTCCAGTGCAGTGCGTCGATCACGCTGTTGCCGGTGACATGGATCCGTGCCGGGTCGATCCCCTCGGCCTTCAACGCCCCCGCCGCCGTGTCGGTAGGCGCGAAGTGCAGCGCGGCGATCGGCGCGATCATCCGCCGGTTCACCTCTTCGGGCCAGGGCTGGTAGATGTCGCCCGAGCGCAGCCCGGCCTCGACATGCGCCACCGGAATCTTGCGATAATAGGCCGCCAGCGCACCCGCCATGGCGGTGGCGGTATCGCCCTGCACGACGACCATCGCAGGCCGTTCGGCATCCATGACCTCACCAAGGCCGGTGAGCAGCCGTGCGGTCAGCCGGTCGAGCGACTGGCCCGGCTCCATGAGGTCCAGATCGTGATCGGGCTTCAGTCCGGCGATATCGAGCACCTGATCCAGCATGCCGCGATGCTGCGCCGTGACGCAGATTCGCACCGGTGCCGCGCCGCTTTGCGCCAGGTCATTGATTACCGGGAACAGTTTGATCGCTTCGGGCCTTGTGCCGAAAACGATGAGGATCGGTGCAGCTGTCATCGGCCGATTCATAACCTGTCGTTTTTAAGGACACCCTAACCGCATAGGCCCCGCAATGGGCTATGTCGCTGCGCAACATATGGTTAAGGACGAAATGATTCAGGGAGGTTTCATGACGATCAAGAAGGTTCGCAAGGCGGTATTTCCGGTGGCGGGTCTGGGCACGCGGTTCCTGCCGGCGACCAAGTCTATGCCCAAGGAGATGTTGACGGTCGTCGACAAGCCGCTGATCCAGTACGCGGTCGAGGAAGCGCTGGAGGCAGGGATCGAGCAGATCATCTTCGTCACCGGGCGCGGCAAGGGCGCGCTGGAGGATCATTTCGACATCTCCTACGAGCTGGAAGCGACGATGAAGGCGCGCGGCAAGAGCCTGTCCGTCATCGAGTCCATCCGCCAGAAGCCCGGCTCGCCCGTCTATGTCCGTCAGCAGGAACCGCTGGGCCTGGGCCATGCGGTGTGGTGCGCGCGCGAGATCGTCGGCGACGAGCCGTTCGCGGTGCTGCTGCCCGACGAGTTGATGGTCGGCGGCTTCATGAAGCAGATGGTCGAGGCCTATGATCAGGTCGGCGGCAACGTCATCGGCGCACTCGAAGTGCCCGACAGCGAGACCGACAAGTACGGCATCATCTCGCCCGGCAAGCAGGACGGTCGCCTGACCGAAGTGACAGCGCTGGTCGAAAAGCCCAAGGGCAAGGCGCCGTCGAACCTCATGATCCCCGGCCGCTACATCCTGCAGCCCGAGGTGATGCAGATCCTCGACGCGCAGGAGCCGGGTGCGGGCGGTGAGATCCAGCTGACCGACGCGATGGCCAAGCTGATCGGCAACCAGCCTTTCCACGGCTTCACCTTTGATGGTCAGCGTTACGACTGCGGCGACAAGGCGGGCTGGCTGACCGCGAACCTGGCGCTGGGCTTGGCACGCGACGACATCGGTCCCGTGGTGCGGGAGTTCGCCAAGACCTTGCTCGGCTGATCCGGGTTTATCGGGTCGTGGAAGAGGGGCGGGGCCGAAAGGCCACCGCCCCTTTCTCATTTCTCCCCAAGCTTGCTTGGGGAGGGGAGCCATCGCGTCAGCGATGGTGGAGGGGCATCACCGCTCACCCCGCCGGGCGAGCCAGCCGAAGGTCAGCAGGATGACCGTCGGGCACAGCATCGTATTCCAGACGTCGAACCAGCTCGCAGGCAGATTGCCCTCGTCGGTGGCGTAGAAGGGTTGGAGCAGATCATAGGCTTCGTTGATCGTCTCGATGATCAGCACGGTCAGCCAGCAGCGCCAGTCCCAGGGCTTGCGCCGCAGGATCAGCGCCGACACGGTCAGGATCGCCATGCCCGCATAGGCGTGCAGCGTGCTGTCGGGCAGGCCGGTGACCTGGCCGATCCAGCCCTTGTCACCGGTCCAGTCGAACCAGCCGGGCGGTGGCGTGGGGCGCGCGCTCATGCCGCCACCGCATGAGGCTGCGCACAGCGACAGCCGGGGTCCTTGGGCAGGGCAAGCGTGCGGAAGCGCAGACCGAGCAGGTCGGCGATCAGGATGCTGCCCGCCGTATCGCGCCCGAACGGCGCAATGGCGCGCAGCGTTTCCAGCGCGGCCAGGCTGCCCATGATGCCCGTCACCGGCCCCAGCACACCGTCATCGGCACAGGTCAGCCCGGCCTGGTCCGCCGTGTCCCCTACGAAACAGCGGTAACAGGGCTTGTCCGCCTCCCACCCACGATAGAGCGCCAACTGCCCCTCGAACTGGCCGACCGCTGCGGACACGAGCGGAATGCGCAGCGCCAGTGCGGTGTCCGCCACCGCCAGCCGGGTGGCGAAATTGTCGCATCCGTCGAGGACTACATCGGCCCCGTCGATCAGTGCGGCGACGTTTTGCGGCGTGACGCGCGTGCGGTGCACCGTCACCGCGACATGCGGGTTCAATCGCGCGACCCGCGCGGCGGCGGCGTCCACCTTGGGGGTGCCGCAATCTTCGGTGGCGAAGATCGTCTGGCGTTGCAGATTGGACGGCTCGACCACGTCGTCGTCGATCAGGGTCAGCGCACCGACCCCGGCGGCGGCAAGATACTGGATTGCGGGCGAGCCGATGCCGCCTGCACCGATCACCGCGACCCGGCCCTGTTTCAACCGGATCTGTCCACCTCCGCCAAATTCACGCAACACCATGTGGCGGGCATAGCGGGCCAGTTCGTCGTCGGTCAGAATCATCCCGGCCATGTATAGGTGATGACGGTGCGATACCAGCGATCGCCCTCCATCATCGTGCGGTGCGCCAGATGACGGATCATCCGCTGGGTCACGCCCGCGCTATATTGCTCGACCGTGGGGCAGCCGATCGCCAGCGGCACGACGTTCTCGGCGCCACCGTCGGCGGCACTGATCCGCACGGCCAGCGGCACGACCAGGACATTCTGGCCATCGACCTGCCGCGACCGGGGACAGCGGCCCGCCGCCACCTCGCCCCGGACGAAGCGGACCATGTCGGGCTCGGCCGGGGGCAGGGTGATGGCGGTCAGCGTTGACCAGTCGTGCGGTGGCTCGGCGGCGGCGGCGGGGGGCGGCGTCACCTGGACGAGCGCGACGAGCAGCAGCGGGGCGATCATCGACCGGTCGATCCGAAGCCGCCGTCACCCCGCTGCGTCGAGTCGAGCTGGTCGACTTCCACCAGTGTGGCGCGCTGGACCGGGGCGGGGACCAGCTGGGCGATACGCTCGCCGCGCACGACTTCGAACGGCTGCTCGCCCAGATTGGCGAGGATCACCTTCACTTCGCCGCGATAATCCTCGTCGATGGTGCCGGGGGTGTTGAGGCAGGTGATGCCGTTCTTCAGCGCAAGGCCCGAGCGCGGGCGCACCTGTACCTCGTAACCGGGCGGAATCGCGATGGAGAAACCAGTCGCCACGGCGACCCGTTTGCCGGGTTCCAGCGTCAGCGACTCGGCGGCGACCACGTCCATGCCCGCCGCGCCGGGCGTCGCATAAGCGGGGAGCGGAAGCCCTTCGCCATGGGGCAAGCGTTTGAGGGCAATGGAAATCGGTGCAAGCGTCATGGTCGCCCTTGTAGCGCATCCGCGATGCGTTGCGCGAGCCCCCTGGCGACGTCGCCCTTGGCCATCCGCTCCCAGCTTTCCACGCCGTCGGCGGTGACCAGGTGGACCCGGTTCGCCTCGCCGCCGAACACGTCGCCGGACACGTCGTTGGCGACGATCCAGTCGGCGCGCTTGCGCAGGCGCTTGGCGACGGCGTGTTCGATGACGTTCTCGGTCTCGGCGGCAAAGCCCACCACCAGTTTCGGCCGATCGGGCGAGGCCGCGACGGTGGCGAGGATGTCGGGATTCTCGACCAGCGCCAGCGCGGGTGTCGCGCCGCCGTCCTTCTTCACCTTCTGCCCCGCCGCCTCGACCCGCCAATCGGCGACGGCGGCGACCATCACGGCGGCATCGGCGGGCAGCGCGGCCGCGACCTGCTCGGCCATCTGGCGCGCGGTCTCGACATCGACGCGGGTGACGCCCGCCGGTGTCGGCAAGGTCACCGGTCCGGCGACCAGCGTGACGCGCGCACCCAGATCGGCGAGCGCCCCCGCCACCGCAAAGCCCTGTCGCCCCGACGAGCGGTTGGCGATGTAGCGGACCGGGTCGATCGGCTCGTGGGTCGGACCCGCCGTGACCAGTATGTGGCGTCCCGCCAGCGGACGGTGCGCGGGGGCCAGCTTCGCGGCGATTGCGGCCATGATGGCGGACGGCTCGGGCAGGCGGCCGGGGCCGAATTCGCCGCAGGCCATCATGCCCTCGTCCGGGGTCATCACGTCGATGCCGTCGGCGCGAAGCTGTGCGACGTTGCGCTGCGTCGCAGGGTGCAGCCACATACGTACGTTCATCGCGGGCGCGACCAGCACCGGCGTGTCGGTCGCCAGCAGCAACGTCGTCGCCAGGTCATCGGCATGGCCGCCCGCCATGCGTGCCATCAGGTCGGCGGTGCCGGGGGCGACGACGATCAGGTCGGCCTCGCGGCTGAGCTGGATATGTCCCATCTCGGCCTCGTCCTTCAGGTCCCACAAAGTGGTGAAAACCTGGTTTTCGGACAGCGCGGCCAGCGTCATCGGCGTGACGAAATGGCTGCCCCCCTCGGTCAGGACGCAGCGGACGCCATGCCCCGCCTTGCGAAGCAGGCGGATCAGTTCGCAGGACTTATAGGCGGCGATGCCACCGCCGACGATCAACAGGATATGGCTCATCGCACGACTCGCGTTACGGTGATGCGCCGCCGGTCGCGTGCGGCAAGGACCAGGTCCCGTATGCCGTCGGGCGCGAAGACGATGCCAAGGAAGAACAGGGGCGACAGGCCCAGCACCATGGCGGGCGATCCGGTCGCCGTTGCCAGCAATGCATAGACGATCATCGTCGCCCCCACCCGCCGCGCCACCGGTTGCCGCCAATGCACCCAGCCCAGTGCGGCCAGCACCGCCAGCGGTACGACGACCGCCATCGGCAGGAAACCGACCGCATGGGTCGCGGCAATCGACGCGATCAGCGTGCCGGGTGCGATGGGATGGAAGGGGCCTTCCATCGCCGGATCGATCGCCGACACCAGCCCGGACAGGGCCTGGCCATGCGCCGCCAGCACCAGCAGCGCGATGGCCAGCGCGACGACCCAGCCGATCGCCTCACGCCGTGCACCCGCCCGCGCCGCGAGCACCAGCATGACGATCGCATGGGGCAGCGCCATCGGCGTCAGGATCATCGCGGCCAGACCCAGCGCCGCCGCGCTGGTGCCGCCCTCCGGCCGTCGCTGGACGAGCGAGAGGGCGATCAGGATCCCGGCCCAGCTTTCGGGTACGGTCACCATCGGCAGGTCCGCGAGCGGAACCAGCCCCGCGATCAGCAGGACGGCCAACAGCGCGGTGGCCATCTGCCCTTCCAGAACGGGCACCACCCGCCGCAGCCAGCCCGCAATCACCATCAGGCCCAACAGCAGCATCGCACCGCGCCACACCAAAGGCGGCAGCGCGGCGAGCGTGACGAACAGGGCGGGCAGCGGCACCGCGAACAGATCGGGCCGCAGCGCCCGCTCATTGTCGCGCAACGCATCCAGGGCGGCGGGATAATAGGACTGGCCATGCCGGACATGGTCCAGGATCGTGGTCGTCACCGAAGCCAGGCGCTCGGCCACCGGCTCGAACGCCCCTTGCGTGGCATAGCCTATCGCGACCAGCAGGATCAGCAGCGCCAGGACGCCCCGCGCCAGCATCGGCGACAGGCCCGTCAAACGTCCCGGCTGGCTCAACCAGAGCGGCCGGATCGTGCGGCGGAGCGGGGCGGGGGGCGTTGTGCCCTGCATCCTGACCCCTGTGGCCTTACCGGAGCACGGCCAGCGTCGCCGCCACGCCCGCCGCCGCCGACAGCATCGACAACAGCGCGTAGCGCCAGCCGCCGCCGATCCGCACGACCTCGATCTGCTTGAGCGGCGGGGCGGGAGGCTCGCCACCGGGCGCGGGGTAGCGCGCCTCGATCCGGCGGACCAGTTCGGGCAGGCGGGCCAGCGTCTGCACATCCTCGATCAGCCGGTCGGCGATCTTGGCCTCGGGGCCCAGCTCGGTGCGGATCCATTCGCGGACGAACGGGGCCGCCGAGTCCCACAGGTTGATGTTCGGGTCGAGGCTGGTCGCCACGCCCTCGACCATCACCATCGTCTTTTGCAGCAGCAGCAGGTGCGGCTGCGTCACCATGTCGAAGTCGCGCGTGATCGAGAACAGGCCGTCGAGCATCATGCCGATCGACATGTCCTTGACCGGCAGCCCGCGCATCGGCTCGCCCACCGCACGCAGCGCGGTCGCGAACTCGGCGACATTGTGATGGGCGGGGACGTAACCCGCCTCGAAATGGATCTCGGCGACGCGCTTATAATTGCCGGTGATCAGGCCATAGAGGATCTCGGCCAGCCAGACGCGTGCACGCCGGTCGATCCGGCCCATGATGCCGAAGTCGATCGCGGCGATCTTGTTGCCGGGCAGGGCGAACAGATTGCCCTGGTGCATGTCGGCGTGGAAGAACCCTTCCGCGATCGCCTGGCGCAGAAAGGCACGGACCAGCGTCTGGGCCAGGTGCGGCAGGTCGTATCCCGCCTCGACCAGCGCCGGGCGGTTGGACAGCTTGATACCGTCGACCCACTCGACCGTCAGCACCTTCGCTGTCGAGCGCTGCCAGTCGATCTTCGGAACCATGAAATCGGGCTCGGCGGTCATCGCCTCAGCCAGTTCGGAGGCCGAGGCCGCCTCGCGCCGGAAGTTCAGCTCGCGCAGGGTCCAGCGCCGGAAATTCTCGACCGTCAGGCGCGGGCGCAGGCGTGCCGCCTCGCCGCTCATCCCTTCCACCTGGGCGGCGGCCCATTGATAGGTGTCGATCGCGCGGGCGAAGTCTTCCTCGACGCCGGGGCGCAGCACCTTGACCGCGACGGTGCGGCCATCGGTGGTGACGGCACGATGCACCTGCGCGATCGAGGCGGCGCCGACCGGGGTTTCCTCGATCGAGGCGAAGAAGTGCGAGGGCGGGCGGCCCATGCTGGCTTCCATCGCGGCGCAGATCGTCGCGAAGGGCACCGGGGGCAGCTGGTCCTGAAGCCGCAGCAGGTCGTGCGCGGCGTCGTCGCCGACCAAGTCGGGGCGGGTCGCCAGCGTCTGGCCCAGCTTGATCGCCGCCGGGCCGATCGCCTGGAACGCATCGGCATAGGCGGGCTTGGCGGGCTGGCACGTGCCGAAGCGGGCGACGCGGGCCAGCCGCCGCACGGGCGCAGGCGTATGGGGATCGCGCTCGATCCCGCGCAGCGCGCCATGCCGCGCCAGCGTCCGCCCCCATTTGAGCAGACGCCACAGATGCACCACCGGCTGGGTCACAGGGCGAACCCGCCCGCGCGCCCCTGCATCAAATCTTCCACCCCGAATGGATCGCGACCAGGCCACCCATGATCGGCTCGACCTTGGTTTCGACGAAGCCCGCCTCGCGGATCATCCGCTCGAAGGTCGGCATGTCGGGGAAGCGGCGGATCGATTCGATCAGATAGCGATAGCTGTCCGCGTCGCCCGCCAGCATCTGGCCCAGCTTGGGCACCAGCTTGTGCGAATAGGCGTCATAGACTTCCGAGAAACCCGGCCAGACGGTGGTCGAGAATTCCAGGCAGAAGAACCGCCCGCCCCGCCGCAGCACCCGGTGCGCCTCCTTCAGCGCCGCCGGGATGTCGGTGACGTTGCGGATGCCGAACGCGATCGTGTAGGCGTCGAAGAACCTGTCTGGGAAGGTCAGCACCTCGGCATTGGCCTCGGTCCAGACCAGCCCGTCGAACCCGCGCTCCGCCGCGCGCTTCATGCCGACTTCCAGCATCGCCGGATTGATGTCGGCCACCGTGATGCTGGCCCCCGACTCGGCCAGGCGGAAGGCGATGTCGCCGGTGCCGCCCGCCATGTCGAGGATCTGGTCGCTGGCGCGCGGTTTCACCCGGCGCACGAAACGGTCCTTCCACAGGCGGTGCATACCGCCCGACATGGCATCGTTCATCAGGTCGTATTTGGCGGCGACGTTGGTAAACACGCTGCCGACACGGGCGACCTTTTCGTCGCGGGGTACATCTTCATAGCCGAAGGACACGGTATCGCTCATGGCTTTGCCCTAGCCCGGCCTTGCTGGCGGGGCAAACGCTACCTAGCTGTCAGGCGCACGAAAGCCATTCAGAGAGAAAATGCCCGAACTTCCCGAGGTCGAAACCACGGTCCGCGGCCTGACCCCGGTGCTGGCGGACGCGCGGCTGACCCTGGTCGAGCCGCGCCGACCCGACCTGCGCCATCCCTTTCCCGCCGACCTGCGCCAGCGGATGACGGGGGCGGTCGTCACGTCGCTGGGGCGTCGCGCCAAATATGGCCTGATCGACACCGACCGCGGCGACACCATGATCTTCCATCTCGGCATGTCGGGGCGCTGGCGGATCGATCCGGGCGAGCCGCTGGCGCATGATCACCTGCTGCTGGAGACGGGGGCGGGGCGGCGGCTGGCGCTGAACGATCCACGCCGATTCGGCTTTGTCGATCTGTGGCCGACGACGGAGCTGGCCAGCTATCCACCGTTCCTGGCGATGGGGCCCGAGCCGCTGGGGCCGGACTTCACCGCCGCCTATCTGGCGGCGGCGCTGGAGGGGCGGGCCGCGCCGATCAAGGCGATGCTGCTCGACCAGCGGATCGTGGCGGGCCTGGGCAATATCTATGTGTGCGAGGCGCTGCACATGGCCCGGATCACGCCGGGGCGAGCGGGGGGGCAGATTTCGAAGGTGCGACTCGCCCGTCTGGTCGATTCGATCCGCACGGTGCTGGAGGCCGCGATCCTGGCGGGCGGTTCGTCACTGCGCGACTATGTGCGGCCGGACGGCGAATTGGGCTATTTCTCGAAGGAGTGGCGGGTCTATGGCCGCGAGGGCGATCCTTGCGAATGCGGTGCGATCGTGCGGCGGCGAACCGATTCGGGGCGCTCGACTTTCTGGTGCTCCAACTGCCAGCGGAGTTGACGGCATCGCCGCCAACCGGTAAGGGCCCCGGCTTCAAAGCTGGTGCGTCGCGCCGCTATCCCTTTTGATCGAGATTTAGAGGTTTTCATGGCGAACACGCCGCAGGCCAAAAAGCGTATCCGTCGCAACGAGCGTCGCGCCGTCATCAACGGCAACCGCGTCAGCCGCATCCGTACCTTCGTGAAGAAGGTCGAGGCCGCCCTGGCCGCCGGTGACAAGGAAACCGCGACGGTCGCTCTGGCCGCGGCGCAGCCGGAAATGGCCCGTGGCGTTGCCAAGGGTGTGCTGCACAAGAACACCGTCTCGCGCAAGTTCTCGCGCCTGACCAAGCGTATCGCCGCACTGGCCTAACAGCCTCTCGGTTTTCGCGACGAACGAAACCCGCCGGGGGCGGTCCCCGGCGGGTTTTTTCGTGCGTCCGTCATCCAATCCTTAACGTGTCGGGCAACGTGATCCGCGGGAACCATTCCGCGTTTCGCGCAACGCCAGCTTTCACCGCGATTCGAGTAATTCGGGTTTCGGGTCGATGACGTGCGACCTGGTTAAAATGCAGCAATTTCAAGTGTTTGTGAGATAGTTGGACGGGTTTCTGCGGGCTTTTGGCTGTCAATCCGGTTTATTTCAGATTTATGGCCGGAGATGGTCTTGATCCGACCCCCTCATCGCTCATAATCGGTTTCCCAGCGGCGGTGCATCGTGCCCCGCGTCATGGACATAGCGAAGTGACAGACCGGGTCGAATCCGTTTGATTCGCCGATGGGTATCGTGTCGCCAAGTGGTTTAGAGGCCCGATCGCCCATCATGGGCGTCGGCAGAAGTGGAGTGCGCGGGTGACGAATTGGCAGGCGACGCGACCGACGACGGACCAGGCTCGTGCCTGGGCGCGCGTCCGCGCGAACCTGCGCGAATCGGCAGGCGCCCGCCTGTTCGACCAGTGGCTCAAGCCCATGGAGCTGATCGAGGGGGACGAGCCCGATACGGTTCGCCTCGCGCTCCCCTCGGCCTTCGCGACCAACTGGGTGCGCAGCCACTATGCCGACCGCCTGCACCTGGAATTCAAGGCGGTGCTGCCCGAGGTCCGGTCGGTCACGATCGAGACCCGTGCGCCGTCCAAGGTCGCGCGGCTGACCAGCGTCGAGACGTTCGACACCGCCCCGCGCGCGGCGGCCGCCGCACCGACCGCACCGGTCGAAGTGGACGAGCAGCCCTCGCTGTTCGGCATGCCCGCCCCGGCGCCGACACCCGCAGCGGCGCCGCGCCCGGCTCCCCGCGCCAAGGCCGCCGCGCCGGTGGCGGTCGCGCCCGCCCCGGTGGTGCGCGTGCCTAGCGACCGGCCGCCGCTCGATCCGCGCCTGACCTTCGACCGGTTCGTGGTCGATTCGTCGAATCGGGTCGCGTTCAACGCCGCGCTGTCGCTCGCCGAGCCGGGGCCGCCGCGTTTCAGCCCGCTGTTCCTTCATGGCGGCACCGGGCAGGGCAAGACCCACCTGATGCACGCCATCGCCCATGCCTTTCTCGAGTCGCATCCCGATGCGGTCGTGCTGTGCATGTCGGCCGAGCGCTTCATGTTCGACTTCGTCGCGGCGATGCGCGCCCGTGACACGCACAGCTTCAAGTCGCGGCTGCGTTCGGCCGATCTGCTGCTGATCGACGATCTTCAGTTCATCGCGGGCAAGGATTCCACCCAGGAGGAGTTCTTCCACACGGTCAACGAACTGGTCGGCGCGGGCAAGCGGCTGGTCATCTCGGCCGATCGCTCGCCCCAGTCGCTGGACGGGGTCGAGCCGCGAATCATCGGCCGCCTGGGTGCCGGGCTCGTCGCCGACATCAAGGCGCCCGACCTGACGCTGCGTCGCACGATCCTGAACCGCAAGGTCGCCGATCTGCCCGAGATCGTGGTGCCGACCGATGTGCTCGACATGCTGGCTTCGCGGATTCGCGGCAATATCCGCGAGCTGGAAGGCGCGCTGAACCGCGTCGTCGCCTATGCGCAGCTGACCGGCGACAAGATCGACATGGAATTCGCCGTCGCCACGCTGGGCGAGGTGCTGCGCGGGGCGCAGCGGCGGATCACCATCGACGAGATCCAGAAGCTGGTCAGCCGCCATTTCGAGTTGAAGCCGCTCGACCTGGTGTCGGCCCGCCGTGCGCGCGCCATCGCCCGCCCGCGCCAGATCGCCATGTACCTCGCCAAGCGCCTGACCACCCGCTCGCTGCCCGAGATCGGCCGCAAGTTCGGTGGGCGGGATCACTCGACGGTGATCTATGCGGTGCGCAAGATCGAGGAACTGCGCGACACCGACCGCGACATCGACAATGCGGTGCGCGTGCTGATGAAGGAACTGGAGGGCTGATGTCCTTCCGGGCGGGGTCGGGGCATGGGCTTCGACTTCGCTCAGCCTGAACGGGGTTTTGGCTAGAACCCCGTTCCCTCCCGCCGTTCAGCCTGAGCTAAGTCGAAGGCCAAGGGAATCCATATCCGCCAACACCCGGTCCAGCCCCGGCGACCGGCGAAACCAGATCACCCGATCCTCCACCCCCGCCAGCACCCGCAAGATCCCCGGCCGCACCGCGCGCCGCCATTGCCAGCAATAGCCCAGAAATGCCCAGTCCAGCCGCTCCGGGCATCCCGCCGCGCTGTCGGGACGCTGCTGCCCATGATGGCGTGCCACACGCCGCAGGATACGGGGGATCGTCACGCGGCGCGGTAGGTCGAGCAGGATGATCCGCTCGGCGCGTGCGAGCCTGTCGGCGATCGCGGGGCCATAATGCGCACCGGAATAATTGCCGTCGATCACCCAGGCGGGCTGCGCGGCGATGGCGACCATGTCGGCGATGAAGTCCTCGCGCGGTCGCGCGACCCAGCCTGGATCGTGGAACAGCGCATCAGCGTGATGGACGGGCAGGCCCAGCCGTTCGCCCAGCATCCGGGCCAGCGTCGACTTGCCACTGCCCGGCGGCCCCATCACCATGATACGGGTGATGGGGCCGGGGGGCATCAAATCTGAAGGCCCATGGTCCGCTGCACGTCGAGCAGCAGCGGCGCGGCGAGATGGCGGGCCTTCTCCGCACCCCGCTCCAGGATGCGGCCCACCTCGCCGCGATCGTCGAGCAGGCGGGTCAGCCGCTCGCGGATCGGGCCCAGCGTCGCGACCGCGAGGTCGGCCAGCTCGGGCTTGAACGCACCGAAGCCCTGGCCCGCAAACTGCGCCAGCACATCGGCGGGCGCGCGGTCGGACAGCGCGGCATAGATGGTGATCAGGTTGCGCGCCTCGGGCCGACCCTCCAGGCCGTCCATCGTCTCGGGCAGCACGTCCGGGTCGGTCTTGGCCTTGCGGAATTTCTCGGCGATCTGGTCGTCGGTGTCGATCAGCTTGACCAGCGACATTTCCGACGGGTTCGACTTGGACATCTTCGACGCCCCGTCGCGCAACGACATGATGCGCGGCGCGGCGGCGCTGATCAGCGGTTCGGGGAGGGTGAAGACCTCGCGGCCATAATCGTTGTTGAACTTGGTCGCGATGTCGCGCGCCAGCTCCAGATGCTGTTTCTGGTCCTCGCCGACCGGCACGTGCGTGGCGTTGTAGAGCAGCACGTCGGCGGCCATCAGCACGGGATAGTCGTACAGGCCGACGCTGGCGCCCTCGCGGTTCTTGCCCGCCTTGTCCTTGAACTGGGTCATGCGGTTCAGCCAGCCGACGCGCGCGACATTGTTCAGCAGCCAGCTCAGCTCGCTATGCTGGGGCACGCGGGTCTGGTTGAACAGGATCGAGCGTTCGGGGTCGATCCCGGCGGCGATCAGGGTCGCGGTCATCTCGATGGTGTTGGCCGCCATCGCATCGGGCGCGATCCATTCGGTCAGGCCGTGCAGGTCGGCGATGAAGTACATCGTCTCGCCACCCTTGGCCTGGATGTCGTCCTGCATCGCCACCCACTGCTTCACGGCGCCCAGATAATTGCCGAGGTGGAGATTGCCCGTGGGCTTGATGCCGGAAACGACGCGCATGATGGTCCTCAGTTCTTGCGGCGAACGAGCCGCTTGATGTCCGCAAGCCGGAATGCCCCGGTCGCGAAGGTGGCCACCGCATAGACGAGCATACCCGTGGCGACCAGTATGATGAGCGCACCCCAGCGTTCGAGGTTGGAGCCGGTGACATAGGGCTGGAACCGTTCGTTCAGCAGCGCCATCGCCATGCCCATCAGCAGGGCGGCGACCCCCATCCGCCACGCTCGCCGGCGAAGCTGTGCGTCGGCGACGAAATGCCCGCGCTTCGCCAGGGTGCGATACAGAAGCGCGACGTTGACGGTCGAGGCGATCGCGGTGGCCAGCGGCGGACCCATATGCTGGAGCGGCCAGATCAGGATCAGGTTCAGCACCAGATTGACCAGCATCGACCAGGTGGCGAACCGGACCGGCGTCCGGGTGTCGGCGCGGGCATAGAAGCCCGGCGTCAGCACCTTGACCAGGATATAGCTGGGCAGTCCGATCGAGAAGGCGGCGAGCGCCTGCGCGGTATAGAAGCTGTTGGTGGCGGTGAACTTCCCATGCTGGAACAGCGCAGCGGCGATCGGCTGCCCACACACGATCAGCGCGACGGTGGCGGGCAGGGTCAGCAGCAGGGCCAGCTCCATGCCGCGATTCTGCGTCTCCATCGCCTCGGCCTCGCGGCCCGCGCCCAGCATCCGCGAGATGGTAGGAAGGAGCACGGTGCCCAGGCCGATGCCGATCAGCCCCAGCGGCAGCTGGTTCAGCCGGTCGGCGGCATAGATGTACGACACCGACCCCGCAGGCAGGAAGCGCGCGGCGAGGCCGGTGGAGATCAGGAGGTTGATCTGCACCGCGCCTGCGCCCGCGGCGGCGGGCAGGATCAGCTTCATCAGCCGCTTCACGTCGTCGTTGATGACCGGGCGCTTCAACCGCAGGCGGACACCGGCGCGACGGCACGACCACCAGAGCCACAGGAATTGGAGTATCCCGGCCACCGACACCGCGATCGCCTGGTTGCGCGCGGTCGGCAGCGGGTTGTGGTCATGGAACAGAAGAAGCGCGGCGATCAGCGTCAGGTTGAGCAGGATCGGCGCGGCCGCATTCACCCAGAAGCGATTGAGCGAATTCAGGATGCCGCCCAGCAGCGACACCAGGCTTATGAACAGCAGATAGGGAAAGGTCAGGCGGTTGAGCAGCACGATATAATCGAACTGCGCGGCCGTCCCCTTGCCGTAGCCGAAGGTCTGGATCCAGGTGACGGGCCAGGCCGCCAGCTCGACCAGAACGGTCAGCACGATCAGGACGGGCAGCAGGACCGACATCGCGTTTTCGGCGAATGCCAGGCCCTGTGCCAGTCCCGACCCCGGCGTCGCCTTGTCCCCCTCTGCCACCTTGCGGTTGAACATCGGGATGAAGGCGGCGGAAAAGGCGCCCTCGGCAAAGAGGGCGCGGAACAGGTTGGGCAGGCGAAACGCGATCTGGAAGGCATCGGAGGCGAAGTTGGCGCCCACGAAGCGGAAGAACAGCGAATCGCGAACCAGACCAAGCACGCGGCTCGCCAGAGTCAGCCCGCCGACCGAGCCCAGCGCCTTGGTCAGGTTCATATGTCAGTCCCGATCAGGCGTGGCCGGTTTCCGGCGTGTTTGGCTGCGCGGTGCCCGCCTGGGCCTCGGCCTGCTGCAGATACAGCTGCGCGAAGTCGATCGGCTCGAGCATCAGGGGCGGGAAGCCGCCGTCGCGCACCGCATCGGCCAGCACGCGGCGGGCGAAGGGGAACAGCAGGCGCGGCGCTTCGCCCAGCATGAACGGCTGGATCTGGTCGACCGGCACGTTGCGGAAGCCGAAGAGACCGGCATAGCTGAGGTCGACGATGAAGGCGGTCTTGCCCTCGGACTCGGCGCGGACCTCGATCTTCAGGGTCAGCTCGTGGACGTCCTCGCCGACCTGGACGGCCGAGATGTTGAACTGCACGTCGATGCCCGGCGCGGCCTGCGCCTGATAGATGGCGGGCGCGTTCGGATTCTCGAACGACAGGTCCTTCACATATTGCGAGATCATGCCCGCGGCAGGACCGGCATCCTCACCGTCGGCGATCGGCGCTTCGAAGCCCTGCGGCAAACCCTGTTCGTCCATCGTCAATACCTTCTTGCGTAAGATCAAGGGGGTTAGGGTCTATACCCAATCAGGACGGGGATCGTGATCGCCCGCCGAAAGGCGCTGGCAAGGAGTGTGGCGCAGCAGGTAGCGGCGCTACCTGCAAGCAAGCGACGCCGTCCAGCGCCTTTCGGCGGGCGACCGCCAAAGCGGCGGGCCGATTTGGATCCAGGGCAGCGTCGCTCGTCGGTCACGATACGATCGCATCGCTCCGCTCCTCGCTCCTTGCCCTGAACCCAAATCGGCTCCGTCACGACCCCGTCCTGATTGAGTATAGACCCTAAGGGAACCGAAAGGGCGGGTTCGCGCGTTCGGCCTTATGGCCGCTTCGCGTAGCAGCGGGTCGACATGGTTTCAACCTTGCCCGCCCCCGTTCGGGGTGGCCGGGTTTTCATCTGCCGCCCTTGCGCCTATATCGGCCTTGATAGTGAAAGGCGCCTGTGTTGTTATTCTACGTCGTTCTTCTCGCGATGGTCGCGCTCTTCCTCGCGCTGAGGCTCTACAGCGTGCTCGGCAAGCGTACCGGCCATGAACAGCAGCCTTTGGCGCGCAGTGCCGATGACCGGCCGGTGGCGGTGACGCTGCCCCGCACGGCCGAACCCGCACAGGGTGCCGCTCCGGTGGTCAACCGCAACATTGAGCCGCGCGCCGAACCGGGCCTGCGCGCCGTGATCGCGGGCGAGCCTGGTTTCGACGTGGCGCAGTTCCTGAACGGTGCGCAGAGCGCCTATCGCATGACGCTGGAAGCCTTCTGGAAGGGTGACGAGGACGCGCTTTCCGAATTGGTCGAACGCGACGTGCTGGCCGCCTTTGCCGAGGCGATCGAGCATCGGCGCGAAACCGGCCAGACGCTCGATAATCGCCTAATCCGCGTGGAAAGCGCCAAGATCGTCGACGCCGCGGTCGAGGGGCGCGAGGCGCGGGTCACCGTCCGCTTCGACGCCGATATCGCCGCCGTCACGCGCGATGCCGAGGGCAATGTCATCGCCGGTTCGCTGAGCGATGCGGTCGAGACTCACGACGTGTGGACATTCGCCCGGACGCTGAAGAGCGGCGATCCGAACTGGAAGCTCGTCGACACCGACGAAGCCTGAACCGGTCTGACGGGGGAATGTCCGCGATGAGGGGGTATCGCGTCGCGGCCATGGTCGCGCTTTCGATCGGCCTGTCGGCCTGCGCCGGACGGATCGTCCCGCCCGGCGCGTCGGAGTATCCGGCGCCGCCGCGCGGCCAGACGCCGCCACGCACCGATCATCGCCCGCGACCCGGCACGATCGCAACGCTGCCCGGCGGTGTGCAGCCGGGCGGGCCCAGTGTCTCTCGCGTGCCCGCTGGACCGGCGCGCATCGTGGGCGCGACCCCCTTGCCCGCTACCCCGGTCGTCGGGGTCCCCGGATCGGCGACGGCGGCGCAGGCGGGCATCCTGGCCGGACCGCCGGTCGCGACCCTGCCGATCACCGAGGAGCAGGCCGAGGCGGCCCGCGCCGCCTTCGCTCTGTCCTGCCCCGGATTGATGCGCCGCACCGACACCAGCGGGTTGACGCAAGGCTCCGACTGGCAAGCCGCCTGTCAGGCGGCGGGCAGCGTGCCGCGTGGCGGTGCCCGTAACTTCTTCATCCGTTATTTCGAAGCGGTGCAGGTCGGTGACGGCCGCTCGCTGGCCACCGGCTATTACGAGCCCGAGATTGCGGGCTCGCGTGATCGGCGTGTCGGTTATGAGGTGCCGATCTATGCCCGCCCGCGCGACCTGGTCGATGTCGATCTGGGTGCCTTCACCGCCGATCTGAAGGGCAAGAAGGTGCGTGGCAAGGTGCAGGGCACCAACCTCGTCCCTTATGACGATCGTACCGCGATCGAGCAGGGGTCGCTGGAGGGCCGTGCACCCATATTGGCGTGGGGCGCGGACCCGATCGAGGTGTTCTTCCTTCAAATCCAGGGCTCGGGGCGGCTTCGACTGCCCGATGGCGGGATCATGCGGGTCGGCTATGACAGCCAGAACGGCCGAGACTATACCGGTATCGGGGCGCTGATGAAGTCGCGCGGGCTGCTGGGGCCGGGGCAGACGTCGATGCAGGGGATCGTCGCCTGGTTGCACGAGCATCCCGAGGAAGGCCGCGCGATCATGCGCGAGAATAAGAGCTTCGTGTTCTTCCGCGAACTGAACGGCGCGCCGCAGGGCGCGATGGGCTATGCCGTGACCGGGCAGGTGAGCGCGGCGGCGGACCCGAAATTCGTGCCGCTGGGCGCGCCCGTCTTCCTGTCGATGGATCGCCAGGACGTGACCGGGCTGTGGGTGGCGCAAGACACTGGCGGCGCGATCAAGGGCTCCAACCGCTTCGACACCTTCTGGGGCGCGGGCGAGACGGCGCGCAGCGTCGCGGGCGGCATGTCTGCGCGCGGCACCGCCTTCCTGCTGCTGCCGGTCGGCACGCTGGCGCGGGCGGGGATCACGGCTCCTGGCGGGACGGCCGGTGCGCCCCCTCAATTCTGACGAGGCGCAGCTCTGGGCGCGGGTGATGGAGACGGTGCGGCCCTTGCGCGCCGCCGTCGTTCCCGCCCGACCCGCGCCACCGCCGCCCACCATGGAGGCGGTGTTTCAGGAAACACCGGGCGCGCCGAAGGTGCGGGTGAAGGGGCGTGTGCCGCCGCTGCGCCAGCCCGCACCACCACCGCCCGCGCCCAAGAAGGGGCCGGGCGAGACGCTCGACGGCGGTTGGGACAAAAGGCTGTTGCGGGGCAGCGTGATGCCCGACAGCTCGCTCGATCTGCATGGCCATACGCTGGCGTCGGCCCATGCGCTGCTCGACCAGGGGATGGGGCGCGCGATCGGGCGGGGCGACCGGGTGCTGCTGCTGGTGACGGGCAAGCCGCCGCGCCCCGAAAGCGAGCGCCCCCATGCGCGCGGCGCGATCCGCGCGGCGATCAGCGACTGGCTGGGCGCGTCGCGCCATGCCGATTCGATCGCGGCGATCCGCAATGCCCATCCGCGCCATGGCGGGCAGGGCGCGCTCTACATCGTGTTCAGGCGCCCGCGCGAGCGATGACACCCGCATAGATGCGGGTCAGCGCATAGAGGTCGTCGACCGCTACCGCCTCGTCGACCTTGTGCATCGTGGCATTGAGCAGCCCGAACTCGACCGTCGGGCACAGCTTCGACAGGAAACGGGCATCCGACGTGCCGCCGGTGGTCGACAGTTCGGCGTCGATCCCCGTTTCGGCGCGAATGGCCTCGGCGATCATCGCGGAGAAAGGGCCGGGCTGGGTCAGGAACGCCTCGCCCGAAATACGGCCGGTCAGCTGAGCGGACGGAGCATGGCGGCGGGCGATCTCGGTGAGCCGCGCGACCAGCGCCTCGCCTTTATGCTCGTCGTTGAAGCGGATCGACAGCCGCGCCTGCGCCGATCCGGGAATGACGTTGGTCGCCGGGTTGCCGACATGCAGGTCGGTGATCTCGATATTCGATGGCTGGAACCAGGCATTGCCGGTGTCGAGCGTCACCGCCTCGATCTCGGCCAGCATCGCGACCAGTGGGGTGATCGGATTGTCGGCGAGGTGGGGATAGGCGACATGCCCCTGCCGCCCCGGCACGGTGATCCAGATATTGACCGAGCCGCGTCGCCCGATCTTCATCATGTCGCCCAATCGATGCGCCGAGGTCGGCTCGCCGACCAGGCAGAGGTCGGGGGCGACGCCAAGCTCGGCCATACGGTCGATCAGCGCGCGGGTGCCATAAACGGCCGGGCCTTCCTCGTCGCCGGTGACGATCAGCGACAACGGGATGGTCGGCTCGGTTGGGATCGCCGCGACGAAGGCGGCGACCGCGCCCTTCATGTCGACCGCACCACGCCCGTAGAGCAGGCCGTCACGTACCTCACCGGAGAAGGGCGAGCCCTGCCATCCCTCGCCGGCGGGCACCACGTCGACATGGCCCGCAAAGGCCAGGTGCGTGCCGCTGCCGCCACGCGTCGCGAGCAGGTTCTCGACCGGGCCGTCGGGCTCCTCACCCACCGTGAACCGGTCCACGGTGAAGCCGAGCGGGCTCAGCGCGGCCTCCAGCACGTCGAACACGGAGCCACGCGCTGGCGTGATGCTGTCGGCCCGGATCAGGGCCTGGGCGAGGGTGAGGGCGTCGGTCATGCCGCGCGGCATAGGCAGCGCGCGTGCGGACGGCAATGTCCGGATTGATGACGGCGACGGACCCGATGCGGCCCGGCATCGTTCGTGCACCCGACTGACAGGAGTGATGCGATGAACGATCCCGATCCCAATGGCCACACGGCCGGCAAGCGGCTGTTGCTCTGGCTGGTGATCGCGCTGGGGATCGCCGGGGTGTTGCTCTACGCCTTTACCTCGCGGGTCGCCGAACCGGCGGGTGAGCAGCGCGCGCCGTTGAACGAGGTGCCGCCAGCGGCGCGGTAAGGGGGGAGGGGGCGTCCGCCCCTCACCCCACCGGCTGCTCGAACCGCTCGATCACCCATTCCTCTTCCTGCGCGGCGGCGATCCAGTCCTGCATGAAGGGATGGCGCAGCACCGCGTCCATATAGGGCACGGCAAAGCGCGCGACGGGCAGCTGATAGGTGACGATCCGCGTCACCACCGGCGCGAACATGATGTCGACGGCGCCGAATTCGCCGAACAGGAAATCGCCACCGCCGCCAAAGCGGGCGCGCGCCTGGGCCCAGAGTTCCATGATCCGCTTCAGGTCGACGATCACGTCCTCGTCGGGCATCTGCGAAGGATAGACCTGGCGGATGTTCATGCTGTGCTTGCGGCGTAGCGCCACGAAGCTGGAATGCATTTCCGCCGCCATCGAGCGGGCCATGGCGCGCGCGGCGTCGTCGGCGGGCCAGAAACGGTCACGCCCGACCTTGTCGGCCAGGAAGTCGATGATGGCCAGGCTGTCCCAGACCACCGCGTCGCCATCCCACAGGATCGGCACCTTGCCCGAGGACGGCGCGAACTCCGCCCCCTCGCGCCGCTTGTCCCAGTCGGCGTCGTACAGCGGCACGACCACCTCCTCGAAGGAAAGGCCCGACTGGCGACAGGCGAGCCAGCCGCGCAGGGACCAGGAAGAATAGGCCTTGTTGCCGATGATGAGCTTCATGGTGACAGGCGTAACCGCCCCGCCGGATCCCCGCAACCGAACAAAAAAAGGGCCCGCCCGGGGAACCGGACGGGCCCTTTCGATCGCATCCGCGAACGCGATCAGAAGCGCGCGGTCGCCGCCACCCGGAAGAAGCGGCCGATCAGCCCCGAGAAATAGGGCTGGGTGCCGCCCGCCGACAGCGCGGGGAAGGGCGCGGTGGCGTTGAACACGTTGTCGACGATGAAGCGCAGGTTGAACTGCTCGTTCACCTTCACGCCCACCGTGGTGTTGAACACCATCCAGTCGCCGACGCCCGAGATGTTGCGGGCGTTGGGCGCCTCGTCCAGGTTGAACTTCACCTTGCCGGTATACTGGCCCTGGAACAGGACGTTGAAGACCGGGCCCTCATAGGTCAGGTTCGCGGTGCCCGAGTGGCGCGGATAGCCGATCTCGCCAGCGGCATGGTTGATGTCGCCGGTGCCGACCTGGGTCTCCAGCTTGTCGCGGTAGAAATAGTTGACCGACAGGCCGACCGTCCCCGCATTCTCCAGCCCGACGCGGCTGAGCGGCAGGCGGTAGGAGATGGTCGACTGAAGTCCGGCCATCTCATAGGCGGCGGCGTTGTAGTAGCCTTGGCGAATGGTGGTCAGCTGGCCGTCCGCGCCCCGGTTGAACAGGCCGCAGAACTGGTTCGGATAGTTGGCGGAGTCGTAGCAGGCGTTCAGGATGTCGGTGCCGTCCAGCGAGGTGATCGCATCCTTCAGCTTGATGTTCACCCAGTCGACCGCGACCGACAGGCCGGGGATGAAGCGCGGCTGTGCGATCGCACCCACGGTCCAGCTGTTCGCCTTTTCGTTGCGCAGATCGGGGTTGCCCGCGATCGTCACCGGAATGGTGAAGTTGCTGAAGTTCGAATCGAACGTCGCGGGGTTGATCCCGGCCGCGACGCAGTTGGCGCGACGCACGGTCGGGTTGGGGCCGCTGTCGACATAGCGGGAATCGCAGGGATCGTTGCCCGAGTTGAACGCACGCGAGGTCGGATTGAACACCTCGGTGATCGCAGGCGAGCGGATCGAGCGGGTGAAGTTGCCGCGGAAGGTCAGCCCCTGGAAGAAGCCGACCCGGCCGCCCGCCGTCCAGGTGACGTCGCCGCCCGACAGCGAGTTGTCGACGTACCGCGCCGCGCCGTCGAACTCGAGTGTCTTGAGCCAGCTCAGCTCGTTCTTGCTCGACACGAACGGAACGACGACCTCGCCGAACACCTCGTTGGTGTGGAACTTGCCCCGGATCGGGTCGATCGGGATGGTGCGGCCATATTGCTGGCGGCTGCCGTCCGCCTGGGGCTCGCCATAATAGAAGGCGCCCGGATCGAACTGGGTCCGCTCCTCGCGATGTTCGTAGCCGAGCGACAGCGACACGTCGTTGCCGAACAGCTGGAAGACGGGGCCGTTGATGTTGGCATTGAACACCAGCTGCTCATTGGCCGAACGCGGCGTGGCGACGGCGAAGATATAATCGCGCGCGGCCTGGCTGGCCTGGCCGATGCCCAGAATGTTGAGCGGTGCGCAGGCCCCGCCGCCGATCGACGGGATCGTTGCATTCACCACGCCTGGACGGCAGGTGATGTTGCCGGAGGCGTCGCGCACGGCGTCGATCGCGTTGGCGAAGTTCTGCTGGATCAGCTCGAAATTGCGGCCGTTGGTGACCGACTTGCCATAGACGGCCGAGGCTTCCCATTTGAAGTCGCGGCCTAGCAGCGGCACCGTGCCGTCGAACCCGCCGACGAAGCGATAGGTCTCGACCGTGGCTTCGGCGCGGCCCGTGGTCAGGTCGGCAAGGGCACGGCCCAGATAGAACTGGTTCTGGCCCGCGGGCAGGTTGGCGGCGATGGTCGCGCGATCGGTGGCCGATAGATAGGGATTGTTCAGGCTGACCAAGATGTTGCCATCGGCCGTCCCCGCATCGTCGAACAGCGCCGTGTTGTAGTTGGGCTGATCGATCAGGTTCACGCCCTTGCTGCGGATATACCACGCCTCGCCAAAGAAGCGGATACGGTCGCTGAACTGATAGCTGGCCTGGGCGCTGGCGATATAGCGTTCCGAGGTGGTCAGCAGGTTCGACTGGAGCGGCAGGTTATAGCCGTTGCCGCCGCTGCTGATGTAACCCTGACGCATCGGCGTGCCGAGGTCGAGCGGGATCAGCGTACCGTTCGGGCCGAACTGCTGCAACTGGCCCGCCGCATTGCGGATGCCCGAACGGCTGGCAAGGAAGTCGTCGGCGCTGAACGGCACGCCGCCGATGGTGAACGCGCTGTAGCGCTGGTTCGGATAGAGGACGCGCTGGAACTCGCCGGCGGTGGCGGGCGTGCCGAAGAAATAGCCCGAGGCGGTGATGTCGCGGTCGGCGGCGGTCAGGCCGGTGACGCGGTTATACTCGCCCGAGAGGGTGATGTTGCCACGCCCATCGGCGAAGTTCTTGCCCGCCAACAGGCTCAGCCGCTGGTCGGGGGCGTCGCCCTTTTGCGAGACGCCTGCCTGCGCCTGGAGCTGAAGCCCCTCGTAATTGCGCTTCAGGATGATGTTGACGGTGCCCGCGATCGCGTCCGAGCCATAGATCGGCGCACCGCCGATCGCGACCGTCTCGACCCGCTCCACCAGGCTGGTCGGGATGTTGTTCAGGTCGACCTGCGTACCGGCCGAGACGGGGCCGAAGATGCTGGCGCTGTTGGACGACACGAAGCGGCGGCCGTTGACCAGCACCAGCGTACGCTGCGTGCCGAGGCCGAAGAAGTCGACAAAGGTCTGTGCCGGGCCGAAGGACGACTGCGCGCCGACGCCGCTATTGCCCGGAGGACCGAAGGCGGGAATCTCGCTCAGCACCTGGCCGACATTGGTGTAGCCGCGATTGGCGATCTGCGCCGCGCCGACGACCTGGGTCGGCTGCAACGTCTCGAACTCGGGCCGGGCGATGCGCGAACCGGTGACGACGACATCCTGGCCAGTGGTGGCACCCTGGTCGGCCGGGGTACCCTGTGTGGTGGTGGTTTCGGGCGCGGTGGCGGTTTCTGGCGCGGCGGGCGGAACGGTCTGGGCAAAGGCCGGGCTGGCGATGACGGTCAGCAACGCAGCGACGCTGACCTCGCGCAGGGCGCGAGACCGAAGATTGAGTGACATGATACGCATACCCCAATTTTTCTGTTTATGCAGAAGGGGCTAGGTCGGCCGATGACCGACGGTCAATAAATGCGTCACGATTGCTGGCGTTTCTCGACCAGTGTCACGTCTTTGCAACAATTTCGGTTAGTTGTGTGCCTCGGCGCTAGGCAAGCAAAAAGGTCGCGGCCAAGCCGTTCGAGCCTGCCCGATGCCTGATTTGGTTCTGCCAGAACCCGCACCGGGATGGCCAGTTCCATCCCCACCAGTCGCTAGGACATGGGGAAGCCCCGCGCGAATCACTCGCCACTCGCGCGGTAATGGTGACACCGGAAACAAGGCGGCGCCTTTACCGCATTGGATCGGCTCAGCCGATCGCTTCGAGCACCGCGGCACGGAGTTGGGGGATACCCATGCCGCCCTCGCTGGACGTGGCCAGGATCTCCGGGTGGGCGGCGGCGCGCTTGCGGGCTTCGTCCTCGGTCTGCGCGACGACGGCGGCGAGTTCGCTTGCCTTCACCTTGTCCGCCTTGGTCAGGACGATGCGATAGCTGACCGCCGCACGGTCGAGCATCTCCAGGATCTCGCGATCGACATCCTTGATGCCGTGCCGCGAGTCGATCAGCACCAGCGCGCGCTTCAGCGCCTGACGCCCGCGCAGGAAGTCGTTCACCAGGAACCGCCACTGCTTGACCATGTCCTTGGGCGCCTTGGCAAAGCCATAGCCCGGCATGTCGACCAGCCGCAGCGTCGGGGGGGTGCCGACGTCGAAGAAGTTCAGCTCCTGCGTACGCCCCGGCGTGTTCGACGTGCGTGCCAGGCCGTTGCGGTTGGTCATGGCGTTCAGCAGCGACGACTTGCCGACGTTCGACCGTCCCGCCACCGCGACTTCCGGCACGATCGGATCGGGCAGATATTGCAGCGCGGGCGCGGACTTCAGGAAGGTGACAGGCCCGGCGAACAGCTTGCGCGCGGACTCGACCAGTTCCTCCGAAAAGCCGCCGATCTTGTCGGCGGTCTCGTCGGAGGGGGCGGGGGAGGAGGAAAGCTCGCTCACTTGGCGACCGGCTGCTTCAGGCCCGGATGACGGGCGTAGAGCAGGCGCTGCTGCAGGATCGAGATGCAGTTGGTCGTGATCCAGTAGACCTGAAGGCCGACCGCGAACGGCGCCATCACGAACATCAGCACCCAGGGCAGGATCGCGAAGACCTGCTTCTGCGCATCGTCCATCGGCTGCGGGTTCATCTTGAACTGGAAGTACATCGAGATGCCCAGCAGGATCGGCACGACGCCGATCGCGATGAAGTGCGGCGGGACGAAGGGCAGCAGGCCGAACAGGTTGACCGGGGTCAGCGGGTCGGGCGCGGACAAATCCTTGATCCACAGGACGAAGGGCTGGTGCCGCATTTCGATCGTCAGCATCAGCACCTTGTACAGCGCGTAGAAGATCGGAATCTGGATCAGCGTGGGCAGGCAGCCCGCCAGCGGATTGACCTTTTCCTGCTTGTAGAGGGCCATGACCTCTTGCTGCATCCGGACCTTGTCGTCCTTGAACCGCTCCTGCAGCGCCTTCATCTTGGGCTGTACCGCGCGCATCGCCGCCATCGAGGCGAACTGGCGCTGCGCGATCGGGAACATCAGCGCACGGATGGTGACGGTCAGCAGGATGATCGCGACGCCGAAATTGCCGACCAGGCGGAACAGCCAGTCGAGATAATAGAAGATCGGCTTTTCAAGGACGCGCAAATACCCCCAGTCGAGCGCGTAATCGAGCTTCGTCGCGCCTTCCTTGTCGGTGTAGCGGTCGAGCAGCGCGACTTCCTTGGCGCCCGCGAAAAAGCGGGTCGTCTGGGTGATCTGCTTGCCCGGCGCCAGCGTCTGCGGCTGGAGCGTATAGTCGGCCTGATAGGTCCCGCCCGCACCCGCGCGGAACTGACCGTCGAAGGCCTTGGCCTGGTCGGGGATCAGCGTGGCCAGCCAGTATTTGTCGGTGAAGCCCAGCCAGCCACCGGTGGTGGTGAAGCGGGTCGGGGCCTTGTCCAGGTCCTTCCAGTTCGGGCCATACTGCGCCGAGCCGTTGTTGACCGACATCGGCCCGACATGGATCGTCCATGTGTCGGGATCGGCCGAGATGCCGCGATTGACATAGCCATAGGCAGCGACCGGCACCGCCGCGCCGCCGCCATTGGCGACCGTCTGGCGGACGGTGAACATGTAATCCTTGTCGACCGACAGCGCGATCTGGAAGCGCTGGCCCGTCGCATTGGCGGCGCTCAGCGTGACCGGCTGGCCGGGGCGCAGCACCGGCGCGCTGGCGGTCCAGACGGCGTCAGCGGCGGGCGGGTTCAGCCCTTCGGTGCGCCAGCCGAAACCGGCGAAATACGCGCCTTCCGCACCGGCCGGCGACAGCAGGCGGATTGGGGCGGAATTCTTGTCGACCGTCTGCTTGTAATCCAGCAGGACCAGGTCATCGATCCGTGCGCCCTTCAGGTTGATCGATCCCTTCAGGCGCGGCGTCTCGATCGCCACGCGCGGGGTTTCGGCCAGGACGACCCGGCGATCGCGAATCGCGCTGGGCGTCGTGACGGTCGGGTTGGCGGTGGAATTGACCACCGGCACCTGCTTGCCGTCGACGATCTTGGTCGCGGGCGGATTGCTGGGGAAGAACCTGTTCTGGATGAGCGGCCATCCGAACAGGATCAGCGCCGCGATCACCGCGAACACGACAAAATTCTTGCGGTCTTCCTTCACGTCGAAACCCCAGTTGTGACGTTGGTTACGTCAGGCGTTACGTCAGGGTACCGGGTCGGGTCCGTGCCCGCCCCAGGGATGGCACCGCGCAATGCGCTTGAGCGCCAACCAGCCCCCTTTGACCGCGCCATAGCGGCCAATGGCCTGTATTGCATAGGCCGAACACGATGGTTGATAGCGACAAGTGGGCGGCAGGATCAGCGAAGGCCCCAGTTGCCAGCCCCGCGCGATCAGAATCAAGGCCCGCGCGAACAGGGTCACGCGGGCTCTTGGGAGGATGGGGTGGGCTGGCGCTGGGCGCCGCCACGGGGGCCACGCCCCTTGCCACGACCATGGTGCACGCGCGGTTCGCGCGGGCGATCATGGCCGCCGGTATCGGGCGAGGCGGCGCGGGTCAGCGCCTTGGACAGTTCGGCGGTGAGCGCCGCATAGTCGCGCTCGATCCCGCCTTGCCGTCCGATCAGGACATGGTCCGCGCCCGCAATACCCTTGACCGGCAACAAATCACGCGCGAGCGCCCGCAACCGGCGTTTCATCCGGTTGCGAACGACCGCGTTTCCGATCTTCTTGGTGACGGTGAAGCCGATTCGAATCGTCGCTTCACCGTCATCCCGCGGGCGCACCTGCAGCACGAAGCCGGGCATCGCCACGCGTCGCCCGCCATTGGCCGCGAGGAAATCGCGGCGGCGGGTCAGCGTCGTGATTACGCCGACAGCTTCTTGCGACCGCGCGCGCGACGCGCCCGGATCACCGCACGGCCGCCGGGCGTCGCCATCCGCGCACGGTAGCCGTGACGGCGAGCGCGCACCAGATTGCTCGGCTGAAAGGTCCGCTTCATCGTTCATTCCTTGGATACGTCTGAATAAAAACGGCCGCCACGAGGACGGCCTTGGTGGCAAGCCGCTTACGCAAAGCGGACTTTCAAGTCAATCGGGTGGACGCTTTTGCCGTTCGGCCATCTGCCTCTTGCGGGGCGGGGGCATCCTTTGCAGGAAAGGCGCGCGGGCAGGGAGAGCCCGTACGGGGGGGAATGGAATGGCGACGATCGTGTCCACGGTGGCCTATCTGGGGCTGGAGGCGCGCGCCGTCGAGGTGCAGGTGCAACTGATCGCGGGGCTGCCCGCCTTCAATCTGGTGGGCCTGGCCGACAAGGCGGTGGGCGAGAGCCGCGAGCGGGTGCGCGCCGCCATCGCCGCCATGGGCCTGGCGCTCCCGCCCAAGCGAATCGCGGTGAACCTGTCGCCCGCCGACCTCCCCAAGGAAGGGTCGCATTTCGACCTGCCCATCGCACTGGCGCTGCTGGCGGCCATGGGGGTGGTCGATGCCGAGCTGCTGGCCGATCATGTCGTGGTGGGCGAACTGGCGCTGGACGGGCGGATCGGACCGTCGCCGGGCGTGCTGCTGGCCGCGATCCATGCCGGGTCGCTCGACAAGGGGCTGATCTGCCCCGCCGCGCAAGGGGCGGAGGCGAGCTGGGCCGGGAGTGGGTCGGTCATCGCCGCGCCTGACCTGTTGTCGCTGATCAACCACCTGAAGGGGCATTCGGTCCTGCCGACCCCCGAGGATGGGCAGGTAGAGCAGGGGGTGTCTGGCCCCGACCTCGCCCAGGTCAAGGGTCAGGAGAATGCCAGACGAGCGCTGGAGATCGCGGCGGCAGGGGGGCACAATTTGCTGATGAGCGGCCCGCCGGGGTCGGGCAAGTCGCTGATGGCCGCTTGCCTGCCGGGTATCCTGCCGCCGCTCGATGCCGCAGAGGCGTTGGAGGTCTCGATGGTGCAGTCCGTTGCGGGGACCCTGGCGGGTGGGCGGCTGACCCGCGCCCGTCCATTCCGCGCGCCGCATCATTCCGCGTCGATGGCGGCGCTGACCGGCGGCGGGCTGAAGGCGAAGCCGGGGGAGGTCAGCCTTGCCCATCTCGGTGTCCTGTTCCTCGACGAACTGCCCGAGTTTCAGCGTGCGGTCCTCGATTCGCTGCGCCAGCCGCTGGAAACCGGCACGGTCAGCATCGCGCGCGCCAATGCGCACGTGACCTTTCCTGCACGGGTGCAATTGGTCGCCGCGATGAACCCGTGCCGTTGCGGCCATCTCGGCGACGCCGCACTTGCCTGCGCCCGGGCGCCGCGATGCGCGGCCGACTATCAGGCGAAGATCTCCGGGCCGCTGCTCGACCGAATCGACCTGTCTGTCGAGGTCCAGCCGGTCCGCGCCGTCGATCTCTTCGCGCCTGCCGCCGCCGAATCGTCGGCCACGGTCGCCGCACGGGTGGCGGCGGCGCGGGCGCAGCAGACCGAGCGCTATCGCGGGTCCCCGGTGACCGTCCGCACCAATGCGGAGGCCGACGGCGCGCTTCTGGAGCGTTGGGCGACGCCCGACGAGGCTGGCCGCACCTTGCTGGTCGAAGCCGCCGAGCGGATGCGTTTGACCGCGCGTGGCTATACCCGCGTCCTGCGGGTCGCTCGGACGATCGCCGATCTGGCGGGGGCCGAGCAGGTCGGACGCATCCACATCGCCGAGGCGCTCAGCTATCGCCAGCGGCCGCCGGTGAATTGATCGTGGACAAGCTTTGGCGTTGGATCGTTCCAATCCGCCTGATGGCGTTCGGACCACCGCTGACGTGGTTGGACATCCTATGGTCCGATCCCATGGCGTCGGGCCTGCGTGCAGCGGCATTCGTCTATGGTCTTGCGGCCATGGCAACTGCCCCGGGCCTCATCGGTCTTTCGACGCTGCCCGTAAGCGGCAGGACCAAGTGGATGGTCATGCCGCTTTATCTGACGGCAGTTGTCCTCGTGCTGCTTTATGCTTTGGTGGTTTTTGCATGCGTCGCTACGCACGATTGCCCATGATCCGGATAATCGGCGCTTGCGTGACGCATCACCCTCGTCTAGCAGCGCGGCTTCGCTGCCCCTGTGGCGAAATTGGTAGACGCATTCGACTCAAAATCGAACGCCGCAAGGCATGCTGGTTCGAGTCCGGCCAGGGGCACCATCCTACGGGGTGCAAGGTGTTGAAATTGCGCTAGTGTTGCGCTTTTTGCTCCATTCCATACCACCTTTCGTTCCCTCACTATGCGATTGTCACAGGCGTTCAAGCGCGAGCGGTGACGGTCAAGCGCCATGCCTCACGCCTCCTGATCCACCCTCCAGTGGATCAGGAAAACCATCATCCCTCAAGATGCTGATCGGGTTTGAGCCCTAGAACCGCGTGCCAATCCCTAGCCAGATGCGTGCCGGGTCGATGACGTACCCGAATCGATCATAGCTCAAGCGCTTGTCCAGCACGTTCTGCACGCCGCCATGCAGCGTGAACCGAGGCGAGACCTTGTACGAGCCGCCGATATCGACTGTTGTGTAGGATGGTGCGACGGTGGCATTGCCGCTGATCTGCGCTTCGGTGATCGCCTCTTGGCCACGGAATATACCGCGAATATAGCCGCTTAACCGAGTCGTCGGCTTCCAATTGAGCGAGGCGCTTGCCTGTTGCTTGGGCGTATCGTTCAACGCTGCACCGATATTGGCACCACTTAGTTGCTTCGAGTCCGTGAGCGTACCGGTCGCATTGACCCTCAGCGTCGCGGTCAGCGGTACGTCGATCGTTGCCTCGATCCCGCGGATCTTCGCCTTGTCGACGTTGACATAGGTGGTCGGTGGCCGCCCGATGGAGCTTAGCGGCTCACCGCTGCACCAGGCCGCGGCTGCGACACAGGTCACGCGCGTGATCTTGTCGTCAAACCGCGTGTCATAGGCCGTCAGGCTGGCCTGGAACGTGCCGCCATCAAAGAGCAATCCAGCCTCGATCGTTCGTGATGTCTCTGCGTTCAGATCAGGATTGCCATAGATCGTACCCCCGCGGCTCGACTGGCCCCAGTCCGGGAGCGTCTGGCGCAGGTTCGGCGCGCGAAAGCCTTGCGAATAGCCACCCTTCAGCGTGAAAGCCTGGTCGATATTCCACACGGCATAGACCCGCGGCGTCCAGTGCGTCCCATATTGCTGGTCGTCGTCCATCCGCAGGCCGCCGGTCAGACGCAGTCCGGTCAGCACTGTCAGCTCGTTTTCCGCAAACACCGCTACTTGCCGTCGGCTTGCGCCGTCGCGCGTCGATCCCGCCAAGAGATTGCCGACCGTGTCCGTCAGGTCCTCGTTGCGGTAATAGGCACCTACGCTCAAGGAATTGGCGGGCAGCGGCACCATCCAGATCGACTGCGCGATCGTGTTCTTGATCCGTTTGCCGTCCTGCAGGCTTTTCGCGTCCTCGAGCTGCAGATAGCTCTCCGACGTTGCAAAGCCCCAGCGGCCGGAATGACTGATCGAGCCGACATAACGTCGTTGCGCCTGAACGTTTTCCATACCCGTCGGCATCGTCGCGCTGGTCGCGACCGTTTTGCCCGCTGTCGCGGTCACGGTTTGGCGATAATAGCCCAGTTCGGCGAGAAAGCTGTGGTCGGGCCCTGCGTTCCACCCGAGCTTGCCAGCCAAGCTCTCGTCCCGGCGTTCTGGTGTGCCGCCGATGACATGATCCTCGCCGCGTCGGGTCGCAGCCCCCTGAACCTGAACACCGACCGAGCCGGCGATCGGACCGGACAAGTAAAAGTTGCCGTCGGCGACGTTGCCGTAATCGGAGCCTAACTGCATCGTGCCATTGGCCCGAGTGCTGCCGCGCCATGTCTTGGAGATGCGCCGCGTGATTATGTTGACGACACCGCCCATCGCATCGGACCCATATAAGGACGACATCGGGCCGCGTACCACCTCAATCCGCTCGATCGCCTCCAGCGGCGGCAATTGCCCGCCCTCCGATATGTTGCCACCGTTGGTTCGCGTCTCGCGGCTCGACAAGCGCTTACCGTCCACTAGGATCAGCGTATATTGCGGCGCCATGCCGCGGATCGAGATGTCGCGACTGTTACCCTCGCCCGGCGTCACGGTGACGCCTGGAATCTCGAGCAAGGCATCGGTCACTTCGCGATAGGGCAGGCGATCCAGATCCTTGCGTGTCAGCACGCTGATCGATGCCGGTGCGTCCTTGACCTGCTGTTCGCGACCGCCCGAAGCCGTGACGACGATCTCATCGGCACGGGTCGTCTGGCCTTGCGTATCCTGCATGCGGTCCCACGCGAGCGCGGATGTGGAGCAAGCGAGCGCGATGAGCGCCGCCGAGGAGCGGTTTAGGATGGTCGACATGAAGGTTCCCGTTATCGCTTGCTATTGCAAGTCGGTCGCAACCCTATGCGGGGGGATGCGGCAACGGGCCAGCCCCCAAATCTGAATAAGCCTTATTCAGCTTGCGGATGCACAATGCCGGGTCAGCATATCCGCCAGCCAGATCACCGCGCGGTCGCGCGAACTGCGGTCGTGCCACAGCAACCGATAGTCGAGATCGTCGATTGCGACAGGAGCGGGCCGGGTTGCCAAGCCATAGCTGGCGGCAAACCGCGTGGCGGCGCGGGTCGGAAGGGTCATCAGCACGTCGCTGCTCGCGATAAGGGAAGGTGCCGCATGAAAATACGGAAGCCGTACGGTGACGCGGCGCTCGCCGCTGCGCACGCCCAGCCGCACCTCGACCCCGTCTACCGCAAGGTCGCTGACTACGATGCCGACATGCGGCCATGCGAAGAACGCATCCAGCGTCAGCGCATCGTCCGACGTGGCAAGATCATGCTCCGCCCGCATGATGCAGGTATAGGTATCGGTAAACAGCGATCGAGTGTGCAGCGCCGGATGGTCGGACTCGAGGCCGGAGATGATGAGGTCGATCTCTCCCGACGCCATCTTCTTCATCATATCCGCGCTGAATGGTACGATATCGACCGTCAGCGATGGAGCGGCGGTGGTGATGGCCTCGAGTGCTGGCGCAACGACCGTGAGCACCCCGTAATCCGTCGATGCGATACGAAAACAACGATCGAGTGTAGCAGGATCGAATGTCGGCGGATGAAGCAGCGCAGAGGTTGATGCGAGCCATTGTTCGATGGGGGCGACCAGTTCGTCCGCCCGGCGCGTCCGCTGCATTCCGCCGTCTGTTCTGACCAGGAGCGGATCTCCGAGGATGTATCGGAGCTCGGCGAGCGAGCGGCTGATCGTGGGCTGGCTCATTCCAAGCCTGCGTGCCGTTCCGGTTACGCTCTTCGTCTGAAGAAGTACGGCCAGGGTGGCGAGCAGGTTGAGATCGATGTGCCCGGGAAGGATACGGCAACTCGCTTTACACTGAGTGACTAATGCGAGCTATTATCAATGCTCCTTGCCATTTTCAACTCTAGCGATGTCGCGCCCACTCACCGTTTCAGAGTGACACCGTGGGGCAACGCCGCACCATTCGGGGTTCGATGGTGCGACTGTGGATAGGTGATCTATCTGTTGCCCAGCGCATCGAAGGCGAGATTGCATGAGTGCGGCGACGTGAAATCCAAATTGCGCCAGCGGCTTTCTCGACCGAATCCGGTGTTAACCTCACCATCTGGTGGCGAGCACAGGAATTTCGCGGGCAAGAAAGTCGATCCAGGCGCGTGTCTTCGCCAGCGGATGGCGGGTCGGATGGGTCACCGCGAAAACACCGCCCAAGTCGACCAGCGGCTCGGTCAGCGTCACCTCGACGAGATCGCCGCGTTCGAGCGCCGCTTGCGCGATGAAGCGGGGTCCATAGACCAGCCCCTGTCCCGCCACGGCAGCGGCGACGAGAGCCTCGCCATTATTGGCGCACAGCGATCCGTGGACTGCCACGCGCTTGCCGCCGTCGGGACCGAAGCCCCAGGAGGCCGAGCCGGTCGCTTCGTTCAGCGTAAACCCCAGGCAGACATGATAAGCGAGATCATCGGCCCGCTCGGGCGTGCCGTATCGCGCCAGATAGGCGGGAGCGGCGCAAATCGCGAGCCGCATGGTGGCGAGCCGGCGTGCCACCAAGCTGCTGTCCGCAAGGCGACCGATACGGATCGCCATGTCCCAGCGCTCTTCGAGCAGGTCGACATAGCGGTCACTAAGTCCCAATTCGATCGTGACGCCGGGGTTCTGCTCATGAAACGCGGCGGCAAGCCGGGCGACGTGCAGCGTGCCGAACGTCATCGGCGAACTGACCCTGAGCAGCCCCTCGACCTTGTGCGAAACGGCGGACGCATCGGCGTCGGCTTCCTCCAGCTCGGACAGGATCCGCTCGGCGCGCTCCAGATACGCGGCTCCCGCCTCGGTCAGCACGAGCCGTCGCGTGGTACGCGTGACGAGCGTCGTGCCGAGACGCGCCTCCAGCGCGTCGAGATGACGTCCCGCCATCGTGGGCGACAGGCGCATCTGTCGCCCGGCCGCCGACAGGCCGCCACTGCGGATGGCGCGGACGAAGACTTCGATACCGGTCAGGCGATCCATGATCTTATACCATGAGTAGATAGTGATTCGACGAATTCGATCATTATCATCGATGATGGCGAGCGCCATCTGGTGGTTCGAAAGGACACACCATGCGACAGCCCAGCCTCTTCATTCCCCACGGTGGCGGTCCGTGCTTCTTCATGGACGACCCCGCCGGTGTCTGGACCAATATGGCAAAGTTCCTGCGGGACCTGCCCAACCGGCTGTCCGAGGCGCCACGAGCCATTCTGGTGGTCTCCGGACATTGGGAAACGAACGGCTTCGCCTTCACCGGCGCGGCGCGGCCATCGCTGATTTACGACTATTACAACTTCCCGCCCCATACATATCGGCTCAGCTACGATGCGCCGGGCGACCCGGCTTTGGCGGAGCGGGCGGCGGGGCTGCTTCGCGATGCCGGGTTCGTTGCGTCGGTCGATCCCGACCGTGGCCTCGATCACGGCGTGTTCGTACCGCTGAAGGTCATGCTGCCCGACGCCGCGATTCCAGTGGTGGAGATGTCGATCGACCATAGGCTCGATCCCGCTCGGGCGGTCGAAGCCGGCCGCGCTCTCGCGTCGCTGCGCGATGAAGGCGTGCTCATCATCGGTTCGGGCATGAGCTTTCACAACATGCGCGGTTATGGTGACCCGCGCTCGACCGTCCCCTCGGAGGCGTTCGACGCCTGGCTCAACGGCGCGATCCGCCAGCCCGGACCTGCCCGAGCGCAGGCGCTTGCGGCGTGGGAAAACGCCCCCGCCGCCCGCTTCGCCCATCCGAAGGAGGAGCATCTGCTGCCGCTGATGGTAGCGGCGGGTGCGGGGGACGATGCACCCGGCGAGCGGATCTATGGCGAGCGCGTGCTGGAAACCGCCATTTCCGGTTTCCGCTTCGGCTGATCGCAACGAGGAGACGTGAGATGATCCCGACGATCGCCAAAGGGCGCGATGCCGGTTCGCCCGGGGCCCGATCGTCACATCTCCCGCCCATTGCCTGTTATGACTGGAGGAGCAAATCATGACCATTGCCGTCACCGGCGCGACCGGACAATTGGGTCGCCTCGTCATTGCCGCACTCAAGCAGCGGGTCGCGATCGACGACATCGTCGCGCTGGCACGATCGCCGGACAAGGCCGGCAAGCTCGGCGTTTCCGTGCGGCCATTCGACTATGCCACGCCCGATGGGCTTGCCGATGCGTTGTCGGGCATCGGGACGCTGTTGCTGATTTCGTCGAGTGAAGTCGGAGAGCGTAGCGCGCAGCATCGCAACGTGATTGCCGCGGCGAAACAGGCCGGCGTCGGACGGATCGTCTATACCAGCCTGCTCCATGCGGACACATCGTCGCTCGACCTGGCGGTCGAGCATCGGGACACCGAAGCCGCGCTTGCCGCGTCCGGCATCCCCGTCACCCTGCTGCGCAACGGATGGTACACCGAGAATTACACGGGTGCGATCCCGGGGGCGCTCGCGGTGGGCGCCTTGATCGGCAGTGCCGGACAAGGCCGGATTTCATCGGCCTCCCGCGCCGATTATGCCGAGGCGGCGGCCATCGCCGCCAGCGTCCCGGATCATGTCGGCAAGACCTATGAACTGGCTGGCGACCATGGGTGGACGCTGGCGGATCTCGCCGCCGAGGTTACCCGTCAGACGGGGCGGGAGATCGCCTATGACGATCTGCCGCCGAACGATTATGCGCATCGGTTGCAGGATGCGGGCCTTCCCGCCGAAGTGGCACAGGCGATCGCGGGATATGACGTCGCCGCCTCGAAGGGCGCGCTGTTCGACGATGGTCGCCAGCTTTCCAGGTTGATCGGCAGGCCGACCACCCCGCTGGCCGACGCCGTGCGGGCTTCGCTGGCCTGATCACCGAGCGTGTCGGGCATCCCCCGATCGGTTCGCTTCCGCAACGACTTTCCGAAAGCCAGAGCCATGCCGCATGCCTTCCGCGTTACGCTGGAGGCGCTTGACGAAGCGTCAGGCGCGCCCACCGGCCGCCGGGTCCACACCGACATCGTCAATCACGACGACTTGTTCGACATCATCGAAAAAATATCCGCGCGCGGTGTCGTCCCCGCCGATGAATCGACCGAATTCGCGATCGGGTTGAAGCTCTTCACCGAAGTGCTGCTCCGCCACCGCAAGGATGCGCCGTTCGCTGAGCTTCAACCGCATATCGGCGCTTTCATGAAACGGCTGAAATCCACGCCCGCTGCAGCGCAGAGCCGCGCCTGATCCTCTCGAAACATCAAACCACAAGGAGAACCGACATGAATACCGACCTCGGCCTCGACCTGCCCAACGATCTCGCCGCCTTTATCGGCAACCATTTCATCTACACCTATGCCAATGGCTGGCGGTATGAATGGTATGCCCGCAACGCGACCACCTGCGACTATCGCATCCACCAGGGTCTGGTCGGCGGTCGCTGGGTGACGAACCAGACGATGGACCTCGTCCAGCTTGCGCCCGGCATGTACAAGGCGGACTGGCATGAGCCGACCGGCACCTGCGTCAGCCTGTATTTCGATATCGAACGGCGCCTGATCCACGGCACGATCTTCTTCCCGCAATGGATCGCGGGCGAAGGCCAGCATCCCGAAAAGACGATCTGCTACCAGAACGACTTCATCCCCGACATGAACCGCTTCCGCGACGAGGGGCCTGCCTACCCGTACGTCATCATCGGCGAGTTCGCGAAGATCACCTTCATGGAGCAGCGCGGCCCCGACAATGACGACGTGATCAATGCCGCGCCGGGACAGCTTCCCGACGGCTTCCTCGATCGCACGAACTGAGGGAGGTCGCCATGTCCCACCAGTCCCGTTTCGCGGATAAGGTCGTGATCGTCACCGGGGCGAGCACCGGCATCGGCCGCGCCACCGCTATCGCCTTTGCCCGTGAGGGTGCCAGGGTCGTCATCGGCGACTTCGACGATGCCGCTGCCGATACGGCCTCGGCCATTACCGACGCCGGTGGATCGGCGATGTTCGTCAAGACCGACGTCAGCCAGGACGCGTCGGTCCAGGGGCTGGTGCAGGCGGCCATCGATACCCATGGCCGCCTCGACATCGGCTTCAACAATGCGGGGCTTCTGCCCCGCACCGCCGATCTTGCCGATATGAGCGTCGAGGATTTCGACCGCACGATCGCGGTCGATCTGCGCGGCGTCTTCCTGTGCATGAAATATCAGATCGCCCAAATGTTGCGCAATGGCGGCGGAGCGATCGTCAACACGGCATCGGTGGCGGGGCTGGTCGCCGATCCCGGCATGGCCCCCTATGTCGCCGCCAAACATGGTGTGGTGGGGATCACGAAGGCGGCCGCCCTCGACTATGCGACCTGCAACATCCGCGTCAATGCCGTCGCACCGGGCCTCGTCGCGACCCCGATGACCGAACGCTGGCTGGCCGATCCCGCCTTTAAGGAGAAGCTTCTCCAGAATTCCCCGATCGGTCGCGCTGCCCGGCCCGAGGAGATAGCGACGACCGTTCTATATCTGAGTTCCGATGCCGCGTCTTTCGTCACCGGCCAGACCTATGTGGTCGATGGTGGCCAGACCTCCCACTGATTTCCATAGGAGACAAGACCATGGCGTCTTCCCTGCAAACCAAAGTCTTCATCAGCAGCGATCAGCATAACGGTTTCGGCGTGTCATCGACCATCGTGTATGGGCCGACCGAGGCACTGCTGGTCGATTCCCAGTTCAGCCTGTCGAACGCGCATCGCCTCGTCGCCGAGATACTCGAGGTGGACCGCGACCTGACACAAATCTTCATCACCCATATGCACCCCGATCATTATCTCGGGCTGGAAGTGGTGAAAGCCGCGTTTCCTGGCGCGCGCGTGATGGCGTACAAAGACGCCGCCGATGAGGTCAACGACGCGTTCGGATTCAAGATCGAGCATTGGCGCGATACCGTCCTCGGCCGCAACGGTGCAACGACGGCGGTGCCAGTCGAGCGCATCGACCAGACGAACCTGACGGTGGATGGCGAGGCGATCGAGATTCTGGGGTTGATGCGCGGCGACTGTGCCCATGCGGCCGCGCTGTGGATTCCGACGATCAAGACGCTGATCGCCGCGGATACCGTCTTCTCGGACGCGCATGTCTGGGTCGCCGATGCCCGCACGCCCGAGGAGCGACAGGCGTGGTTCGAAACGCTCGACCGGCTCGAGGCATTGGGCGCCACCACGATCATTCCCGGACATGCGCCCAATACCCGCCCCTATGATCCCGACGGCATCGGCTTCACCCGCCGGTATCTGACGGATTTCATCCGCGAACTGGAACGTTGCGCGGATGCCGCCGACCTCGTTGCACGGATGGACAGGCTTTACCCAGACCTGCCGGTGCGGATCTGCCTCGAATATAGCGCCCGCATCCTCAAGGATCATTACCGCTGGGACGGCGACTGGCCGGAGTCCTTGCGTGATCGCGAGGCGGTGATCTGACGCACGCTCTCGTATCGTCGCAAAACTCGTCTGGGCGGGATATTGGGACGTAGAAGACTTTCCCGTTCTGGTATCCCACAAGAGACGGCGTAGGAGGGGGCATTCACCCTCCTAGACAACACCGCACTGGGGATCAGCGCCGTGGGACCCAAACTTCCCAACAATCTGAGTGCCCAGTTTCATCCGGCCAGGGGCACCATTTCCGGTCAAGACCGGGCATCGACCTCCACCATAGCGTGCGGTCGGCCATGGGCTGGGATGCGCCGGGCGCCGACGGCTTCGCCGATCAGGAGCAGCGCGGGGTCCTTGTCGCCGATGGTCCGCGTCAGGAAGCCCAAGGCATCCAGGCGGCCGGTGATCAGGCGCTCGGTGGGGAGCGATATGTTCACCGCGATCATCACCGGCGTTCTGGGTGGCATGCCTGCGGCGATCAGCTGGCGTGCGATTTCGGGGGCGGCGGCGCGGCCCATATAGACGGCGAGCGTCGTATCCGGCGCGGCGAGCGCCGACCAGTCGAGCGATAGCGGCTCGCCCGCGCGCAGATGCGCGGTGACCAGGGTCAGTCGGCGGGACAGGCCGCGCAGGGTCAGTGAGATCAGGCCGGATGCCGCCGCCGCACTTGCGGCCGTGATGCCGGGACATATCCGCACCGGGATACCGGCGGCACGGCAGGCGTCGATCTCCTCGGTCGAACGGCCGAAGATCGACGGGTCGCCACCTTTCAGCCGGACGACGCGCTTGCCGGACAAGGCGGCGGCGACGATCAGCCCGTCGATCGTGCCCTGATCCCTGGAGTGGCGGCCCGATCGCTTGCCGACGCTCGACAGTTCCGCCGTCCCGGGCACGAGCGCCAGGATGTCCGGGCCGACCAGTGCGTCGTAGAAGACGATGTCGGCCGCCGCGATCAGCCGTTCCGCCTTGCGGGTCAGCAGGTCGGGATCGCCGGGACCCGCCCCGACCAGCCAGACCGAACCGGCGGGAAAGTCATCCATGCGCATGGGCAGGCTCCTGGGTTTCGCCGAGCAGGCGGGCGAGGGCGGGGCGGCACGATCCGCAATTGGTGCCCGCGCCCAGCGCCGCGCCGATCGCGGCAACGTCGGCCAATTGCTGGTCGCGGATCGCGGTGACGATGGTGCGCACGCCGATGTCGAAACAGGCGCAGACGATGGCGCCGCGATCGACCTGTGCGCCCGGCGCGCGCCCGGCCAGGATCGTGGGCGCGACTTCGGCGGCGGTAAGCTGTGCGATCAGCCAGTCGCGGGCGGGCAGTTCGCCGCGTTCGGTCAGAAACAGGGCGGCGACCAGGCGACCTCCGGCGATCCCCGCGACGCGGCGCGATCCCCGCGCGGGGTCGGTGGCTTCGATCCGCTGACCCTTGGGCAGCAGGGCGTCGAGCTGCGCCGGGTCGCCGTCGCCCGCCACTTCCCACAGCCAGCCGCCCGGAACCGCGATGCGCGTCGCCCAGAGGCAGTCGGGTGCGGCGATCGCCTCACCGGTCAGGATCACAAAGCCCCGCCAGCGGGGCATGACGGCCGCGATGCTGGCGGGCGTGCGCTTGAAGCCGGGCTGGCCCGAATGGGGATCGGTCAGCGGGCGGGGGAGCAGGCCGGTACGCCCGCCGGTCGCGGTCCGGTCGGTCCAGTGGATAGGCACGAACAGCTCGCCCGGCCGTTGGCCCGTGTTGACCGACACGCGATAGAGGCTTTCCCCCTGCGGCGTGCCGACCCGCGCCAATCCGCCATCGGTCAGGTTCAGGCGGGCTGCGTCATCCGGGTGTACCTCGACCAAGGGCTCCTCGCGGTGCCGCGCCAGCTTGGGGGCAAGGCCGGTTCTGGTCATCGTATGCCAATGATCGCGGTAGCGCCCGGTGTTCAGCGTCATCGGCCAGTCGCGCAGCGGCGCAGGGAGCGCCTTCTGAGCCACGGAAACCAGGCGGGCGCGGCCGTCGGGCGTGGGGAAACGACCATCGGCAAAGGGCACATCGCCCCATCGGAACGGCGCCATCACGTCATAATCCCCATTGCCGCCGCTTGACCGGCCGGGCAGGGCGAACAGCCGTGAACCGTCGTTTTCATAACGGGATAGGCGGCAATGCTCGCGCCAGATCTCGGCTGTGCGGTCATAGGCGAAGGCGGTTTTCCAGCCCATGCGACGGCCGACTTCCTTGACGATCCACCAATCGGGTCTGGCCTCGCCGGGCAGCGGGAACAGCGCGCGCTGGCGGCTGATCGTGCGGTCGGAATTGGTGACGGTGCCATCCTTCTCGCCCCAGGCGGCGGCGGGCAGGCGGACATGGGCATGGACCGAACTGTCCGTCTCGGCGACCACGTCGCTGACCACGACAAAGGGGCAGGCGGCCAGCGCCTCGCGCACCGACCCGGCGTCGGGCATCGACACGGCGGGGTTGGTCGCCATGATCCACAGCGCCTTGATCCGGCCCTGGCCCAGTTCGCGGAACAGGTCGACCGCCTTCAGCCCCGGCTTGGGCGCGATGGTGGGGGAGGCCCAGAAACGCTGCACCCGCGCGCGGTTCTCGGGCGCGAAATCCATATGCGCGGCCAGAGTCGAGGCGAGGCCGCCCACCTCGCGCCCGCCCATCGCATTGGGCTGTCCGGTGATCGAGAAGGGGGCCGCGCCCGGTTTGCCGATCCGGCCGGTGGCGAGGTGGAGGTTGAGGATCGCGTTGACCTGGTCGGTGCCAGCCGTCGACTGGTTGATCCCCTGGCTGAATAGCGTGACGGTACGCGGGGTTGCGGCAAACAGCTCGTAGAAGCGGCGAAGATCGGCGGGCGCGACGTCGCAGGTCCTGGCGACCGACCAGAGATCGCTGCCCTCCTCCAGCACAGCCCAGAATTCCTCCGGCACCGCAACCGACGCGCGCAGATAATCCTCGTCCACCACGCCTGCCGTCCGCGCCCAGGCGAGCGCGCCGTTCATCAGCGCCACGTCGCTACCGGGCCGGATGGCCAGGTGAAGGTCGGCCTGCTCCGCCGTCTCGGTGCGGCGCGGGTCGACGACGACCAGCTTCGCGCCCGCATCGCACCGCTCGCGGATACGCTGATAGACGATCGGGTGGCACCAGGCGGTGTTGCTGCCGACCAGCACGATCAGGTCGGCGGCGTCGATATCCTCATAGGAGGCGGGCACGATATCCTCGCCGAACGCGCGGGTGTGCCCCGCAACCGCACTCGACATGCACAGGCGCGAATTGGTGTCGATATTGGCCGAGCCGATAAAGCCCTTCATCAGCTTGTTGGCGACATAATAGTCTTCGGTCAGCAACTGGCCGGAGACATAGAAGGCGACGCTGTCGGGGCCATGCTGCGCGATGGTCTCGCGGAATCGCTTGGCGACCAGATCGAGCGCCTTGTCCCAACCGGCGCGGCGCTTGCCGATCATCGGATGGAGCAGGCGACCCTCCAGGCCGACCGTCTCGCCCAAATGCGTGCCCTTGGAACAGAGCTTGCCGCGATTGGCGGGGTGGTCGGGGTCGCCCTCGATCCTGACGCTGCGGTCGCCGGTCACGGTGGCGCGGATGCCGCAGCCGACGCCGCAATAGGCGCAGGTGGTGCGGATCATGAATCCTCCCCGGGACGGGGAGGGGGACCAGCGAAGCTGGTGGAGGGGGCGTGCGGCGAGGGGCTGACGGCATTATGGAGAGTGAAGCCTTTGCGGCGCCCCCCCTCCACCATGCTGCGCATGGTCCCCCTCCCCGTGCCGGGGAGGATCATCACGCCGCCGCCTTCAGGGTGCTGGCGCGGCAGATCAGCACGCGGCCGCCGCTGATCTTCACCGGCACAACAGGCGTGCAGCCCTTGTCCTCGCCCAGCGCCTCGCCGGTCGAGAGGCTGATACGCCAGTTGTGCAGCGGACATGCCACCGCGCCGCCGTGAACGATGCCCTGGCTCAACCGCCCATGTTTGTGCGGACAGCGGTCGAGCAGCGCGAAGACCTTGTTCTCGCCGGTGCGGAAGACGGCGATGTCGTTGCCGCCCTCGACCTGAACCGTGCGGCTGCCGCGGACCGGGATTTCGTTCACCCAGCCGATATCGAGCCATTCACCGATCATGCCATCTCTCCAACCGGCTGGAAGCGCGCCATCGGCGCATGGATTTCGCGTTCGGCCCCGGCGACGCGCTCGGCCCAGGGGTCTTCTTGCGAGAATTGCTGCGAGAAGAAGAAGCGGCGGGCGAGTTCGGCGCGCGCCTCCTCGTCGGGCAGGAGGCGCGACTGGATGTAGGCCAGGCCGACCCGCTCGATCCACGGCGCGGTCCGCTCCAGATAGCGCGCCTCCTCGCGGTAGAGCTGGACGAAGGCGGCGCACATCTCCATCGCCTCCGCCTCGGTCGCGACCTTGCAGAGCAGGTCGGTGGCGCGGACCTTGATCCCGCCATTGCCGCCGACATGGAGTTCGTAGCCGCTGTCGACGCAGACCACGCCGAAATCCTTGATCGTCGCCTCAGCGCAGTTGCGCGGACAGCCCGACACCGCGATCTTGAACTTGTGCGGCATCCACGACCCCCAGGTCGCCCGCTCCAGCTTGACGCCCAGCCCGGTCGAATCCTGCGTGCCGAAGCGGCACCATTCGGAGCCGACACAGGTCTTCACCGTGCGCAACGACTTGCCGTATGCATGGCCGCTGACCATTCCGGCGGCGTTCAGATCGGCCCAGACGGCGGGCAGATCCTCCTTCCTGATGCCGAAGATATCGAGCCGCTGCCCGCCGGTCACCTTGACCATCGGCGCGTTGAACTTCTCGACCACATCGGCGATCGCGCGCAGTTCCTTCGGCGACGTGATCCCGCCCCACATGCGCGGCACCACCGAATAGGTGCCGTCCTTCTGGATGTTGGCGTGCATCCGCTCGTTGACGAAGCGGCTCTGCTGGTCGTCGACATAGTCGCCGGGCAGCGCGCAGAGCAGATAGTAATTGAGCGCCGGGCGGCAGGAGGAACAGCCGTCCGGCGTCGACCAGTGCAGCTTCTGCATCACCTCCGGGATCGAGCGCATGCCCTGCGCGACGATCTCGCGCCGCACATCGTCATGGCCGAAGCTGGTGCATTTGCACATCGTCTTCGGGCCCGCCTCCACCTCGTCGCCCAGGGTCAGCGCGAGCAGGGTCTCGACCAGGCCGGTGCACGAGCCGCAGCTGGCCGACGCCTTGCAGGTGGCGCGGACGGTGTCGAGGCTGTGCGCGCCCTTGGCGATGCACGAGACGACCTGGCCCTTGGTGACGCCGTTGCAGCCGCAGATCTCCGCCGTGTCGGAGAGCGCCGCAACGGCCGCCTTAGGGTCCGCTTGCCCCCCTCCCGAGGCGAAGGCCTGGCCGAAGATCAGCGCGTCGCGGATGTCGCCGATGCTCTCGCCCTTTTTCAGCAGGTCGAAATACCAGTTGCCGTCGGCAGTATCGCCGTACAGCACCGCGCCGACGATCCGGTCGTCCTTGACTACGACGCGCTTGTAGATGCCGCGCGCGGCATCGCGCAGCACGATATCCTCCGCGCCGTCGCCGCCGCCGAAATCGCCCGCCGAGAAGACGTCGAGCCCGGCGACCTTCAGCTTGGTCGCGGTGGCGGTGGGGCGATAGCCGGACGGTGCGCCGGTCAGCGCATCGGCAAGGCTGCGGCACATGTCCCAGAGCGGCGCGACCAGGCCATAGACCTGTCCGTCATGCTCGACGCATTCGCCGACCGCCAGGATGCGCGGGTCGGACGTGACCATATGATCGTCGACCTTGATGCCGCGCCCGACCTCCAGCCCGGCGGCGCGGGCGAGCGCGACCGAGGGGCGGATGCCGACCGCCATCACCACCAGGTCGGCGGCGATCTCGCGCCCGTCCTTCAGGCGGATCGCCTCGACTCTGCCGTCGCCCAGGATCGCGGCGGTGTCGGCACCGGTCAGCACGGTCTGACCGCGCGCCTCAAGCGCCTGTTTCAGCAGCCAGCCCGCCGCCTCGTCCAGTTGCCGCTCCATCAGCGTCGGCATCAGGTGGAGGACGGTGACCGTCATGCCCCGCAGGCTCAGGCCATGCGCCGCCTCCAGCCCCAGCAGGCCGCCGCCGATCACCACCGCGCTGCCGCCCCGTTCGGCGGCGGCGAGCATATGCTCGACATCCTGCATGTCGCGGAAGCTGATGACGCCGGGCAGGTCGTGGCCGGGCACCGGGATGATGAACGGGTCGGAGCCGGTCGCGATCAGCAGCCGGTCATAGCCGAGCACCATGCCGCTCCTGGCGGTGACGGTGCGGTCCGCGCGGTCGATGGCGGCGACGGGATCGCCGCTGACCAGCGTGATGCCGTTGTCGGCATACCAGTCATGGCCATTGATGACGATCTCGTCGAACGTCTTCTCACCCGCCAGCACCGGCGACAGCATGATCCGGTTATAGTTCACCAGCGGCTCTGCGCCGAAGATGGTGATGCGGTAGCGGTCGGGATCGCGGGCCAGCAATTCCTCGACCGCGCGGCAGCCGGCCATGCCGTTGCCGATCACGACCAAATGTTCGCGGGTGTCCACCTTCGCAGGGGTGACGACTTCGTGTTTCATCGGTTCGATCCGTGGAAGAGAGGAAGCATCAAATCCGCACGCCATCGGCCGCGCCCCAGCTGCGCCGCCAGCGGCCCTTGACCAGCATCAGCCCGGCCAACGCCACCAGCGAAAGCGCGGCGAAGATCAGGAACCCGCTGGAGAAGCTGCCCGTCCACTGCTTGGCGAGGCCCAGCGACGAGGCGAGGTAGAAGCCACCGATGCCGCCCGCCATGCCGACCAGCCCGGTCATCACGCCGATCTCGGCGGCGAAACGCTGCGGCACCAGCTGGAACACCGATCCGTTGCCGACGCCCAGCGCCAGCATCGACAGCACGAACAGCGCCAGCGAGGCGGCGAACCCGTCGACCATCGCCACGCCGGTCAGCGTGACGGCGGCGGCGGTAAACACCGCGAGCAGCGCCTTCACCCCGCCGATCGCATCGGCCAGCGCCCCGCCCATCGGCCGCACCAGCGACCCGGCAAAGACGCAAGCCGCCGTGGCGTAACCGGCCTGCACCGGGGTCAGCCCGAAACGGTCGGTGAAATAGATGGGCAGGCTGGCGGCGAGGCCCACGAACCCGCCGAATGTGACGGCGTAGAAGCCCATCAGCCACCAGGCATCGGCCTGTTTCAGCGGCGCGAGATACTCGACCAGGCGGCGCGGCGGCGGCGCGCCCGGCGCATCCTTCGCCATCACCATATAGGCGACGAACACCAGGCCGAGCGGCAGGCAGGCCAGGCCCAGCACCGCGTTCCAGCCGAAGATCTTGGCCAGGCCCGGCGCGAACAGCGCGGCCAGCACCGTGCCCGAATTGCCCATGCCCGCCAGGCCCATCGCCTTGCCCTGATGCTCGGGCGGATACCAGCGGCTGGCCAGTGGCAGTGCGATGGCGAAGCTGGCGCCCGCAAAGCCCAGGATCACGCCCAGCGCCAGCGTGCCGCCAAAGCTGTTCACCCCCAGCACCCAGGCGGAAAAGAGTCCCGCGATCACGATGATCTGGCTGATCGCCCCAGCACGCTTCGGCCCGATCCGGTCGACCAGCAGGCCGTTGACGACCCGCAGCACCGCGCCCGCCAGCGTCGGGACGGCGACCATCACGCCCTTTTCCGCCGGGGTCAGCCCCAGGCTGGCCGAGATTTGCGGGGCGAGGGGCCCCAGCAGCACCCAGACCATGAAGGCCAGGTCGAAATAGAGGAATGCCGCGATCAGGGTCGGCGTATGGCCGCTCGACCAGAAACTGCCGTCATCCGCCTTTCTCTTTTCGGTGTCGTTCCAGAATGCCGTCGCCATCGTGCCGCCTCCGTGGGGCCTGGCCCCAAAACGAAAAAAGCCGCCAGGACGCGGGGCCCTTGGCGGGTCGCATCCTGGCGGCTTCATTGCCTCCAAGCGGAAAACGGGGACGTCCCCGTATCCGCCAGCGTGTCACCCCGTCGTTGGAGTGGCTTACGCTGCTATCTCGTGTCCGACGCCATTGCCGGACGAGTGGAAAGTTGCCTGATTCGCAGGCGGCGCGCAAGTCCCTTTCGCAATCGCAGCAATCGCATCTCCATTCCTCCCCCTCGCGGCGGAGGAACATCAGGGGAGGCTCGCCAGATATCCGGGAATATCGTCCGGATCGAACGCACGCCCGTCGAAGAACCGGTCGCTGCCCAGCACCAGCCGCCCTTGCGTCGATCCCGCCCCGATCGGCTCGACCAGAGCGCCCTCCAGCTTGGAGCTGGCGCCGGGCAGGGGGGCGCCCGATCCAGCCAGTGCGGCGCGGTACAGGTCGGGACGGAACACCGCCTGCGCGGTGGCGGCGTCGGGCGCGGCGAAGGTCATCCCCTCCCACCGCACCATCTGCGCATAAAGCCATGCCGCCTGGCTGCGCCAGGGGAAGTTCGCCGCCTCGCGATACTGGAACATGAAGTCGGGATAATGGACCGGCTCGCCGTCCGGCACCACGCGGATGCGGTCGGTGATCGCGCGCAGGATCGCGGCGACCGGCGCGTCGAGATATTGGGGGCGGGACAGGATGGCGGCACTGTGTTCGACCGTCTCGGGATCGACGAAATGCGCCGCCGCGGCGTGCAGCGCACGAATCAGGCGGAGGACACCGTCGCGCCGCTCCTCGGCCCGGTCGGCGCGCATCGCCAGCACCTTTTCCACACCGCGCCGCCAGATCTGCGCCGTCGCCAGCGCGATGCGGCCGACGCCGCGATCGACCGCGATCGCGTTCCACGGCTCGCCGACGCAGATGCCGTCCACCTCTCCGGCGGCCAGCGCGTCGGCGGCGAAGGGCGGGCTGGTCACGATGATCGTCACGTCGCTGTCCGGGCGGATGCCGACCCCGGCCAGCCAGTAGCGCAGCATGTAATTGTGGCTGGAGTGACGATGCACCACGCCGAAGCGCAAGGGCCGCCCCGCATCTCGCCGGGCAAATGCCACCCGCTTCAGGGCCGCGCCGATCGCGGCCGGATCGCCCAGCGTCTCGCCCAGGCCCATCGCGTCGCCGAGCGCGGTCGACACGGTGACGGCATTGCCGTTCAACCCCAGGACGAAGGGCACCGCCATGGGCACCGCCGGGCGATCGCGGCCAAGCGCGGTGGCGATCGCCAGCGGCGCGACCAGATGCGCCGCGTCGGTATGGCCATAGAGCAGCCGGTCGCGCACCGCCGCCCAGGTGACGTCGCGGACCAGCGCGATCTCCACCCCCTCGGCCTCGGCGAAGCCCAGTTCGCGCGCCAGGATGGGCAGGGCGGCGTCGACCAGCGGCAGGAAGCCGATGCGGAACGGGTCGAGGCTCATGGCAGATCTCCCATCAGCTGCTCGCTGGTCACGATCGCCTCGGCCACGTCGGCGATGCGGCGGTTGCTGGTCATGGCGTGGCTGCGCAGCAGGGCATAGGCAGCGGGTTCCCCGAGCCCCCGCCGGCGCATCAGGATCGCCTTGGCCCGGTCGATCACCTGCCGGTCGGCCAGCGCGGTCTTCGCCTCGGCCAGTTCGGCCTGGAGCCGCGAAAAAGCCTGGAAGCGGCGCACCGCCAGGTCGAGGATCGGCTTGATCCGCTGCTTGGCCAGGCCGTCAACGACATAAGCCGACACGCCCGCATCGATCGCCGCCATCGTCGTCTCGGGTTCGGACTGGTCGACGAACATCGCGATCGGGCGGTCGAGCGCGCGCGACATGGCGAAGAAATCCTCCAGCACGTCGCGGCTGGGATTTTCCAGGTTGATCAGGACGACCTCGGGCGCGGCCCGTTCGACCTGCGCGGCCAGCGGTCCGGTGGGATCGATCACCACCAGATCGGTCAGCCCCGCCTCGCACAAGCCATCGGAGATGATCGCCGCCCGCGTGCTGCTGGTATCGATGATCGCGATCCGCATGGCGGCTTGATGCCGCGTCATCCGCCGCTCGACAAGGGCGGCGTGGCGGACAATCACGCTTGCGTGGCGAAATGTCGGACTATAGGTGGTCAAGGTCACATGGTTCGGGTTGATCCCGTCCGATGACAGAGCGGGGGATGTCGTCGATGCGTGATCTGGGCCGATCGCCGAGCCTGCGCGTGCTGCGCCTGATGCTGGTCGCGGGGGCGATGGTGGTGGGCGTCCAGGCGCTGCGATCCGCGCCGCAAGCGGTCGGCGCCGCGCAGGACGCCGGAACCGCGTCCTTGCCGCTGTCGGGCGATATCGTGCCCGCGCACGATCCGGTCCTGATCCGCGAAGGCGGTCGCTATTACGCCTATTCGACCGGGCAGCGTGAACGGCGGCCCCTGATCGCCCGCACCTCGCGCGATCTGCGGCACTGGACTGCCATCGCCTCGCCACTGGCGACCATCCCCGACTGGGCGCTGGCGCGCGTGCCCGGCGCCAGCGAGATGTGGGCGCCAGACATCGCCAAGGTCGGCAATCGTTACCGCCTCTATTACTCAGTGTCTCGTTTCGGACAGCAAAGCTCGGTCATCGGGCTGGCGACCGCCTCGACACTGGACCCCGATGGCCCCGATCATGGCTGGCGCGACGAAGGATTGGTGATCGGGTCGCAGGCGGGCGACCCCTATAACGCGATTGACCCCCATTTCGTGCGCGACCGGCAGGGTGGCGAGTGGCTGAGCTTCGGCAGCTTCTGGGGCGGAATTCAGCTGATCCGACTCGATCCGCGTAGCGGCAAACCGGCCATTGGCGGCAAGCCGGTGATGATCGCGCGGCGCGGCCCGGCCGAGCGCGAAAATGCGATCGAGGCGCCGTTCATCGTCGATCATGGTGGCTGGTACTGGCTGATCGTCTCGTTCGACTATTGCTGTCGCGGCGTGAAGAGCAGTTACCATCTGCGCGTCGGCCGCGCGCGCAAGGTCGAGGGGCCCTATCTCGACCGGGCGGGCCTGGCGATGCGCGAAGGGGGCGGCACCGTCCTGCTTCGGGCGGATGCCGAGGGGCGGGACCGGTATCGGGGCACGGGCCATGCGGGCGTGCTGCACGACCGCGATGGCCGCGATTACCTGATTTATCATGCGTATGACTCGGCGGTGGGCGGTGCCGCCACCTTGCGGATCGCCCGGATGCGCTGGGACTCGGCGGGCTGGCCGGTGGTCGATCGGTAAAGCCTGACGCCGTCTGCGCTGTAAAAAGACGGACAAGACGGACCCGGTCCGAATCCTGTTAAGCGCTATCGCTGCGATCGTGTTTTCCGGAAAAATACACCTTTGATGGCGCTAACATCCGCGGATCGCCATAACTTCTGACTGTGGCTTAAAATCCACGACATGACAGCCGCATCATTATTTTGTCATGGCAGGCTTGACCAAATCCTCCGCTAGTCAGACAAATGGCGTCGAAGGGCACCGAAAGGTCGGGCCTACCAGAGGGGATTTCCTGATGAAGCGTCACGCCTTGTTGCTTTCGGTTGCGTCATTCGCGCTGCTGGCCGCGCCTGCCATGGCGCAGACCGCCACGCCCGAACAAAAGGCCGAGGCGGCCGATCCCAACGCACCGATCGAGGCACAGGCCCCCGTCGCCCAGGAACAGGCGACGGCGAGTGCGGCGGGACGCAGTCCGGGGACTCAGGCGACCGAAAATCTCGACAACAATGTCGACCCGCGCGACATCGTCGTCACCGGCTACCGCGCCAGCCTGGGCAGCGCGCAGGCGATCAAGCGCAATTCCGATGCGATCCTGGACGCCATCGTCGCGCAGGACATCGGCAAGCTGCCTGACAATACGGCGGCCGAATCGCTGGCGCGCGTGACCGGCGTCCAGGTCAGCCGGTTTAGCGACGAAGTGACGCAGGTTCTCGTGCGCGGTCTGCCCGACGTGGCGACGACCTTCAACGGCCGCGACATCTTCACCGCCGAGAACCGCCGCGCCGCGCTCCAGGATTTTCCCGCCGGTGCGCTGGCGGGTCTCGAAGTGTACAAGTCGGGCACCGCCGACCTGCTCGAACCAGGCCTGGCGGGCCTCATCAACGTCCGCTCGCGCCGTCCCTTCGATTTCGAGAAGGGCTTCACGATCGCAGGCGGCATCCGCGGGACGTATAACGACCAGTCCAAGAAGTTCGACCCGTTGGGCAACCTGCTGATCAGCCAGCGTGCCGATACGGCGATCGGTGAAATCGGCTGGCTGGTCAACGCGGCCTATACGCAGGCCCAGTATCGCAACGCCGTGCGCTGGGCCGATGGCTTCGTGACGACCCCCAGCGCGAATTCGACGGTCAGCCCGTCCTCGGTGGGGCGCACCTGGGCGATCCCGGCGGCGGTCGGCGTCTATAACGATAGCGGCAAGCGCTGGCGCCCGGCGGTCAACGCCAATGTCCAGTGGCGCCCGGCGCACAATCTCGAAATCTATTATGATTTCCTCTACCAGAGCTATCGCGGCGAAACCGCCAATGACTGGATGCGCGTGCCGCTGGTCGATGGCTCTCCCAGCTTCAGCAATGTCGTTCTGCGGGACGGCGAGGCGCGTCAGGTCGAAAGCCTGACGAAGACGGGCGGCGTCCGGCCCGAAACCTATCGCAGCACCAACAAGGGCTATACCGACACCTATCAGGTGGCCGTCGGCGGCAAGTGGGACCTGGGTCCGGCGCATTTCTCGACCGACCTGGCCTATACGACGTCGCAATATGGCACCAACGAATGGAGCTTCGACACGGCGTTCGCGGGCGCGCCGCAGGCCGATGTCCGCTTCTTCGTCGATGGCGGCTCGTCGTTCAGCCTGCCGGGTTTCGATGCGTCCAACCCCGCAAACTATATCTGGCGCGGTTATTTCGAGAGCATCTACCGGGTTCAGGGCAAGGGCTGGCAGTGGCGCGGCGATCTGGACTTCGACACCAACCTGTCGCTGGTCCCCAAGCTGCAGATCGGCGTGCGCTGGACCGATCGCGATGCGTCGCTGGAACGCGGCAATCGTTATGCCTATACCGAATGGCTGGGCATCCCGCTGAACCAGACGCCGACCGGCACCCTGGCGCTGACCCAGAACGCCTTTCGCGGCAACCAGGGCTTCACCAGCTGGCTGATGCCGTCGCGTGAGGGTATTGCGGGCAACGCCAGTCAGTTGCGTCAGTTCTCGATCGACGCGCTCCAGCGGATCATCGCTGGCAACCCGACCGACCAGGGATATCGCGACGCGCTGAACCGCTGGCAGTCGCCACAGGTCCAGTTCGATCCGTTGCAGGAATTCTATGCCACGGAGCAGACCTATGCGTTCTACGGGCAGGCCAAATATGAATTCGATATCGGCGCGGTCCGCGTCGACGGCCTTGTCGGCACGCGTGTCGTCAACACGGTCGGCCGGTATAGCGGCCTGTCGAGCGTCACGTTCAACGGCGTGACCCGTGCAGAGCCGCGCAGCACCAAGGCCAATTATGTCGACGTGCTGCCCAACTTCAGTCTGCGCGTGCGTCCGAACGACAAGTTGCAGGTGCGTTTCGGCTTTACGATCACCCGCACCAAACCCGAATTTAGTCAGTTGAACCCGGCGATCTTCATTTCGCAGAACACGGCAACGCCCGTCCCCGACCAATTGCCCGACACCCGCTTCGGCCCAGGCCTGCAAGGACGCCCCGACGCATTCGGCAATGGTGGCAACCCGGACCTTCAGCCGCTGACGTCGAAGAATTACGACGCCACGATCGAATATTACTTCTCGCCGACTGCCTCGATCACCGCCGCCGCCTTCTATCGCGACCTGAAGGGCTTCATCAGCACTTATGTGAACCGGACGATCGATCCGGTGTACGGCCTGCTGGAGATCAACCGTCCCGAAAATGCCGGTCGCGGCAAGATCAAGGGCTTCGAGCTGGGGGCGCAGACCTTCTTCGACTTCCTGCCGGGGCTGTGGAGCGGGTTCGGCGTGCAGGCGAACACGACCTATCTGATCGGCGAGCAGCAATATCCGGCCAATGTGTTCGCCAGTGCCGGCGGCACGACCGAGCCGCCGTTCGTGAACATCCCCGGCCTGTCGCGCTGGACGTACAATGTCGCGCTGTTCTACGAAAAGGGCGATGTGTCGACGCGCCTGTCGCTGAACAATCGTGACGCGTATCTGAACAGCAACTTCGTCAACGCGCAGGGCGTATACAACGGCGAGGGTGTCGAGCAGATTCAGCGCCTGGACTTCTCGTTCAACTACAACATCATGAAGGAGGTCACCGTGACCTTCGACGTGGCCAACCTGCTGGCGCAGCCGTTCAACAACTATGCGCAATATGGTGACGGCCTGCGCTACCCGCGCGATATCCGCGACGAGGGTCGTTATTACGGCGTGGGTCTGCGCTTCCGCTTCTGATCCGGTCGGGTGGGCATCGTCCCACCCGCCCCGCCCGCAAGGGCACCTCCGGGGCTGGGACGGCACGCGCCGTTCCGGCCCTTTTTCCTGGCGGGCAGGGGGGAGCGCCCTGATCACGAAAAACCCCGCCGGTCCTGCGACCGGCGGGGTTTCGTCTTGGTCAGGTCGACGGGATCAGACGAGTGCGTTGCGGCGGATCAGCTCCTTATACCACTGCGCGCTCAGCTTGGGGGTGCGCTTCTGGGTCGCATAGTCGACATGATGCAGGCCGAAGCGCAGGCCATAGCCGTCGGCCCATTCGAAATTGTCCATCAGGCTCCAGAGGAAATAGCCCTTGAGCGGATATCCCTCGGTCGCGGCGCGACGGAACTGGCCCAGATAGTTGCGCAGGTACATGATCCGGTCGCCGTCATCGACCAGGCCCTTGTCGTTCAGCTTGTCGTCGGCCGAGGTGCCGTTCTCCGAGATGTAGATCGCCTTGGGGCTCCACATCTCGCTGACCGCGCGCACCCCCCAATAGGCGGCCTCGGGGCCGACATAGAGCCAGGGCGAGGCCATGCGCGGCGAGTTGGGCAGGTGCGGCAGCGGGGTATAGCCGCGCGGGTCCTCCGGGTTCGCCTTGACGAAGGTCGGCGTGTAGATGTTGAGCGCCACGAAATCGAGCGGGCTGGCGATCGCCGCCATGTCACCCGCCTGCACCTTGGGCGCATCGGCTCCGGCTGCCTTCAGATAGGCGTCGGTATATTTGCCCTCCATCACGGCGGTCAGGAACATGGCGTTCTCTTCGCGCATCGCCTTCTTCGTCGCCTCGATATGCTCGGGCGTCTCGATGACGGGGACGAAGATGCTGGCATTGTCGGCGATGCCGACTTCGGTGCCCGCCTTGGCATTGGCGCGGATCGCCTGGACACCCAGGCCATGCGCCAGGCAGCCATGGTGGCGGACCTGATTCACCTGCGCCTGGGGCAGCTTCAGGCCCGGCGCGTGGATGCCGACCATATGGCCGAGGTCGGTGAAGCAGCGCAGCTCGTTGACCGTCATGAAGCGGTGGACGCGGTCGGACAGCTTGCCCGCCATGAAGCCCGCATAGTCGGCGAACGCCTTGGCCGTATCGCGATTCTGCCAACCGCCGGGCAGCGCCTGGGGCAGGTCCCAGTGGAACATGGTGACGTTGGGCTGGATGCCCGCCGCCAGCAGTGCGTCGATCACGCGGTTATAATAATCCAGGCCCTTCTGGTTGGGCTTGCCGCGACCCTCGGGGAAGATACGCGACCAGGCGAGCGACATGCGATACGCCTTCACGCCCAGATTCTTCAGGAGCGTGATGTCCTCGTTATAGCGGTGATAGCTGTCGCAGGCGACGTCGCCGGTGTCGTTGTTCGCGATCTTGCCCGGCGTATGCGAAAATACGTCCCAGTTGGTCTGGCCGCGCCCGTCTTCCTTCACCGCGCCTTCGATCTGGTAGGAGGCAGTGGCGCAGCCCCACAGGAAATCCTTGGGAAAGCTCAGGTCCGAGGCCGTGGCCGCCGCCGCGCCGCTGGCCGCCAGCGTGCCGCCACCGGTGGCCAGCGCGGCCCCGCCCAGCGTCATGCCGGACTTCATGAAATTACGACGATCCATTGTTACGTCCCCTCCGAAATATTGAAATTGGTGTTGGTGGAAATCTATCGGACTGGCACGGCCAGGTCGCTCGTCAGCCAGACAAGCGGCGCGTTCCAGTTGATCGCGACCTCGTTATGCGCATAGGCGCGCGCATCGTCGATCCAGCAGCGCATGCCCACGCAGCGACCCTGCAGCGATGCCGAGGCTTCGGGAAAGCTGGTGCTGTTCGCGCCGCCGCTCAGCACGCCGGGCGGGGGGCCGGGCATACGGGCGTCGACCTGATGCGCCCAGAAACGGTGATGCGGGTGCATCATCGGTTTCCAGCCGAAACCGCTGACATAACTCTGGTCGAGCGGGTTGCGGCCCAGCACATAGTCCATCGCATCGACCGCGCCGTCGCGGTAGCGCGCCTCGCCGGTGAAGCGGGCGGCGAGCGCCAGGATCATGCCGCGCCCCAAAATGCCGCTGTTCGAGCCCCAGCTATAGGCGGTCGAGGCATAGGGGATGTGATAGCCCGAGCGCGCTTCCTCGGCCAGGAAACGGTCGGCCAGCGCGACCAGTTTCGCACGCGCCGCCGCCCGCTCGGCGGGTGCCACGCCGCTCGCGGTCGCCAGCGTGATCGTGCCCAGCGCGGCGGTCGAGGCCCAGCTAGGCTCGCCGGACAGCGGCGCGGCGTGGAGCGGCATCCGGTGCAGCGCCTCGGCCAGTTCGGGCATGCCGGTCGCGGCATAAAGCTCGGCGGTCGCCCAATAGAGTTCGTCCGACAGGTTGTCGTCGCCGTAACCGCCGCTGCCGGTAAAGGCTTGCGCGGCATAGATGTCGGGATTGCGCAGCGCCGCCTCATACGCCTTGCCCGCCGCCGTCAGGCAGCGTTTGGCAAAATCCTTGTCCACGTTTCGCCAGATCCGCGCGCACTGCGCGGCGGTCGCCGCCAGGTTCAGCGTCGCGGCGGTGCTGGGCGGATAGAGCAGCCGCTCCTCGCGATCGTCGGCGGGCGCGGTGGGCAGGCTGGTCCAGTGGCGGTCGGCGACCTTGTGATGCGCCATGCCCCCGGCATCGACCGGCGTCAGCCGGTACGGCCCGCGCCCCTGCGGCCCGACCGGCAGGGACAGGGTCTGCCCCTGGGGCACCTGCATCGACAGCAGGAACCGCATCTCCCAACGCGTTTCGTCGAGCAGGTCGTTGATGCCGTTCCCCGCCTCGGGCAAGGCGGCGCTGCCATCGGCAAAGGGCGGCGCGACGGCATTGGCCTCGAACAGGTTTTGCAGCATCCATAGCGAGATGCCGCCATTGACGACATATTTGCCCTGGTCGCCCGCGTCATACCAACCGCCGGTCACGTCGAGCGTATAGGGACAGCCCGGCCACTGGGTGCCGGACTGGTCGGTGCCCTTGAAGCAGGACACGACTTCCTTGGGATGCCCCGCCGCCCGCGCCCATTCGGCACCCCCGGCAAAACGCGCCTCAATCGGCGTTCCGGCGCGCTGCTGATAGAAGAAGTTCAGCGCGGCGCGGGCCAGCGGGCGGTAGATATCGGGTGCGATCGCAAAGGCGTGGCTCACCTGGCCATCGATGCGCAGGCGATAGGTGCCGGGCGTCCGCACCGCGGCGAAGTCGATCTTCTGCACCGTGTCGCCCGAGGCGGCGTCGGGGCCGAACGGCACGCTCTGCCCGCGCGCGACGACGCTGCCCACTTCGTCCAGCACGTCCCAGGCCAGCGGCTTCGATCCCCCGGCGGCGATGATCGCGCGCTTGGCGGTGTCGGGTCGGAAGCCGACCTGGTTGAGATGCGGCCCCGGCGCATCGGTCGCGCCGATAGTCGCCAGTGCCAGCAAGGGCAGGGCAAGGCGCTTCACAACAGCGGGCCGTTGCCGGTGCCGCCGCCGGGCGCACGGGCGAAGTCGAACCCGCTATCGGCGGGTCGCCCCTTGGCCATGGCGGGGGCGAGTGGCGAGGGGGCGGTCATGCGCAGGAAGTCGCCATGGCTGGGCAGGCGTGCGGCGACATCGGCGTAACCGGCGCGCATCTGTTCCAGTGCCTGTGCGACCAGATTTTCGTCCAGCGCGTCGACGGCGGGTTCCCAGCTGTCGGGCACGATCCCCTGGCCCAGGCAGACCGCGACCCAACTGGGGTTGCTGAACAGGTCATAGCCTTCGCGGAACAACCGTCCCTTGCCTGCCCATAAATCCATCTTGCGCGCCAGGCTGTCGGGCACGTCCATGGTGCGCACGCGGTTCCAGAAGGGCGTGTCGTCGCGTCGGGTCGCCTTGTAATGCAGGATGATGAAGTCGCGCACATCCTCATACAGGTCGTGCATCTGGCGGTTGAACTCGTCGCGTTCGGCCGGATCGAACCGCTTGTCGGGGAACAGCGCCACCAAACGCTGGATCGCGGCCTGGACCAGATGGATGCTGGTCGACTCCAGTGGTTCGAGAAATCCGCTCGACAGGCCGAGCGCCACGACGTTGCGGTTCCAGCTCTGCCGCCGCCGCCCGGCGGTGAAACGCAGATGGCGGGGATCGCCCAACTGCTCGCCCTCAAGGCTGCCGAGCAACTGCGCCTCGGCCGCCTCGGCATCCAGATAGTCGCTGCAATAGACCAGGCCGTTGCCCATCCGATGTTGTAGCGGGATACGCCACTGCCACCCGGCATCGCGCGCGGTCGAGCGGGTGAAGGGATCGGGCTCGGCCGGGTCGGGCAAGGCGCAGGGGGCCGCGACCGCGCGGTCGCAGGGCAGCCACTGCGCATAGCTTTCATACCCGGTTTCCAGCGCCTCCTCGATCAACAGGCCGCGAAAGCCCGAGCAGTCGATGAACAGGTCGCCCTCGATCCGCCGCCCATCGGCCAGCGTCACCGATTCGACATAGCCGTCGTCCGGGCGGAGGTTCACCGCGTCGATACGCCCCTCGATCCGCGTCACGCCACCGCGTTCGGCATAGCCGCGCAGGTAACGCGCATAGAGCGAGGCGTCGAAGTGGAAGGCGTAGAACAACTCGCGGATGGGTGAGCGCGCATCGGCCTTGGCGCGACCGAATTTGCCGCTCCGCGCCGCCATCGCGCTCATCGACCAGTCGGCGATGTCGGGCAGCGCGCGGCGGCTGCGTTCGCGCAGGTAGAGCTGGTGGAAATGGACGCCCTGCAGGTCCTGGCCATGGCGTCCGAAGGGGTGGAAATAGCGTTCGCCGCGCTGGCCCCAGTCGACGAACTCGATACCCAGCTTGAAGGTGCCGCCGGTCTTAGCGAGGAAGTCGTTCTCGTCCAGGCCGAGCATCTGGTTGAAGGTGATGATCGGCGGGATCGTCGCCTCGCCGACGCCGACCGTGCCGATCTCCTCGGATTCGACCAGCGTGATCTGGGTATAGCCGTTGTTCAGCAACCGGGCGAAGGCGGCGGCGGCCATCCACCCCGCCGTGCCGCCGCCGACGATCACGACCCGGCGGATCATCTGGTCATGCTTAGGGGTCATCGGGCAAGGCGCCTCATCTGGGCCGCACGCCACTGGGCATGGGCGGGGGTGTGCGGAAGGGCGGCGGCGATCGCGTCGGTCATCCGCGCCATCATGCGGTGCACGTCGCCGGGCGAGGTGGAATGAACCAGCGGATCGACCCGGCGCGGCAGGAACCCCTGACCCAGCAGGATCGCGGCCCAGCTGTCGCGGGTGAAGGTCTCTTCCTCATAGAAAGGCAGGCGACCGCGTTCGGCGAACTGGGCGAGCGTATGCGCCAGGCCGGGTGGCGGCGCGGCCTGCGCCACCGTGTGCCACATCGGTTCGGAGCGGTGCGCGGTGCGGTAATGCGCGGCCAGGAAATCGCGCACCCGCTCCGCCTCGGCCAGCGTCTGGCGGTTGAAGTCGGCGGCTTCGACCTCGGCCATGTGGCGGTCGGGCAGCATCGCGATCAGCCGGTCGATCGCACTCAGCGCCAGATGGAGGTTACACCATTCCAGCGGCTCGACCTGGGTGGCGGCGTCGCCGATGGCGATGCAGTTGCCGCGCCAGGGGCAGGGGCGGGTGCCGGGGCGGATCGCGATGACTGCGTCGGCCGTCGTGCCCAGCATCGCGGCGGCATCGGCGTCGGACAGATGCGATGCGCTATAGGCGATGCCGCGCTGCTCCCCGCTCGACCAGCGCCATCCGGCGGCGTGCGCGGTCACCTCGGTCAGGACAGTCGCACCTTCGCCCGCCGGGGCCATCGCCAGCAGCACGCGGTCGCAGGGCAACCATGCTTGCCAGTCCCGCCATTCCTCGTCCACCGCCTCGCGCAACGTGGCGGCGGGGCCGGTCGCGTCGACATACAGGTCCGCCGTCACGGTCCGCCCGTCGATCAGCGTCACGCCGGTCACGAAGCCACGCGCATCGACCGAAACCTCTTCGATCTCGCCCGGCATCTCGATCACGCCGACATGGGTTGCGAAGGCGCGGATCATCGCCCGCTGACGATCGAGGTCGAGGGTCAGGCCGTAATCATGCCCGGCAAAGGGCGTGTCGGGCGTCGGCGGTACGAACCGTCCGGCGCGGGCAAGGTGCGCGGCGGGGGAGAACGCATCAAAGGGTGCGACCGTACCGTCCTGCGCCGCGCGGACCCAGTGGAGGTGAAACGCCGCCGAGCCGATCGGGTGGCCATAGCCGTCATAGGCATGGACATAATCCGGCCGTCCCTCCGCCCAACCGACGAAGCGCGTCCCCAGCCGATAGCCTGCGCCGGTGCGGGTCACCCCGTCATCCTCGCCGATGCCCAGATCGACCTGGAAACCGGGCAGCGAGGGCAGGGTGCAGGCGATGCGGTCGGCCAGCGCATCCGCTGCCGGAGGGGTGGCGAGCAGTGTCACGGTCAGGAACGGTGCCCGGCGCTTCAGCGCGGCGGCGGCGTACCAGGCGGTCAGCCCGCCCCCGACGACCAGCACATGGTCGATGCGATCGGCGGCGCTCATGCCGCGGCCATCGGGCAGTAGCGTTCCAGAAAGGCGCGGTGGCCGGGCCGCGTGCCGACGTCGGCCGCGATCTCGGCGCGCAGATCGCCGACGGCGCGCAGCAGATCGGGGGCGGCAGCCATGTCGGCACGCGGGTCCCAGCCTTGGGGAACGATTCCCTGGCCCAGATAGACCGCGATCCAGCTGGCATCCAGGAAGACGCCCTCGCGATACTTCACCACCCGCGCCCGCCTGCGCCACAGCTCCATCTTCTCGGCCAGGCTGTCCGGGATGGGCATGGTGCGGACATAGTTCCAGAAGGGCGAATCGTCGCGCGTCGTGGCGTGGTAATGCAAGATCAGGAAGTCGCGGATCCGGTCATATTCCAGGTCGATGATCCGGTTGAACTCGTCGCGGTCGGACGCGGCCATCTCGCGCGTTGGGAACAGCTCGATCAGGGCGGTGATCGCCTGCTGCACCAGATAGATGCTGGTCGATTCCAGCGGTTCCAAGAACCCGCTGGCCAGCCCGATGGCGACGCAGTTGCCGACCCAGCTGCGACGGCGACGCCCCGCCTTGAAGCGAAGCTGGCGCGGTGCGGCTAGCGGCGCGCCCTCGACCGCCTGCTCCAGCGCACGTGCCGAGTCGGCATCGCTGATGAAGTCGCTGGCATAGACATAGCCGTTGCCGGTGCGATGCTGGAGCGGGATGCGCCAGCGCCATCCGGCGGGCATGGCGATCGCGCTGGTATAGGGGGTGACGGCGGTTTCGGTCCGGCACGGCATCGCCACCGCGCGGTCGGTCGGCAGCCAGCGCGACCAGTCCTCGAACGGCTCCTCCAGCGTCTGGCCGAGCAACAGCGAACGAAAGCCCGAACAGTCGATGAACAGGTCGCCCTCGACACGCTCGCCGCTGTCCAGCACGACCGCGCGGATCAGGCCGCTTTCGCTGTCCCGCTCGACATCGACGACCATCCCCTCGGTCCGCACCGCGCCCGCGTCCTCGGCCAATTGCCGCAGATAGGGCGCGAACAGCAGCGCATCAAACTGATAGGCATATCCGAAGGTCGAGGGCAGGCCACCCCGCACCTGATCGGGATGATCGAACCGGGCCTGACGGGCGAGCTTGCAGGCATAGGATACGTCGTCCAGCGGCGGCAGGTTGTGCCCCTCGTGCAGCAACCGGGCCCAATAATGGTGAAAGTCGATCGCGCCCGCCCCGCGTCCGAACGTGCCAAAGGGGTGGATGTAACTGTCACCGATCCGGCCCCAGTCGCGAAACTCGATACCCAGCTTGAAGGTGGCGGCGGTGCGCGCCATGAAATCGGCCTCGGAAATGCCCAGCCGTTCGTTGAATGCGCGGATATGGGGCAGGGTGGCCTCGCCCACGCCGACCACGCCGATCGCGTCCGATTCGATCAATCGAACGCTGCACTGTCCCGAAAGGAGACGCGTGAACGCGGCGCCGGCCATCCAGCCTGCCGTACCGCCGCCCACAATGACGACCCGAACCTTGTCGTTTGTCACCTTTGTCATCCACTCCCGACCCACCGAATTCGTAGGCCATTTTTCTTATTCCATGGCGTGGGTTACGGCTTCCTGCAATCCACCCTGAAAGCCAGCGTGGCAGGAATGTCGCACCTTGTCCCGGATCGGACGCTTATAAGTTAAACATCTTGTCGAAATGTTGCTGGTAGCGCAATCACGAGTCTGCGGTTCAGGCCAATAGGCACGATCGCGACCTAATATAACGTGACGCCAATGGGGCGCCCGACCAGGGGGGGATGACCGATATGCGCAGCGCTGCGCCGCTAAATGCCAATCGTTTCAATCGGCTTATGCTCGGCGCGTCCGCCGGTGCTTTGTGCATCGCCGCGCTGACCACGCCCGCCTTCGCACAGACCACGACCGATCCGGACCAGAGCGCTTCGTCGCCGACCGGTGCCGTCGCGGGTCAGGGTACGGCAGGATCGACCACGCCGCGCACCAGCGCCAGCGTCCAGGCCGCTGGGGCGCAGCCGCCCGCGGGCGATGCCGAGAATACCACCAACGAAGTCGTCGTCACCGGCATCCGCCAGAGCCTGGCCAACGCCCAGACGATCAAGCGCAATTCGGACACGGTCGTCGACGCGATCACCGCCAGCGATATCGGTGCGCTGCCCGACCGTTCGGTCACCGAGGCGCTTCAGCGCGTTCCCGGCGTGTCGATCAGCCGCTTCGCCGCCGCCAACGACCCCGATCACTTCTCGGTCGAAGGTTCGGGCGTCGCGGTGCGCGGCCTGACCTTCGTCCGCTCCGAATTCAACGGCCGCGACACCTTCTCGGCCGGTATCGGTGGCCAGGCGATCAACTTCTCGGACGTGCCCGCGGAATTGCTGGGTTCGGTCGAGGTGTACAAGAACGCCACTGCCGAGCTGATCGAGGGTGGTCTTGCCGGTACCGTTAACCTGAACACCCGCAAGCCCTTCGACAACAAGGGCTTCCACCTGGGCTTCACCGCCGAGGGCAATTACGGCGACTTCAAGAAGAAGTGGTCGCCGACCGGCTCGCTGTTGGTCAGCGATACCTGGGACACCGGCATCGGCCGTTTCGGCCTGCTCGGCAACGTGTCCTATTCGCGCGTTCGCAGCCGCGCCGACAGCATCCGCATTACCAACATCCAGACCCGCGACAACACGCTGGCGCTGGCGGCGAACTCGACGACCGCACAGAACTGCCGCAACCCGTTGCCCGGCACGGTCGACCAGACGACGCTGCCCGTCGGCGGCACGACCGGTTTCGCGTGCGGCGCGGCCAGCACGCCGGGTGCGGACGGCAATCTCGACCCGGCATCGCTGCGTTACGCCCCGATCGGCGGCCAGTTCGCGACGCAGGAGTTCGATCGCAAGCGTGACGGTATCGCGCTGGCGGGCCAGTGGCAGAGCACCGACGAGCGTACCGTCCTGACCGCGCAGTTCCTGCGTACCCACACGATCAACAACACCTCGGAGCGGACTTTCGAAACCGCGCCGGATCTGGCCGAATACAACACCTTTCCGGTCGGTTGCGTGCAGAACAACGCGGGTCCGGCCAACTCGACGATCGCGCAGTGCCCCACCGGCACGACCAAGAACTATGCCTATGACGCGAACGGCCTGTTCCAGTCGGGCTATATCACGGCACCGGGCAACGGTTACCGCGCATCGTGCAGCGGCCAGGCGACCTGCTGGGTTCCCACCGGCGGTACGCAGCAGTCGCTGGCGCGTGGCATGACCCGTGACGAGAACACCGTCACGGATTTCGGTCTGAACCTGAAGACCCAGCTGAACGATCACCTGTCGATCAACCTGGACGGCGACTATACCCGTGCCAAGAAGACCAGCACCGATTTCCGCGTGTTCGGTTCGACTTTCGCGGATTCGGAGCTCGACCTGTCGGGCAGCCTGCCGATCGTGACCCCGCACAAGCCCTCGACGCTGCAGGCAAGCTGGGCCACGCCCAACCCGACGCTGAACCAGCAGACCGACTCGCAGTATTTCGCCAACCGCAATGTCCAGTTCTGGCGCGCGGCGATGGACCACCTGGAAGACAGCGTGGGCCGCGAATATGCGTTCAAGGCGGATGTCGACTATAAGTTCGACGACGGCAGCTTCTTCACCCACGCCAAGTTCGGCGCGCGTTATGCCGACCGTTCGTCGCAGGTCCGCTACACCACCTATAACTGGGGTGCGCTGTCGGAAGTGTGGTCGGGCACGAACCCGGTGTCGTTCGCGCAGGCACCCGGCCAGACCGAGCTGTATACCTTCCCGAACTTCTTCCGTGGCGCGACCAACGGTGCGCCGTCGGCCTATTACTATACGGGTGACCTGAGCGGGAATTACCAGCAGTCTGCGGCCTATATCCAGTCGATCGGCAATCTGTGGAAGACCGCCAACGGTTCGACCGCCACCACCTGGTCGCCGCTGGCGCAGCGGGCGGGCGTGGTCGCGGGTACGCCGTATCTGCCTTCGGAAATCCAGGACGTGTCGCAGCAGGACAAGAACCTGTACGGCCAGCTGAATTTCGCCACCCCGGGCACCCTGTTCGGCAATGTGCGCATGAGCGGCAATGTCGGTGTCCGCTACGTCCTGACCGACCTTACCTCGGCGGGTTCGATCGGCGCCCCGACACAGCAGCAGACGGGCACGACCGACGCCTTCGCGACGCGTTGCGCCATCACGACCACCACCCGTCCGGACGGCACCACTGTCACGGGACGTCCGGCCGGCATCTGCCAGTTGGGCGAGGCGGCCTACAATAACATCGCCGCCTTCTCGACCGGCATCACCGTACCGGACACGGCGCGGAACCAGTATCATTACTTCCTGCCCAGCGCGAACCTGAAGTTCGGCATTGGGCGGGACGTGGTGCTGCGTCTGGCCGCGTCGAAGGTCATGACCCGTCCGGACTTTGCGAACATCCGCAACTTCCTGCAGCTGGGCTTCGACGCCAATAGCGGTCAGATCACGGCGACGGCGGGCAACCCCTATCTGAAGCCCGCGACCGCGTGGCAGTTCGACGCGACCGTCGAATGGTATTTCGCGCGCGTCGGCCAGCTGTCGGTCGACGTCTTCTACAAGTCGGTGCAGAACTTCTTCTACCAGTCGGTCACCAACCGCTCGATCACCAGCAACGGCATTACCCAGTCGGTGCTCGTCCGTGGCCCGTCCAACTTCGACGGCACCGGCAAGATCAAGGGTGCCGAGGTTGCCTATCAGCAGACCTTCGACTTCCTGCCGGGTCTGCTCAGCGGCTTCGGTGCCAGCGGCAGCTACACCTATATCGACAGCTCGGGCCTGCCCAACTCGTTCCTGAACGGTGGTGCGCCTGCCAACACGTCGAACATCAAGCCGGGCAACATCCCGCTCGAGGGTCTGTCGAAGCACACGGTCAATGCGGCCCTGTTCTACGAAAAGGGTCCGGTCTCGCTGCGTGCGGCGTATAACTGGCGCTCCAAGTATCTGCTGACCCCGGCGGACGTGATCTTCCCGTACACCTCGATCTATCAGGATGCGGGCGGGCAGCTCGACGCCTCGGCGTTCATCAACCTGAACAAGTATCTCAAGATCGGCGTGCAGGGCGTGAACCTGGCCAACCAAGTCATCCGCACCGAGCAGGCCTATATCAGCGGTTCGACCGCGACCGCGCCGCGCTCGTACATCGTCAACGACCGCCGCTTCTCGTTCGCGCTTCGCGGCACGTTCTGATCCGGATTGCCGGCCGGACCTTTCGGGGTTCGGCCGGTACGTGTTGAAACAGAAAACCGCCTGCGTCCCCAAGGGGAGGCAGGCGGTTTTTTCATACCAACCTCCGCTCGGTCCGAGCGGAGTGTCGGGTACGGGATGGCCGACGCGGCAGACACACCGCCCCGGCCACCCCGCCGCATCAGTTCGCGGGCAGCTTCGACCGATCGAATTTCGGCCCCATGTCGAGCAGGAATGCCGGGCCGACCTCGACCACCTGTTTCGCGCCAGCCAGCTGGACCGAGACGTTAGCCTTGCCCGCCGCAAAGGCCTGGCCCGCGACGCCCGTCACGAAATAGCGTTTCCATGTCGATCCGACCTGAAGCGGTTCGCTGGTGATCGTCGGATAGGGAGGCTCGGAGCCACCCATGGCGACGGGGATCGGCACCGTCTGCCCCTCGGGCGCGTTCGGCGCGCGCAGGAAGATCATGGTGACCAGCGTGTCGCCCGATGCGATCGGCTTGACCGTCGGATAGGTGACGCCGCTGTCCCAGGGATTGGCCCCGGCCTTGGCGATCCTGACCTGCACGGCGTTGCCGCCGGGGATTCCGGCGGCGGGCACCTGCTTGGCGGTCTGGTTCGGACCGTAGGGCGTCCAGCCGATCCCCGGCGTGTTGATCGCCCTGTCGAAGATGCTGGGCTGTGCCGCGGCACTCGGCGCGCCCATAGGGGCGGCCTGGCCCGCAGCCCCTGTCGGCAGGGCCGCGACCAGCATGGCAATCACTCCGATCATCATCCTTCTCCCTCCTGTCGGCCGGATATTCCGGTCCGTTGCAAAACGATCGTATCGCGCGGGCAACAGGCGCCAAACCGCCTGTTCGGCGAGCCTGGCGTGCCGTTACCGACCGATGATCTTGACCAGCGGTTCGACTGGCTGACCGGTCGGCAGGCGGCCGCTGGCCGTCAGGCGACGGGCCTTGTCGTCCCAGCGCAGCGTCGCGCTGCGCCCGCCGGTCTTGCGCCAGGCGTTGGTGGCGCCGTCATCGTCATACAGCGTGAAATCGGCATCGCGTCCGGGATAGACGCGGATGCTCTCCAGCGCTTGCGTCGTCGCGGTGCTGGGCACCTGGGTGCCCATCGGCACGATCGAACCGGCGCGGACGAACAGCGGGATATGGTCGATCGGCGCGGCGGCCTCGATCCACTGGCCGCCAGTATAGCGCTTGTCGGTCCACCAGTCATACCAGTCGGCCCCGGCGGGCAGGTAGACGCGGCGCGACGTCTGGCCCTGTTCGGTGACGGGCGCGACCAGGAAGGCCGGTCCGAACATATATTCGTCGCCCAGATCCTTGACCGCCGGATCGTTCGGAAAGTCCATGAACAGCGCGCGCATGAAGGGCGCGCCGGTCTGGCTGGTCTGCCGCCCCAGCGCATAGATATACGGCATCAGCGCGTAGCGAAGGCGCAGGCTGCTCGCCAGGATCGGCTCCGCGGCGGTGCCGTAATCCCACAAAGCCGTGCCCGGCCGCTGGCCATGGATGCGCAGCGTCGGCGTGAAGGCGTTATACTGGAACCAGCGGACGAACAGTTCGGGGTAGTCGCGGTACGACGGCGCCATCGCGGTCGCCCCCGCCGGATCGACCAGCACCGGGTGCCGTGCCTCCGGCCCGTTCGGCCATTGCCAGCCGCCCGTATCGCTGGACCAATAGGCAATGCCGCTGGCGGTCATGCCCAAGCCTGCGGGCACCTGCCGCTTGAGCGCTTCCCAGTTGGACTGCACGTCGGACGACCAGAACAGGCAGCCATTGGCTTGGGTGCCGAGATAGGCGGCTCGGCACAGGATCATGTTGCGCTTGTCCGGCCGGTCGCGCGCCGAGCCCTCGGCGACGCTCGACGTGTGGAGCAGCGGATAGACGTTGCGATAGCGATCGCCCGACCCGATGGCATAGAAATGCCCCTCGGGCACCAGATCCGGCTCGGTCTCGTCCAGCCAGGCATAGTCGAAGCCCTGGGAGAAGATATTGTCGCGGATCTTGTCCCAGAACCAGGCGCGCGCCTCCGGATTGGTGCTGTCGATCAACGCGCCCGCCCGGTCGGAGCGGATCGGCAGGCCGTCGACCGGATTGCCGTCCTTGTCCTTCATCAACCAGCCCTTGGCCGCCAGTGTGTCGAACCAGCGGCTTTCGCGCTCGAAACGTGGCCAGATGCTGATGATGCTCTGCATCCCCATCGACTTGAGATGCGCGTTCATGCCCGCCGGATCGGGGAAGGCGGTGCGGTCGATGTCGAGCTGCCCCATCCGGGTCCAGTAGAACCAGTCGAGCACCATGATGTCGAGCGGCAGGCCGCGCTTGCGATAGCCGTCGGCGATCTCGGTCAACTGCCCTTGCGTCTCGTAGCGCGCCTTGCTCTGGATCAGGCCGAACGCGGCCTTGGGCGGCAACGGCGTCGCGCCGGTCAGCCGGGCGTAACCGGCATAGAGTTCGTCGGTCGTCTTGCCCGCGATCACGAAGAACGACACGCGCTCGCCGACATTGGAGGCGAATTTGGTCGCGTTCATCAGACCCGGCGAGACGGTCGTCGCGGACGGATTGTCCCACAGGATCGCATAGCCCTTGTCCGTCACCATGAACGGCACGCAGACGGACTCGCCGCCGGGGCGGTCATAGTCGTGGCGGCAGTCGATGGTGCGTCCGCGCAAGTCGAGCACGCCGTCCTGATACTGGCCGAGGCCATAATAATGGGTGTCGGGCGTGTCGGTGAAGCTGGCCCCGACGCGGAAGGTCTTCTCGCCCGAGACGGTGTGCGGCGCCTTTTCCCAGCCGTTCATGGCCGTCAGCGGCTTGCCGTCGGGACTGGCGAAGCTGATCGACACGGGCGGCAGCGAGGGCGCGAAATACCGCTCCATCTGGCTGGGCGGCTTGGGCCAGGGCTGGGCGGCGACCGTCACGGTCATGCCGGGCGAGGCGAAGACGTCGCCGGTCGTGTCGGCGCGGTGGGACCAACCGCTCGCGTTGCTTTTCGCGATCAGGCCATAGCCGGGCTTTCCTGCCGTCTCGCCGCGATCGGTGGCGATGGTGACGCGGACGATCCCGGGAGCGTAAGGCTCGACCGAGACGAGCGCGCCGTTACGCTCGACGGTGGCCAGCGGATCGGCGGTGAGGGCGACGGGAGCAACGCCCGCCAGCAGGACCGATAGCGCCAAGGCCCACCGACCGCCCAGCGCCATGGCGCGCGCATTGCCCCGCATATCCGTCCCCTAATAACAAAATTCATTTGTGTGAACGCTACCCTATCGCTGGTCCGGCGGGTGCGAAAGAGGGAATGACATGCGACGAAATCCGATTGCCGCACCCCCGGAAAAATGTCTCGGAAAGTGGGAACATAGCCCAATACCATGGACCACCCCGGCGAAGGTCGGGGTCCAGTTGGGAATCGTTTCCGGTAACTCAGACTCGTCTCGCAACTGGGCCCCGGCCTTCGCCGGGGTGGTGCTGGGAGAGTTTCGCAGAGGAATCCCTGGGGAGGCGCTCAGCGCAACTCCCTATAATGCCGTCTCGACTGAAGGTCAGGCACGGAACGGATCGCTGACGGTCGCGCGGCCGGACCTGTCATGCCGTCCGGCCAGCCGCAGGCGGTAGTGCGGATCGTTCGCCCGCGTCAGGGTGACGTCATACCAGCCCAGCGCCTTGTCCAGCGATAAGCGGTGGCGACCGGGCTTGAGCGGGCGAGGCGCTGGCGAGGCTTTGCCGGGTTCGAGCCGAACGATCGACAGGTCGGTCAGCGTCAGCGGCACGGTCACGATCAGCGCGTCGTCCTCCAGCCGCGTCTCGACGGCCAAAGCGCGCCCGGCGAAATGACGGTGGAAACCGTTGGGGCCCAGCACCCACAGGTCATGGGGGGCGGGCCAGACATCCTCCAGCTCGGTGCCCGCCGCCAGCACATAGCGGCGCGGGACTTGGTCCAGGGCGTGGCGGTCATAGACATGGAAGACCGCGCCCGCGCCTTGCGCATGGAAGCGCAGGCGAACGCCCGCTGGGTCGGCGCTACATTGCACGTCCAGCCGGTATGACAAAGGGCGGGCACGGCGGATGCCGGGTTCCTGGCTTGGCGCGCCGGTCGCGGCGGGGGCCTGCGGGTCGACCTGTCCCTTGATCGCGGCGGCGCGGACGGCCAGCGCGCGCGGGTCAGGCAGCATAGGCAGTCCGGCATCGCTCCCGGCAAAGTCGAACGCACTGGTCAGGTCGCCACAGATGGCGCGCCGCCAAGGGGCGATATTGGGTTCGTGAAACCCGAACCGCGTCTCCAGGAAACGGATGACGCTGGTGTGGTCGAACGCTTCCGAATTGACCCAGCCGCCCCGGCTCCACGGTGAGACGACATACATCGGCACGCGCGGCCCCAGGCCATAAGGGCGACCGCGATAGGCGGGCCTGTCCAGGTCCGCATCGCCGGTCGAGGCCACGTCATGATAGGCCCCGGCCAGACCGACGGTCGACCCGCCCAGCAGCCGGCCGTCCGCATCCCGAGAGGGCGGCGCGGGCGGGGGGACGTGGTCGAAGAACCCGTCATTCTCGTCGAACATCACGAACAGCGCGGTGCGCGCCCAGACCTTCGGATCGGCGGTCAGCGCGTCGAGCAGCTCGGCGGTATAGGCCGCGCCCTGAGCCGGGCTGGAGGGATTGGGATGTTCCGACCCCGCGGCGGTGGCGATGACATAGGACACTTGCGGCAATCGTCCGGCGAGCACATCGGCCTTCAGCGCGTCCAGCCCGCGCGTGGTCAGCGCCCGGTCCTTCAGCGCCGGGTCGCCGCGCCCGTGATGCGCCTCGCGATAGGCGTGGAAGCCGACCAGCGGGTTGTCGGTGAAATTGTCCGCCATGTCCTGATAGATGCGCCAGTCGATGCCCGCCGCCTGCATCCGTTCCGGCGTGGTGGTCCAGCGATACGGGTCGGCCGCGCCGCCATTCTCGACGAAGCTGTCATGCGAGTTGCCGATCGCCGGGCCGCCCGCCTGGCCGGAAGGGTCGTTGGTGCCGGTCCACAGGAACAGGCGGTTGGTATTCGTCCCCGTCTGCACCGCGCAGTGATAGGCGTCGCAGATCGTAAACGCCTCGGCCAAGGCGAACTGGAAGGGCAGGTCGGCGCGGGCATAATGGCCCATGGCACGCTGGTGCTTCGCCTCGGGCCAGTGGGCCATGCGGCCTTCGTCCCATGCGGCTTGCGCATCGGGCCAGGTGTGCGGTGTGCCTGCCATCCGCATCAACGCGAACTCCTTGTCCGTGTCGAGGTGGAAGGGCGAGACGAGGCGCGGGCCGTCCTTGGCCGTGCGGTCCCGTTGTTGCCAGACGGTGCGCGGCTCTCCGTCCGATGATGCCACCGGGATGGGGAAGCGGTCGCCGAACCCGCGCACGCCGCGCATCGTGCCGAAATAATGATCGAAGCCGCGATTCTCCTGCATCAGGATGACGACATGCTCGACATCGCGGATCGTGCCCGTGCGCCGGTCGGGCGGAATCGCGGCGGCGCGGGCGATGGCCGGGGGCAGGGCGGCGGACCCGGCCAGGGCGGCACCAGCGGAGAGGAGGGAGCGGCGGGAGAAGGTGACCATCGGTACGCCCATGGCGGAGATCGTTGACGTTTCGGTGACGCCTTTCTTTTCCTCCCCTGCAAGGGGAGGTGGCGCGCGCAGCGCGTCGGAGGGGTGTCCCGCTATCGAGAGGGTGACACCCCTCCGTCAGGGCTCCGCCCTGCCACCTCCCCTTCCAGGGGAGGAATGAGCGGCCACTATACGCCCTCTATATGCGAAACCGGGGGATCGCCCTCGCAATGCTACGGCGCTCGGGCCTAATTGCTCGGTCCTGGAGGTCGCCCAACTCACTCGTGGCGGCCTGTCCATAGGGGCATATATGAAGACCATGATGTTGAGCGCCGCCACGGCGCTGTTCGTGTTTCCGGCCGCCGCATCGGCGCAGACCGCCGAGACCGCGCCGCCGTCGCCGGTGACAGTCAGCGGGTCGGCCGCGATCGTCTCGGACTATCGCCTGCGCGGCATTTCGCAGTCGGACGAGCATATGGCGGTGCAGGCCGGCATCACGGCGACCCATGAAAGCGGCGTGTACGTCGGCACCTGGGCGTCGAACCTGGCGGGGTGGGGGACCTTCGGCGGCGCGAACATGGAGCTGGACCTGATCGGCGGGTACAAGACCAAGATCACGCCGAACGGTACGCTGGACGTGGGCCTGACCTGGTACATGTATCCGGGCGGCGCGAACAAGACCGACTATGCCGAACCCTTCGCCAAGCTGTCGGGCACGACCGGTCCGGTTTCGCTGACCGCCGGTGTCGCCTATGCGCCCAAGCAGCAGGCGATCGGCAAATGGTACAATAACGGCGCGAGCGCGGCGGCCGGTGCCTATGACAATCCCGGCGCCAAGAGCGACAACCTGTACCTGTGGGGCGACGGCGCGGCCGCGATCGCGGGCACGCCGTTCACCGCCAAGGCGCATATCGGCCATAGCTGGGGCATGGACGGGCTTGGCCCCAACGCGACCGCCCCGACGCCGACCGGCGATTATTGGGACTGGTCGCTGGGCGCGGACACGAGCTGGCACAACCTGACCCTGGGCCTGTCCTGGGTCGACACCAACATTTCCGACCGCAAGGCCGCCTATCTGCGGCCGAGCTTCAGCAAGGGGCAGGACGGCACCGGCAATATTGCGGGCAGCACCTTCCTCGCCACCCTCACCGCCGCCTTCTGAGGAGCATCGCACATGGACGATCTGATCTGGTTGCTGGTCATGGCCGGGCTGGTGGCGGCGACGCTCGCCTATGCCCGGCTGTGCGACCACGCGTGAGGGGGGCGAGACCATGACCCTCGACCTCTGGCTGGCGGCGCTGACCGCGCTTGGCCTTCTCGTCTATCTGGTGGCGGTGCTGATCCGCCCCGAACGCTTCTGAAGGAGGCGGCACCATGACGCTTCAAGGATGGGCCCTGATCCTGGGCTTCGTCGCGATCCTGCTCGCGCTGACCAAGCCGGTCGGTGCGTGGCTGTTCGCACTCTACGAGGGGCGGCGCACGCCCCTTCACCTCGTGCTCGGCCCCGTCGAGCGCGGCTTCTACAAGCTGTCGGGGATCGACCCGGACGCGCAGCAGGGCTGGCGTCGTTATGCGCTGCACATGCTGATCTTCAACGTCGCGCTGATGGTCCTGACCTATATCGTGCTGCGCGTGCAATATTACCTGCCGGGCAATCCGCAGGGGCTGGCCGGGCTGACCCCGCATCTGGCGTTCAACACCGCGATCAGCTTCACCACCAACACCAACTGGCAAAGCTATGGCGGCGAGTCGACCATGTCGAACCTGTCGCAGATGCTGGGCCTGACCATCCACAATTTCCTGTCGGCGGCGACCGGCATCGCGCTGGCCTTTGCGCTGTTTCGTGGCTTTGCGGGGCGTGAGACGAAGAATCTCGGCAATTTCTGGGCCGATCTGACGCGCATCACCCTGTATCTGCTGCTGCCGCTCTGCGTCGTCTATACCGTCTTCCTGATCGCCAGCGGCGTGCCGCAGACCCTGGCCGGTGTCGTCAGCGTCGACACGCTGGAGGGCGTGCGCCAGTCGATCCTGCTCGGCCCCGTGGCCAGCCAGGAAGCGATCAAGATGCTCGGCACCAATGGCGGCGGCTTCTTCAATGCCAATAGCGCGCATCCGTTCGAGAACCCGACCGCGCTGACCAACTTCGTCCAGATGCTGTCGATCTTCATGATCGGCTTCGGCCTGACATGGTGCTTCGGCAAGGCGGTCGGCAACACGCGCCAGGGCTGGGCGATCCTGTCGGCGATGATCCTGCTGTTCCTGGGCGGTGCGGCGGTCTGCTACTGGGCGGAAGCGGCGGGCAACCCCGTGCTGCACCAGCTTGGCGTCGCGGGCGGCAATATGGAGGGCAAGGAGGTTCGCTTCGGCGTCGCCGCCTCGGCCCTGTTCGCGGCCGTCACCACGGCGGCGTCGTGCGGCGCGGTCAATGCGATGCATGACAGCTTCACGGCCCTTGGCGGCATGATCCCGCTGTTCAACATGCAGCTGGGCGAAGTCGTCATCGGCGGCGTCGGTGCCGGTATCTACGGCTTCCTGCTGTTCGCCATCCTGGCCGTCTTTGTGGCGGGCCTGATGGTCGGTCGCACGCCCGAATATGTCGGCAAGAAGATCGAGAGCCGCGAGGTCAAGCTCGCTGTCCTTGCCATCGCCGTCCTGCCGCTGTTCATCCTGGGCCTGACCGCGCTGTCGTGTGTGACGCAGCAGGGGCTGGCCGGGCCGCTCAACAAGGGGCCGCATGGGTTCGGCGAAATCCTCTATGCCTTCACCAGTGCGGTAGCGAACAACGGTTCGGCCTTTGGTGGCCTGACCGCCGCGACCCCCTGGTATGACGGTCTGCTGGGCGTCGCCATGTGGGTGGGCCGCTTCTTCATCATCGTGCCGATGCTCGCCATTGCAGGCAGCCTGGCGGCGAAGAAGCATGTTCCCGCCTCGGCCGGTTCCTTCCCGACCACGGGTGTTCTGTGGATCGGTCTGCTCGTCGGCATCGTGCTGGTGCTGGGCGGCCTGACCTTCCTGCCGAGCCTCGCCCTTGGTCCCATCGCCGATCATCTTGCGATGATCCGCGGTCAACTCTTCTGATCGGGAGCGCCAGTCGTGGCCAATTCCCCTACCAAGAGCCTGTTCACCGCCGAGCTCGTGCTCCCGGCGATCAAGGCGTCGTTCGTCAAACTCAATCCGCGCGAGTTGATCCGCAATCCGGTGATGTTCGTGACTGCGGTGGTCGCCGCGCTCCTGACCGTCCTGCTCGTCGTCGGACATGACGGGCTGACCACCGGTTTCAAGCTGCAACTGGTCGTCTGGCTGTGGCTGACCGTGCTGTTCGGCACCTTTGCCGAAGCGTTGGCCGAAGGGCGCGGCAAGGCGCAGGCGGCGTCGCTCCGCGCCGCCAAGGCCGAACTGACCGCCAAGCGGCTGAGGGGCGCTGGCCATGAGTGGGAGAATGTCCCCGCCAGCGCGCTGAAGATCGGCGACGTGGTGCTGGTCGAAACCGGCGACCTGATCCCCTCGGACGGCGAGGTTGTCGCCGGTGTGGCTTCGGTCAACGAAGCCGCGATCACCGGCGAGAGCGCGCCCGTCATCCGCGAGGCGGGCGGCGACCGCTCGGCGGTGACGGCGGGCACGCGCGTCATCTCGGACGAGATCCGGGTGAAGGTGACAGTCAATCCGGGCCAGGGCTTCCTCGACCGCATGATCGCACTGGTCGAGGGTGCCGAGCGGCAGAAGACGCCGAACGAGGTGGCGCTGACCATATTGCTTGTCGGCCTGACCATCATCTTCCTGATCGCGGTCGGCACCATTCCGGGCTTTGCCTCCTATGCCGGTGGCAGCATCCCGGTGGCGATCCTGGCGGCGCTGCTGATCACGCTGATCCCGACGACCATCGCGGCGCTCCTGTCGGCGATCGGCATTGCGGGCATGGACCGTCTGGTCCGCTTCAACGTGCTCGCCAAGTCGGGCCGCGCGGTCGAGGCGGCGGGCGATGTCGACGTGCTGCTGCTCGACAAGACGGGCACCATCACCATCGGCGACCGTCAGGCGAGCGAGTTCCGTGCGGTCGGCGGCGCGGATGTCGACGCGCTGGCCGAAGCTGCGCTGATGGCCAGCCTGGCCGACGAGACGCCCGAAGGCCGCTCGATCGTCGTTCTGGCGCGCGATCAGTTCAAGGTCTCGATCGCCAGCCTGCCTGCGGACGCGGAGATCATTCCCTTCACCGCCCAGACCCGTATCTCGGGCGTGAAGATCGGTGACCGGCTGATCCAGAAGGGCGCGGTCGACTCGATCCTGCGCGCCCATCCGGGTGTGGGCGAGACGGCGGCGGCGACGCAACTCCGTCGCATCACCGACGAGATCGCGCGCGCGGGCGGCACGCCGCTGGCGGTGGCCGAGAATGGCCGTCTGCTGGGCGCGATCTTCCTGAAGGATGTGGTCAAGGCGGGCATTCGCGAACGCTTCGGCGAGTTGCGCCGCATGGGCATCCGCACGGTGATGATCACCGGCGACAATCCCCTGACCGCCGCCGCGATCGCCGCCGAAGCGGGCGTGGACGACTTCCTCGCCCAGGCGACGCCGGAGGACAAGCTCGACCTGATCCGCAAGGAACAGCAGGGCGGCAAGCTGGTCGCGATGTGCGGCGACGGCACCAACGACGCGCCCGCGCTGGCCCAGGCCGATGTGGGCGTGGCGATGAACACCGGCACCCAGGCCGCGCGCGAAGCGGGCAACATGGTCGATCTGGACAGCGATCCGACCAAGCTGATCGAGGTCGTCGGCCTCGGCAAGCAGCTGCTGATGACGCGCGGGGCGCTGACGACCTTCTCGGTCGCCAATGACGTCGCGAAATATTTCGCGATCATCCCGGCGATGTTCGTGGCGCTCTACCCGGGCCTCGGCGTGCTGAACGTCATGGGTCTGGCGACGCCGCAATCGGCGATCCTGTCGGCGATCATCTTCAACGCGCTGATCATTCCGCTCCTGGTGCCGCTGGCGCTGAAGGGCGTCACCTACAAGCCGATGGGGGCGGGCCCGCTGCTGGCACGCAACCTGGCGATCTATGGCCTGGGCGGCCTGATCGCGCCGTTCGTCGGCATCAAGATCATCGACCTTGTGGTCGGTGGCCTCGGGCTCGCATAAGGAAGCATTGTCATGGGTAAGGATTTCACTTCCGCCTTGCGGCCCGCGATCGTGATGACGATCCTGTTCGCAGTCCTGCTCGGCATCGCCTATCCACTGGCGATGACCGGGATCGGCCAGGCGATCTTCCCGCATCAGGCCAATGGCAGCCTGGTTCAGGTCGGTCGCCGGGTGATCGGTTCCGAGGTGGTGGGACAGGCATTCGTCAGCGACCGCTATTTCCAGACGCGCCCCTCGGCAGCGGGCAAGGGCTATGACGGGCTGGCCTCGTCCGGCTCGAACCTCGGGCCGACGTCGCAGGCCCTGGCCGACCGGGTGAAGGCCGACGTGGCCAAGCGCCGCGCCGAGGGCGTTATGGGCCCGGTGCCCGCCGACCTGGTCACCACCAGCGGTTCGGGCCTCGACCCCGATCTGTCGCCCGAAGCGGCACAGGCGCAGGCGGCACGGGTCGCCCGCGTCCGTGGACTGGGCGTGGAACAGGTCCGCGCGCTGGTCGTCGCCAAGACCGAGGACTCGGTGCTGGGCGACCCGCATGTCAACGTCCTCGCCCTCAACCGCGCGCTGGACGCGCTCGGTAAGCGATGACGGCAGGCGAGTCGCGTCCCGATCCGCAGGCCCTGCTTCGCGTCGCCGAACGCGAGGGGCGCGGCCGCCTGAAGATCTTCCTCGGGGCAGCACCGGGCGTCGGCAAGACGTTCGAGATGCTGTCCGAAGGGGCCGCACGACGGCGCGACGGCGTCGATGTCGTCGTCGCGGTCGTCGAAACGCACGGCCGGGTCGAGACCGAGGCCCTGGTCCGGGGGCAGGAGGTCATGCCCCGCCGCCCCGTCCCCTATGAGGGGCGGACGCTGCACGAAATGGATATCGACGCGGTCCTCGCCCGCGCGCCGCGCCTCGCGCTGGTCGACGAACTGGCCCACACCAACGCTCCGGGCAGCCGCCATCCCAAGCGGTATCAGGACGTGGAGGAACTGCTGGCGGCCGGGATCGACGTCTATTCCACGGTCAACATCCAGCACATCGAGAGCCTGAACGACGTCGTCGCCAGCTTCACCCGCGTCCGGGTGCGCGAGACGGTGCCCGACCGTATCCTGGAGGCCGCCGAGATCGAGGTGGTCGACATCCCCCCCGACGAACTGATCGAGCGATTGAAGGCGGGCAAGGTCTACCTCCCCCAGGAAGCGACGCGCGCATTGTCGCACTTCTTCTCCAAGTCCAACCTGTCGGCCTTGCGCGAACTGGCGCTGCGGCGCGCGGCGCAGGCGGTCGATGCGCAGATGCTGGACCATGTCCGGTCGCTCGGTGTCGGCGGGCAATGGGCGGCGGGCGAGCGGCTGGTCGTCGCGGTCAGCGAACTGCCCGGTGCCGACGAACTGGTCCGCGCCGCCAAGCGTACCGCCGATGCGCTGCGCGCGCCCTGGACCGCGCTGTTCATCGACACGCCGCGCACCGCGACGCTGGGCGAGGCGCAGCATCGGCGGCTGGCGGCGTCGATGACGCTGGCGACGCAACTGGGCGCGGCAGTGGCGACGGTGCCCGCGCCGAGTGTGGTCGAGGGTATCCGCGCCTTCCTGACCGATGCGCGCGCCACGCAGCTGGTCGTCGGCAAGGCCAAGCGCTCGCGCTGGTTCGAGCTGCGTCACGGATCGGTCGTCGACCGGCTGGTACGCGAGACGCCGGGTGTCACCGTGCATGTCCTGCCCGTCGGCGAAGTCACCGCCGATCCGCGCGATCGGGTTCGGCCGCGCGGGCAATGGGGATCGCCGACCGGTTATGCGCTGACGCTGGCGGGGGTCACGGCGGTGACCGCCTTGGCCAGTGCGCTGTTCCATATCCTGAACCTGGGCAATGTCGCGCTGCTTTACCTGTTGCCGGTCATGGCGGCGGCGAGCCTCTATGGCCTGCGCACCGGCCTGTTCGCCGGGATCGTGTCGAGCCTTGCCTACAACTTCTTCTTCCTGCCCCCGGTCGGGACGCTGAGCGTCAGCAATCCCGAGAATATCATATCGATCTTCGTCCTGCTGGGCGTCGCGGTCGCGACCAGCCAGCTGACCTCGCGGGTGCGGGCGCAGGCCGATCTGGCGGCGGCGAGCGCGCGCGACAATGCCACGCTGGCGGGGTTTCTTCACCGGTTGAGCGGTCTGGCCGACCCGGCCGAGGCGGCGCGGGTGATCTGCGAGGATATCGCGCTTCTGTTCGAGGTGCAGGCCGTGCTGCTTACCCCGTCGCCCGCCGGGCTGGCGGTGCAGGCGGCGACCAAGCCCGATTACCGGCTGGAAACCATGGAGATGGCGGCCGCCCACTGGGCCTTCGACACCGGCACGCCCGCGGGCAAGGGATCGGCGACGCTGGCCGCGTCGGAATGGCTGTTCCAGCCGCTCAAGGCGGGCAACCGGACGCTCGCCGTGCTGGGACTGGCACGCGATGCGGGGGGCGAGCCGGTGCGTGCCGACCGCCTGCCGCTGCTGACCGGATTGATCGACCAGGCCGCGCTGATCCTGGAACGGTTGCGGCTGGAGGCCGAGGTGCGCGATGTCGATGCGGTGCGCACCCGCGATCGCCTGCGCGCCGCGCTGCTGTCGTCGGTCAGCCACGACCTGCGCACGCCGCTGACCGCCGTGATGGCCGCCGCCGCGCAACTGCGGCAGGGGGCGACGCCCGACCTGATCGCCACCATCGAGGGGGAGGCGGCGCGGCTAAACCGCTTCGTCGCCAATCTGCTCGACATGGCGCGGGTCGAGGCGGGGGCGCTGAAGCTGAAGATCGAGGCGATCGACCTGAGCGATGCCGTCACCGGCGCGGCGCATGACGCGCGCCGCGCGCTGGAGGGGCATTCGGTGCGCCTCGACGTGCCGCCCGACCTGCCGTTGGTCCGTGCCGATCCGCAGTTGCTGCACCATTGCCTCCTCAACCTGCTCGACAATGCCGGGCGCTATGGCGATCCGGGGACCGAGATCGTGATCGAAGGGCGGCATCGCCACGGCACGCTGCGCCTGTCGGTGCTCGACCACGGCCCGGGCCTGCCACCGGGTCGCGAGAACGAGGTGTTCGAGACGTTCCGCCGGCTGGAAGGCTCCGACCGGGTGGCGGGCGGCACCGGACTGGGCCTCGCCATCGTCAAGGCCTTTGCCGAGGCCATGGGTCTGGGCGTAGAGGCGGGCAACCGCGAGGATGGCGAAGGGGCGATGTTCACCCTGTGCTTCCCGCGCGACCATATCATGCGCGATGGTGCGCCGGAGGGAATGGCCTGATGCCCGCGACGATCCTGGTGGTGGATGACGAAATCGCGATCCGCCGCCTGTTGCGCAACACGCTGGAACAGGCGGGGCATCTGGTGGTCGAGGCGCGTGACGGGCGCGAGGCGCTGGCGCGGGCGGCGGCGGACCATCCCGATGCCGTGCTGCTCGACCTGGGACTGCCGGACCGCGACGGATTGAGCCTGATCCCGCTGCTGCGTGCGGGAGAGCGGGTGATCCTGGTGGTGTCGGCGCGCGAGGCGACCGAGGAGAAGGTCGCCGCGCTCGACCTGGGCGCGGACGATTATGTCACCAAGCCGTTCGACACGGACGAATTGCTCGCGCGGCTGCGCGTGGCGCTGCGGCACCGACGCGCGGCGGAGGCGGCGCCCAGCATCGTGCGGACCGGCGATCTGGCGATCGATCTCGACCGGCGGGTGGTGACGCGCGGGGGCGAGGAACAGCATCTGACCCGCAAGGAATATGATGTGCTGGCCGTTCTGGCACGCCATCCCGGCCGGGTGGTGACGCACGACAAGATCATCGACGCCGCCTGGGGCGGGGACGAGGATCCGCGCATCGATTACCTGCGCATCGTCGTGCGCAACCTGCGCCAGAAACTCGAAGCGCCGCAGCCGGTCGGGAGCGTCATCGCGAACGAGCTGGGGGTGGGATACAGGTTGCGGGTGGAGGGGTAGAAATTCCTCCCCGGTACGGGGAGGATTTGGATCACCCCATCGTCTCGCCCGTCCGCAGGGTCAGCACCTCGACCCCGGTCTTCGTCACCGCGACCGTATGCTCGAACTGCGCCGAGAGCTTTCCGTCATCGGTCACGACCGTCCAGCCGTCATCCCCGGTCGACACCTTGCGCGTGCCCTGGTTGATCATCGGCTCGATGGTGAAGGTCATGCCCTCGCGCAGCGGCACACCCGTGCCGGGCCGTCCGAAGTGCATGACGTCGGGCGCTTTGTGCATCTCCCGCCCGATGCCGTGGCCGCAATAGTCACGGACCACCGAATAGCCGTTCGCCTTGGCATGTTTCTCGATCGCCGCGCCGACATCGCCCAGCCGCGCGCCGGGGCGGACTTGGGCAATGCCCTTCCACATCGCCTCCTGCGTCACGCGGACCAGCCGCTTCGCGACCGGCGAGACCTCGCCGACCATATAGGTCTTGCTGGAATCGGCGATGAACCCGTTCTTCTCCAGCGTGATGTCGAGATTGATGATATCACCGTCCCGAACCACGTCGTCGGCGCTGGGCACGCCGTGGCACACGACTTGGTTGATCGAGCTATTGAGCACATAGGCAAAGCCATATTGGCCCTTGCTCGCCGGGCGCGCCGACAGGTCGTGGGTGATGTACCGCTCGACCAGATCGTTGATCGCCAGCGTCGACATACCCGCCAGACTCACGCCGTCGAGCATCTCGAACACTTGCGCCAGCAATCGCCCGGACACGCGCATCAGCGCCAGCTCCTCGGCCGTCTTCACCATGTCAGGCGACCAGCGGCTGGGGCAGGGGAACGTCGGCGGCGGCCAGTTGCGCCTTGACGATTTCGTGGAAGCTCAGCGTCGGATTGGCCTCGGCCAGCATGCCCATCTTCATCCAGAACTCGGCCTGCGCGTTGATCGAGCGGCACATGACGGTGCTGGCGCAGCGGACCTCTTCGTGAAGCTGGTCGTCGATTTTTACGATACCCATATATGAAACATATATGCTTCATATGGTATCGGCACAAGCCGGGTCAGGCGGTCGGTCGGGTCAGGACGAAGGACGCGCAAGCCAGCATGACGGCCGCGACCAGCAGCGCCAGCGGCCAGTGCGGCCGCGCGCCCAGCCAGAAAAGGCCATAGCCCAGCGTCATTCCGCCGCACGCCATCATCTTGCCCCGTCGCCCGATCGCGCCCCGCTCCCGCCAGGCGCGTAAGGTCGGGCCGAAGCGCGGATGGTCGAGCAGCCACGCCTCCAGCCGGGGCGACGACCGCGCGAAACACCCCGCCGCGAGGATCAGGAAGATCGTCGTCGGCATCAGCGGCAGGATCGCCCCGATCACGCCAAGCGCGACGAACAGGCACCCCAATATAAGCCAGCCGAGCCGTATCATTCGCCAGGGGTAGCGGGACATGAAGACGGGAGGAAGGGGAAGGTGCTTGAGTGGCACGATGCCCGTGTCCCAATCACGCCCCCTCCCGCCTGCGGGAGGGGAGTAAGAAGGGGTGGCGGCACCGCTTGCGGGGGGCGAGTAAGGGGCCGCTACCCCTGCAAAAGAAAGTGAACGTACGCCCCTATCGCCCGGCGCGGCGCAAAACCGCATATCCCAACAACCCCGACACCAGCGACCCCGCCAGCACCCCCAGCTTCGCTTCCGTCTGGAGCAGCGGATCGCCGGGAAAGGCGAGCAGGGTGATGAAGATGCTCATGGTAAAGCCGATGCCGCAGAGCAGGGCGGTGCCCAGCATCTGGACCGGGCTGGCATGGGCGGGCGCATCGGCAAGGCCGGTGCGGACCGCCAGCATCGTCATGCCGAAGACGCCGACCACCTTGCCGAGCAACAGTCCCAGGCCGACGCCCAGCGTGACCGGCGCGGCGAAGGCGTCCACCGGCAGCCCCAGCACCGACACCCCGGCATTGGCCAGCCCGAAGATCGGGACGATCAGGAAACCGACCGGTTTGTGCAGCGCGTGTTCCAGCCGGTGGAGCGGGCTGTCGCGCGTATCGTCCTCGCAATCGGGGCGGGCCGGGGTGCGCGTCATCGGGATGGTGAAGGCCAGCAGCACACCGGCGATGGTCGCGTGGATGCCCGACCGGATCATGAAGACCCACAGGATCAGCCCGACCAGCAGATAGGGCAACAGTCGCTTCACCCCCAAGCGGTTGAAGGCCACCAGCAGCGCCAGCATCGCCGCCGCGCCGCCTAGATCGATCCAGGATAGCGAGGACGAGTAAAAGGCCGCGATCACCACCACCGCGCCCAGATCGTCGATGATCGCCAATGCCGCCAGGAACACACGCAACGACGCAGGAACGCGGTCGCCGACCAGGCGGATCACCGCCAGCGCAAAGGCGATGTCGGTCGCTGCCGGGATCGCCCAGCCCGATGCGGTGCCGCCGCGATTGAAGGCGAGATAGACGAGAGCGGGCACCACCATGCCGCCAAGCGCCGCCAGCCCCGGCAGGATACGGCGCGGCCAGGTGGATAGCTGTCCGTCCAGAACCTCGCGCTTGATCTCCAGCCCGACGAGCAGGAAGAACACCGCCATCAGCCCGTCATTGATCCAATGCTCGACCGATAGTGGCCCCAGATGCCGGTGGAGCAGCGCGGTATAACCAGCCGCGAACGGCGAATTGGCGAGGACCAGCGCGATGGCGGCAGAGGCCATCAGCACCAGTCCGGCCGCGGTCTGGGATTCGAGGAAACGGCGGATCGCGCTGACGCGCACGGGGCGAATCGCGCTGCCGCGCAGGGGATGGTGACGGGTCATCGGCCTATGGCTCCGGCAGGACTGGTCCTCGCTGGCGGCCCGACCAACGATCATCCTGCCCGTGGCTCATCCACGAACACCCTGGGGTTCGTGTCGCATGACGTGACACATTCGGCAAATCCATTCCTCCCTTGTCAGGGGAAGGGGATCATGCGGACCATGGTGGAGGGGTGTCATCCGGTGTGATGAGGGGGCAAGACCACCAACCGCGCCACCCCCGTCAGACCTCCGGCTTGCCACCTCCGCTCGCGGGGGAGGAAGGATCGGACCCCGACTCATCCTCCGTCCGGCGGGTGCAGGCAAGGCCGATGGCGGCGGCCAACAGCCCCGCCGCCGCGACCCCGGCGGCGATCTTCCAATGGCCGTGGTCCTGTTCCGCGTCGACGAACAGGTCCAGCAAATGCCGCGTCACGGCCTCTGGATTCTCCCGCTGCGGGAAATGGCCGACGCCGGGCAGCTCGACCATCTTGAACGGCCCGGTGAACTTGCCCGCTACGTCCCGCGCGGTCGCGGGCGGGTTCACGCCGTCCACGGCTCCGTGGATATAGAGCGTGGGCAGGGACAAAGTCTTGGTCGCCTTGACCCGATCGGCCAGCCAAGTCCCGCGCGGATCGGGCTGCGCCTCGTCCCAGCGCGCGCGGTAGCTGTGGATCGTCACCGCAGGCCAGTCGGGATTGTCGAAGGAACGCGCGACCCGGTCGAACGTCGCCTCGTCGAACCAGCCCGGGGGCGACCAGTTGACCCAGTGGACATGGGCAAAGCCGCGCCGGTCGTCGCGCACCGCCTGAGCACCGCGCCGGGTGGCCATGAACCAGTGATACCATTGCCGCTGCGCCTGATCGAAGGACGGCGTCGGCATCCCGCCCAGTCGCGGCGGCGTGCCGAGCATCGCCAGCCGCCGGACCCGATCGGGCCAGCCGACCGCCAGCGCCTCGGCGATGTTGCTGCCCCAGTCATGCCCCGCGACCATGAAGCGATCGACGCCCAGCGCGTCCATCAACGCGATCGCATCCAGTGCCAGGATCGCGCTGTCGCCGGTGCGTGGCGTATGGTCGTAGCGGAAGCGGGTGGTACCAAAACCGCGCAGGGTCGGCACCACCACGCAAAGGCCCGCCTGCGCCAGGCGCGGCGCGACCCGGTCCCAGGTGGTCGCATCGTCGGGCCAGCCGTGCAGCAGCAGGACGACGGGATCGCCCTCGGCCCCGTACAGGTCATAGGCGATGGAAAGATGGTCGGTGGTGATCGTCGGCATCGGTGGAAAAGACCCTTTGCATGGACCGTTTCCAAACCCCGTCGGCCTGACGCCGTTCCATTCGTCTTGCGGCAGTCGGGGCGATCCGGGCGGTTCACGGGGTCGGAGGTGCCATCGCTCTTCGGCAAGGGGAGGAACGAGGAATTTTGGTCGATGACAGCAAAACTTCGTCACGGGTCTTGATCACGGGGCCCGCTATCGCGTTTGAGGAACCTCGGGGGTCACGCGATTGACGAATGGAACGACATGCGGTGGCGACGACGTAACCTGGCCTCGATGAGTGCGGATGTGAATGACGGTCTGGCCCCCGGCGTCGAAGCGGTGACCAGTGGCGCGCCGCGTTCGGAAGAACCGGTTCAGACGCGCGGCTATCGCGTCATCGCGCTGGTCGTCGCCTCGGCCCTGTTCATGCAGCAGCTGGACGGCACCGTGCTGACCGTCGCGCTGCCCACCATGGCACGCGATCTCGCGACGCCCGCCACCAGCCTCAGCCTGGCACTGACCAGCTATCTGCTGGCGCTGGCGCTGTTCATTCCCGCCAGCGGGACGCTAGCCGACAAGTTCGGGTCGCGCACCATCTTCTGCTCGGCGATCGGGGTGTTCCTGATCGGCTCGGTCCTGTGCGCGCAGTCGGGATCGCTGCCCACCCTGGTCGCCGCGCGCTTCCTGCAAGGCATTGGCGGCGCGATGATGGTGCCGGTCGGGCGGCTGGTCCTGCTGCGCAGCGTCGCCAAGGCGGACATGGTGCAGGCACTGTCCTGGCTGGTGATGCCAGCGCTGATCGGGCCGATCCTGGGACCGCCGCTGGGCGGGTTCATCGTCACCTGGCTCGACTGGCGCTGGATCTTCTATCTCAACATTCCGATCGGCGTCATCGGCATGATCGGCGCATGGATGCTGGTGCCCGAGGTGCGCGGCGATGCGCGGTTGCGGTTCGACGTGTCGGGCTTCCTGTTCTCGGGCATCGCGCTCGGTTGTCTGTTGTTCGGGTTCGAGCTGGCGAGCCGACCCGGCACCGGTAGGCTGGCGATCGGGCTGCTGATCGTCGGTGCCGTCTTTGGCTGGCTCTATATCCACCATGCGCGCCATACGGCCGATCCGATCCTCGACCCCAGGCTGATGCGGGTGCCGACCTTTCGCCTGTCGGTGATCGGCGGCTCGCTGACCCGGATCACGCAGGGCGCGCAGCCCTTCCTGCTGCCGCTGATGTTCCAGCTCGGCTTCGGGTTGAGCGCGGCGAAGACCGGCACGATCACCATGGCGGGCGCAGTCGGCGCGCTGGCGATGAAGGCGCTTGCCCCGCGCGTCCTGCGCCGCTGGGGCTTTCGCCGCAGCCTGATCGTGTCGGGACTGGCGAGCAGTGCGGGCTATGCGACTTGTGCGCTGTTCCGCCCCGACTGGTCGATCCCGCTGATCACGTTCATCCTGGCGCTGTCGGGGTTCTTCACCTCGTTCCAGTTCACCGGCTTCAACGCCATTGCCTATGCCGATGTCGACAAGGACCGGATGAGCGCGGCGACCAGCTTCTACGCGACCTTCCAGCAACTGACCCTGTCGCTGGGCATCTGCACCGCCGCGACCGTGCTGGAGCTGGGCACGCTGATCGAGGGCAAGGGCGGGCCGACGCTCAGCAGCTTCTCGGCGGCGTTCGTCGTGGTGGCGATCATCTCGGCCTCGGCGGTCATCTGGAACCGGCGTTTCACCCCGGATGCGGGTGCGGCGATGAGCGGGCATCATGAACGCAGCGGTGGCGACGAATGACGGATCGTTAATGTCGTTCTTCTCCAGCAACAATCCCGGATAAGGATCGTTGGCGGCGTTCATCCATGATGGGAGGAAGCCGGTGGCAGCGCAGACGGTGATCGTGACGGGAGCCGAGTCAGGGATCGGCGCGGCCTGTGCCCAGGCGTTCGGCGCGACCGGAGCCAGGGTCGCGGTCCTCTATCACAGCGATCAGGCCGCCGCCGACGTCACGGCAGAGGCGGTTCGCAAGGCGGGCGGCGAGGCGATCACGGTGCAGGTCGGGGTCGATGACGAAGCATCGGTCGATCGGGCATTCGCCATCGTCGAGAAGCAATGGGGCGCGGCCGACGTGCTGGTCAATTCCGCGGGCGTCAACATGGCGGGCGTGGCGGTGCGCGACATGACGTTGGACCATTGGCGTCGCATGATCGACACCGACCTGACCGGCGCCTTCCTGACCTCGCGCCGTTTCCTGACTGGGCGGGGCGAGGCGAAGGGCGACGCGACGATCCTGCAGATCTCGTCGATCCACGCCTATGCCGTCCGCGCGGGCGGCGCGGATTACTGCGCGGCCAAGGGCGGGCTGACCAACCTGGTCGAGACGCTGGCGATCGAGGAAGCGCCGCGCGGCATTCGGGTGAACGCGATCGAACCGGGCATGATCCTGACCCCGATGAACGCGAAGGCCCAGGCGGACCCCGCGTATCGCGCCAGCCTGGAGAAAAACATCCCGATGGGCCGGGCAGGCAACGCTTCGGAGGTCGCCGACCTTGCCGTCTTCCTGGCCTCCGACAAGGCGAAGTATATCACCGGCGCGCGCATCGTGATCGACGGCGGCCTGTCGCTGATGCAGGCGCTCGGCGCATGATGGCCCCGGACGCGAACGGCCCGGTCGCCGATCCGCACGTCAAGGACCGGGTGGCCGATGCACCCTTCGACCTGGACTTCAACGTCAAGCGGATCGAGGCGGTGACGCTCGACGGGCCACCCGAACTCATGGCCCGCGACCTGATGAGCCCCTATGTCTGGCGCGAGGCGGATGGCCGCTGGGGCATGATGGTCCGCGCCGTGGTTCGCCCCGGCGAGACCCTGACCGATACCGGCGTGATCTGGGCCGGGTGGAGCGAGGACGGGCGGCATTTCACCATGCTGGACGCGCCCTCCATCGCGCCGGGGCCGGGCGAGCATGACGCGGGCGGGGTCGAGGACCCGACCGTCGTGCGCCGCGACGACAGCTATCTCGTTTATTACTCGGGCGTGCTGGCCGATCACGCGCATGGCGAGCTGTCCTATGCCACCGGGCCGTCGATCGACCGGCTGGTCAAGAGCGGCGTCGCACTCGCCTCGTCCAAGTCGGAGGGCAATACCAAGGAGGCGACCGTCGACCGCACGGCGGACGGCCGCTGGCGGCTGTTTTACGAATATGCCGCCGACGAGGCGTCGCGTATCGGCCTGGCGATCGGCGAGGACGGGGCTGGCCCCTGGACCGAGCAGCCGACCCCCTTCATGCCGCGTGAGGATAGCTGGGACGACTGGCATCTGTCGACCGGGCCGCTGCTGACCGACGACAGGGACTGTCCGGTCATGTTCTACAACGGCGCGACGCGGGACGCGCGCTGGCGGATCGGCTGGGTCGCGTTCGATGCGGACTATAGCCGCGTCGTCGCGCGCGGGATCGAGCCGTTGATCCTGCCGCCGCCCGCCGACGATCGCGGCGCGACCGATATCGCCTTCGCCGCCTCGGTCGTGGTGGGGGAGGACGGTATCTGGCTTTACTATTCGCTCGAAGATCGGCGATTGTCACGGGCACTGATCCGGCGCAGTTGAGCCGACCGTCCTTGCCCATGAAAGCGTGTTGATGTCCGCAGATTCCGAAGTCTCCGTCGCGCCGAGCATCCATGCCTCGATCGCCCCGGCCCCGGCGCTGCGGCCCGATCGCCCCTATGCCCGCGACGAATTGCTGCACGAGCTGTTCGACGCGACCTGTCGGACGCGCGGCTGGACGACCGCGCTGAAGCTGATCGGTGCGGACGAGGAGTTCGATCGTTCGACCGAATGGACCTATGACATGCTGGCCCAGCGCAGCCTGTCGCTGGCGCATCGGCTGCGCGCGCTGGGGGTGGGGAAGGGCGACCGTGTCGTCCTGTGCCTGCCGCGCGGGCTCGACCAGTATATGGCGATCCTGGGCGTGTTGCGCTCAGGCGCGGCCTATGTGCCGGTCGACTGGGGCTATCCGCAGGATCGCATCGCCTACATCATCGAGGATAGCGGCGCAGCGCTGACCATCACCACCGGCGCGCGGGCGGGGGAGATACCGGGGGCGACGCTGGCGCTCGACGCCGAACTGGGCGACCTGGCCGCCGAACCGCCGGTGGCGATGGGGCGCGAGGTGACGGGATCGGATCGCCACGACCTGGCCTATATCATCTATACCTCGGGCACGACCGGGCGGCCCAAGGGGGTGATGATCACCCATGCCAATGCCTGCCACCTGGTCCGCTCCGAAAGCGCGATCCTGGCGCTGGAGCCGGGCGACATCGTGTTCGGCGGGTTCAGCCTGGCCTTCGACATGTCGGTCGAGACGATGTGGAGCGCGTTCTTCGTCGGTGCGAAGCTGCTCGTCGCGACCGATCCGCTGGCGGCCAGCGGCCCCGACGTCGCCATCGCACTGGCGGCGGAGGGGACGACGATCTGGCACGTCGTCCCCTCGCTGATCGCGCTGGTCGAGCATCCGGTGCCGACGCTCCGCCTGATCAACATGGGGGGCGAGGCGTGTCCGGCCGATTTGCCGCGTCGGCTCGCCCGTCCCGGACTGCGACTGCTCAACACCTATGGCCCGACCGAAACCTCGGTGACGGCGACCTGGACCGAGGTGCAGCCGGGCAAGCGCATCACCATCGGCAAGCCGCTGCCCGGCTATACCGCCTGGATCGTCGACGAGGCGCTTCGGCCGGTCGAGGCGGGGCAGGAGGGCGAGCTGGTGATCGGCGGCCCCGGCGTCGGTGTCGGTTACGTCAACCGGCCCGACCTGACCGCCGAGAAGTTCACCATGACCCCGTTCGACACCGTGTCGGGCGGGCCGGAGCGTATCTATCGCTCGGGCGATCTCGTCCGGCTGGATGCGGCGGGGGATATCGATTTCGTCGGGCGCATCGACACCCAGGTCAAGATCCGCGGCTTCCGCGTCGAACTGGCCGAGATCGAGGCGGTGATCGGCGAGGCGCCCGGCGTCGCGCAGGCGGTGGTCCACCTGTTCACCGACGCCGACGGCTCCGAGTTTCTGGCGGCCTTCCTGGTGGCCCGCTCGGGCGAGACGATCGACACGGCGGACATCAAGGCGCGCGTCACCGAACGCCTGCCCAATTACATGCGCCCCGCCGCCTATCAGGTGATGGCGGCGCTGCCGACCTTGCCCGCCTCGGGCAAAGTCGACCGCAAGGCGCTGGTAAAGCCCGAGATCACGGTCGATACCGGCCGCACGATCGAGCCGCCCGCCACCCCGATGGAGGAAAAGCTCCACGCCATCTGGACGGAAGCCTTCGCGCCGCAACCGGTGTCGGTCACGGATGACCTGTTCGAGGATCTGGGCGGCCACTCGCTGAAGGCCGCGCGGCTGGTATCGGCGGCGCGCAAGGTCGCCGGGCTGGAGGGGCTGTCGCTGGAAGACCTCTATGCCGCGCCGACCATCCGGGCGCTGGCGATCCGGATCGGCGGCGCGGCGGCGGTCGCGGTGGTGAGCGAGGACAGCTTCCACCGCGTCCCCGAATGGAAACGCTGGCTGTGCGTCGCGGCGCAGACGGTCGCGCTGCTGCCGGTCTATACCATTGCCGGGTTGCAGTGGTTCTTCCCATACGTCGCCTATACGCATCTGGCCGGGCGGATGCCGCGTATCGACGCGCTGATCCTGAGCGCCCTGTTCTTCACCATCGTGCCGGTCGCCTCGATGCTGTTCTCGATCGCGGCCAAGTGGCTGATCGCGGGGCGGTTCAAGGCGGGCGACTATCCGCTATGGGGCGGGACCTATTTCCGCTGGTGGCTGGTGCGACGGATCATCGCGGTGACGGCGACCCCCTATCTGGCGGGGACGCCGATGATCCGGGGCTATTACCGGATGCTCGGCGCGAAGATCGGCAAGCGGGCCTATATCGGCAACGGCGTCATCGACACCGCCGATCTGTTCGCGTGCGGCGACGATGCGATCGTCAGCGACCAGGCGGTGATGGCGACCAGCTCGGTCGAGCGGGGGCTGCTGCGGCTGGGCACGGTGACGCTGGGCAATCGTGCGTTCGTCGGCGGGCAGGCGGTGGTTGGCCGCAACGCGGCGCTGGAGGATGACGCCATCCTCGACGATATGGCCGCGCTCCCGGCCGAGACGGTGATCCCGGCACGCCAGCGCTGGACGGGATCGCCCGCCGCCTTCGACCGGATGGTCGAGCCCGGGCAGGTGCACGCCAAGGCCAAGCGGACGGGGCCGTCGCTGGCCATCCTCATCGGTGCGCTGCTGCTGCCGATCATCGCCATCCTGCCGATCGCGCCGGGCCTGATCGCGCTGATCGAGCTGGACTGGGCGACCACCGGCTATGGCTATATGCTCGTCTCGCCGCTGCTGGCCGCGACCTATATCGTCATGATGTGCGTGCTGACCGTGCTCGCCAAGCGGTTGATCCTCGGGCGCGTCAAGCCGGGCGTCTATCGCCTCGATAGTTGGTTCTATGTCCGCTACTGGATGGTGCGCCAGATCAACGACCTGGCCCTGCGGCTACTGCATCCGATCTTCGCCACGCTCTACGTCATCCCTTGGTATCGTGCGCTGGGCGCGAAGGTCGGGCGGCGGGCGGAAATTTCGACCGCCAGCGCCATCGTCCCCGATCTGGTCGAGATCGGGCCGGAGAGCTTCATCGCGGACTCGGTGATCTTCGGCGCGGCCAAGATCGGGCATGGCACCATCGAACTCGCGCATACCAGGATCGGCCGCCGCAGCTTCATCGGCAACTCCGCGCTGCTCCCCACCGGCGCGCAGATCGGCGACGAGGTGCTGATCGGCGTCCTGTCCAAGCCGCCCGAGGACCCGGTGCTGGCCACCGAGGCGGGCAGCACCTGGTTCGGCTCGCCCGCGATCAAGCTGCCAGTGCGGCAGGTCGCGACGATGTTCGACGAAGGTGCGCGCTTCAATCCGTCGCGCGGCCTGATCGCGACGCGCCTGTCGATCGAGGCGATCCGCACCACCCTGTCGTTGACCGCCTTCCTCGTGTTCTTCAGCGCCTTGCTGTCGGTGGTCGGCGATCTCGACGACCTGGAACGCGGCGGGCTGGTGATCATTAGCGCCTTCCCGTTCCTCTATGTCGGCTTTTGCCTCGCCTGCGGGGCGTTCGTGCTGGCGCTGAAATGGCTGGTCGTCGGGCGCTACAAGGCACGGACCGCGCCCTTGTGGAGCACCTTCGTCTGGCGGACCGAACTGGTGACCGCGACCTATGAGAACCTCGCCGTCGCCAATCTGCTCGAGCCGCTGCGGGGCACGCCCTGGATCGGCCTCTATCTGCGGCTGATGGGGGCCAAGGTCGGCAAGCGCTGCTATATCGACACCACCGACCTGACCGAGCATGACCTGGTGACGATCGGCGACGATGTCGCGCTGAACGACTATGCGGGCCTCCAGACGCATCTGTTCGAGGACCGGGTGATGAAGGTCGGCGCGATCACGGTCGGCGACCGCGCCACCATCGGATCGCTGGCGATCGTTCTCTATGATGCGGAGATCGGGGCGGATGCGCAGCTGGGCGACCTGTCGGTCGTGATGAAGGGCGAAAGCCTGCCCGCCGGCACCAACTGGGAAGGTAGCCCGGCGCGGATCGTGACCGAGGGATGAGCCCCGTCTGGCATGACGGCCCGCTCGACACGCTGGCCTGGGACGGACGCTCGCCCATCGTGTGGGGCTGCGCCGATCCGGGCCGGGGCGAGCGGGCGTCGCTGGTGACGATGCTGTTGCGCGGCCTGTCGGGCGAAGACGCCATGTTGGCCCGTGATGGCGAAGGCAAGCCGCAGGTCCTGTCGCCAAGTGGCTGGTTTATCAGCCTTTCGGGGCGCGGCAGCCTCTGCCTGATCGCCGCCGCCCGGCGTCCCGTTGCCGTGGATCGTGAGGTGATCGACGACGCCCCGCCCCTTTGGGACATGATGACGGCGCAGGAGGTCGGGCATGTGCGGGCCGCACCCGCAGCCGATCGCGCGCGCCAATGGCTGCGTCGCTGGACGATCAAGGAGGCGCACGCCAAGCTGATCGGCACGCCCCGCCGCATCGCGCCGGAGGTGATCGAGACGCGGCTGATCGATCCCGTCCACGCAACGGCGGAGCATGACGGGCTGTCGCGTTGCTGGACCCGTGACCGTGGCGAGGCGATCGAGACAGTCGCGCTCTGGGTAGACGCGGCATGACCGAGCTGCGGGTCCGGCCCTATGGCGAAGCCGATCGCACGGGCGTGCTGGCGATCTTCGACAGCAACCTGCCCGAATATTTCGGGGCGGGGGACCGGGAATGGCTGATCGAGACGCTGGACGAGCCGGACGGTCCGGGCTTCGTGGTGACGGTGGACGGCAAGGTCGCGGCGTTCGGCGGCTATGAGCTTTGGGAGCATTACAACAAGGCGCTGCTATATTGGGGCATGGCGGCGCGAGGCTATCACCGCTGCGGGCTGGGCAAGCTGCTGCTGTTCGAGCGGTTGCTGCACATCGCGCAATATGCCGACCCGCCGACCCGCTATGTCACCGTCGATACCTCGCCCGCCATCGCGCCTTTCTTTCGCCATTGCGGGTTCGAGGAAATGGCGGTCTGGCCCGAGGGGTATCGATCGGGCATGACGATGCACGAACTGCGCTTCGACCTGGCGGGCGTGACGGTCGCCGATCTGGCGGCGCGGCGCGATGCCGCGCACGGCGAGGCGCTGGCCCGGTTGGAGCGGCGGCCATGTTGAACGAACCGCTGAGCGCGGCGGCGCATGTCATCCAGCTGGCGCTGACGCCGATCTTCCTGCTGACGGCGGTGGGCGCGCTGCTCAACGTGTTCGCGACCCGGCTGGGGCGGATCAGCGACCGCATCCATGCGCTGAAGAAGGAAGACCATCCCAGCCGCGCCGAGATGAACCGGCTACGCCTGCGCTCGCGCACGCTGGACGTCGCGGTGACGCTGGCGGCGGCGGCGGGGGTGATGACCTGCTGCTCGGCGATCACCCTGTTTTTCGGCGTGCTGCGCGCGTCGGGGCATTCGGGGATACTGTTCCTGTTCTTCGGCGGGGGGCTGGTCTGTGCGGTCGGCGGCCTGACCTGCTTCGTGGCCGAAATCATCATGGCGGGCAGAACCCTTCGCGATGAGAATGACAGCGACTGAGTTTGGCATGACGCCGCCGTGCATGGCGTAATTGTCATACATGACCGCCTTGCCAGCACCCGCTCCCCTGGGGCAGCATTGCTGTTCGTGTTGGGGGACAAGATTCATCATGCTCGTTAGCAAGCCGTCGACGGCGCTTTTCTGGGTTCTGGCGGCGTCACTGGCGGCGCCGGTCACGGCCCAGACCACCGCGCCGACCGCCACGTCACCGGCGGTGCCTGCCCTGTCGTGGCAGGGCGCGGGCAGCGACCTGCCGTCCGATCCGGCGTGGCGCACCGGCATCTTGCCCAACGGCCTGCGCTATGCGGTGCGTCAGGCGAAGCGGCCGCCGGGCTCCATCTCCGTACGGGTCCGTATCGATGCGGGCGCGCTGATGGAGAATGACGAGCAGCAGGGCTGGACCCATCTGCTCGAACATATGGTGTTTCGCGGCACGAAGGACTTCGCCGATGGCGAGGGGGTGAAGATCTGGCAGCGCCTGGGCGCCAGCTTCGGCACCGATACCAACGCCTTTACGTCGCTGACCTCGACCACCTATGTCCTGGACCTGCCGCGCAGCGATGCCGCATCCTACGCACAGGCGATGAAGGTCCTGGCGCAGATGATGGGCAGCGCGACGATCAGTCCGGCCGCGCTGGAGACCGAGCGCAAGGTCGTCCTCGCCGAACGTGCGCTGCGCCTGCCGCCGATCGCACAGAAGGTGCAGGCGGTGACGAACCCGATCATGCTGGCGGGGACCAAGGCGGCGGTACGCAATATCATCGGGACCGATGCGACTCTGTCCGCCGCCGATGCCGACCGACTGCGCGCCTATTACAAGGCTTGGTATCGCCCTTCGCACGCGCAGGTGATCGTCGTCGGCGATGCCGATCCGGCCATGCTGGAAGCCGAGATCCGGCGGAGCTTCGGGGCGTGGCACGCGGTGGGCGCGGCCCCGCACAAGCCCGATTTCGGCGCGCCGACCGCGCCCCCGCGCGACGCGGCGGCGGTGGTCGATCCGCAGATCGCGATGAGCGTCAATCTGGCCTATATCACCCGGCATGACGAGCGGCCGTGGACGATCGCGCGCCAGCAGCGGCAATATGAGAACTGGATCGCGCTGGCCGTCCTGAACCAGCGCCTGTCGAGCGAGGCGCAGAAGGGCGGGGCGCTGGTCGGCGCAGGGATGACGATCGGAGCCAGCCGCCATATCCAGGATCAGGTCAACCTCAGTCTGCGGTTCAAGCCGGGCCAGTGGAAGGCGGCGCTGAACCAGGCGACCGGCGTGCTGAACGGCGCGCTGGCCGGCCCGCCGTCGCAGGACGAGATCGACATGCAGGCGTTGCGCATCGCCACCACGCTGGACCAGCAGGTCGCCGGGCGACCGACCGCCACCTCGCCGGGCCTCGCCAATGGCTATGTCAACGATATTGACCAGGGCGACGTGTCCGCGCCCGAGACCTTCTACCGCGACCTGTTCGCCGCGCAGCGCAAGACGTTCACGCCCGCCATGGTCCAGGCGACGGTCCGGCGGCTGCTCGCCCCCGATCCCCGGCTGATCCTCTATTCCACCACGCCCGTTGAGGGCGGGGACGCGGCGCTGACGACGGCGCTGGCGGAAGCGCGCAAGGCGATCGCCATTCGCGAACGCCCGGTGCGCGCGGTGTCGTGGGACGAGCTGAAACTGCCCGGCGCCCCGGCGACGGTGGCTGCGACCCGCCGCATCGACGATCTGGGGGTCGAGCGCGTCACCCTGTCGAACGGCGTCGAGATCGCCATGAAGCGGACCGACTTCGAAAAGGATCGCATCCGCGTCAGCGTGTCGATCGGTCACGGCCTGATCGGCGAGACGCCGGGCGATCCCGGCCTTGCCTGGACCAGCGCCCAGTTGATGCGCAGTGGCGTCGGGCCGTTCAATGCCAACGAGCTGACCCGCGTGCTGGCCGGACGCAATATCAGCTTCATCGCGGGCATGATCAATGACGCCCTGAAGGTCGACGGCAGCAGCGATCGCCAGAACGTCGCCGATCTCCTGAAGGTCATGACCGCCGGGGTCACCCAGATGCAGTACCGTGCCAACGGCATCGCCCAGTTCCGCGACGAGATCATGGCCAATTACCAATCGGTCTACAGCCAGCCGGGCTCGGTTCTTCAGGTCTTTGGCAATCCCTATCTGTTTGGCGGCGACATGCGGTTTCGGGGCTACCCGCCCCGGACGGAGATCGAGGGGCTGACCCTGTCCGCCTTCCGCGACTACTGGGAACCACGCTTGTCGGCGGGGCCGATCAGGATGGTGGTGGTCGGCGATTTTGATCGCGACCAGATCGTCGATGCGATCGCCAAGAGCTTCGGCACGCTGGCGCCGCGCATCGACAAGGGGGTGACCGCGGCACAGCGCGGCGTGCGCCCGACGCCCCCCGCGGCTTCGCCGGTCACGCTCTACCACCGGGGTGATGCGGGGCAGGCGCTGGTCGCGCGGGTCTGGCCGGTGCAGGGCGTCCGGGCCGACGTGCCAGCCACCCGCGCGATGGACGTCGCCGCGACGATCATCCGCACCCGCCTGACCGAGGAGTTTCGCGAGAAGCAGGGCGGTTCCTATGCCCCGTTCGCCACGACCTATAGCCCGGTCGACCTGCCGAACTATGGCCGCCTGATGGTCGGGGCGCAGCTGGCGACGAACCGGATCGACGATTTCGAGCGGGTGCTGTCCGCGACGCTGGCCGATCTCGCCACAAATGGTCCCAAGCCGGACGAGTTCGCCCGGGCCAAGACCACCATGCTGGGCGGTTTCACGCGGGCGCGGACCGAGAACGGCTATTGGCTGTCCGCCCTGGGCTTCGATCTGGACGATGCGTTCGAGGTCGACCTGATCCGCCAGGGTGTCGCTACTCGCGAGGCGGTGACGGCCGACCAGGTGCGTGCCGTCCTTGCCCGGTTCGCGGGGCCTGCCCAACCCGGTTTTGAAATCCGCGTGCTGCCAGAGGCCAGCACGCTCCCGTCGACGCCTGTTCGGACCACTCAATCAGACTGACGAAGATAGTCGGTTTTACTCTGTTCCCGATCTGGCCCCTTATGTCGGTCTGACGGGCAAGGGGCACGATGCCTTGCGCCTGCCCGACGAGTTGAACCGAGGAGTGGAAGATGGCGTCCCAGGTCGAAGACAATCAGGGCCAGAAGCAGGGCGGTTGCCCCGTCGCTCATGGCGGCGGCGGCAATGGCCCCGGCAAGCGGGGCGGCGGTCGCGGCGGCCCCGGCAACAAGGAATGGTGGCCCGAGCGGCTCCGCCTGGAAGGGCTGAACCAGCATAACCCGCGGTCGAACCCGCTGGGTGAGAATTTCAACTATGCCGAAGAGTTCGCCAAGCTCGATCTGAACGCGCTGGTGGCCGATCTTCACGCGCTGATGACCGACAGCCAGGATTGGTGGCCCGCCGACTTCGGTCACTATGGTGGCCTGTTCATCCGTATGGCGTGGCACTCGGCGGGCACGTACCGCGTGACCGATGGTCGCGGTGGCGCGGGCGGCGGGCAGCAGCGTTTCGCGCCGCTCAACAGCTGGCCGGACAATGCCAATCTCGACAAGGCGCGTCGCCTGCTCTGGCCGATCAAGCAGAAATATGGCGCCAGGATCAGCTGGGCCGACCTCTATGTGCTGACCGGCAACGTCGCGCTGGAATCGATGGGCTTCAAGACCTTCGGTTTCGCCGGTGGCCGTGCCGACACCTGGGAGCCCGAGGAACTGTACTGGGGTCCCGAGGGCAGCTGGCTGGGTGACGAGCGTTACTCGGGCGAGCGTGAGCTGCACCCGGCGCTGGGCGCGGTGCAGATGGGCCTCATCTACGTCAATCCCGAAGGTCCGAACGGCACGCCCGATCCGGTCGCCTCGGCCCGCGACATCCGCTCGACCTTCGCGCGCATGGCGATGAACGACGAGGAAACCGTCGCGCTGAACGCCGGTGGCCACACCTTCGGCAAGACGCACGGCGCGGGTGATCCTTCCTTCGTCGGGCCGGAGCCCGAGGGCGCGGTGATCGAGGACCAGGGTCTGGGCTGGCGCTCCAAGCATGAGACGGGTCTTGGTGGCGACGCCATCACCTCGGGCCTGGAAGTCACCTGGAGCCAGACGCCGACCCGCTGGTCGAACAACTATTTCCGCAACCTGTTCGAATATGAGGACCAGTTCGAGCTGGTGAAGAGCCCGGGTGGCGCCTGGCAGTGGGAGGCCAAGTCCGCCCCCGCCGACGTGCCGCATGCGCACGACCCGTCGAAGAAGCAGCATCCGCGTATGCTGACCTCCGACCTGGCGATGATCAAGGACCCGGAATATCGCAAGATTTCCGAGCGCTTCTACAAGGACCCGGCCTATTTCGCCGAGACCTTCGCGCGCGCCTGGTTCAAGCTGACGCACCGCGACATGGGTCCGGTCGAGGGTTATCTGGGGCCGCTCGTGCCGCAGGAGCCGTTGATCTGGCAGGACCGCGTCGATCCGCTCGACCATCCGGTCGTCGATGACGCCGATATCGCCTCGCTGAAGGCGAAGATCCTGGCTTCGGGTCTGTCGGTGCCGGCACTGGTCGGTGCGGCCTGGGCTTCGGCCTCGACCTATCGCCGGTCGGACAAGCGTGGCGGCTCGAACGGTGCGCGCGTTCGTCTGGCGCCGCAAAAGGACTGGGAGGTCAACAACCCGGCGCAGCTCGCTGAGGTGCTGGCCAAGCTGGAAGCGATCCAGGCCGACTTCAACGCCTCGGCCACGGGTGGCAAGAAGGTGTCGATCGCCGACCTGATCGTGCTGGGCGGTTGCGCAGCGGTCGAGAAGGCCGCCAGGGACGGCGGTGTCGAGGTCGCGGTGCCCTTCACGCCGGGCCGGATGGACGCGCGCGAGGACCAGACGGACGCCGAGTCCTTCGCGGTGCTCGAGCCGATGGCCGATGGTTTCCGCAACTATCGCCAGGGCTTCCAGTTCATGGCGCCGGAGGAAGCGCTGGTCGATCGCGCCCAGCTTCTCGACCTCAGCGGGCCGGAGATGACGGTGCTGGTCGGTGGCCTGCGCGTGCTGGGCGGTAACGCGCCGGGCGTGGCCGAGGGTGTGTTCACCGACCGGGTGGGCACGCTGTCCAACGACTTCTTCGTCAATCTGCTCGACATGAACACCGAGTGGGAGCCGACCGACGACGACAACCGCTTCAACGGCCGCGATCGCCGCACCAAGGAGCACACCAAGACGGCGACCCGCGTCGACCTGATCTTCGGTGGCCACTCCGAACTGCGCGCGCTTGCGGAGGCCTATGCCTGCTCGGACTCGAACGCGCCGTTCGTTCGCGACTTCGTGAAGGCGTGGGACAAGGTGATGAACGCTGGTCGCATGGACATCTGATCCTGCGCGACGGGTAAAGGGAAGGGGGCTGTACCGTGAGGTACGGCCCCTTTTCATGTGTGTTCGACCCTCACCCTTCCGGTGTTTCGCTCCTCCCTTCCGCTTCCATTGGGCGGGGAGTGCAGGGTGGGAAGGGTGAGGATGGTGTCCGTTGATCAGTCTTCGTCTTCGTCCATCTCGCGGTCGACCGTGTCCATGAAGTCGCGCGCGGCGTCCTTGTCTTCCTCGTTGTCGAACGCCTCGTCCAGGTCGGGTGCGACGCCCAGCATATAGGCCAGGCACCAGAGCGCGAAGCGGCGGCCGCTGTCGCGCTCTAGCCCGAATTGCACGCGCAGCCGGTCGATCCCGGCGGACAGCTGGTCGGGCGACAGGTCGCCGATATCCTCGGTGCCGAAGAAGCGGATAAGCAGTTGATCGAAATCCATGCCCGGTCATAGCCGAGCGGCGGCCGGTGCCCAAGGGGCATCCGTGCGGGCGACGATCCCCTTCGTTCCTCTCCTTGCAGGGGAGGTGGCGGGAAGCCCGCTCAACCCACCCGCAACGGGCCGTTCGCCACCGGTTCGCCGAAATCCGGCGTTCCGTCGGCGCGGTAGCGGAAATACTGCATCCGCGTATGGCGGTTGGGATCGAACAGAGGATCGCCCTTGATCTGCGCATAGTCGCGACCGTGATAAACCAGCACGTCGCGCCCGCGCTCGTCGACGGTGAAGCTGTTATGGCCGGGCCCGAAGACCTTGTTCGCGACCGATGTCTGAAAGACCGGCACCGGCGACTTGGACCAGTTGGCCGCATTCATCAGGTCTGCGTTGGCATCACAGGTCAGGAGGCCCATGCAGTAGCGCGCATCGGTCGCGCTTGCCGAATAGGTCATGAACAGCTTGCCGTTGCGCGCGAGCAGGGCGGGGGCCTCGTTGACCTTGAACCCCTGGACCTCCCACTCCAGCGTCGGGACCGACAGCCGAACCGGCTTGGCGGCGAGCGTCAGCGGCGTGGCGAGGGGCGCGAGGTACAGGTTGGAGTTCGTCGCGATCCCCGGCTCGGCCTGCGCCCAGGCGAGATAGCGGCGGCCCTTGTGCACGAAGCTGGTGGAGTCGAGCGTGAAGCTGTCCCATTCGGTCTGAAGCTGGCCCAGCACCGACCACGTGCCCGCCATGGGATCGGGGTCGTCGCAAACGACCGCGAAGGTGCGGATGCGGAACACGTCCTCGCCGCCACCGCTCGGCCCCGCCGCGAAATACATGATCCAGCGATTGTCGATCAGGTGCAGCTCGGGCGCCCAGATGAAGCCGGACATGGGGCCGCTCGCCAGGTGACGCCACAGCACACGCTCCGGGGCGGTCGCGAGGCCTGCCAGCGTCTTCGAGCGACGCAGCACTAGCCGGTCATATTCGGGAACCGAACCGGTCATGTAATACCAGCCGTCGGTGTGACGGAACACCTGCGCGTCGGCGCGCTGGCGGACGACGGGATTGACGATGGTGGAGGCGCTGCGGGCCTCCAGCACGGCGGGCGCGGCCATGGCGGTCGTCGCCCCGGCCAGGAATAAACGTCGGTTCAGCATGTCCCATCCTCCGCCACGGACCGCCGTCGCCGTGATCGGGGATCGGTGGTGCCTTATCGTTCCGGCCATTCGATGGTGGCCGCTGATGCGGTCTTAGCGCATAACTCCGACAAATGAAAAGCCGTCTCGTGGTGGGCAGGCGTGCGCCGCTGCCTCAGAAGGAATTGTGGTGGACGACGACGCCGAAGGTCATGAACAGGATGCGCACGTCACGCCATAGCGACCAGTTGGAGGCATATTCCAGATCGGACTGGAGTCGCTTGGTCAGGTCCTCGCGCAGCAGGGTCGACCCTCGCAGGCCGCGCACCTGGGCCAGGCCGGTGATGCCGGGCTTCAGGACATGGCGATGCCAATAGCTCTCGTCGACATCCCAGAACAGCCGGTCCCCGGCCAGCGACCCCAGGGCGTGCGGGCGCGGGCCCACCAGGCTCATCGAGCCGCCCAGCACGTTAAGGAGTTGCGGCAATTCGTCGATGCTGGTCTTGCGGATCAGGCGGCCGACCCGCGTGACGCGCTTGTCCTGCCGTTGGGTCGAGCGCGCGCCCTGTGTATCGGCCTGGGCGACGTGCATCGAGCGGAACTTGATGATGTCGAAATAGGCGTTGTTGCGCCCGATCCGCCGTTGCCGGAAAAAGACTGGGCCGGGGCTGTCGAGCTTGATCGCGATGCTGACCAGGATCAGGACGGGCGCCAGCGCGACGATGATCGGGATGCACAGCGCCAGGTCGAAGACGCGCTTGAGCAGCCGCTGCTGGACGTCGAGCGGACCGGCGGCAACCTTGACGGTGTCGTAATGCGCCAGCTTGCCCAGCCCGATCGCGCCAAACAGCCCCAGCGTATCGACCACGATCTCGCCCCGTGCATGACCACCCTTCAGCATCATGGCCCAGTTCTGGTAGCGCTCGGCGGTCGAAATCACGACCACCCGGTCGATGCCGTGCAACAGCGCCGCGAACCGGTTGAACATGGCGGGATCGCGCAGGTCGGGGACCAGGCCGATCGCGGCGGCGTCGATCATTTCCGCGCCGGGCACGGGTGCGGCGTCGACACCGTCGACGATCACCAGTTCGCGCCATATCTGGGTCGGCCAGATCCGCGCGACGGTCGTGCGGAAGGTCAGGCGGCCGATGACGATCAGGAGGACGGTCAACCCCATCACGCTCGCCAGCGCCAGCCGCGAAATCTGCTGCTCGACCCGGAAGAAATAGGAGATCAGGAAAAGGATCGCGAAGGTGAAGAGCACGGCGCGCACCGCGGCCGACAGGCTTCCCGCCTTGGCGCGAAGCGCGCGGCCGCCATAGGCCATCGTGCCCATGGCCATGCCGACATAGACCGGCATCGCGATCGCCATGATCGAGAACCAGCTGCCGACCAGCGTCTTTAGCGGCTCGATGATGGCAAAGGCCAGCATGAACGCGACCAGATCGACACCCATGAGCAGGAAGGTGAGGCGCAGACGCAGGGTGAAGGGAGTCAGGCCCCGGCCACGCTCCGCATCGCGTTCCGCCATGCCGCGATCCGCGACATGCACAGGCGCACGCTCCACCAAGTGCTCACTCCCTCGGGTCAACCAAAGGCTCCAATATACCAATGCAATCTAGCGTCGGACGCACGCACGAAATGTATACCCCCATCCGGCAGAGCGTCCGATGTGGGGCTATTACAAAAGCCCCAACCGGACAACGGACGAAAAAATGGGAAGCGCAGCGGTGCCTGACGCCGTCGTTTCGAGGATGTGTCAGGCCACCAAAGCGTGACATGACGAACAAAGGGGTTCGTCGGCAGATAGGATTTATCGTTATATCGTAGTTGCTTAAGATCCTATCAAAAAATATGAATGGCAATACATATTATCGCGATATCGAGATCTTCTTGGATTAACGCCATGTTAAGCGGCCCAGGGGCAGTATAGGCCCGCACCCATCACGGTCGGATCGTCTCGATATGACACAGCTCGCCTCGCGTCCCAGCTATCCCTTCCCCGATCGGCGGGCGTCGGCGCGAACCCATGTCGGACAACGGAGTGTCCTGCGGCGCGAAGGTCAGGCGCCATCGCCGGTGCAACTGGTGAACGTCGCGCGCGAGGGCTGCGCCTTGAGCGTCGAAGCCGAACTCGAGCCGCACCAGCAGGTCGAGATCGACCTGGCCGGGCTGGGCCCGGTAAGCGGTCGGATCGTCTGGCGTTCGGCCAGCGCCTATGGCTGCCGGTTCGAAAATCCGCTGCCCGCGGGTGCGATCACCCGGCTGTTGCTGGCTGAGGATGACGGGGCCGAGGTTTCGACCACGCCGCCGCCGTCCTTCCTGCGCGGCCGGATCAGCCCGGTTGCGACTCTGGCATTGCTGGCGGGGGTGTCGGTCTTTGCCTGGGCGGGTGTCGCCGAGATCGTCCTGCAACTCGCCTGAGCGGGCCGTCGTCAGCGCCGGTTGAAGTGATAGCGGCTGGCATAGACCACGCTGCGCAGACATTCCTGCTCGCCCTTGCCCAGCGTCGGCGAGACGTCCATTCGTACCGCGTGGTTGAGCAGCGGGATCAGAGCGAACTGCCAGGACTGGACGCGGCATACCCGCGCCATACCGGCGCTTAACTCGGGCAGGGTGCGCGCATTGGCCACCGCCGCCACCTCCAGCTTGCGGGCATCGGGTGAACGGGTGTCGAGCGCAGGATCCACCATATCGGCATCGGGCACGGGCATCGGGCGGCGGTTCGACTGGGCGATCCCCGCCGTCGCGCTCGCCGCGAACATAAGGGCCAGTACCCCCCGGTAGATCGGTCGCATGGTCATGGCGTCTGTCATAGCGTCGGACCCGCCGTCCCACGCCTGTCGACATGCCATCCACTGTCCATGAATGGGACGGTGTCGCACCTGCGCGGTTGCTGCGGTGCGGGCGTTCCCGTATCCAATGATCGGTCAGGTGGAGTTTTTCATGCGGTTTGCTGGGGTCATCTTGTTGCTAGTCGGCTGCACGATGCCTGCCATTGCCCAGACGACGGCGACGCTTTCCGGTTCGACGGCAGGCCATGCCGCCGCTCCGGTGCAGCAGGCCGGTGCGGGGGCGTCGGCGGAGCCCGCTGGCGATTACCGGCTGGGCACGGCCGACAAGGTTCGGGTCATCGTCTATAACGAACCGAGCCTGTCCGGCGAATTCACGGTCAGCGACAATGGCACATTGTCGTTGCCGCTGATCGGCGACGTTCCCGCCAGCGGCCGATCGCCGCGCGAAGTGTCGTCGGATATCCAGGCGAAGCTCGCCGACGGGTATCTGCGCGAACCGCGGGTCAGCCTGGACGTGCTGACCTATCGCCCGTTCTACATCCTGGGCGAGGTGACCAAGCCGGGCGAGTATGCCTATTCCAACGGGCTGACCGCGTTGAACGCCGTGGCGCGTGCCCAAGGGTTCACCTACCGCGCCAACAAGCGCAAGGTGTTCCTGAAGCACGCCGGCGAGTCCGCGGAAAAGGAAGTCAATCTCGATGGCCTGGAGATCAGGCCCGGTGACACGTTGCGTATCGGTGAACGATATTTCTGACCGGTCGCTGGCCGGGATTTTCGTGGAATAAAAGCCGAAAGGCGAAATGGGGGGTTTTATGACGGCAACGAGGTTGGCCGCCTGGGCGGCGCTTGGGCTCATGGTCGCTGGCACGGCGCAGGCGCAGGAGACGGCGCCCGCCGCCGCTCCCGTGCAGGTCGATGCCGCGGCCGTCACCGCGCTCGCTAGCGCGATCCAGCAGGCGCTGGCCGCGCTTCCCGCAAACGCCTCCAAGGCGGATGTCGAGGCCGCGATCGCCTTTGCGGTGTCGCAATCGGGTCAGCCGCGCGCCGTCGTCCTGGCCGCCCTGAAGAAGGTGGCGAGCCAGTCGCCCAAGATGGCCGCCGCTGTCGGCAGCTATGCCCAGAAGGTCGCACGCGGCGAAGGCGAGGCGGGCACTGGCGCGCTGGCGCAGGCGTCGCAGGCGCTTTCCAGCCAGTCGCTGGGTGCTGGTCCGTCCGGTGGCGGCGGCGGCACGTCGGATTATTCGCGTCGCCCGTAAGGCACGTCCCCCATCATGACGGAGGGCTGTCATGCCTTGGACCTCCAAGTTTCTTCCCTGCGTCGCCGGTCTTGGCGTCGTAGCGTTTTCGCCCGCCGCCGCTCAGGTGGCGCCGCCGCCGCCGGTCATGATCGGCACGCCTGCATTCCAGTCCGCGATCCCCTTCGACTATCGTCGGGGCCGCAACGAGAGCGTGCTCGACCGGCCGCGTCCGCTGTTCCAGCCGCTCGGCATCACCGCCGGAGGCTTCACGCTCTTTCCGGCGCTGTCGGTCACGACGGGCTATGACAACAACGTCTATCAGGCCCCGACCAACAAGACCGGCGACGGTCTGGTCACCGTCAATCCGTCGCTGAACGTCCAGTCCAACTGGTCGCGCCACAGCCTGACGATCGACGGCGCCGGCACGATCACGCGCTATTTCCAGCAGTCACCCCGCGACGAGAATGGCTGGACCACCGGTGCGCAGGGTCGCCTCGACATCGGCGGCGACGATTCGGTCACGCTGGGTGCGCGCACCAGCAAGATCTATGAATCGCAGTTTTCGGGCTCGGCGCTCCAGAACGTGCGCAGCTCGGTGCCGATCCAGCTTTCGGTGGCGCGTGCGGTCGCCGATTTCCGCTTCTCGCGTCTGCGCACCGTGGTGTCGGGCGACTATACCGACTTTGCCTATCAGACGGTGATCGCCAGCGACGGCTCGCCGTTCAGCCAGAACAGCCGTAACCGCGGCATCGCGCGTGCGATCGGCCATGCCGAATATGGCCTGACCCCTGACACGGGCGTCTTCGGCGAGCTGGTCTATACGAATACCGGCTATCGCACCGAGCTGTTCCCCGGCGTGCCCAACCGCTCGTCGAACCAGGTTCAGGTGCTGGCGGGCCTGTCCACCGATCTTAGCGAGCTTCTGCGCGGCAGCATCGGCATCGGCTATATCAACCGCAATTACGACGCGGCGCGGTATCGCACGGTTTCAGGCCTGTCGTTCAACGGGAAGGTCGAATATTTCCCGTCGCAGCTGACCACCGTCACCCTGTCGGGACGGCGCGAGGTCGACGATGCCAGCCTGATCGGCACCAGCGGCTTCTTCGCGACCAACGCCGCGTTGCGCATCGATCACGAGTTGCTTCGCAACCTGCTCGTCAATCTGGGTGCGGACCTGGAATTCGACGATTACCGCGACTTTTCGGGCCGGGCGACCTCGTTCCGCACGTCGGCGGGCGGCCAGTATCTGGTCAACCACCAGTTGTCGTTCAACGGCCAGCTTTTCTACGGGCGCCGCACCACCAACAGCCCCTTGGCGGGGCCGGAACTGTCCCAGGTCAAGGCGCTGGTAGGCATCTCCTACCACCCTTGAGCCCAGTAGCATTCGAGGATCTTTTATGGACGTGATGGCCAATACCGGCCTGTCTTCCCCGGCGGGGGGAGAGCCCGAGACAATTTCGTCCATGTACCGCCAGGTGCTGGAGATCCTGCGACTGCGCTGGCGCACGCTGGCGGCGACGTTCATCACGATCGCCGTGCTGGGCACCGCCTACACCATGATGCTGACCCCGCGCTATCAGGCGACGGCGCGGGTGAAGATCGATCCGTCGAAGAGCGCGGCGCTGGGCCAGATCACCGATCAGGCCAGCTCGATCCCCGACCAGTCGGTGGTCGAAACCGAGGTCAGCGTCATGCGCTCGCACGACATCGCCGCGACGGTGGTCGCGCGCGAGCATCTGCTGAACGATCCCGAATTCACCAAGGGCATGCCGCCGCTTGGGCCGCGCGCGACGCCCGCCCAGATTGCCGACCGGACCGAAGCGGTGGCGCAGGCCGTGCTCGGCCGCATGTCGGCGTCGCGCGAAAAGGCGACCTATATCGTCGAGGTCGGCTTCACCTCGACCAATCCGCAAAAGGCCGCGCGCATCGCCAATGCCTTTGCCGAGACCTATATCGACGCCAGCCTGACGCGGCGCAACGGCACCGCCAGCCGCCAGGCCGAATTCCTCCAGAAGCGCCTGAGCAGCCTGAGCGCGCAGGCGACCGCCGCCGACGAGCGGCTGGCCTCCTACCGCGCCGCCAGTGGCGTGGTGCAGACCGGCGGCGGCAGCACGAGCGTCATCGACCAGCAGATCGCACCGCTGGCCGGACAGCTCGCCACCGCCCAGTCCGACGCGGCGGCCGCGGCCTCGAAGGTCGCCGCGGCGCGGGCGCAGATCCGCACCGGCGGCATCGACGCGGTGTCGGCGGTCCTCGACTCCGAAGTCATCAAGAACCTGCGCAGCCAGCGCGCGCAGCTTCTGTCCGAACAGGGCGAAGTATCGACCCGCTACGGCCCGAAGCATCCCGAGACGCAGCGTATCGCGCAGCAGATCCGCACCATCGACCAGCAGATACTGGACGAGGCGAACCGCGTGATCGGCGGCCTGGAAAGCGAAGCGCGCGCCGCGTCGGCCCGCGCCGCCAGCCTTCAGGCCAATCTGAACGTCCTGCGCGGCCGCCAGGCCTCGACCACGCGCGCCTCCGCCATGGCCGAAACCTATGAGCGGCAGGCCGATTCTAGCAAGCAGGCCTATGACCGGCTGGCGCAGCAGGCGCAGACCAGCGACCAGGCGGCCAGCAGCTCGCTGTCGCAGGCGCAGGTGATCGAGAATGCGACGCCACCGGGCAACCCCAGCAAGCCGAACAAGCGACTGCTGCTGGCGGCGACCTTCCTCGGGGCGCTGCTCGCCGGGCTGGGTGTCGTCTGTCTTCAGGAGCTGACCTCGCGCGGGCTGCGCTCGATCGCGGATGTGCGGCGCTTGGGTCTCGACGTGCTGGCGACCGTGCCGCGTCTGGGTCGTGGCCATACGTCGCCCGCCGACGAGGTGATCGGCAAGCCGATGAGTTCGTTTGCCGAGGCCTATCGCGTGACCCGCCGTTCGCTGGCCTCCGCATCGAGCGGCCGCCCGATGGTGATCGCGATCACCTCGACCCTGCCCAATGAAGGCAAGACGACGAGCGCCTTGTCGCTGGCGCGGATCATGGCGATGGCGGGCGAGAAGACCCTGTTGATCGACACCGACCTGCGTCGGGCGGGCCTGCGCGATGTCACCGGCATCACGCCCGAGCGCGGCCTGGTCGAGTTGCTGCACGGCGACGTCACGCTGGCCGAGGCGGTGATCGCCGATCAGGTCGAGGGTCTCGATCTTCTGCCGGTCGCGCACGCCAATTACAGCCCTGAGGATGTATTCAGCGGCGAGGCCATGGCCGAGTTGCTGGCCCAGGTGCGCGGTTCCTATGACCGGATCGTGCTGGACTGTGCCCCATTGCTGGGCGTCGCCGACGCCCGCACCGTGGCGCTGCTGTCTGACGCGGTGTTGTTGGTCATCAAGTGGAACGCCACGCCGCGCAACGCGATCGCGACCGGGCTGAACTGGCTGGCGCGCGACAAGGCGCCTGTCGTCGGCGCGCTGATGACCATGGTCGATCGCTCGGTCGAGGCGTATGGCGCGCTTTATTATTCCAAGAAATATGCCGAATATTACCGCGCCGAATGACGACGCGGTTCCCGCTTCGCGGGCGCGCGCCGCGTCGGCTGGTCCAGCCGACGCGGCGACGCGTTTGGCGTGCCTGACGGTGCTTGGCGCGGCCCTGGCCTGGGCCGCGTCGGTCGGATTAGCCGAATGGCGCGTCCAGCATCTGGTCGCCGAGCGCGCGGCGCAGTCGAGCGGCCAGGCGGTGTTTTCCGGAGCAGAGCTGCTGAGCCAAGACACGCCGCTGCCGCCACGCGGGGCCCTGTCACGCGGGTTGATGAAGGCCGCCGCCGCATTTGGCGAAACGGCGGCGCGGCGCGATGCCCTGATCGCGGCGGCGCGGCGTGACATTGATGCGGCGCTCCAGGCGCGCCGGGTCTGGCCTGCCGCGCTCGTGGGGCGGGTCTTCCTGGATTATGTCGAGGGCGGCGTGGCCAGTCCGCGCGCGCACCGGGCGCTTGCCGCCAGCTACCGCGCCGCGCCCTTCCTGCCCGAAGAAGGCGAATGGCGCGTGCGGTTCGGACTGGCCGCGTGGCCCTGGCTGACCGCCGACCTGCGCGGACGGGTCCTCGATGAAGGTGTTTGGCAAGCGGGCCTGTCGCAAGGCCGCTTCGATGCCATGACCGAGGCGTTTCGTGCCAGCCCGGCGGGTGCGGTCTTTCGGGCCCGCATGCTTCACCAAGGCAGCCATGAGCCGCCGTCCGTTTCCCCGGCCGCCCGGCCCGCGTCCGTCGCGGCCTAGGCGCAGCTTCAGCCAAGAGATGTCCCGGTGAACGATTTGTCGCCCTCTGCGCCGCGCCCCGAGCAACCCGCCGCGTCACGGCCCAAGGTGTCGGTCGTCATGGCGTGCTACAACGTCACGCGGCATCTGCCGGTGTCGATCGGCAGCCTGTTCGACCAGACGCTGGCGGACTGGGAGTTGCTGGCGGTCGATGACGGCTCGGCCGACGATACGCTGGCGGTGCTGCATGACTATGCGAAGGCCGATCCCCGCATCCGCGTTCTGGCGATGGAGCGCAATTCGGGGCCCAGTGCGGCGCGCAACCGTGCGCTGGACGCGGCGCAGGGCCAGTGGGTGACCATCCTCGACGCCGACGACCGATTCCTGCCGGAGCGGTTGGCCCATATGGTCGCGGCGGCGGAGGCGGGGTCGCTGGACCTCGTGTTCGACGACATGCTGTTCCATGACGAGGCGGCCGACTGCATCACCGGCCACGCCCTGACGCTGGCCGCGCCGCAGGAGCCGCTCGACTTCGAACGCTTCGTCATGAGCGAGCGGCCGCATTCGCCGTTCAACTACGGCTTTCTCAAACCCCTGATCGACCGGGCGTTCCTGCAGACGCACTCTATCCGCTATTCCGAGGATATCCGGCTGGCGGAGGATTTCATGCTGGTCGCCGAATTGCTGCTACACGGCGCGCGGGCCGCGCTGCTGCGCGAGGCGCTGTATGTCTATACGACGCAGACGGGCGCGAGCAGCGGGCAGCAGTCGAGCGGCACGCGCACGAACTTCCGGCCCGAAACCCGCATCGATCTGGCCGATACGCTGATCGCCCGCTACCGCGACACGGCGGATCCGGCACAGCTGGCGATCCTTCGCCGCTATCGCGAATGGCAGGTGATGTATGCCCATGCCCACTGGCTGGCGCGCTATCGCCATGCGCGTGATCATGGCCCGATGCTTCGTCTGGCGCTGAAGCATCCGGGGGCCGCGTTGCATTACATGTCGTGCACCCGTTGGGGCCGCCTGCTACGGCCACGCGCATGACGACCGGGGGTATCCCGGCATATCCGGTGGCCCATGGCCCTGTTTCGAGAGACGTTCCGATCGCTATGAACCGCCATGACTGACGCCCTAGACGACGAACGGTCGATCTTCGATCCCGTCAACACCCAGTTGCGCGCGCGTGTCGCGTCGGGCGTGTCGGTGACGGCCGCGCTCCAGGGCCTGCGCGTGGTGTTGCAGATGGCCTCGGTCGTCGTGCTGTCGCGGCTCTTGCTGCCGTCCGATTTCGGCGTCGTCGCGATGACCAGCCCGGTGCTGGGCTTTATGATGATCTTCCAGGACCTGGGGCTCAGCCAGGCGGCGGTCCAGCGCCGTGTGCTGACCCAGCGCCAGGCGAGCACCCTCTACTGGCTGAACGTCGTGTTCGCGGCGGCGACGTGTATCGTCGCGCTGGCGATCAGCCCCGTCGTCGGCTGGTTTTATGGCGACCCGCGCGTTTTCCACCTGCTCGCCGCCTATGCGCCGCTGTTCTTCCTGTCGGGCTGCTACGCCCAGCACAGCGCGCTGCTGACCCGCCAGATGCGGTTCAGCCAGCTGGCCATTGTCGAGGGGGCGGCGGGCGTGATCGGCTTCGTCGCCTCGCTGACCGCCGCCTGGTTCCTGCGCAGCTATTGGGCAGTGTTCGTCCTGTCGCTGACCACCACGCTGGCGACGGGGGCGGGGATGATGCTGGCGACGCGCTGGCTGCCGTCGCGGCCGCGCCGCGACCCGGACGGGCGCGGCATGCTGAACTTCGGGGCCGGGGTGACGGGCGCCAATATCTTCAACTTCCTGTCGCGCAACCTGGACAATATCCTGATCGGCAAGGTCTGGGGCAGCGTCGCGCTCGGTCTGTACGACCGCGCGTACAAGCTGCTGCTGTTCCCGCTGCGCCAAGTCAACAACCCGATCCAGCGGGTCATGGAACCTGCGCTGGCGGGCCTGCTGGAAGAGCCGCGTCGTTATCGCCACGCCTATCTGCGCGTGGTGCGGATGATGGCGCTGTTCACGACACCCGCCATCCTGGCGACGATGGTCTGTGCCGACTGGTTCGTCGACCTGGTGCTGGGATCGCGCTGGGCCGAGGTCGTGCCGATCTTTCGCGCACTGGCGATGGCCGGGCTGCTGGAGATTTTCGGCAGCACGCTGGGCTGGCTGATGATCACGCAGCGCCGCTCGTCGGACCTGGCGACCTGGGCGCTGGTCAATACGACCGTGTGCATCATCGCGTTCGTCGGCGGACTGCCCTGGGGGCCGCTGGGCGTGGCGATCGCCTATTCGGCGAGCGAAGTGTTGATCCGCACGCCGGCGGCGTGCTGGTTCGTCGGGCGCAAGGGGCCGGTGTCGCGGTCCGATCTGGTCTGGCTGATCGCCCCCTTCGCCATGGCGCTGGCGGCGGCGGCGGGGTTGTTGCTGGTTTTTCGCGCGCTGTGGACGGGGCCGACACTGGTGGCGCTCGTGATCGGCTATGCCCTGGCCTATGCCGCGACCTGGGCGATACTGGCGATGTTCGGGGACGTGCGCGCCGCGCTGTTCGAAGTGGTCGGCTTTGCCCGGCAGATCATCGACGGCGGCGTGGCGCGGCTGCGCCGGCGACCCGCCTGAGCGTCGCCGTCGTTCGTCACATATAGCGTGACGTCCGGCGGCCGATCAGCCCGGCGACCCGCCCCACGGCATGCGCCACGTCCAAGCTGGCGCACGCGGTACGCCTGGCGTTCAGCGACACCAGCCCCAGACCGAGCTTTGCGACGCTCGACACCATGCCACGTGCCGCACCCGTCGCCTCGTGCCAGGTCCCGTCATGCAGGCGGCGCAACTGCCCCATATAGGTGCCCGTGGTATAGGCGCGGCTGAGCAGCGCGTGATTGGTCAGCCGCTCGGCCGGGGTCGGCTCCAGCACCAGCGCCTCGTCGCACCAGACCAGTTTGCCGCCCGCATGCTGGGTCCGGCGGAACAGGTCGTAATCCTCGCCGCCCGATCCGTTGAAGCGGATGTCGAACAGCGGAAAGCCGAGCAGCCCCTCGATCCGGCGCGAGATGGCCAGGTTCTGTGTCGTCTGGAGCCGGTCGATCGGGCCGGTCGGATGGCTTTCGCGCCCGGCAAAGTGGCTGACCTGCGCCAGCACCGGCGCATCGTCGGGCACCATGCCATCGACCGGTCCACCGACAAGGTCGGCGCGGAACCGCTCGCCACAGCCGACCAGCGCCTGCAACCAGCCGGGCGTGACGGTGCCGTCGTCGTCCAGCATGACCAGCCAGTCCCAGTCGGGCACCTGCTGACAGGCCGCGCCGATGATGGCGTTGCGCACATGTGACAGGCCGCGTTCGGGGACGGGCACATAATGGGTCGGCATGTCATGGCGCCCCGTCACGATGGCCCGCGTCCGGTCCGAACATTCATTGTCGGCGACGATGACGCGAAGCACCGCCGGTTCGGACCGTATTTCGTCGGCCAGACTGTCGAGCAGCTTCGTGAGCAACATCTGACGGTTGAACGTCGGAATACCGATGACGATCGACTTCATGCCTGGTCTTCTGCCCCCTGAGCACGGCCGCATCCGAAGCGGTTCGCTATGCGCCATGCCATGCGGGTAGTGCCGCCGTCCCGCGCCGCACGCAATGTGCGAGTCGGAACGGAGCATGCGCATGACGGCGGGAGTGTATCGCAGTGGGACCGCCATGGCACGAATGCAGTCGCGGCGGGGCTAGGCGCTGTCGGGAAATTCGTATGACCGCTGTACCGCATTGGGGCGGCGATGAACGGAACATGACACCGTTGCGCGGTGTAATGGACGTTTGCCGGATTTCGCACCTGTCGCGTGACCAGGGCAAAAAATCCTTTTGCACAGCGCCTTGGCAAAGCGGACATCTCAAGATGAATTGGAGATGAAACGGAAGTTACGGATACATGTCATGAAATTTCATGAACATGACAAATGACCCGGCTTAACATTCATTATTATTGGCGATCGCGACTGATTATCCGCCTTCCTGAAATAAAGGGGGGGGGCTATGATCTGGCTGGTATGCACGACCGATAGTCGTGATGGGGTAAGCGACGATTATCAGCGACTGGTGTCGTCGTTGCAGATGGTCGCCGGACAGGTCGATCTGACCTTGATCACCCTGTTCCAGCGACCCGATGCACGGGCGATGCGTGCGATCGCGACGCTGTCCGGCTTCGTCCGGCCCATGACCTCCGATACGCGCATGTCGCTGTCGCAGGCGCGCAACCGGATCCTGCGGACGATCGCGGCGGAGGAGGGCTTCGCGGACGGCTCGCTGGTGCTGTTCCCGGATGACGATTGCTGGTTTACCGACACCTATCTGCCCATGGTCGGGCAGATGTTCGTGACGGATCCGCAGTTGCAATATTGGTTCTGCCGCTATGGATCGTCGCCCGCCGCCGACCCGGCGCTGTTCGGCGCGACGCACCGCGCGCGGGCCAGCGACGTGGTGCGGCGCAGTTCGTCGATCACGCTCGTCATTCGCGGCTCGCTGATGGCCCGGGTCGGTTTGTTCGACGAGGGGCTGGGCGTCGGCACCGCGCTGAACGGTGGCGAGGATACCGATTTCGCGGTTCGCCTCTATCGTTCGGGGGGCAAGGGGCTGGCCTGTGGTCACGCGTTGATCGGGCATCGGGACTGGAACCCGGCCAACCGGGCGCGCTATTTCGCCGGGTCCGCGACCGTGCTGGCCCGCAACGCCTGGGCGAGTCCGAGGCTGGCGGGCGAGTATGTGCGCAAGCTGATCTCGGGCCTGTCGCTGGTCGCCAAGCGCAAGCTGGCGCTTAGCGACTTCCTACTGGGGCTTCGTGCCCTCCGGCGGCCGGGCGTTCGGTCCGGCGGTCTGCCTGCCTCCCTTTCGCTGAAAGGCTGATCCCGATGCTCGGCGATACCATCATCATCAACTTCCACGGCATCGGTGAGCCTGACCGGCCGGTGCCCGACGACGAAACGCCCTATTGGATCAGCGAGGCGCGCTATGAGGCGATCCTCGACCGCATCGCCGATGCGCGCGATCGGCGGCGCTACCTGATCACGTTCGACGACGGCAATATGTCGGATGTGGCCATCGGCCTGCCCGGCCTGCGCAGGCGGGGATTGGCCGCGACCTTCTTCGTGCTGGCGGGGATGCTGGACGAGCGCGGCTTTCTCGACCCCGCTGCCGTCCGTACGCTGGCGCGCGAGGGGATGGGCGTGGGCACGCATGGCCTGCACCATCCGGCCTGGCCCGATTGCGACGATGCCCGGCTGGACGCCGAACTCGACCAGAGTTGCACGATCCTGGGCGACCTGATCGCCGCGCCGATTACCGAGGCGGCGATCCCGTTCGGCCGTTACGACCGACGGGTGATCGACGCGCTGCGGCGGCGGCCGTTCCGGCATGTCTATACCAGCGATTGCGGCCTGGCCCGTGCGCGTGCCTGGTTGCGGCCGCGGACCTCGATCCGCTGCGACATGGACGAGGCGACGGTGGCCGCCGTCGTGGCGGGGCAGCGCTCGCTGCCGATGCGGGTGCTGGATACGGCGCGTGTGGCGGTGAAACGCCGCCGCTGACCCCGGTCGGGCCGGGCGGTGTATCAGTTGCGCCGCCCGTGCCGGATATCGACCATCCCCAGGTGCAGCGCGCGCTTCATCACGGAGAGCGAGGGATAGCGCGTGACCGCACCCGCCAGGTGACGCCACGCCCGGCCATGATCGCCGGTCACGCGCACATGCTGTTCCGCCCGCTTCAATTCGTGCATCGCCGCGATCCAGCGATGTGGCGCAGCGGCGGGCAGGGCCGCGACGATACGCGCGAACACCATCTCATGCCCGCGCAGCAGCTTCTCGGCATCGCGCGACAGCTTGTTGTTGGCATCGAACGTGTAATGCAGCAGCAGTTCCTGGACGACGCGCAACGACCCGATCCCGGCGAGCTTCAGCCACAATTCCCAATCCTCGCAATTCGGCAGATCCTCGGAAAAGCCGCCGACCGCGCAAAAGGCGTCGGTGCGGACCAGTCCGGTCGAGGTCGAGGCGAGGGTGTTCTCGATCTCGAGCTGGCGGCGCGTCACCACCGGCGGCGGCATCAGCTGTCGCTCGGCCCGGCCCGCATAGCGGTACAGGATGCCGCAGAAGATACCGGGGCATTCAGGATGCGCGGCGGCCAGCGCCATCTGGCGTTCCAGCTTGGTCGGTTCCCACTCGTCGTCGGAGTCGAGAAAGGCGAGATAATCGCCCGTCGCCACCGCAGCACCACTGTTGCGCGCCACCGCCGCACCACCGCTGACCGGGCGGCGGACCAGGACGAGCGTGTCGACCGTCGCGCGCAATTCCTCGACCACGGCGGCGGTGTCGTCGGTGGAGCCATCATCGACGACGACGATCTGCTCAGCCGGTCGCGTCTGCGCCAGGCAGGTTTCGATCGCGCGGCGGATCAGCACGGGCCGGTTGCGGACCGGAATGATGATCGAGACGGTGGGAGAGGTGGGCATGAGCATGTTCGCCTTCTTCGTCAGGCGGCCGGGCGGGTGTGCGGCGCGTGACGCCAGGCGGCGGCGCCTTCGCGCATCGCCCGGCGGAAGTCCTTGACCGACATCGACCGCGTCACGGTCAGCGCCATGCCGACCGCGACCTTGCGCAACGCCGCCTTCCGACCACCGGGGACAGTGCGGGCGTGACGGATGATGGTGATCAGCGCGCCGCGATAATAGCGGGCGCGCATCGCGGTGTTCCTGTCGCGATGCCCGATCACGGCGGCGTCGAGCATGCACGACGCCCGTGCCGAGCCGAATGCGCGGATCGCGAAGTCGGTATCCTCGGCCGAGCCCAGCGGGGTGCCGACGCCCAGTTCGGGATCGAACCCGCCGATTGCGTTCAACAGGCGGCCGCGCACGACGATGGTGTTCGACGAAGCCTCGCGCAGCACATCCTGCAGCACGGGCTTGCGCTCGCGTGCGGCGTCGACCGCGACCGGCGCATTGGCATAGCGACAGAACCAGAAGTCCAGCGTCGCCTGCGTCCGGAACCGCGCGACGATATGCTCCAGCGCGCCGTCGGGATACCAGGCGTCGTCGTCGGGAAAGGCGACCACGGCATCCGCCTGGACCGTGACCGATTCGATCAACCGGTTGCGCGCCACCGACAGGGGCAGGTGGCCGATCACCTCGCTGACCTCGACCCAGGAGGGCAGGTCGATCGACCCGTCCTCGGCACATTGGCGCAGCAGCAGCAGGCGGACCGACGCGCCGGTCGCCGCGCGAAACCGCGCGACGGAGGCGACCATGCGCTGGAGCATGGCGGTCCGGTCGCCGCGCCCGTCGGTCGTGGAGAACAGGATAATGGGCGGACAGGCCCCGTCGCGCGGGGCGCTGGCCTGTTGGTCAAGCGAAGAGGTCATGTCGGGCCCGTGCTATAGTCGCGCCGATGCGCCAGGATGCAGGCCACCGCGATCATCGTGGTCGCGGCGTAATTGGGGGCGAGGTAGACGGATTCGGTGAAGTTCTCGAGCACGATGTTCAACACCAGCAGCAGCGCGGCCTCGGCACTGCCGTTGCGGGGTTGCAGGATCATGCCGGTGAACGACCGCACCAGCAGATAGAGCAGCACGACGACGACCAATGTCAGGCCGACGAACCCTGCGCTGAGCAGCACCTCGATAAAGCCGTTATGCGCCTCGGCGACTTCCCACATGCCCAGCCGCGCGAGCATGCCGTTCTCGCCGATATAATCCTGCCAGAAGGACAGATAGCCATGGCCGAGCAGGGGGCGCTGGAGCGCGGCGTTCCACGTCAGCTCCCAGATCTCGGTCCGGCCTGTCAGCGTCGCATCGCGACCGACGGTACCACTCGCCTCGGCCAGCAGGGTCGGGCCGACAAAGGCGACGAAGCCCGCCACCAGCGTGCCGATCGCCACCAGCAGCAGGCGAAGCCCGGCATTGGGCGTCTGCGCCAGCACGGTGCGGTTCACCGCGAAGAGCAGGGTGGGGATCAGGAACGCGATCATGCTGGTCGCCGACTGGCTGAGCACCAGCATGACCAGCCCGGCGGCGATGCACGCCATATAGGGCGAGCGGAACCAGGAGCCGGGGCCGATCCGCGCGGTCAGGACCAGCACGACCATGCAGCTGGACAGGGCGTTGCCGAAGGGGTTCTTGTCGCTGAGGATACCGCGCAGCGCGCCCTTGTACACGTCGCCGTAACCGCCCGCGATCGTCGCCAGATGGGGAAACGCCGCCGAGAACAGCGTACTCAGCACGACGAAGCACGCCGCCATCGACCGCAGCCGCGCCAGGCCGAGCGTCGTCGGGCTTTCCAGGAACAGCGCGGTGGCGATCACATTGGCGAGCAGCAACTGCGTCGCGCCGCGAATGCTGTCCCAGGGATAGGACGACCATGCGACCGAGACGATCATCATCCCGATCACCGCATAGGAGGCGGCATTCTCCCGGATCAGCGCGCGAAAGTCCGCTCCGCGATTGAGCGTCAGGACGACATGACCGCCCAGCAGCAGCAGCACGGCATAGCGCGCGAGCGAGAAATAGCGCGCACCGCCCGATTGCGCGGCGTCCAGCTGATACTGGCCGCCGGTATAGAGCCACAGGAACGCCCCAAGCTGAAGCAGGAACGCCGCCCATAACAGGCCGCGAAAGCGCTTTTCGCGTGAGCTGAGTGACGGTTTCGTCCGCGCCACCGGGATGCCGTGGCGCTCGACGGCGAGGTTCAGGGCCGGGCTGGTCATCGCCGACCGCCTCTGCCGGGATCGGTGTGGCGATCAGCCATGCCGAAGCGCCTGTTCGCCGGCATCCGCGACCACCGGCTTGGGCGCGTCGACCGAACGAAAGCGGCCATAAGGCCCGACCTCGATATCGCGGCGGACGATCTGGGCGGGGTTGCCCGCGACGATGCAGCGGGGCGGCACGTCCTTGGTCACCACCGCGCCCGCCGCGACGATCGACTCGTCACCGATACGCACGCCGGGCATGATCAGGCTCTTGGCGCCGATGAAGCAGTGGCGGCCGATCACGGTGTCGACATACATGCCGCGCGTCATGTCATGGGTCAGGATCGCCGCGCCGAACGCGACATAGGTCTTTTCGCCGATATGCATGCCGCGCGGATAGGTGCGGTCGAACTTCGCGGTCATCGACATGCGCACCGTGGGGTGCAGCGACATCCCCCAGATACGGTTGTAATAATAGAGCCGCGCGCGGATCAGCGAGCGTTGCAGCCACAGGAACTTGTTGAGACTGGCCATAGACTGTCTAGTCGGCCCCCGGGCACGGAATTCTGCCCAGACGAAGCCTTCCCCCTTGTTACTGCGCCATAACGGTACGGGGCGTTCCCGAAAAGCAACGATCCGATGCCCGACCGGGCCAATATGGGTCAGGTCGTCGTCATATTCGGCTTGCGCCACAATGCGCGCAGCCGGTCGGCCATGTCCGCATCGTCGGCGGGCATCTTGCGCACGAAGAAGCATGGCCCCGTGCCGTGAATGCCCTCCAGACGGAAATCGGGGTCGGCGAACAGCGCGACGTGGCGGTCGTTCAGCACCTCGGGACTGGCGCTTCGGCGGCTCCAGTCGGCCCAGGTGAGCGCACAGCCGATCGGGCGGCCGGTCAGCCCCGAGCAGAGCAAGGTCTGGAAGAACATCTCGTCCGGGCAGCGCGCCGAGCGGAACAGCGCCAGGCTGGGGTGGCCGCTATCGACCAGGTCCAGCACGGCACGGGCGGCATCGGCGGACATCACCCACCAGCTGCCGCCGGTGTGGAGCGTCAATCCGTCCAGCCGCCGGTCGACGGCGCGGTCGGGTAACAGGCGAAACGCGCGGTTGAGCAGCCGGATCGCGCGCGCCTTCACGCTGCCGCCCCGGTCGCCGCCCTCGACGAAGCGCTTGGAGATTCGACTCCACGGCTTTTTCAGCTCGACCGAGGGGAAGGGGGCGGTGTCGATATGCTCCTGTCCGCTCTTGCGCAGATAATCGAGCAACGTCTCGGGCGAGGACAGGGGATAGTCCGCCCCGCTCAGCAGTGCGAGGTGGGTCAGGTCCGGCGCGTCGCGCAGCGCGCGGCGCATCAGGTTCAGCGTCGCCTGCACCTGCGACCAGCCGCCCCAGTGCACCTCGACCCGGTCGTCCACGAACGTCGCCCGCGCGCCGATCGCGGTTTCGAACGGGGCGCGGTCGGCCTTGCGGTCGATGTGGATCCAGGTGCGCGAGACCGGCGATTGCAGCGCCTCGACCAGTCGCAGCAACTGTGCGGGGTTCGCATGGGCCTGGATGAGGTAACCGATCACATGCGATGTCCTGTTTCGAGCGCACGGGGTTCGGGCGCACCGGCGTCGCCCCCGGCTCTATCGCTCCGTCGCCCTGCCGCAAGGGGCCATGCGCGGCGGCCTGCCCCGCAGTGGAACGATCGGACACCATAAGCAAAATCACGGCGAACGGCGCGTTAACCTCGGCGCGAAAGTCCCCGGTGAAGCCGGGGCGTCCAAAACGATTGCAGACAATCGAACTGCAAGAGTGCCATCATGCGCCCGATGCCCGCGACGCTTCTATCATGCCTTATGCTCGGTGCCTGCGGAGGGGGATCGGGAACGACCGCCAGCACGCCGTCGTCGATCACGGTGGTGAACGCGCCTGCGGTCGTCACTCCGACCCCGACCCCCGCGCCCGCGGCGACCCCCACGCCGACGCCCGCACCGGTCACCGCCGATGCGTCGACCCTGGCGCAGGGCGATGCGGTGTCGTCCGTTCCGGTGGGCGATGCGCTGCGCTGGGCGCCCCCGACGCTGACCAAGGAGAAGGTCGTCGACCTGCGCTCGGTCGCGCATCTCGAGGCGTCGTACAAATTCCCCTATGAGCAGGACCTGCGCATCCTGTTGCCGACCAACCGGGCGGTCGAGGAGCCGTTGCAGATCATCGGCGGGCGCAACATCGTGCTGGTCGGCGGCGAAATCCATGTCCCGGCAGTCAAGGCCTATGCGGCGGGCGCGTCGGTCGCCAAGGGGGACCTGGTCGTCCTGTCGACGGGGTCGTTCCCGATGTACCAGGCGACGACCGGCGGCCGCACGGGCGCATCCTCGACCCCGTCGGGCACCGGCACGTCGATCACCGACGGCACGGTCACATGGCGCTATGTCGGCCTGCACCCGCGCGCGGCGCTGAAATTCTCGGGCCAGCCCAGCGGCAGCACGACCTTCATCGAAGGGGTGAAGATCGATCTGGCGCAGTCTTACGGCTATGACGCGATCGAGATCGGCGGGTGGGACCAGGCGGTGCCGGGCCCCGACTATACGATCCAGAATGTCCGCCTGCTGGGCGCGATGTCGACGACCAGCGGCCTGCACGCCGACCTCGTCCAATTCTATGGGTCGTGCCGCAACCTGCGCATCGACAAGCTGACCGGCACCTCGCAATATCAGGGGCTGTTCCTGTCGCCCCAGCACCTGCTGGGCAGTGTCGAGCTGCACCGGGTCGACCTGCGCTATATCGATCCGACCGCACAGAGCGGCTATCTGCTCTGGCTGTTCGACGACCAGAACCAGAAGCGCCAGCCTGTCCTGCTCGACCAGGTCTATGTCGGCACCAGCAGCTGGTCGTACAAGGCGGGGATGGTGCAGGAACAGGTGGTCTGGCCCGCCAGCAACAAGATTCCGTGGAACAAGCTGGGCGGCGCTGTCCTGAAGGGCAATGTCCTGACCTGGCCGACGATCAAGGAAATCAGCGGAAGCGCGCTGGTCGGACAGCCCTCGGTCGGCGAGTTCGTCCGCAACGGCGCGGCGGGGCTGAACTATCGCTCGCCGGGTTATCGCGGGCTGTGAAGCGCGGCGCCGGTCGGCGGGGGCAGACGCTCCGCCGACCGGCGCAGATCGACCATGCGTCGCACCGCGCGGCCCCACGGCAGGCCGAGCAGCACCACCTGCAATGCGGCCATGGCGGGCACGTCGAGCGTGATGTCGACCATCGCGCAGGCCAGCACGAAGGCCGTCGCGACCATCATCGCGCGCAACAGCGGATCGGCGCGCTTCGGGTCGCGCTGGCGATGGATGGCCAGCAGGATCGCCGCCATCGTCGCCGTCACGAGCACCAGATAGGGCACGCCGCCCCCCAGCAGCAGCGACAGGATCTGGTTATGCGCGGAGTGGACATACCATAGCAGGCTGGCCTGCGCGGCGGTCCGCAGGCTCATCAGATTGACCTCGTCGAAGCTCAGCGGCCCATAGCCCCATAGCCAGGACCGCTGGGCAAGCGCGGCATAATGCCGCCAGATTTCGACCCGCGTGACCGCATCGGTCGTGGTCATCGCCATCCGCTCCAGCGTCACGTCGCCGATGGTCAGCGCCAGCATGACCAGCACGAACCCGGCAACCGCCAGCATCGCCAGGCCCCGCGGCCGGAGCAGCCGTCGCCGCAGCAACGGATCGCGTCCCGCGACAAAGGCCAGCCCGGCGATCAGCAGCAACAGCGCGGTACGCGAACCGGTGATGAAACAGGCGCCCGTGCCCATGGTCAGGCCGAGCAGCGCGGCGATCCGCGCGACGATGCCGCTATCGCGATCCTCGCCACTCTCCCGCATCAGCGTCAGCCAGCGCCCCAGCCCCAGCAGCGCGATGACGCCGAACAGGCAGGCGCTGGCATTGGCGTTGAGCGAGGTGCCGGTGAAGCGATCGGCCAGGATTCCCTTGTCGACGCCCCAGACATGGCCGGGATCGATCCCGCGCAGGATCAGGCCGGTGGCGATCTGGACCAGTCCGAACAGCACGATCCACCCGATCGCGATGCGCATCAATCCCCGACGATAGCCGATCCAGGCCGCCGCCAGCAGCAAGGCGAGCAGACCGATGGCCCGGACGAGGCCGGGCGCGACCAGATCGGGAGCAATGGCTCGCCCCGGCAGTGCGTGCAGCGCGATCCAGCCGATGGTGGCCAGCGCCAGGATCAGCACGGGCGCAGCCGGACGCCAGAAGGCGGCGGGCGGCGCGAGCAGGATCAGGACCGCGATGGCCAGCGCGATCTGTGCGCCCGCCGCCAGGATCGCGAGCAGCGGACCGTTCGCGCCAAGTGCCAGTTGTTCGGCGGTCAGCAGTCCCGCCAACAGGATCGCCGCGGCCCGTGTCCGCGTCGATCCCCACTCCGTCTTGACCTGCCCGTCGCCCATCCGCTCCATGTCGGGGACCTAGCGAGGTTTCCCCGGCCATGCGACGGCCTTGGCGGCCTGCACATTCTCGAAACAGGGCAGGCCGGGTGCACATTTCGCCTGCGCCCCGGCTCCGTCCGTGCGCGGATCAGCGTGCGACCAGCGTCGCGATCTTCGGCTTGGCCGCGATTACCGGGACGGCTGCCGCCTGCTGTGCGGCCGATCCTGGATGGGTGCCATCCGCGCTGTTGGAGGTCGAGACCATGGACCCGGCCGCATGCGCCTTGCGTGCGGCATAATAGGGTGTCCTGACCGTATAGCTGCCGTCGCCATTGTTCACGACCGACAGGGCCTGCGACGCGATTTCCATGTTGGGGCCGCCCGGCTCGAACACCAGATATTCGCCCGCTCTGGGCGCGACGGTGGCGGTTATCCGTATCCCGGCACCGGAGATATCGGTCCCCATGGCGAGCGCGGCGGCCAGTGTCCCGCCGCCGGACGCGGCCAGCGGCGTCGGCTTCCATTTCGGCGTGCCCGTGCCGTCGTCCGCCGCCTGATAGGCCGGACGCAGGTCGACCGCGAGCGCCAGCGGGGCGGGGCGCGTCATGATCCAGTCGTTGACGGTTTGCAGCGGCGACTGGCTGGCCAGGCCATTGCCCGTCTGCGCCGACGGCACGGTACGGCCGCTGGTCGTGTCGATGGTGCGCGGGGTGACCGTGGACTGGATGATCGGTATGCCGGGAAAGGTCTTGGCCAGGAAGCTCCACCAGGCGGTCGCCCGCGCTTCCATGTCGTTGACGGCGATGTCGGGCGCGGTGCCCTCCGCATGGGACATGAACGAGAAGTCGTTGCGCAGTCCTTGGCTCCAGATCGCCGAGAACGGCCAGGCCTGTCCCCCGTTCAACACGGTGTGGATATGCGAGAGCAGGGCATAGCGCAGGCCGAAGCGCCCCTCGGCCAGATCCATGAAATCGGCCATCTGCGCGCCGTGGTGGCCGAAATTGCCGATGCCGAAGCGGCCGGTCGTCGCATCGTCGTCCAGCCCGCGCGTGACCCCGCCCACCATGCCGCGCGCGCTGGCGAGCTGGGGCAGGTCGTCCTGCTGGGTGATGCTGTCGCCGATTTCCAGGATGGACGGCTGCCGCGTCCACGGGACCAGCACCGCGACGGGCGAATAGCCGTTGGTGGTGTTCGCGGTCAGCCCGACATTCGCGATCGCGCCGCCCATGGCATAGGCCGGGTTCGCCGCCGCCAGATGCCGCCGCGCCTCGCCGATCTGGCCCATGCTGGTGAAACCACGCGGACGCGCGGCCCCCATGGCGGTGCTGATCGAGGTGCGCAGGAAGCCGCCCGGCCACGGCGTCGGCACGGGATCGCTGATGACGAAGCCGCCATCGCCGATCACCACGCTGCCCGCCCCGCCAAAGGTCAGCGCAATGCGTGTGCCGGTGCCGTTCGCACCGGTAAACGCGACGACATAGTCCAGCATGTTGGCGTTGCCCGGTCGCAACTCGCGCGCCGTTCCTGCCGGGCGCGAATTGGGATCGAGGCCGAAATTGGTGAACACCACGCGCCACCCCGCCGGCTGCGGCGTCAGATAGAGATCGGACAATTCGGTCAGCCGGTTCGCGTCCGACGCGACCATCCGGTACAGGTCCGCGCCTGCGGTCCGAAAGGACGAGGTGCCGAACATCCAGGCCGGGCCGCTGGGCGTGCCCGCGGGCTGGCCGTTCGCGGTGGCGACCGGCACGGTGCCGACGACCTGCGCGAATAGCGGTCCGCCGAAAAGTGCCGCCCATGCGGCGATCATCATCGAGAGCCGCCGCATCACGGCACCCGCGCGAGCGTGGCGGCGCATTCGGTCGCACCGGTCGGCAGGACCACGTCGACGATCGCATGGCTGCCCAGCGTCACCAAGGCTGCGCCGCCCGCCGCATCGCTGCTCCCCCGGGTCAACAGCGTCAGCATCGCGACCCCGTCCGGCCCGCGATATCGCAGCGCCAGCGTCCCGCCATTATAGGATCCGCAGGCCTGACCGAAGACATAGGCGCCGCCGTAAACGACCTGCGGGGCCGCCGCGCTGTTAGCGGCGGCGAGGATCAGGCTTTCCTGTTTTCCCGCAACCGGCAGGGGTGCCGCCGCGCCGACGGGCACGCAACTGCCATCCGCCTGTCGCACGCACGGCGCCGAGCCGGGGGCGTAGCCGCCGGGAAACTGGACCGAACTGCCCATGGTCTGGGCACCACCCGGTATCGCCCAGGTCGATGCGATCGCAACCGTTGCCGCCCATCCCGTTCTTCGAATCATTGTTGGTCTCCCCCGAAATCGGCGCGATCATGTTTCAGATTCGTTCCTGTAGGACAGGGCGAACGTGTCGCTGCGCGGCAGCTGTTGCAATTTGTTGGATGCGGCTTCGCGGTGGTGCTCCCTGAATGGCACAATGTTGCGGGGGCAGCGGCGTCGGCGACGCTTCCCCCGCCTTGTCGATGACCAACCGGATGGTAAGGACTTGGGGTCACCAGCGGGGGCGGGCGGGGAGAATGGTCATCGGCAAGCAGCGCATCGTCATCTATGATATCGTGTCGCAAGCTCCGTACAGCGCCGTGTCGCTGGGGGATGCCAGCGTCGGGATCGGCGGCGCGGAAAACACCGTGATCCATATCGCAACCGGGATGGCGAAGGTCCACGACGTCACCGTGCTGCAAAGCGCGCGCAAGGGCGGCGACCTGATCGTGGATGGCGGCGTCACCTGGGCCTCGACCCAGGATGCCGCAGGTCCGGTGGCTGCCGCCGATGTCGTCATTCTGCAACGCAAGTCGCAGCCGCCGGTCCGCCTTGCGCGGTGGAATCGCCGGGCGCGCTACATCGTGTGGATGCACGACTGGCAACCGGTCGAGGACCGCTCGGTGCGCGGCGGGCGCTGGAAACGCGGTCTGAAGGCCGAGGCGCGCAGCATCATCGCGCGGGCGCTCGGCGTGCAGTGGATCGGCGTTTCTCGCGCGCATGTCGGTAATATCCGCGACTTCCTGGCCGCCGATCGCCTGATCGGCAGTGCGGGGGAGGCTGCGCGTGTCGGATTCATCTACAACCCGGTCGTCATCGGCACGCCCCCGGCCGACGGCGACTTCGACCGCAACCGCCTGGTCTTCTTCAGTGCGGCCTGGAAAGGCCTTGATCTGGTGCTGAAGGCGTTCGCGGCGGTGCGGTCGGCCATGCCGGACGTTGAATTGCGGGTGGCGAGCCCTGCCTATGATCTGGGCGAGGGACAGCATCAGGACGGCGTGGTGATGCTCGGCCCGCTGGCGCAGGACCGGGTCTTTGCCGAAGTGAAGCAGGCGCTGTGTGTCTTCTATCCGGCGGACCGGGTGCCCGAAACCTTCGGCCTGGTCTTCGCCGAAAGCCACGCGCTGGGCACGCCGGTGCTGGCGCACGACTTTGGCGCGGCAACCGAATTGCTGGGCCCCGACGAGCGCATGGACGTGACCGACACCCCAGCGGTCGTCGAACGCGTCCGCGCGTGGCGTGACGGGGGCCGACCCGTGGTCAAGGCGCATGACGACTGCGATCTGGACCGGGTCATCGACCAATGGCTGGCGTTGATCGCCGCGGGTCCGAAAGTCCCGCCGCCGGGCTGCTGACGACCATGTCGAGGGGTGGCGGCGCGGGTTCGCCCCCTTTGGAACATCGGTCAGCCCGCGATGAAGGCGCGCAGTCGGTCGACCAGCGCGTTGCGGTTGGCGCTCTGTTCCAGCTGGAAGGGCGTCAGGTCGGGCGTGGTCAGCAGCGCCTCGAGTTCCTCGTCGGTATGCGCGACATGGATGCCCCGGCGGTCGCACAATGCGGCCACCGTCGCCAACTGATGCTCGTTGCGATGTTCGCCCAGGCTGGCGCGGCGCGGATAGAGGATGATCGGCTTGCCCGCGCGGCCCGCGCTCAGGATGCTGCCGATGCCCGCATGGCCGACGATCACGCTGGCCTCTCGGACGAACCGGTCGAAGGTGACGGGGTCGAGATGCTCGTGCCGGTCCAGGTGCGGGCGGGCGTCGGTGTCGCCGCACGTCTGCGCGACGATGCGCAGGCCGCGCCGCCCCGCAATGGCGTCGAGCGCGCCGACGAAGCGGGGGAAGGGCAACTGGGTGCCGACCGTCGCGAAGATCACAGCACCGATCCCGCATAGCCCGCGCCCGTCCGTTCCGCGACGAACGGCCATTGCGACAGCCACAGATCGGCATGCGGGCGGGCCTTTTGCCCGGCCATCGACAGTTCCTCGGCATTGGCGATGCTGTCGACCCACACCGTCCTGATCCCGAACCGCCGCCCGATCGCGAGTGCCAGGAAGCCGGGAAGCGCACCGGTGCTGACGATCACCTGCGGACGGACCCGTGCGATGACGCGCAGCAGGTCCAGGGCGCACAGCACGGCCGACATCGGACTGTTGCGGTTGCAATCATGGATCACGCGCACGCCTGCGATCCCGGCGCGCTCGCCCAGGCCCTTCATCGTCGTGGCGAAGGTGATGTCGTGGCCGGTAAACGCATCGCGCAGCAGCAGCATCTGCTCCCAATGACCGCCGCCGGACGCGACCGCCAATATTCTTTTGCGCTTGTCCGCCAATTTTCGTCCCCCGTGATGCCCAAGCCATATCCCGCGGGATCAGTGCCCACAATCGTCCAGGCGGGGCCCGGCGCACTGCGTCCGCGTCGAAACGGCACAGGACGCGGCCGCAAGAAACAGGGACCGGACGCCGAAGACGTGCCGTCCACGATCATGGCAGCGTGATCGGAACAATATCTGCGGGTGTCGCTACCAGCGGCCGAATGAGCGCTTTCGCCTGTCGCGAAACCGGTCGATAATGCCGCCCGGGGCATATCGTTATGGAAGGTCCAGGCATTGACGGCGGATAGCAGCGACCTTCAGGTGCCCGTGCATCGGTTCAACCTGAACCTGCTCTACCCGCTCGATGCGATCCTTCATGCGCCGACCCTGACTGAAGCGGGACGGCGCGTGCGTTTGAGCCAGTCGGCGATGAGCCACGCGCTGCGCCGCTTGCGCGAGCATTTCGCCGATGACCTGATCACCTATCTGAACGGCGAAAAGCAGCTGACGCCGCTCGGTGTCGCGCTGCGCGACGAAGTCCGCCGCGTCATGCGGGAGGTCGATGGCACGTTCAATTTCTCGCTGGTCTTCGATCCCCTGACCTCGTCGGGCACCATCACCGTGGCTGCGGCGGATGCCATCGAACAGATACTGCTCGGCCGGATGCAGCAATTGTTGGTCGAAAGTGCGCCCAAGCTGGTGGTCAACGTCATCCCGCTCGATCCCCGCGATCCCCGGCGCGTCCTGGACCAGGGCGCGGACCTGCTGCTGCTGCCCGTCGCCGAGGCGCTGCCCGAACTGGAGCGGGTGCCGATCATCGAGGATCATATGTCCTGCATGGTCTGGACCGGCCATTCGACATTGCATGGCAAATACGAGATCGACGAGGAAACCTACCGGGCCGCGCGCCATATCACGGCGCGCGACGAGCGATTGTCCGGGTTCGCCGGCGACGCGCACGCGCTGGAGCTGCTGGGCGCCCGACGGATCGTGATGCGCACGACGTCGCAGGCGGCCTTGCCCGGCATCATCATCGGCAGCGACCTGATCGCCACGGGCAGCGTGTGGCTGTTCCAGCATTACGCCTCCATCCTGCCGGTGAAGGTGGTGGCGGCACCCTTCGAGCGGCCACGGACGATGATCGTCGCGCAATGCGCGCCCCATAAGCGGCGCGATCCGATGCTGGGCTGGTTCGCCCAGCAGATCGAGGAATATTTCCGCCAGGAACGTCGACCACCGCCATGATCGATATGGCTCATGGGGGCATGAACATTTCGAATTTGCCTGTCACATGAGTGAAGCATAGCCTTTCCCATGACAGAAAGCCCGGCTGGTTCGTCACCACGGCCAAGACACGGACTATCGTCAGCAGGAGTACGGCCGCGGTCGCAGCCCCATGGGGCGTCGCCGCATTGTTCGCCGCAAGGCGTTAACCGTTTGTCTAACCATGGGTTCGTTCTGTCCAGCGTGCGGCTTTGCCGTGCGGGGGTGGCGTGTGCCCTGGGGAGGGGATTTTATGCTGGATCTGACCGTTAAGGGGCGTCGTCTGCTGGGATTTGCCAGCCTGAGCATCATCGCGACACTCGGCGTGGGGGTTCCTTCCGCCGCCCTGGCGCAAGCCACGCGGACGGGTACCATCGATGTTCCCGCAATGGCGATGGACCGCGCGCTGGACACCATCGGCCGCCAGTCCGGCGAGAACGTCAACTTCGATCCCGACGCGGTCAAGGGTCTTACGTCGCGCCCGGTTCGCGGCGCACGCTCGGCGAAGGAAGCGATCCGCGCGGCGATCAAGGGCACGAGCCTCGCCGTGTTTCCGGCGGTGCAGGGTGGGCTGGTCGTCGCGAACGACATCGTCGTGACCGCGCGGCGCGACGAGGCGGAGACCAATGTGCTGGTCCGCCAGGCGTCGAGCTCCGACCGCAACGGCCTGGGGCTGCGCGGCCAGCCGCGTAACACGCAGATCATCACCGCCAAGACGATCGAAGAGCAGCAGGCGCTCAACATCACCGACATCCTGCGCAATGCGGGCGGCGTGTCGACGTTCGGCAACACCCCGAACAGCGGCGCGAGCTACACCATTCGCGGCTTCTCGGCGGGTGGCCTGGTCAACGGCCTGACGACGACATCGCAATATGGCGTCAACGCAGGGGCCGATCAGCCGGTCGCCAATATCGAACGGGTCGAAGTCCTGAAGGGGCCCGATGCGCTGCTGGCCGGGTTCGGCAATCTGGGCGGCAACATCAACGTCGTGACGAAGAAGCCGAGCGCCGAGGAGCGTTTGGCGGTCGGCGTCGACACGGGTTCGTTCGGACTGGTGCGCGGGGTGATCGATGCCAACAAGGCGATCACCGCCGACAACAAGCTGTCGGGGCGCGTCATCGCCAGTGCACAGACGATGGACCATAATTACGGCGGCTATACCGGCGACAAGAACTGGCTGTTCGCGCCGACGCTGCGGTACAAGGATCGCCTGACCGATATCGTGGTCGGCGCCAGCATCAACGAGGGTATCAGCGGTATCGGCGCCTTCACCCTGTTCGATAACAAGACGCGGCAGATCATCGACCGCGATCCATCGCGTCCGATCTATGCCGACAATCAGGGCATTCGGATCAATACGAGCCGTTTCTACTTCGATGCGACGCGGCAGATCATACCCGGTATCGACCTCGTCCTGCGCGGTATGCATGACCAGACCCTGTTGACGACGCGGGCCGCAAATGTCGGTTACAGCCGTGCGGGTGCCCTGATCGCCGATACCCAGGGTTCGCGGCAGGACGGCTCGTCCAATGCCTTCGACGGCTTCGTGCGGATCAAGACGCATGTCGGTGACGACGTGAAGGCCAGTTTCAACGTCGGCTATAACTACAGCGACGGTTCCGGCGATCAGCAGAGCGGAACGGTCTACAACCGCGCCACGAACCCGTCGCTCACGGCGGCCACGCCGCTGGTCGTCGTTCCGTGGTCGCCCTTTGGCAATGTGCAGATCCGCACCGGCGGCAAGCAGGAGGGGGTGTATGGCCAGGCCCTGATCGAGTTCTGGAAGATCAAGATCCTCGGCGGCGTGCGCAAGAACTGGTTCGAAAGCACGTCGCAGACCTTTTTCGCGGGCCCGTCGCCAATGGTGGTGCAGCGCAAGAACGGCCTGTCGCCGAGCGGCGGCATCATCTTCGACGCCACGAACAACCTGTCGATCTTCGCCAACTATGCGCGCGGCGAGCAGGCGACGTTCACGGCGGCCAAGGATGGCTCCATCCTGCCCAACATCATCACGAACAACAAGGAAGCGGGCGTCAAGCTCGACCTGTTCGGCAAGCGCGCGACGATCAATGCGTCCTATTTCGACATCCAGCAGGACAACATCATCGTTCGCGATCCCGCGGACCCGACCAACCTGTTCCCGGGGCCGGGGCAGCGGGGGCGCGGGATCGACCTGAACATCGCCGGGCAGTTGCTGCCGGGCTGGTCGGTGCTGGCGTCGCTGACGCGTACCAAATATGCGCTGCTGACCACCAATTCCCTGCAGACCGTCGTGGCGAACCAGCCGCGCGATACGTACAGCGTCTATTCGACCTATCGCACGAAGATTGCCGAGGGCGTCTCCGGCGGCGTATCGGGGGGGCTGTACGGCCGATCCAGTTCCTACGCCAATCAGCTCGGACAATATGTCGTCCCGCCGTCGCGGCAGTTCGACATGAACGCCTTTGTGAGCGTGCGCGGTTTCGACATCAACATCGGTGTCCGCAATCTGTTCGACCGCCGAAACTACGGTTCGACCTCGCTTTTCACCTATGTGCCGGTCGGCGAGCCGCGCAGCGCCCGTCTCAGCATTTCCAAGCGCCTGTTCTGATCGGGTAAACGCGAACCATGATGCCACCCCCAGCCAATGTCGAGGAGACCCGCCGCGAGGCGGGTCTCCAGCCCGCCCAGCCCGCGCGCGAACGATGGGCCCATGCCTGGCGGCTCAGCACGCGTTACTTCGTGTCGGACGACTGGAAATGGGCGTGGTTCCTCGTCGCATGCTATTGCGTGATCGAGGTCGGCACGACCTCCGTCTTCCTGCTGTCCAATACATGGCAGCGTGAGTTCTACGATACCATCGAGCAGCGGCAGGGCGGATTGTTCCTGTCGCTGGTCGTGACGTTCATGATGATCTCGGGATTGGCGATCGGGACGCAGTTCCTGCACAATATCGTCGGCTGGACGTTGTCGATCCGCTGGCGGCGGTGGCTGAACAACTGGTATCTCGGACGCTGGTTCGCGCGCGATCGTTTCTACGAGATCGAGCGGTTGCGGATGATCGACAACCCCGACCAGCGTATCGCCGAAGACCTGCGGGCCTTCACGTCGATGGGCCTGGAATATGGCAACTCGCCGCTGAGCATCACGATCTCGATGGTGTTCAGCCTGGTGCGCGCGGTCGCCTTTGCCGCGATCCTGCTGGAAACCTCGTCGCCCATCGCGATCCCGCTGTTCGGCTATCGCATCCCGCTTCCCGGTGGCGACCTGATCTGGTTCTCGATCGCCTATGTCGTCTTCGGCACGGTCTTCATCGCCTGGATCGGCAAGCCGTTCGTCCGCCGTAAGATGCGTGAGCAGCATTACGAAGCCGATTACCGCGCCGGCCTGCTCCACGTCCGCCGCAATGGCGAACAGATCGCCTTTTCCAACGCGCGGGCGATCGAGCAGGACGGCCTCAAGAACGCCTTCGCCAATATCCGCCGCAACTTCTATCAGTTGATGCTGGCCAATGCGGGGCTGAGCGCGGGTCAGGACATCTATCAGCGGACGATGCAGGTCGTGCCGTTGTTCCTGACCGTGCCGAAATACTTCGCCGGCGCGATCACCTTCGGCCAGGTTCAGGGGGCACGCGACGCCTTCACGCAATTCGCCTCCAGCCTGTCCTTCATCGTCCAGTCCTACCCGAGCATCGCGCGGCAGGTCGCCAACATCAACCGGTTGAAGGCGCTGGACGACGCGATCGATTACGAACGCCCGCGCGGGATCGGCTTCACGCCGGGCAGCACGCCCGATGGCGTGGCGATCAGCACGACCGGGCTGATGCTGCGTCGCCCGAACGGCGAGCCCTTGCTGCAAGTGGCAGACTGGACGATCCGCCATGGCGAGCGCTGGGTGATCGAGGGGCCGTCGGGCAACGGCAAGACGACGCTGCTGCGCGCCATCGCCGGGCTGTGGCCCGATGGGGCGGGGCAGGTGGCGATGACGCGCGCGGGCACCGCGATGCTGGTGCCGCAGCGGCTGTACCTGCCGCTCGGCACGTTGAAGGCCGCGATCTGCTTCCCGGACAAGGCGGAGGATCATGACGATGCCGAGGTCGCCGCGCTGCTGAAAACGGTCCGGCTGGAAACGCATGTCGACGCGATGCACGAACTGCGCATGTGGCAGGACGAACTGTCCCCGGGCGAGCAGCAGCGCGTGGCGCTGGCGCGCATCCTGCTCCAGCGGCCCACCCTGCTGGTGCTGGACGAGGCGACGAGCGCGCTCGATGCCGACAATGCGGCCTATTTCTATCAGACGGTGCTGGCGGCGATGCCCGACTCCACGATCGTCAGCGTCGTGCACAATGACAAGCTCGCCTCCTATCACACCCACCGCCTGCAACTGCATCACGGCCATGCGACCCCGGCCCGGATCGAGGTGGAATCATGACCATGTTGCTGACCCAGACCGAGGTCGACCTGCGCGACGCGGCGCAGATGGCGGTCGAACTGGCGGGCAAGCGCGGCGCGCGCGCCCGTGCCTCCGTCCATCACGAGGGCATCGCCAAGATCGCGGTGCGCGCCGGTGAAGTCGAGACGGCCGAGCGTAGCGGCAGCCAGGGCCTGGGCCTGACCGTCTTTCACGAGGGGCGGCGCGGATCGGCCTCGACCGCCGCGTTCGACCGGGCCTCGATCGCGCGACTGGTCGAGGAGGCGATGCTGATCGCGGGCCATGTCCAGCCCGATCCCGACGCCGACATGCCCCCGGCGGAGGCTCTGGCCTTTGCGGTCACGATCCCGACGATCTATGCCGACAGCCCGCGCGGGCCCGACACGCTGCTCGACGCCGCGACCACGCTCGACGGGGTGGCGAACGGCATCGCCGCAGCGGACAGCCGGTTGCGCGCAGGCGAGTCGGTGGCGGTGGCGACCGAGGGGCTGTGGGCGCTGGCAACCAGCGACGGTTTCTGCCGCAGCGTGATGCGTTCCAACGACACGCGCTGGACGGTGATGCTGGCACAGGATGCGGGCGGCAGCATTTCCGACTTCGCCCAGTCGCAGCAGCGCCGCGTCGAAGACCTGCTCTCCGCCGAGGATCTGGCGACCCTGGCCGCCGAGCGCGCGCGCGGCTCGCTGGGGGCGAAGGCTGTCGACAGCCGCCGCTGTCCCGTGCTATTCGAGCCGCGTACCGCCGCCACCCTGGTCGGCGAGTTGGCGGGGGCGCTGACCGGCGCGGCGCAATATCGGCGTATGAGCTTCCTGCCCGATCCAATCGGACGCCGGGTGGCGGCCCCGCATCTGAGCCTGCACGAAGACCCGTTCGAGCCCCTGGGGCTGGCCAGCGGCGGCTTCGACAGCGAGGGCATCGCCGGATCGTCGCGCGCCATCCTGCGCGACGGCGTGGTCGAGGGGCTGTTCCTGTCGAGCTTCTCGGGGCGCAAGCTGGGCCTCGCCTCGACCGGCAATGCCGATGGCTATTACAATCTGCGGCTGACCAGCAGCGCGGAGGGCGGCGACTGGGACGCGATGCTGCGGAGGCTGGGCACCGGCTTGGTCGTCAGCCAGTTCCAGGGCGGCAAGACCGATCCTGCCAGCGGCAACTGGACCCAGGCGGTTCGCGGCCTGTGGGTCGAGGACGGGCGGGTGGTCCATGCGGTCAACGACGTCACGCTGGCCAGCACGATGGACGCGATGCTGAACGGCATTCGCGCGGTGGGCAGCGACGTGGAGCGGCTGGGTTCGATCCGGACGGGCGCGGTCCTGATCGACGATATGCAGGTAGGAGGCAGGGCATGAACGGCGGCGACACGGCGCTCGACCGCGCGCGGATACGGCTGCTCGGCCCGGCGGGACTGGACGAGGCGGCGATCGGCCGGGCGCTGGGCGTCCTGGCGAGCGGCGGCGCGGACATTGCCGAGCTGTATTTCGAGGCGACCAGCATGCGCAGCTGGCATCTGGAAGGTGGCCGCGTCACCCAGGGTGGTTTTTCGATGCGGCAGGGTGTCGGTGCCCGTTCGGCGCATCGCGGCCAGGTGAGCTTTGCGCACTCCGCCGACATTCGCGAGGGCGCATTGCTCGACACGGCGCGCGCGGTGCGGACGCTGGAACGGCGCGGCGCGGTGGCCAGCCACCCGCACGGCCTGGCGCTCAACCGCCGGGCGGCGGCGCATGCGCTCTATCCGGCGATCGACCCGGTCGCGGTCGAGGATGCGACCGCCTGGATCGCGATCTTGAAGCATATCGACGAACAGGCACGCACGCATGACGCGCGCATCGTGCGGGTCGATGCCAGTGTCCGCGCCACCGACACCACCATATTGGTGGCGGAGGCCGATGGCCTGCTCGCGGGTGACGTCCGGCCGATGACGATCCTGTCGATGGTCGTGATCGCCGAGCAGAATGGTCGACGCGCTCGCGGGCAGGCGGGGCTGGGGCGTCGCGCCGGGCTGGAGGGTTTTCCGACGGCCGAGGTCGACACGATGGTCGCGACCGCGGTCAACATGGCGCTGAACAATCTGGACGCCATTGCCGCGCCGGTCGGCGAGATGCCGATCGTGCTGGGGCCGGGCTATCCGGGCGTGTTGTTCCACGAGGCGGTCGGCCATGGCCTGGAGGGCGATCACCACCGCAAGCACCTGTCGGCGTTCGACGGCAAGGTCGGTGAGCGGATCGCCGCGCCCGGCGTGACGGTGATCGACGATGGCGGCCTGCCGGGTCGGCTGGGCTCGCTGGGCGTGGATGACGAGGGCAGCGCGCCCGACCGGACGGTGCTGGTCGAGGACGGGGTGCTGACCGGATTGATGCAGGACCGGCTGAACGCCGGGCTGATGAACGCGCGTTCGACCGGCAATGGCCGTCGCCAGTCCTATGCGCATCTGCCGATGCCGCGCATGACCAACACCTTCCTGGCGAACGGCACCGCCGAACCGGACGATATCATCGCCTCGATCGATCGCGGCATCTACGCCACCGAGTTCGACGGCGGGCAGGTCGATATCGTCACCGGTCGTTTCAACTTCACGACGATCCAGGCCTGGCTGGTCGAAAAGGGCCGGCTGGTGGCGCCGGTGCGCGGCGCGACGCTGATCGGCGTCGGGCACGAGGCGCTGCGCCATATCTCGATGATCGGCAACGACCTGGAACTCGACACCGGCATGGCGACCTGCGGCAAGCAGGGCCAGCAACTTCATGTCAGCGTCGGCCAGCCGACCTTGCGCATCGACCGGATGATGGTCGGCGGACAGGCCGGCTGAACCCCATTTTCCCCAGAGGATACAGTATCATGCGTAACGCGACCGAGCAGGATTTCGACGACATCGTGATGAAGAACGACAAGCCGGTGCTGGTCGACTTCTGGGCCCCCTGGTGCGCGCCATGCAAGGCGCTGGCCCCGACGCTGGACGAATTGGCGGAGGAATATGCCGACGAGATGGAGATCGTGAAGGTCGATATCGACGCCAATCCCAAGCTGGCCGAACGGTTCGAGGTGCGCGGTATCCCGCTGCTGCTGATCGTGAAGGAGGGGGCGGAAACCGCCCGCGCCTTCGGCACCATGTCGCGCAGCCGCCTCGATGCGTTCGTCGATGCGCATATCGGGGCGGAATGATGGCCGACATCGCATTCCACGGCGACCCCGCCGTCAAGGCGCAGGCGCAGGAGCGGCTGCACCGACACGTCGCGGCCGGGACCTTCGTCTATTTCCCCGCCTGGGAAAACGGCAATGCCAATGTGATCGGCGCAGTCGTCGAGGCGGACGATACGCCGCTTTATGCCCAGACGCTGGGCTATCCCGTCGCCCTGGCCGAGACCCTGCCGAAGTTCGTCAATGACGGCTTTGGCGAACGGGAAGATGCGGCGATCTTTGCCGAGGCCTGGCTGGCGCGCACGCCCGTGGGGGCGGACCTGTCACGCATCGTCTCGCAACTGGTGGTGGAGCTTCTCAGCGACGTCGAACTGGTGGAGTCCATCGGCGTTCATCCCGACCTCGAACATTGTCGCGTGGGGATCGTCGACCTGCACCGACGCGCGCTCGCTGGCGAGATGCCCGATCGCAAGGCCTGGAAGGCGCTGCGGCTGAAGGCGGTCGCGGCCACGGACGCTGTGGGCGATGCGCCGCTCGATCGCCAGGCGGGCAATGTCGTCGAGGCGGCGGCATGGCCCGGCACGATGCGCACGGTCCTGCGCGATACGCTGACCGCGCGGAGTTCGTTCGGCCTGACGCGCGCGCTCGCCGAGGTCGGGTGGACCATGGAGAAGGAAGGCCAGGTCTTCCGCATTCGCGAGCAGGCCGAAAAAGACGGCTACAAGGCCGAGTTCTCCGGCCTGGAGCGCCTGCTTGCGATCCTCGACGCCGATCATCCGGCGCTGGCGGCGGGATTTCGCACGCGGCTGGAGCGCATGGGGCAGTCGTCGGAACAGTGTCGCGCGGTCGCCTGGCGTGCGATCGAACTGATGGAGACGGCCCCCATCGTCGCATCGGTACCCAGCCCCGCGAGCGTGGAGGCCTGAGATGCAGAGCGACACCGCATCCGCGACCCGGCACAGCAAGGTCCTGATCATCGGCTCGGGCCCGGCAGGCTACACCGCCGGGGTCTATGCCGCCCGCGCCGCCCTGTCCCCGATGCTGATCGAGGGGCCACAGCCCGGCGGCCAGCTGACCATCACCACCGAGGTCGAGAACTGGCCGGGTGACGAAAGCGTGCTCGGCCCCGACCTGATGGCGCGGATGGGCGAACAGGTGCGGAAGGCAGGGGTCGCGGTCGTCAGCGACCTGATCGTCGAGGTCGACCTGACCGCCACGCCGTTCCTGGCGGTCGGCGACGGCGGCACGCATTATACCGCCGATACCATCGTCGTGGCGACCGGCGCGTCGGCGCGCTGGCTGGGGCTGGACAGCGAGACCGAGTATCGCGGGCGCGGCGTATCGGCCTGTGCGACATGCGACGGCTTCTTCTATCGCGGCCGGGTTTGCGCGGTCGTCGGCGGTGGCAACACCGCGGTCGAGGAGGCGCTGTACCTCACCAACTTCGCCGAGAAGGTCTATCTGATCCATCGCCGCGACAGCTTGCGCGCCGACCGCACCAACCAGGCGCGGCTCCATGCCAATCCGAAGATCCAGATGATCTGGAACGCCGAGGTGGCCGAGGTACTGGGCGACGCCAGTGGCGTGACGGCGGTGACGCTGCGCGATACCCGCAACGGCGACGAGACGGAGCTGGGGGTTCACGGCCTGTTCGTCGCGATCGGCCATGACCCGGCGACGTCGCTGTTCAAGGGCCAGCTCGCGATGGACGACGAGGGCTATATTCTGGTGCAGCCGGGCTCGACCGCGACCAGCGTGCCGGGCGTATTCGCGGCGGGCGATGTGCAGGACAAGCTGTTCCGCCAGGCCGTCACCTCGGCGGGCATGGGCTGCATGGCCGCGTTGGAGGCCGAACGCTATCTGGCCGGCCACAACACCCATGCGATCGCGGCCGAAGGCGCCGACGCCGACCTGCTGGTTTGAAGGGAAGACATGATGACGAACCCCTTGCTCGATACGCTGGATCTGCCTCGCTTCGGCGAGATCGAACCTGATCACATCGCGCCCGCGCTCGACCGGGTGATCGCCGATCATCAGGCCGTCGTGGCAAGGATCGTCGAAACCCGCCCGACCGACTTCGATACGGCCTGGATGCCGCTGGAGCGTGCGGACACGGCCATTTCCGCCGTCTGGTCGGCGGTGTCGCATCTGCACGGCGTCGCCGACACGCCCGACCTGCGCGCGGCCTTCGCCGCCGGGCAGAAGCGGCTGGTCGAGAACCATCTGAACGTCATGCAGAACCAGGCACTGTACGAGGTGCTGGTCGCTTTGACCGAAACCCCGGCGTTCGCCGCCCGGTCGGATGCCGACCGCATGGCGGTCACGCACATGGTCCGCAATTTCGCGCTGTCTGGCGTCGCGCTGGCGACCGAGGAGCGCGAGCGTTTCGCCGCATTGTCGGTCGAGCTGTCGCAACTGTCGACCACCTTCGGCAATGCGGTGCTCGACGCGACCGATGCCTGGTCCGAGCATGTCGAGGACGAAGGCCTGCTCGCGGGCCTGTCCGAGGCGGACAAGGCGATGTTCACCGATGCGGCCCGCGCCAAGGGGCTGACCGGCTGGCTGGTCACGCTTCAGATGCCCAGCGTCAACGCGGTCATGACCTTCGCCGAGGATCGGGCCTTGCGCGAACGGGTCTATACCGCATCGGGTACGCGCGCGTCGGACCAGGGCCCCGATGCGGGCCGGTTCGACAATAGCGGCCGGATCGCCGACATCCTCGACCGGCGGCGCGCGGCGGCGCGGCTGCTGGGCTTTGCCTCCCCCGTCGAATGGTCGCTCGCCACCAAGATGGCGCCGGACGCGGGCGAGGTGATCCGCTTCCTGCGCGATCTGGCGACGCGCGCGAAACCGGCGGCGCAGGAAGAGGTGGACTCGCTGGCCGACTATGCCGCCGGGCATCTGGGCCTGACCGACCTGAAGCCCTGGGACGTGACCTATGTCGCCGAGCGGCTGCGCCAGGCGCGCTACGCCGTGGACGAGCAGCAGGTTCGCGCCCATTTCCCGGTCGAGCGGGTCGTGGCCGGGTGGCAGCGGCTGCTCGACCGGCTGTTCGGCATCCGCCTGGTCGCGCGGCCCGACATTGCCGTCTATCACCCGGACGCCTGCTATTATGACGTGGCGGGCGAGGATGGCGCGGTCTTCGCGGGCGTCTATGTCGACCTTCATGCGCGTCCCGGCAAACGCGGCGGGGCGTGGATGGCGCAGGCGCGGCCGCGGCTGGACGACGGCAATGTCCAGCGCGTGCCGGTGGCCTATCTGGTCTGCAATTTCGCGCCGAACACCGACGCCCACCCCTCGCTGCTCAGCCACAAGGAGGTCGTGACCTTCCTGCACGAGACCGGGCACTGTCTGCATCACCTGTTCACCCGGGTCGACCGGCCCAATATCGCGGGCACCAACGGGTTCGAATGGGATGCGATCGAACTCCCCAGCCAGTTGATGGAGGATTTCGCCTGGGACCGCGATGTCCTGCGCGACATGTCGGGTCATTACCAGACGGGCGCGCCCTTGCCCGACGCTTTGTTCGACAAGCTGATGGCGGCGCGCCATTTCCTGTCGGGCATGTTCATCGTCCGCCAGGTCGAGTTCGCGTTGTTCGACCTGCTCCTGTACATGGGCACGATGGGCAGCGACCCGATGGAGGTGATCGAAGCGGTCCGCGACGAGGTGGCGGTGGTCCGCCCGCCATCGTGGCACCGTTTCCCGCATGGCTTCACCCATATCTTCGCGGGTGGCTATGCCTCGGGCTATTACAGCTATCTCTGGGCCGAGGTGCTGGCGGCGGACGGTTTCCAGTGTTTTGCCCAGGCAGGCCTGGTCGATCGCTTCACCGCCACCAGGTTCCGCGACGAAGTGCTGGCGCGCGGGGCGAGCCGTCCGGCGGCCGACAGCTTCCGGGCGTTTCGCGGGCGTGATGCCGACCCGGCCGCGATGCTGCTGCGCCATGGGCTGGCCGTCGATGTCCGCTGACCCCACCATGGCCGCCGTCCGCGCCTGGCGGACCGACGCGATCCGGCGGATCGAGGCGGACTATAACCGCTCGGCCGACACGCACCTGATCCGGCTCGATCTGCCGCGCTATCCGGGGATCACGCTGTACCTGAAAGACGAGAGCAGCCATCCCACCGGCAGCCTGAAGCACCGGCTGGCGCGCTCGCTGTTCCTCTATGCGCTGTGCAATGGCTGGATCGGCCCCGACACCTGTATCATCGAGGCGTCATCGGGATCGACGGCGGTCAGCGAGGCCTATTTCGCCCGGATGCTGGGCTTGCGCTTCATCGCGGTCGTGCCCGCGACCACGGCCGCGCCCAAGCTCGACGCCATCCGTTTCCATGGCGGCGAGATCCACGCGGTGGACGACCCCCGCACCGTCTATGACGTCGCGCATCGCCTGGCGGCCGAGACGGGCGGCCATTATATCGACCAGTTCACCTATGCCGAGCGGGCGACCGATTGGCGCGGCAACAACAATATCGCCGAGAGTATCTTCGCCCAGATGGCGGACGAGGAGCATCCCATTCCCGCCTGGATCGTCTGCGGCGCGGGGACGGGGGGCACGTCGGCGACCATCGGCCGCTATATCGGGTATCAGCGTCACGCGACCCGGCTGTGCGTCGCCGATCCGGTCCATTCGGTCTTCCATCGCCATTTCGGCGATCGCACGGTGACATCGCTGCCCGATGGCTGCGCCAGCCGGATCGAGGGGATCGGCCGTCCGCGCGTCGAGCCCAGCTTCATCCCATCCGTGATCGACCGGATGATCGCGGTGGAGGACGCCGCCAGCATCGGCGCGATGCGCGCGCTGTCTACCCGGCTGGGGCGTCGCGTCGGCGGGTCGACCGGCACCAACCTGATCGCCTGCGCGCAACTGATCGAAGAGATGGCGGCGGCGGGCGAGCGCGGGTCGGTCGTCACCCTGCTATGCGATGGGGGGGAACGCTATGGCTGCACCTATTATGACGACAACTGGCTGGCCGAGCGCGACGTCGACTGGCAGGCGAGCCAGCCGGGCGTCGAGCGCCTGTTGTCGTTGACCTGACGCTGCCCGGCGGACCGCCAAAGGCTTTGCGGTGCCCGCAGGTGGCATAGGGCGGACACGGATCGACGTCGTTGCCTCTACGGCCTCACTTCACGATTTCGGAGAGCGTTTCGGCCAGTTCGCTGCTCCGGAACGGCTTGGTGATCCGGGGCACGGTCGGGTCAATGCCCTCGGCTTCCGCATAGCCCGACACGATCAGGGCGGGCAGCGCGGGCTGGATCGCCTTTACCGTCTCGACGAGCTGGGCCCCGGTCATCCCCGGCATCAGGTGATCGGTGACGAGAAGGTTCGGGGCCAGCCCATCCTCGATCATCCGAAGGGCGGCCTCGCCCGAATGCGCCTCGACCACGTCATAGCCGAATTCGGACAGCATATGCGCGGTGCTCATGCGCACCAGATCCTCGTCATCGACCAGCAGAGCCACGCCGCGCGCGTCGTGATGCTCGATCGCCTGAGCCGAACGCTGCTCGATCTCGGGCAGGTCGTTGCCGACGCGCAGCCAGAGCGCGATGATCGTCCCCTGGCCGACTTCGCTGTCGATGGTCAGCGCACCGCCCAGCTGGGCCGCCAGTCCGTGCACCATCGACAGACCCAGCCCGGTCCCCTTGCCGATCCCCTTGGTCGAGAAGAAGGGCTCGACCGCGCGGGCGCGGGTCTTCTCGTCCATGCCGATGCCGGTATCCCGCACGCTGACCCGAATATAGTGACCACGCGCCAGACCCGGACGCGGCTCCAGGATGGACTCGCGCGTCACCGCGATGGTCAGCGTGCCGCCCTCGGGCATGGCATCGCGCGCATTCACCGCCAGGTTGAGCAGCGCCATTTCCAGCTGGTTGGGGTCCGCCTTGGCCAGCGGCAGATCGGATGCCGCGTCCAGGTTCAAGGCGATGGTCGGTCCCAGCGTCGATCCGATCAGGTCGCGCATCCCCTGCACCAGCAGCGGCACATCGACCGCGATCGCCTGAAGCGGCTGGCGACGGGCGAACGCCAGCAGGCGCTGGACCAACGTCCGGGCGCGCTCGGCGGACTGTAGCGCACCGTCGATCAGCCGCCGCTCGCGGTCGGAGCCCAGCCCCTTGCGGTGCAGCAGGTCGAGCGATCCGACGATCGGGGTCAGCAGGTTGTTGAAGTCATGCGCGACGCCGCCGGTCAGGCTGCCCATCGCCTCCATCTTCTGGCTTTGTCGCAGGGCTTCCTGCGCGGTCTGGAGTTCGGCCTCGCGTGCCTTGGCATGGCTCAGGTCGCGTCCCACCGCGATGAAATTGACGCCGTCGGGCTCCGGCGCGACCGTCCACTCGATCCATTTCCAGTCGCCGTCACGGGTGGCGATCCTGTTCTCGAACCGTGTCGGCCGTGCCGTGCGCGCCATGGCCTCGATCGCGGCGAGGGTGGGGGCCGTGTCATCGGGGTGCATGAATGAGGCATAGCCGCGTGACAGTAATTCCTCGGTGGTCCAGCCGAGCACCCAGTTCCAGGCCGGGCTGACCGCGGACATCATCCCGGTATAATCGGCGCGGGCGAGCATGTCCTGCGACAGGTTCCACAGCCGGTCGCGCTCCGCCGAGCGCGCGGCGACCTGCGCCTCCAGCGTTTCGTTCATCTCCTTCAGACGCAGCTCGACGTTGCGACGCGCGGTGATGTCGTTGAACAGCACCGCGATGCGGCGGCTGGCGGCATCGCCCACGCGAAAGGCATGGACATCCCACCATCGCCTCAACGCGGCGGAGCCTTCCTCCACCCGGTCAGGGATACCCGTCGTCGCGATCCTGCCATAGAAATCGAACCAATGCTGTTCGTGATGGGGCACGACCTCACGGATCCGGCGGCCGGCGGGCTCGAAACCGGCCTGTTTCTCGAAGGCGGGATTGGCCTCGACGAAGCGATAGTCGACCGGATGCCCCGCCTCGTCGAAGATCATGTCGATGATGCAAAAGCCGACCTCGATATTCTCGAACAGCGTTCGGTAGCGCGCCTCGCTGTCCTGCAACGCGATCAGGCGGGCGCGTGCGTCATATTGGCGGCGACGCGCCCGGACGGCCGAGCGCACGATGCTGATCAGCGTGGTCGGATGAAAGGGGCGTTCCAGGAAGGTGACGTTGCCCAGCACCTCGAGATGGCGCGCCGCAGCCGGATTGCGCTCCAGCCCGCCGCCATGGCGGGTCAGCAGGATGAACGGCAGGTCGGACCATTCCTCCTGGCTGCCGAGCCAATCCGACAGGCCGGACAGGTCGGCGGTCGCGATCGCTTCCTCGGTGACGACGACAAGCGCCGCGCCCTGGTCGAGTTCGGCGACCAGATGCGGCAGGGACGGGCAGATCGCAGTTTCGAGATGCGCCTCGGCCAGCATCGCGCTCGCCAATACCGCATCGCGTCCGCGCGGTGCCAGGACCAGGGCACGTTCCGAAACGGTCGTCCGCTTCACGCCCCGTCACCGTCCGAAAAATCGTCACCATTCAGCAGATCGTTCGTACCATGCAGCGTCGGCACCCCGCGCAGCACCCCCTGGAACTTGATCAGCGGCTCGCCGAGCGTGATCCCTTTGCCGCCGATCCGGTATTCGCGGATTGTGTTTTCGTGCGGGCCAGTGCGCTTCTTGACGATCGAAATGGCGCGGCGCACCCGGCCGAGCGCCTCGAAATAGCGAAGCAGGATCACCGTATCCGCCAGATAGGTCACGTCGACCGGCGTCTTCATGTCGCCGACCAGCCCGTGCTGCGCGACCGTCAGGAACGTCGTCGCGCCCTGGCGATTGAGATATTGCAGCAGCTCGTGCAGGTGAAGGATCAGCGCCTGCTCGCCCGGCATCGCGGCCTGATAGCCGTTGAGGCTGTCTACCACGACCGTCCTGGCGCCATATTCCTCGACCGACCTCCGCACGCGGGAGGAAAATTCGCCGGGCGACAGTTCGGCGGCGTCCACCTGTTGCAGCAGCAGCTTGCCGTCGTCGATCATCGCCTGAAGGTCGATGCCGATCCCCAGCGCGCGCTCGATCAACAGCCCGACCTCCTCGTCGAACACGAACATCGCGGCACTTTCGCCGCGCGCCACCGCCGTCTGGATGAAGGTGAGCGCGATCGAGCTCTTGCCCGTACCCGCCGGGCCCAGCACCAGGACGCTCGACCCGCGCTCGATCCCGCCGCCGAGCAACTGATTCAGCTCGGTGGACTGGGTGGTCAGCACGTCGCGGTCGAAGCTGGTCCGATGTTCGGCGGACACCAGGCGTGGAAAGACGTGGATGCCGCCCGTTTCTATCGTCGTGTCGTGATAACCGCCACGGAACCGGCGCCCCCGATACTTGACGACGCGAAGCCGCCGCCGCTCGGCCCCATATTCGGGGGCGAGCTCTTCCAGCCGGATGACGCCGTGCGCCACCGAATGCACCGTCTTGTCGTTGGTGTCGGTGGTCAGGTCGTCGAGCATCAGCACCGTCGTCCGGCTCTTGGCGAAATAATGTTTGAGCGCCAGGATCTGCCGCCGATAGCGCAGCGAGCTCTGCGCGAGCAGCCGGATCTCGGACAGGCTGTCGATGACGAGGCGGTGGGGCTTCACCCGCTCGAACGCCTCGAAGATGCGCTTGGTGGTTTCGCCCAGTTCCAGGTCGGACGAATAGAGCAGGCTCTGCTGCTGGTCGTCGTCGAGCAGGTTTTCCGGCGGGATCAGTTCATAGACCTCGACCCCGGTCAGGTTCCAGCCATGGGCCGTCGCGGTGGTGCGCAATTCGTCCTCGGTCTCCGACAGCGTGACGTACAGGCACCGCTCGCCCGCCGCCGCGCCGGTCATCAGGAACTGGAGCGCGATGGTCGTCTTGCCCGTGCCCGGGCTCCCCTCCAGCAGGAATGTCCGCGCCCGTTCGAGGCCGCCCCTGAGCACATCGTCCAGTCCACGCGTGCCGGTCAGGGCGTCGTCCGTCGCGAAAGAAGGCAATCCATTTCTCCTAGATGCCGTCGTAGATCCGGCGTTTGCGGCCCCGTACCTTATCATGACGGTCTGCGCCCGTTCTTATCCGCAATCCAGACAAGAAACATGTCGGGGTCGAGTAGGTTCATCGATGACAGCGTCAGAAGGGCGATGCGCCGATAGGGTAATCAGATTCAGGCTCCGGGAGGGGGCCGGAAGGTCAAGCCGAGGGAAGCCGCAGGGTTGCGATCGTCCCGCCGCCCGGAGCATCGGCCAAGGTGAACTCACCGCGATGCCGGGCCACGAAATCGCGGACGATGCTGAGGCCGAGGCCCACGCCGCCGGTGTCGCGGTTGCGAGAGGCGTCGCCGCGCTCGAACGGCCGCAACAGGCGTTCACGGTCCGCCGCAGGGATGCCGGGGCCGTCGTCCGCGATCGAAATGGCAATGGTGGCCTCGTCGTTGCGCACCGCAATCGTGCCACCCCCCGCATAGTCAATCGCGTTGCGCACGAGATTTTCGACCGCTCGGCGAAATGCGGGTTCGGCCACCAGGATCTGGGCATCGTCACCCGGCAGGAGCCGGACTGCTGCCTTGTCCCCGGCCATCTCCTCGACGATCGCCGCGAGCAGCGGTCGAACGTCCAGCACGTCCGCCGGTGTCGCGGCTTCCCGCGCAAACGCAAGCACCTCGCCGATCATCGCCTGCATCCGCTCAATATCGGCGACCATGCGCGCGCGCTGCGGCTCGGGTGTCGCTTCGATCCGCAGGCGCAGACCGGTCAACGGGGTGCGCAGGTCGTGGGCGATCGCGGTCAGCATCCGTGCGCGTTCGGTCGCCTCGATGGCCAGCCGGTTGCGCATCGCGCCAATCGCCGCGGCCGCATCGCGCAGTTCACGCGGCCCCTCCTGCGGAACCGCCTCCACGGTGTCGTCGTCGAGCGCACCGGCAAGCGCGCGAAACGGGCGGGTAAGCCGTCTGGCGAAGAACCATGCGATAGGCGCGAGCAGCAACAGGCTGACGGCCAGTGCGATCAGGATGTTGCGCTGCCACCCACCGAGAAACGGTCGGGCCGGCTCCACGCTCAGCCATCGGCCATCCGACTGGCGGACGCTTGCCGTGAAGCCGGTCATCGGCAAGTCGATCAGCGCCTTGCGGACCGCACCGCTGGCGGCACCGGGCGGGACCATCTCGAAACGGCCGCGCGCCCGTCGCAGCAAGACGAACGAGGGTGGAAGAGCCCTGGCACCGGGGGGCAGCATCGTGCTGACGGTTGCCTTCCCGACATGCACGCCGATCCGTTCTGTCCTGCCCGGCCATGTCACCTGTACATCCCTGGCTCGGCGACCCAGTTCGGCTGCGATCAGTCCTTCCAGCATCATCAGGCGTGCGCCGTGCGGGGGCTCGGCGACAAGGCGACGCTCGAAACCCGGCTTGGGCGCCCGCAATGCCGCGACCGCTTCCCCCACGCTGATCCGTTGCACCGGTGGCTGGGGCGCGAGGATGACGATCGCCGCCGTGGTCGCGACGCTCAACGTCGCAACGGCGATGCCGAAGCCGCCGATCGACACCAGCGCGCTGGGCGCGCGCTTCATGCCGGATGGACCGATGGCAGGAAGCGATATCCGACGCCGCGCACCGTCTCGATCAGCGGGGCAGGATGCGCCTCGGCAAGCTTGCGGCGCAGGCGGCTGACGGCGATGTCGATGGCTCGGTCATAGGATGCCGTGTCCAGGCCACGCGCCAGGTCGAGTAGGGCATCGCGGGTCAGAATCCGCCCGGGTCGCCGGACAAAGGCGGCAAGAAGCGCATGTTCGCCCTCGCTGAGCGAGAGTAGGCGCCCGGCGGGGTCGCGCAACCGTCGTTGCTCGATGTCGAACCACCATCCGGCGAAAGCCATCCCGCCGTGCGTGCGCTCGCTGTCGACCCGTTCCACCCCGGGGCGGCGCAAAAGCGCACGCACCCGCGCCAGCAATTCGCGCGGCTCGAACGGTTTGGTCAGATAGTCCCAGGCGCCGACCTCCAGCCCGACGATGCGGTCGGTCACGGCGTCGAGCGCGCTGAGCATCAGGATCGGCGTGCCGGCGGGCGCAAGACGGCGGCACAGGGAAAGCCCGTCCTCGCCCGGCATCATCACGTCCAGCACGATCAGGTCGGCCGTCGCACGCAACAGTTCGCGCTCGCACGCCGCCGCGTTGCCCACGGCGCGGACCGTATAGCCATGCCCGCCCAGGAAATCGGCGAGCGCATCGCGGATGCTGGCATCGTCGTCGACGATAAGGATCGTGCTGGCTGCTATCGTGTCGGCTTCCATGGATATGGCTCTACCAAGGTCATGTAGCATTTGCGTATCATCGCTCGCTACCGAACAGCCATCACCACGCTACCCTTCTCCGCTTGAACGCCATCCTGACGAATGGTCGGGGGAAATGGCATGAAGGTAGGACACAAGGTCGTGGCGGGATTGCTGGCGGGGGTGGCCTCGGGCGGGCTTCACGCACAGCAGACGTCAGGGAAGGCTGCCGCGTCTCCTCCGCCAATCCAGGTTCCGGCCCCGCCGAGCCGGACGGACACGCCGACCGATATGCCGCTTCCGCCCAAGGATGCCGCACCCCGGATGGAGTTCCGTGGTGTCGACGGGAAACCCTTGCCCCCCGAAATCCAGCGGCGGCTCGAAGAGCAGTTCCGCAGGAACCCGGCACTTCTGAAAAGGGCATCGGGGGCCGCCGGTGTTGGCGCGGACACGAGCGACATCGTCGTGACCGGACAAACGCCACGCGGTGCAGTGGTCGGCGATCTTCCGCCGGAGCGGACGTTCAGCCCGCTCGATATCAGGGCCTATGGTGCCGACAATATCGGTGCGCTGCTGGAAGCGATCGGCCCGCAGGTGGCGAGCAACCGTGGGCGCGGGGATGGGGGCCCGGTCACGTTGCTCAATGGTCGGCGCGTGTCGGACTTTTCCGAGATCGCGCGGATACCCACCGAGGCGATCGAGCGAATGGAGGTGTTCCCTGAGGAACTGGCGCTCAAATACGGCTATCGGGCCGACCAGAAGGTCGTGAACGTGGTGACGTACGAGCGTTTCACCTCTCGGGTCGGGCAGGTCGGTTATTTCGCACCGACCGACGGTGCAGGCGACACGGGTGTGGGCAATATCGACTATCTTCGCCTTCGCGCGGATACTCGTATCGGTCTGGGGGCGACATACAATCGCACCGCGTCGCTGTTGGAGAGCGACCGGGATGTACGGCAGTTTTCCGGTTCGCCTGAGCTCGGGCGGTTCCGAACGCTGTTGCCGAAAAGCGAACAAGCCTCGATCAACGGGTTGGTCAGCGGCCATGTCCTGGGTGACGTATCGGCGACCCTGAACGCCCGCTTCGAGGTGACCGGTAGCGAGAGTTTGCTCGGGCTTGGCGAGGATGGTCCACTGCGCCGCGACAGCAACCGGCGCGTCAGGCATCTGGGCACCACGCTGGGCGGCAGGCAAGGCCGATGGCTATGGACGTTCACCGGCAATTACGACCATACCCTCACCAAGGTGCTTACCGATCGCGTCGACGAAACCGGCGAGCGCGATCTGGCCCGTTCGACCGACAGGCTGGTCAATGCCGACCTGCTGCTGACCGGCCCGATCATGGAATTGCCCGCAGGGCCGTTGTCGGCAAGTGTGCGCGCCGGTGTCGATGCTCGCGACTTTGACGGCCGATCGCAGCGGGGCGGCCTTGCCAGCCGATCGACTCTATCCCGTGATCGTGCGGCGGCGCAGGTCAGCGTCGACCTGCCGATTCTGGGCCGCACCGACAGGGGGGCGTCCCCGATCGGCAAGCTTTCCGCCAATATGAACCTCGCGGTCGAGCAGTTGTCCGATGCGGGCAGTTTGCGGACCTTCGGCTATGGTCTTGCCTGGTCGCCGGTCGAGGCGGTGGGCTTCATTGCCTCCGTTACCGACGAACAGGGCGCGCCGACGTTGGAGCAGCTCGGCGCGCCGTTGCTGGTCACGCCCAATGTCCGGACGTTCGATATCGGACGGGGCGAGGTGGTGGACGTCACGCGCGTTTCCGGCGGCAATGCGGCCCTGCGCTCCGATGACCGTCACGTCGTCCGGCTGGGGCTTAATGTCCACCCCCTTGCCCGTACCGACCTGACCCTCAGCCTCGACTATGTCGCCACGCGTATCGACGATCCGATCGCCGCCTTTCCCATCGTGACGCCGCAAATCGAGATGGCCTTCCCGGATCGCTTCTCACGCGATGACCAAGGGCGACTCCAGCGGATCGATGCACGGCCACTCAATTTCGCGGAGGCTCGTCAGCATCAGGTGCGTTGGGGCATCAACTTCACCAGGCCATTGGGGCCGGTGCCGCCGGGGTTGCAGAACATCCGGACAAGGGTGTTCGCCAGCGAAGCGGAAGCCCGGCGGGCATTGCCGGGTGCCGTCTTCACCAAGGCCGAGCCTGGAAGCGCGATGGCGAAGAGCGCCGCCAATATGACAAGCCGGGTGTTCGTCAGCCTGTATCACAACTGGTATCTGGAGGATGCGATCACCTTGCGCGGCGGACTTCCCGCACTCGATCTGTTGAACGGCGGTGCGGTCAATTTCGGTGGGGGGCGACGTCGTCACGAGGTCGAGTTTCAGGCCGGAGCGTTCAAGCGCGGCCTGGGTGCCCGTGTCACGGCCACGTGGCGGAGCGGGACGGAGATTCGCGGCGCCGGCGACGACTTGCACTTCGCCGGTCTCGCAACGGTCAACCTCAATGTGTTCGCCAACCTTGCCGATCGCTTCGGCGGTTCCGCAGTACCCGGATGGGTGAAGGGGATGCGTGCCACGCTGGGCGTCACCAACCTGTTCAACATACGGCCACGTGTTCGCGACCGAACAGGCACGACACCGCTCAGCTACCAGCCCGCCTATCTCGATCCGCTCGGGCGGACCCTCAGCTTCAATTTGCGGAAGGTCTTTTAGGCATCGGTCAATCATGTCGCGCGGATCCGCAACAGATGTCGCGCCGATCATTCCCGTCGCGCTTGTCTGGTAGAAAGCGGCGTCGCTCGATTGGTCAGGCCATGCGACCGGACATGGTCATGCCCCGTGCGACGGGCGGGGCCGAAGCCGCCGCCCGCGCCGTTATCAGGCGGCGAGGTCGAGGACGATGCGGCCCTCGATCTGGCCTTTTCGCATCCGGTCGAACACCTGATTGACCTCGGCCAGCGGTGCGGTGGAGACGGTCGCCTTCACCTTGCCGTCGGCGGCGAAGTCGAGCGATTCCTGCAGGTCGAGCCGGGTGCCGACGATCGACCCGCGGACCGTGATGCCGTTCAGCACCAGCCCGAAGATGTTGAGCGGAAAGTCGCCGGGCGGCAGGCCGTTCAGCGCCACCGTGCCGCCGCGCGCCATCATGCCGACGGCCTGCGCGAAGGCCCTTTCGCTGACCGCGGTGACGAGGGCACCTTGCGCACCGCCGCCGGTCTCGCGCTTGATCGCCGCAGCCGGATCCGCTTCGGTCCGGGCGTTGACCGTCACCTTCGCGCCCAGTCGACGGGCGAGGTCCAGCTTGGCGTCGTCGACATCGACTGCCGCGACGTTCAGCCCCATGGCGACGGCATATTGCACGGCCATATGGCCAAGACCGCCGATGCCCGAGATGACCACCGTGTCACCCGGCTTGGTATCGGTCATCTTCAGTCCCTTGTAGACCGTGACCCCGGCGCACAGCACGGGCGCGATCTCGGTGAAGCCGATATTGGCGGGGAGGTGGCCGACGAAGTTCGGATCGGCGATCACATAATCGGCAAAGCCGCCATTGACCGAATAGCCGGTGTTGAGCTGGCTCTCGCACAAGGTCTCCCAGCCGCCCAGGCAGTGCACGCAGTGACCGCAGGCGGTGTAGAGCCACGGCACGCCGACCCGATCGCCTTCCTTGATATGCTTCACGCCCTTGCCGACCGCCGAGACATAGCCGACGCCCTCATGGCCCGGAATGAAGGGCGGGTTGGGCTTGACCGGCCAGTCGCCCTCGGCGGCGTGCAGGTCGGTGTGGCAGACGCCCGACGCCTGGATCGCGACCTGGATCAGGCCGTCGCCGACCTCCGGCACGGGGACTTCATCGATGGTGAGCGGGGCGCCGAATTCGCGGACGACGGCTGCCTTCATGGTTTTTGCCATGGATCTTCTCCTGTCGGATGATGATGGAGCGGGGATGGGCGTGATCGACCGTCCCCGCTTTGACCGGGATCAAAAGAAGCCGAGCTTCTTGGCCGAATAGCTGACGAGCAGGTTCTTGGTCTGCTGATAGTGATCCAGCATCATCCGGTGCGTCTCGCGCCCGATCCCGGACCGCTTGTAACCGCCGAACGCCGCATGGGCGGGATAGGCATGGTAGCAGTTGGTCCACACGCGCCCCGCCTGGATCGCGCGGCCCATGCGATAGGCGCGGGTGCCGTCGCGGGTCCACACGCCCGCACCCAGGCCGTAGGGCGTGTCGTTGGCGATGCGCAGCGCCTCCTCATCGTCCTTGAAGGTCGCGACCGAGACGACGGGGCCGAATATCTCCTCCTGGAACACGCGCATCTTGTTGTTGCCGCTGAGCACGGTCGGCTTGACGTAATAGCCCTCCAGTCCCTCCGGCCGATTGCGGGTGCCGCCGGTCAGCACCTTGGCCCCTTCGTCGCGGCCGATGTCGAGATAGCCGAGGATCTTGTCCATCTGCTCCTGCGAGGCCTGCGCGCCGACCATGGTGGCGGGGTCGAGCGGGTCGCCCTGGATCATCGCCTCGACCCGCGCGACCGCCTTTTCCATGAAGCGGTCATAGATGGATTCGTGCACCAGCGCGCGGCTGGGACAGGTGCAGACCTCGCCCTGGTTGAGCGCGAACATGGCGAAACCCTCGATCGCCTTGTCGAAATAGTCGTCATCCGCCGCCGCGACATCGGAAAAGAAGATGTTGGGGCTCTTGCCCCCCAGCTCCAGCGTGACGGGGATCAGGTTTTCCGAGGCATAGGACATGATCAGCTGCCCAGTCGTCGTCTCGCCGGTGAAGGCGATCTTGGCGATGCGCGGGCTCTGCGCCAGCGGCTTGCCCGCCTCCACGCCATATCCGTTGACGATGTTCAGCACGCCCTCGGGCAGCAGGTCGCCGATCAGTTCGGCCAGCACCAGGATCGAGGCGGGGGTCTGCTCGGCGGGTTTCAGCACCACGCAATTTCCTGCCGCCAGCGCGGGCGCGAGTTTCCAGCAGGCCATCAGCAGTGGGAAGTTCCACGGGATGATCTGTCCCACCACGCCCAGCGGTTCGTGGAAGTGATAGGCGACGGTGTCGTGGTCGATCTCCGAGATGCCGCCTTCCTGCGCGCGGATGCATCCGGCGAAATAGCGGAAATGGTCGATGGCGAGCGGCAGGTCGGCGGCGGTCGTCTCGCGGATCGGCTTGCCATTGTCCCAGGTTTCGGCGGTGGCGAGGAGCGACAGGTTCTCCTCCATCCGGTCGGCGATGCGGTGGAGGATCAGCGCGCGCTCGGCGACGCTGGTGCGGCCCCAGCCGTCCTTGGCCTTGTGCGCGGCGTCGAGCGCGAGTTCGACATCGGCGGCCTGGCTGCGTGCGACCTGGCAGATGACCTGTCCGTCGATCGGCGATCGGTTGTCGAACCAGCGACCGTCGACCGGATCGACCCAGCGGCCGCCGATGAAATTGGCGTAACGCTGTTTGAACGGCGCGGTGCGGGCCTTGATGGCGTCCTGGATCGTCATGGAACCTCTCCTTCGTCTTGTCTGAACAAAGGGTCTGCCTGTGTCCCACCGGGGACAAGCCGGTCCGCGACGAAGCGCGTAGCCGACGATGGACTTTCTTCGCGGGAGGCGTAGCATGTGTCGCACGGCGCGACGCGCGATACGCGCCGGTGTCGCAATATGCGACACTCCAATAAGGATGTGGCGGAGAAGGATGCGGCGATGGACGGCGCCGGGATAGAGCAGGGGCGACGCGCCTATTTCGACGAGGGGCAGTTGCCGCTGGAAAGCGTGCGCCAGCCGGTGCTGCGCTCCTGGCTGCGCTGCACCGATATGGGCCTGGCGCAGGGTCGGCGGCGGGACGGCGATCCGCTGACCGAAAGTGAACTCCACGCGCTTCGCCAGCGGCGCGAGACACTGCGCCGCCTGTGTCGTCCCGAACTGGAGATGCTGGCGGGCGAGGCGCGCGAGACGGGCAGCGTCGTGATCCTGGCCGATGCGGACGGCATGATCCTCGACAGTATCGGCGACACCGGCTTCCTGTCGCGCGCGGCGCAGGTGGCGCTGCGCCCCGGCATGTCCTGGACCGAGGCGAGCACCGGCACCAATGCGATCGGCACCGCCATCGCCGAGCGTCGTCCGATCGCGGTTTACGGCCCGGAGCATTTCTTCGCCGAACATGCGGTGCTGAGTTGCGCGGCGACCCCGATCCTCGACCCGCGCGGTGCGATCGTCGGGGCGCTTGATATCTCGGGGCCGTCCGCCGGTGGGCACGGCCATGCGCTGGGCCTGATCCGGCTGGCGGTCGACCAGATCGAGCACCGGCTGTTCCGCTCCGGCTTCACCGATTGCCAGGTGCTGCGGATGCACGACGATGCGGCGATGCTGGGCACCGCGCGCGAGGGGATATTGGTCTTCCGCGACGACCGGCTGGTCGCCGCCAACCGGCGCGGTTTGTCGCTAGTCGGGCGGAGCTGGGAGGCGCTGGACGATACCGCGCTGGGCGAGGTGCTCGATATGCGTGGAGAAGCGGCGCGAGGGCGTCTGACGCTGGCCAACGGCGCGACGTTGATCGGCGGCTGGGATGCGGACGCTCGGGGTGGCGGCATCGAACTGGCGGTCGCGCGTCCGCTGGCCGACGACCGGGCGGAGGCGATCGACGCGGCACTGGCGGCCTACGGCGGCAATATCACGGCGGCGGCGCGGCAACTGGGCGTCCACCGCAGCACCATTCACCGGCATCTCGCGCGTCGGCTCTGAACGACCAGCCACCGGCATTTTGACCATCGTCAATGTCGTCGACGCTCCTTCGCGTCACGAGGGCGGCGAAGGAGACCCTGCGCGATGGACCGCAACCCGCTTCAAGGCAGCGTCGTGCCGTTCGCGCGTCGCTGGCACGTCATCCACGAAATCGACCTGATCCGCCTGATGCAGGAGCATCGCGACCGGCTGGCCCTCGCCACCCAGGCGGAGGCGATTGCGGATGGCCTGCCCGACCGTCCTGCCACGCCGATGATGGCGGCATTCCTGACGGCATTGCGGGAATTGGTGACGAAGGGCGAGCGGGCCGATGGCGATTACCTGGCGGCGATGCTGCTCAACGGGCACGAAGACCCGCTGGCCTGGACGCTGATCGACCATGTCCGCCATCGGCACATGGCCGATGGTGCCGCTGCCCGCGAGCTGATCGCCGCCCTTGACGAGGGGGATGCGTTCGCGACCCCCGAAACGCTGGGCTATATGCTGCGGAGCTTCTTCACCGGGTGCCGCCGCGCGGTCGATTTCGAAGGCCTGACCATCATCGCGCTGGCGGGGCACCGATTGACCCCGGAGGCGCGCGCGTTGCTGGTCGATGCGCTGGCGGACGGCGTGGCGGCCTGACCCTTTAGGCGGCCTCGGCGCGTGCGGCCAGCGCGTCGGGGTCGCTGATCGTGATGGCGCGGCCGCCGGGCAGGCGGATGACGCCGCTCTGCTTCATCCGGGTCAGCTGGCGGCTGACCGTCTCGATCGTCATGCCCAGCACGTCGGCGATCTGCCCGCGGGTCAGCGGCAGGTCGAACGTCACCGGCCCATCGGGACTGGCCCGGCATCCGCTGGAGCCCGCGCGCGCCGCCATGTCGAGCAGGAAGCCCGCGACTTTCTCCCCGGCCGATTTGCGCGCCAGCACCAGCATTCGCCCACGCGCTTCGTTGAGCGACTCGAAGGTCCGTCGGAGTAGCAGGCGCTCCATGCCCTGGTGATCCTCCAGCACCCGCTCGAAGGCGGCGCGTGGGAAGACGCAGAGTTCGGCATCGGTCAGCGCGGTCAGCGTGAAGTCGACATCGCCCGCATAGGGCTGCCCGAAAAAGTCCGCCGGATAGAGCAGGCCGACCGTCTGTTCGCGCCCGTCGGCGGTGGCGGCGACCAGTTTCAACACGCCGGACAATAGGTTGCCGCAGATGACCGCCTCGTCGCCGGCCCAGGCGATGGTCTGGCCGCGTGCGACATGGCGACGCTGACCGATGGAATTGAGTGCCATCAGTTCACGGTCGTCGAGGCTGCCGCACAGGGCCCGGTCGCGCACCGCGCAGTCGGCACAAACGTCGTTCGGGATCATGGCCTTGGCTTATAGCGCGGCCATGATCCCCTGTCGTCGGACCGATTGTCCTATCTGTCAGTGCGGCGGCGACACGTCGTCTTCCTGCGGGAGGTGGAATTCGTGCCACATGCCGTTGAGGATACCGAAACCGATGGCGAGGCCGAGGCCGAGAACCCAGGAAAAATACCACATGGGTCGTTCCTTTCTCAGTAGAAATCGGGGTTGGTGCGCACCGCCTCGGCCGTCACGCGGCCGAACATCACCCGGTACGCCCAGGCGGTGTAGGCGAGCACGATCGGCAGGAAGACGATGGTGACGAACAGCATGATGCCCAGCGTCTTTTGCGTGGACGAGGCGTTCCACACCGTCAGGCTGCTATGCGCGTCGATGCTCGACGGCAGGATGAAGGGGAACATCGAACAGCCGACCGTGGCGATGATCCCGGTGGCGGCGAGCGACGATCCGGCAAAGGCGACGGCTTCGCGTCCGTTCCTGATGCCGACCAGCGCCAGGGCAGGCCCGACAAAGCCGATGACAGGCAGCGCCATCATCCATGGATAGGTGGCATAGTTGGCCAGCCATGCGCCGCTCGCCCGCTCAGCCGTCATACGCAGCGGATTGGACGGCCCCATCGGATCGACCTCACCGATGATATGGTAGCCCATGTCGCCCCAGGCGACGAACGCCAAGCCACCCGCGAAGAGCAGGATCGCCGCCATCGCCGCCACCGTCCCGAACGCGCGTGCCCGGTCATGCACGGCACCATGCTCGACCTTGATCGACAGCCACGCCGCGCCGTGCAGCACCAGCATCGCCACCGACAACAGGCCGCAGAGCAGTGTAAAGGGCGTGAACAGCCCCAGCAGCGTGCCGTCGTAGAAGGCGCGCAGATCGCCGTCGAGGCGGAAGGGCGCGCCCAGCAGGACATTGCCGACCGCGACGCCGAACACCAGCGCCGGGACGATGCCGCCGACGAACAAGGCCCAGTCCCAACGCGAACGCCATGCCGGGTCCGGCTTCTTCGAGCGATATTTGAACCCCACCGGCCGCAGGATCAGTGCGGCGAGCACCAGGAACATCGCCAGGTAGAAGCCGGAAAAGCTGACCGCATAGACGAACGGCCAGGCCGCGAAGATCGCGCCGCCGCCCAGGATGAACCATACCTGGTTTCCCTCCCAGGTCGGCCCGATGGAGTTGATGACCATCCGCCGCTCGGCATCGCTGCGCGCGACGAAGGGCAGGAGGGCGGCGACCCCCAGGTCGAACCCGTCGGTCAGCGCAAAGCCGATCAGCAGCACGCCCAGCAGCGCCCACCAGATCAGGCGCAACATCTCATAATCGAACATGTCCTGATTTCCTTCAGGCGGTAACGGGAATGGCGGCAGGGATAGGGTCCGGGGCGAGCCTGCCCTCCCGTTCCTCGGGCCCATGCGCGATGGCGGCGAGGATCAGGCGCACCTCGATCACGGCCAGCGCACCGTAAAGCGCGGTGAAGCCTGCCAGCGTGGTCCACAACGCCCCGCGTGACAGCGAACTGGTCGCGAGGAAGGTCGGCAACACGCCCTCGATTGCCCAGGGCTGACGCCCCAGTTCGGCGACGAGCCAGCCCAGCTCGATCGCCACCCATGGCAGCGGGATCGCCGCCACCGCGAGCCGGAGGAACCAGCGCGCGTCCATGTGCATCCTGAGCGAACACAGGACGAAGGCGGTGGCGAACAGCGCGATCATCGCAAAGCCGATCGCCGCCATGATGCGAAAGCTCCAGAAGAGCAGGCCGACATCGGGCACCGTATCCCATGCCGCCGCCTCGATCTGCTTGGGGCTGGCGGCGCGCGGATCGGCCATTTGCCGCTTGAGCAGCAGCGCATAGCCCAGGTCGCGCTTGTGTGCCTCGAACCGGGCGCGCTGGATCGGGTCGGTCGGGTTCGTCTTCAACTGCTGGACCGCGTCATAGGCGATCATGCCCGAGGCGATCCGTTCCTGCGCCTTCAGCACCAGTTCGGACATGCCCGCGACCGTGCCGTCCAGGCTGCGCGTCGCGATCAGGCCGAGCAGCCAGGGTATCTCGACCTTGTACCGCGTCTCGCGCGCGACGGTGTCGGGATAGCCGAACAGCGTCAGGCCGGAGGGGCCGGGTTCGGTGTGCCAGACCGCCTCGATCGCGGCGAGCTTCATCTTCTGGTTGTCGGTCAGCGCATAGCCGCTCTCGTCGCCCAGTACGACGACCGACAGCGAGGAGGCGAGGCCGAACGCCGCCGCCACCGTCATCGACCGGCGCGCGACCGGCAGGAAGCGGCCCTTGAGCAACCAGAAGGCCGACACGCCCAGCACCACGACCGAGGCGCAGACATAGCCAGCGCTGACGGTATGGACGAACTTGGCCTGCGCCACCGGATTGAACAGCACCGCGCCGAAGTCGCTCACTTCCATGCGCATCGTATCGGGATTGAAGCTCGCCCCGACCGGATTCTGCATCCAGCCATTGGCGATCAGGATCCATAGCGCCGACAAATTGGTGCCCAGCGCCACCATGAAGGTGACGATCAGATGCCCCAGCTTCGACAGGCGGTCCCAGCCGAAGAACATCAGCCCGACGAAGGTCGCCTCCAGGAAGAAGGCCATCAGCCCCTCGATCGCCAGCGGCGCACCGAAGATGTCGCCGACATAATGCGAGAAATAGGACCAGTTCGTGCCGAACTGGAACTCCATGGTCAGGCCCGTGGCGACGCCCAGCACGAAGTTGATGCCGAAGATCTTGCCCCAGAAGCGCGTGGTCACCCGCCACACCGGGCGGTTGGTCATGACATAGACCGACTCCATGATGACCAGCATCATCGACAGGCCCAGCGTCAGCGGCACGAACAGGAAGTGATACAGTGCGGTGGCGGCGAATTGCAGCCGTGACAGGTCGACGACCCCGGGGTCCATGGCATGTCTCCAAAACAGGAGCCGCCCCCCGGCCCCTTGCTGGCCGACTCGCTAGGCTTGCGGTTCCGCGCCGACATTGACCGCGGTCAAAGACGGGTCGGCCGGTCGCGGCGACGGTCGGGCCATGACGACGATCGCCCAAAGCGCCCCGGCCGCCCGGATGCGAAACCGCTGGTTGAAGGACGTGGCCGGGGGCCGTGACGGGGCGGTCGGCCTGTTGCTGCTCAATACGCTGGCCGCGATCGGCTTTGCGGCCGGGATTGCGGGCGCCGTGGCGGCGGTGGCGGGGCAGGGGGCGGTGTGGCCCTGGGCTTTGTTGATGGTCGGCATGGGGGCCTTGCGCGGGTCGTTCGCGATGCTGGCCGCGCGACAGGGGGCTGCACAGGCGGGTACGGTCAAGCGCGCGCAGCGGCGGCGGGTCGTCGCGGCCACGCTCCATCGGCGGGCGGGCACACCGATCGACAGCGGCCTGTTGGCGACGCAGGCGGTGGACGCGGTCGAGGCGCTGGATGGCTATGTCGCGCGCTTCCTGCCCGCGCGCCGCGCCGCCGCCATCGCGCCGTTGCTGGTTGTTGTGGCGACAGCCTGCGCCAGTTGGGTCGCGGCCGTCATTCTGGCGGCGACCTTGCTGCCCTTCGTGACGGCGATGATCTTGGCGGGTGGCGCGGCGGCGGACGAGTCACGGCGGCAATTCATCGCCCTGCACCGCCTGTCCGCCCGTTTCGCCGACCGAGTGCGCAGCCTGCCCGTCGTGCTGGCCTTCCGCGCCGAAGAGCGCGAAACCGATGCGATCGGCGCGGCGGCGCAGGAGCTGGCCGAGCGCACGATGCGCGTGTTGCGAGTCGCTTTCCTGTCGTCGGCCGCGCTGGAGTTCTTCGCGGCGCTGTCGGTCGCGCTGGTCGCGGTCTATTGCGGCTTTTCGCTGCTCGGCCTGCTGCCCTTTGCGGCTCCCGAGACGCTGACCCTGGGCCGTGCCTTCTTCGTGCTGGCCCTCGCGCCCGAATTCTATGCGCCGATGCGCCGCCTGGCCGCCGCCTATCATGACAGGCAAGGTGCCGAGACGGCCGCCGACACGCTGATGCCGCTGGCCGAGCCGGTGCGGTCGGTTCCGGTCGTGGCGGCGGCGCCCCTGAGCTTGCGGGATGTGACGATCCATTATCCCGGCAGCGACGCGCCCGCCGTCTCCGGCCTGTCCTTCTGTGTCGAGGCGGGCGAGACGGTGGCGCTGCTGGGTGCTTCCGGCAGCGGCAAGACGAGCGTGCTGCATCTGCTGCTGGCCCTCGCGCCGCGATCGGCGGGAACGGTCGAGGCGGGGGGTGTCCCGCTCACCACCCTGGCGGGCCAGGCGAGTTGGGTGGGCCAGCATCCCTTGCTGATCGCGGGCACGATCCGCGAGAATTTGTTGCTGGCCCACCCCCAGGCGGATGACCTGGCGGTCCGGCGCGTGGTCGCGGCGGCGGGGCTGATGCCGATGCTCGACCGACGCCCGGGCGGGCTGGACGCCGTGTTGGACGCGCGGGGAAGCGGCCTGTCGGGGGGTGAGCGGCGACGGATCGCATTGGCCCGCGCCCTTTTGAACCCCGCACCGTTCCTGCTGCTCGACGAGCCGACCGCGCATCTCGACGCGGGTGCCGAAACCGCGCTGATCGCGACGATCGCCCGCGCGGCGGAAGGGCGCACGACGCTGATCGCCACCCACAGCCCGGCGCTCGCCGCCATCGCGACGCGCATCGTTCATCTGGGACCGGCCGCATGACGCTTCATCGCCTGATCGCCACCGAACGCCGGAGGGAGGGGCGTCGCCTGCGGCAGGCGGGCGTATGTGCCGCATTGGTGGCGATCGCCTCCATATTGCTGCTTGCCCTGTCGGGCTGGTTCCTGAGCGCCGCAGCCCTGGCGGGCGGGGCGGGGATCGTCGCGGCGCAGGCATTCAACTACATGCTGCCCTCGGCCGCGATCCGCCTGCTGGCGATCGTGCGGACCGGCGCGCGCTATGGTGAGCGGTTGGCGAGCCATGGCGCAGCCTTTGGCGCGCTCGCCCGGCTGAGGCCTGCGCTTTACCGCGCGATCACCGCCGCGCCGCCATCGGTCGCATTGGCGCTGGGACGGGGCGAGGCGACGGCGCGTCTGATCGGCGATGTCGATGCGGTGGAATGGCGCTTCGTTCGCCTGTCGGGGCCGTGGGGCGTCATCGGGGCGGTGATGTCGGGGGCGGGGTTGACGCTGCTCGGGGGATGGTGGGCGATGGTGGCGACGCTGGCCTGTGCCGCAGGGACATGGGCTCTGGCGCGCCATGGCGCACGTCGATTGGAACAGCCGGGACGCGAGGTGCAACAGGCGACCGGCGTGCTCCGCGAGGAGCTGGCGATGCTTGGCGGCGCGGCGGCGGAGTTGCGCTGCTTCGCGCTGGAGGACTGGGCGGCGGCGCGCGTCGCAGCGACGGGCGACCGGCTGTCCGAAGCGCAGGTCCGGCAGGCCGCGGTCGCCGCGTGGTTCGAGGCGTTGCATGCGATCGGCGTGGCTTTGGCGGCGGCTTCGGCCCTGATGCTGTCGTCCGACGCCGGCGCACCGATCGCCGCGCTGGCGGCCCTGGCGGCGGCGATGACCGTCGACGGCATCGCCCCCGTCCTGCGGGCGTTGACCGAAAGCGGACGCCTTCGCGAGGCGGAGGCGCGGCTGGACGTGGTATTCGACGCGGCGGCGGACGCGCCGCCGGCCATCGGATCGCGCGGCCAGTCGATCCTCGTCATTCATGGCGACCGGTTCATGCCGGGAAGCCGGATCGCGCTGACCGGGCCATCGGGCTGTGGCAAGACGACGCTGGTCGAGGGGCTGCTGGGGCTGCGTCCGCTGCGGCCCGGCAGGGTCGGCATCGACGGCCGGGATGCCGCCGATCTCGCGCCCGCGATCCTGCGCGCGACCTTTGCCTGGGCGCCGCAGGATGCCGCGCTGATGGCGGGGACGGTTCGCGACAATCTGCGGATGGCCGATCCTCACGCAAGCGAGGATCGCCTGTGGCAGGCGCTGGGCGATGCGGCATTGGAGGCGGTGGTGCGAGCCTTGCCGGATGGGCTCGACACATGGCTGGGCGATGACGGGGCGCGGTTGTCGGGCGGAGAGCGACGGCGGCTGTCGCTCGCCCGTGCCTATCTGGCCGACGCGCCCTGGCTGTTGCTCGACGAACCGGGGGCGGGACTGGACGCCGAAGTCGCGGCCGAGGTCGCCCGCCGCCTGGATGCTCGGCTCCGGCGGACCGGGCAGGGGATGATCCTGGTCAGCCATTGCCCCGTGCTCACCGCCTTGTCCGCGTGGCGATGGGCGGCGGATGATTTAGGCCGCGATATGGGCGAGCCGCATCCTGTCGATCAGGCGCACGCCGCGCAGGCCGGATAGCGCGATCAGACCGTCCTGTCGAAACGCGGTCATGTGGCGGCTGACCGTTTCGACCGCCAGCCCCAGCGCCTCCGCCATCGCGCCCCGCGACAGGGGCAGGCGAAACACGTCATTGCCGTCGACCCCGCACCGCCGCGCCATGTCGAGCAGCAGCGCGGCCACTCGCGCGTCGGCGCGCGCGCGAACCAGCATCGGCGTCCAGCGGCGCACCTCGCCCAGCGTCTCCAGCGTCCGGCGCAGCAGCAATCGCCCGGCCACGGGGTGGCTGACCAGCATCTCCTCCAGCGCCCGGCGCGGATATACGCACAGGTCGGCATCGCTCAACGCCGCGATCGTATCGGCGGAGCGATCGGCGAACAGCGTGCCGACAAAATCGCCGGGGTAGAGCAGGCCGACGATTTGGACGCCGCCGTCCGCCTCCACGCGAGACACTTTGAGCACGCCCGAGACGAGATTGGCGCAATGGCTTGGAGGATCGCCGATCCAGCCAAATACCTGCCCCGCGCGCAACCGACGGCGGCGCCCGATATGATGGAGCGCGGTGAGGGCCCTATCGTCGAGGCCGTCGCACAGGGCCGTGCTCCGTGCTGCACAGGCGGCACAGCATGGCGGCAGGTCAGACGGCATGGCTGAAGCGCGTATCCTCCTCGTTGCGCCAGGCGTCGAAGGCGGCCGCGATGCTGCGGGCATAGGGCAGGGCGTCGGTCGCCAGCATCAGGCGCGTGCCCTCCCAGGCGATCAGCCCCAGCTCCTCGAAGCGACGAAGCCGCGCGCGAATGGCATCCCGTTCCGGCAGGGCGTCGAGATTGGCGACGCCGTGGCACAGCAAAGCCGCAATAGCCTGGCCCCGGCGTTGGTCCAGCGGACCGCGATGGATGCCGCGCGCGGTCGCGAACCGACCGGCGGCGATCGCCTGGTGCCATGCGCCCGCATTCTTGGCGTTCTGGAGCAGCCGATCGGGAAAAGCGCTGATCGCGCTGGCCCCCAGGCCGATCACGATATCGGCGGGGTCATCGGTAAAGCCCTGGAAATTGCGGCGCAGCGTTCCGTTCGCGGCCGCCCGCGCCAGCGGATCATGCTCTCGCGCGAAGTGATCGAAGCCGACCGCCCGATAGCCTGCGCGCGTCAGCCGGTCATGCGCCAGCGCCGCTTGGCCGAAGCGTGCCGTCGCATCGGGAAGCGCGGTCGCGTCGATGCGGCGCTGGCGCGGGATGAGGTGCGGCACGTGCGCATAGCCAAACACCGCCAGCCGCTCCGGGGCCAGCGCGATGGTCTCGTCGAGCGTTGCGCCAAGCGTCGCATGGTCCTGACCCGGCAGGCCGTACATCAGGTCGAAGTTGATCGATCCGACCCCGGCGGCGCGGAGCAGGGTTACGGTGCGAACAATGTCGTCGCGTGGCTGTACACGGCCGATCGCGGCCTGAAGGCTCGGGTCGAAGGTCTGAACGCCCAGGCTGACCCGCGCGACGCCGGTGTCCGCGATGACGCCCGCCCAATTCGCATCGAAGCCGCGCGGGTCGATCTCCAGCGACAGTATCGCATCGTCGCTGGCGAAGGCCGCGCGGAGATGGGCGACCAGTGCGGCAAAGGCGGCAGGTGGGATCGCATTGGGGCTCCCGCCGCCAAAGGCGATCCGCCCGATCCTTCCGCGCCCCGACAGCCGGGCGGCGACCAGATCGATCTCGCCATGCAGCCGCCCGAGATAGGCATCCAGCCGCGCCGTCCTGTTCGCCGCCCCGGTGTTGCATCCGCAATACCAGCAGATCGCCCGGCAATAGGGGATGTGCAGATAGAGCGACACGATCTCGTCCGCGCCTATCGCGTCTAGCGCCGCCGCCATGTCGGCATGACCCACATGGTCGCCGAAGTCGGCGGCGGTGGGATAGCTGGTGTAGCGCGGCACGGGCCGGGCGAGCAGATCGGGATGATAGGGCCACATGGCCGTGTCGTGCCCCGACGCGGCGCGCGGGCCTTTGACCGTCGTCAAACCGGCGCTTGTCGATGGTCAAGGCGGCGTGGCCAGCGACTTCCTATCCGGACCTCCTGTACGTCAACAGGAGACTAGCGATGATCGTTACCAGAACCGCCGCCGTCCTGCTCGCGCTCGCCGCGACGGGAATGGGGACGTCGGCATGGGCGCAGGATATCGCGGGGAACGACCCTCGGGTCGGGATCCGCGGCGGAGACGTACTGCTCCGCGCCCGCGCCATCCTCGTCGCGCCCAACGAACGGTCGGGCAGTATCCTGCCCGGCTTCGCCGGCGAGCCGGTGAAGGTCGACGACAGCGTGATGCCGGAAGTCGACGCGACCTATATGGCAAGTGACCATATCGGCGTCGAACTGATCGCCTCGACCACCAAGCATTCGGTCAGCGGGGTGCGGGGCACGACCGGCAGCATCGGCAAGCTCGCCTCCACCTGGGTCCTGCCACCGACGTTGACCGTGCAATATCATTTCACGCCGACGCAGCACGTCCGCCCCTATGTCGGGGCGGGCGTAAACTACACGATCTTCTGGAACGAGGCTGCGTCGGACGGGCTGCAGGCGGCGGTGGGGCCGACCAGGGTACACCTTAAGGACAGCATAGGCTGGGCGGCGCAGGCGGGCATCGACGTCGACATTACCCGTCGGGTCTTCCTGAACCTCGACGTCAAGTATATCGATATCGACACCAACGCCCGCCTCGACACGGCGGCGCTGGGGCGCCAGCGGGTCAACGTATCGCTGGACCCGCTGGTGTTCGGGATCGGTTTGGGAGTGCGCCTGTAGAGGCAGGCGATTGGATCGAAAAGCCGCTGCCCCCGTGCACTTGGTGACGAGGAAAGGTCAGGTGGCGCGCCGCCGGGCCCTTCTGGCTGCGGTATCCAGCAGGCTGACGGCCTGTTCGAGGCGGGCAACTGTGATGATCAGGCCCCCCAATGGGGGCGCTTGGTCGTCTTGCCGATCCCGGGGTTCATGCAATTGCAGGGGTCGAGCGCGCGGTAATGCGCGGCCAGCGACGGTTTGGCGTGATAGAGATGACCGACATTATGCTCGGCCGGATATTCCGCGCCACGCGCATCGAGCAGCACCAGCATTGCCTCTTCCAGGGCGACGGGATCGTACCCCTTGGCCACGACATAATCCTGATGCAGCACATGGCAGAAGAAATGGCCGTAATAGAGCTTGCGCAGGATCTGCCCTTCGATCGCCGACGGCAATGTCTCGAACCAGTCGCGATCGTCCCGCCGCAGTGCGATGTCGAGCGCGACGATATCCTCGACCGTGTCGGAATGGATGTCGCGATAGCGGATCGCGGCCCCCGCAGCGGCGAAGCGGTGGAGAAAGGCCTTGGTGCCCTCGTCTGCGGTGCACTCGAATACCTCGCCGGTAGCACTCGGGAATTTCGCGGCCAGATAGGCGCGGGTCTCGGCAATGCCGTCTCCCGAGGTGCGCAGCATCAGATGATGCTCGAACCGGTGGCGATAGTCGATCATGCGCGCGGGCAAATGGCTGGGGAACAGGCGGGACGCGGCCTGCATGACCCGGTCGCTGAAATGCCGGGGCAGCACGCGCAGTCGGGTGGCCACGGCATCGACCCGTGCCTTCATGGCGAACAGCGCGGGCAGGCGGTCGGTCCCCAGATGGCGGATCGCGAGGAAGATATCCTTGCCATAGACCGCCGCGATGTCGAACGCGTCGCGGTGCATATATTCGGCGGACACGGGCAGGGTGGCGAACCCGCCCAGCATGTCGCGGCGCAGCTCCTCCAGCTCGGCGGGGTCGTTGGTGCCGATATAGAAGACCGCCGTGTCGGCCTCGCGCGCGAAGGTGTCGAGCCGGGCCGCGAGCAGCATCACCTTGCCCGCGCTGCCGGATGCTTCGAACAGCCGCCCCGGATCGGCGTTGAACCGCGCCGGGCTGGGGGCGTCGATCGCGCGGACATGCTCGGCATAGCGATGGTCGGAGGCGGCGCGGGACGGGTCGTGCGCGATGTCGGCGGCGGTGAAGTCGCCGCGCTCCACGCGGTCGAGGATGGTTTCGGGATCGTCGCCCAGCGCGATGCCGAGATGGTTGACCAGATGCAGCCGTCCCGCCGCATCGACCCGCGCGAACAGCGCCAGTTCCGTATAGGCCGGCCCGCGCCGGATCAGCGCGCCACCCGAATTATTGCAGATGCCGCCGAACACCGATGCGCCGATGCAGGACGATCCGATCACCGAATGCGGCTCGCGCCCGATCGGTGCCAGTGCGCGCTCCAGATCGTAGAGCGTCGTGCCGGGCAGGCAGATCACCTGCCGCCCCGCGTCGATCAGGTGCAATCCGGTGATCCGCATCGTGTTGATGATTACCACCGGCCGCCCGTAATCGTCACCGTCCGGCGTCGATCCGCCGGTCAGGCCGGTATTGGCCGCCTGCATGATGACCGCCGCGTGGGCTGCGATACAGGCCTGCAACACGCGCCATTGCTCGACCAGCGTGGCGGGGCGGACGACTGCGGCGACCGGGCCGTTGCCGAAGCGCATGCCGGTGCGGAAGCGCGCCGTGCGGGCCGGATCGGTCAGCACCTCGGCCGCGCCGACGATCGCGATCAGCGCGTCGATCAGCGTCGCATCCCGTGTCGGGGCGCTCATGCCGCCAACGCTCCCCGATCGAGGTCCGCGATCGACTTCGCCCCGGTCAGCGCCATCGCTACGCGCATTTCCGTGGCGAACAGCGTCAGCAGTTCGGCGACCCCGGCTTCGCCGCGCGCCGCCAGGGCATAGATGAAGGCGCGACCAATCATGACCGCATCCGCGCCCAGCGCGATCATCCGCACCACGTCCAGCCCCGAACGGATGCCTGAATCCGCAAGGATCTTCAGCGAGCCGCCGACCGCATCGGCGATGGCGGGCAGCGCACGGGCACTGGACAGCACGCCGTCGAGCTGGCGTCCGCCATGGTTCGACACGACGATGCCGTCCGCGCCGAACCGCACCGCGTCGCGCGCATCCTCAGGGTCCAGGATGCCCTTGATGACGATCGAGCCCTTCCAGAGGTCGCGTATCCATTCCAGGTCGCGCCACGCGATCGACGGATCGAAATTGGCGCCCAGCCAGCCGATATAGTCCTCCAGCGCGGTCGGCATGCCGCGATAGGCCGAGATATTGCCGAGATCATGCGGTCGCCCCCGCAGGCCGACGTCCCACGCCCAGCGCGGATGGGTCGCCGCCTGCACCATCCGGCGAAAGGCCGCGTTGGGACCCGACATGCCCGAATGCCGGTCGCGATAGCGCGACCCGGGCACCGGCATGTCGACCGTGAAGACCAACGTCTCGACGCCCGCCGCCTGCGCCCGCTCCAGCGCGTCGCGCATGAACCCGCGGTCCTTCAGCACGTAAAGCTGGAACCAGATCGGCGCGGACGATGCCGCTTGCACCTCGGCGATCGCGCAGACCGAGACGGTGGACAGGGTGAAGGGCACGCCCGCCGTCGCGGCGGCGCGCGCCGCCTGGACCTCGCCGCGTCTGGCATACATGCCGGTCAGGCCAACCGGCGCCAGCACGACCGGCATCGCCAGCGTCCGCCCGAACAATGCGGTATCGAGCTGCAACTCGGCCACATCGCGCAGCACCCGCTGGCGCAACGCGATGTCCGCCAGGTCCTCGACATTGCGACGCAGCGTATGCTCCGCATTGGCGCCGCCATCGATATAGTGGAACAGGAAAGGGGGCAGGCGACGCCGTGCGGCCTCGCGAAAGTCGGTGGGAGCAGAAATGATCACGCCCTTTGCTCCTGCTGTGCATGGAGGGAGGAATGCAGGGCCGAGGCGCGCGCCACGCGGGCCTGCTCCTCGTCGACGCGGCGGATCGTCGCCTCAATAAAGCCGATATGGTCGTCCGAAGCGTCGCGGGCGCTGTTCGCGTCGCCCGCCAGGATCGCCTCCATCAGGCGGCGATGCTGCTCCGCCAGCTGTTCGCGAGTGTCCGGCACCGTGTAGAGCTTGGCCAGGCTGTCGGAGATGCTGGCGCGCAGCAGCTCGAACATGCTCGACATCACCGCATAGAGCACGGCGTTGTGCGACGCTTGCGCGATCGACAGGTGGAAGGCGGCGTCCGCCTCCGCCTCGGCCATCGGATCGCCTCCCGCATGACTGGCCTGCATGGCGTCGAAGCTGCGCCGGATCCGGTCGTGATCCTCAGGCGATGCGCGCAACGCCGCCTGATAAGACGCCTGCCGCTCCAGCCCCATCCGCGTCTCCAGCACATCGCGCGCGTACCCCGCATCGGTCGCGAGCAACGGGGCGAGTGTCGTCGAAATGGTCGATTGCGCCCAATGTTCGGCGACCGGGGCGGCGATGACGCTGCCGCGCTTTCCGACCGACAATCGCCCCTGGGCGCTCAACCGCTGGATCGCCTCCCGCAAGCTCCCGCGCGAGGTGCCCAGCCGTTCGGCCAGCGCCCGTTCGGAGGGGAGTCGCTGGCCGGGAGCCAGTTGGTCTTCCGCGATCAACGCCTCGATCGCCTGGACGAGATGGTCGACGACTCCGCTGTTGTGGCGGGTCGGGGTATCAGGCTGCATCGGACAAGCCCGCGCCGGGGTTTCGCCATGAGGAAAAGGTCATGCTCGCTTTGGTCCAACCAATATTTCCAAGCTATACGAAGTGTACCACCATAATTCAATCGTAGCCATAGTAGCTTTCGCTTGTTTGAATAGTGTTGGTAGGACCAAGATATGCGAGCAGCATCGGGTGAGGTCGTAGCGAAAATCTCGGCTCCAAATTTTGAAAGCGGTGGACACGACGACCGATACGCCGGGGCTGAGGCGGCCCTGCCAACACGGCGCGCGCGACGGCCGAAGCCTGTCGGCGGATCAGGTGCGGCGCATGAAGGAGAACGGCAAGGAAAGCCTTGGAGCACCGCGCGAGGCCTCAATCCTCTTGGCGAGTTCGGTTGGCTTCACTGCCATCCTTGCTACGCGGGAATGCCTTGCGCGGTGCCTTGTCGCCGAATGTGGGACGCGGTTTCGGTGATCGAAGCGCATCGCTGCCGATCCCAAAACCCGACACGCGGACACCCGTGAACTCGCGGCGAACCGTGCATTGCATGCCGTGTCAGCCCCCGGTTGTGACACCGGGCATCAACTTGGGTGTAGAGGGCAGGGCGTGCAGCACCCTGCCGTTACCCGGCGGTCTGTCCTCCCCGCCGGTATTTGGTAGCCGGATGCCGGAACAACAGCCCGGCGCCTGCCAGCAGTGCAAGCTCCACGGCTATCCCCGACAAGCCCGGCTGGCGGGTGACCAGATAGACCAAGGCAAGCGCAAGAATGCTGATCGCGGCCAGATGGCGAACTCGCGCGGCTCCGTTCGACGCATCGAACCCTTTCGCGGCACCGGCGATGATCAGTGAGCCCGCCGTTATTGCCAACCAGACCCAGACCAGAAAGCCGCCTTGCGCGGGAGCGACCAATCCGGTGATCCCCGTCAGCGCCAAGGCCAGGGGTTGCCCCCATGTGACGCCGGCCCACAACCGTTCCCACAGCGGTACGGCGCGGCCCCGATCGCGACGCCGTGCGAGCCAGATCGTCACGCCGCTCGAGGTGACGATGCAGAGCGCCAGCCCCAGCAAGCCGTAGAGCAGCCGGACCGGCAGACCGCCGAACCATCCGAAATGAAGCTGGCCGATCCCACCCAGCATCCTTGTGCCGAGCGCCAGGTCGGCCGGATGCTGGTCCTTCACGACCCAGCCCCGCACCTCGAAGATCGTCATATCCTGCGGCACGAGCAGGCGATCACGTCGGGAGGTGACGGTGATGCGCGCGTCTGCATGTCCCGCACGCTCGATGATGATCTGTATGGGTTCGGCGCGACCGCTTCGATGGCTGGCCTGCGCCAGCAACGGCTCCAGCGGCGGCAGCGGTGCCGTCGTGGCGTTCGCGGCAGGCGGCGCTTCCGTGAACAGCCCGTAGACCTTGGCCGTGTCGCCCCGGTAGAGGAGCATTGCCAGAACGCCCACGATCAGCGTGCTGAGGCCGAGCAGCGCGCCGGTCAATGCGATGGCGACATGGAATGGCAGCGCCCATATGCCCAGGCGGTTGTGCATGTCCGCTTCCTGCAACCGTCGCGCGCCACCCCGTCGCAGGTGGAAGGCATCCTTGAAGATGCGCGGATGCGCAAGGATGCCCGAAATCAGCGAGGAGAGCAGCGCCACGCCGGTCAGCCCGACGATGAAACCGCCCCAGGCACGCGGCAGGTGCAGCGCGACATGCAGGTCCACAAGGAAGTCGGCAATGGGCGTTCGCCGCTCGGTCAGCGTGCCGTTCCGGTCCGCCGCCCATTCGCGGTGAAGCGCGGGCGTATAGGCGATGATGCTCGCCTCCGCCTCCTCCATCGAGGGCAGCGAGACGTATAGCGTGGCATGAGCCGGTCCGCTCGCCTGCGCGGATCGGACGGCCCGGTCGAGCGCGCCGGGGACGAGCATGGTGGTCGAGGGCGCATCGGGCTGTTCCCAGCGCGCTATGTCATGGGCGACGACGGCCAGCGTGCCCGTCAGGCAGACGAGATAGATGATCGCGGCGAAAGCCAAGCCGAGGATGCCGTGGCCGCTCAGCACCGCCCGCACGGTGCCCGGCGACAATGGCCAGCCTCGTGGCGCATCCTGTTTGCCGGCGTTTTTCATGCCAGGCCCCGCATTGCGGCCAGGGTGAAGCCCGCGACCGTTGTTCCCAGGAGAACGGCCAGCGAACGCAGGAGCCGCTGATCGGCGAGCGTCCAGGTCATGGCGAGCGCCCAGACGACCGGCATCAGCAGGCCGCCGACGATGATCCGGGTCCGCGGGTCGCCGGGTGCCCAGGTCGCGTAGCAGAAGGCGATCCCCATAGCCGCGGTCATGCCAAGCGGCCCGGCCAGCAGCGCCTTCAGCCAGCCGCGCCACCCTTTCGATGGTCCTTCGAGCGGTTCGGGCGCAAGGCTCGCGCTTCGCCCGGCACGCGCCGCGCGGACGGTTCGCCCCCGGACCACGACGATCAGCGCGGCCAGGCCGATCCCGGCCACGGCAATCGCGCTACCCTTGACCCATCCGACCCACACCGCATCGAGCAGGACGGTGGCGACGAGCACCGCCCAACCGCTTACGATCAGGCCGACACGCTCGCGCTGCCGATCCGCCCATGCGCGCCGCAACAGCGTGGCACTGGCCACTCCACCGATGACGGCGACGAGCGCGGCCAGGGCTGTCACAGATGCAGTTCCAGACCGGCACCGAATGTCTGCGGATCGCCGACGATGGCGCGGTTGCCGTCCGGGGTGCGGTACTGGAGGTAATCCTCGTCCAGCAGGTTCCGGGCAAAGGCGAATACCGTCCAGCGACCGGCGTCATAGCCCAGCCGCGCATTCACCACCGTGCGCGCCGAGACGCGCGACTGGCCCTGCGTGGTGCCGACATCGGTATAGACGCCGCTGCGATAATTGGCGTTGATGTTGCCCACGATGGCACCGGCACGACCGTTGATCCCGGCTGCCAGCGTCCAGCGGGGCGCATAGGGGAATTGCGATCCGGCCAGATTGACCGTGCTGGTCGAACCCGCGGGCAGATCGAAACGGTCATATTTGGTCCGGACATAGCCCGCCGAGGCATAGGCGTCGAACATGCGACTGAGGCGACCCTGCACCTCCAGCTCCCCGCCATAGAGGTGCGACTTGCCGGCGTTCACCGTATTATAGTCATAGGCGTTGAGGCCGAAAAAGGCGGTCGTCTGCTGGTCCTTCCAATCGACGTAGAAGATGTTGGCATTGACCGTCAGCCTGCCGCCCAACCAGCGCGAGCGCAGCGATCCCTCGTAATTCCAGCTATATTCCGGATCATAGGCGACCAGCGTCGCGCGCGCCGGATTCTGGCTCGACCCGCCGGAGCGATAGGCGCGCTGGACGGTAAAGGCGGTGGTCAGGTCAGGCGTCCACTCCATGCTGACGCCGGCCTTCGGCAGGAAGGCGTCGAAGCTGCGGGCGTTGCTGGCCCGCGCCGATGCCGCCTGCGCGACCAAGCCGAGCACGCCGCGATTGATCGCGGTCACCGCCAGGTTGAGCGGGGTGCCCGCTGCACCGAACGCACCCGGATTGGGCAATGTGCCGTTGAAGGTGGCGATCGTTTCCGCGCCGTAGCGATTGTCCTCATGATCGTAGCGAAAGCCAGCAAGCAGCGAGAGGCGATCGGTCACACGCAGGCGACCGTCACCAAACAGCGCGGCGTTCCTCACGAGCAAGGGCTGATCGGCGATGTAACGGACCGGTATCTGCGGCAGCGCGGTGGCATAGGCGGTTGCGATCTGCCGTGCGGCAGCGGCCGGGAAGCCGCCGCCTTGCAACAGTCCGACGATCGTGGTGACGGGCGTCGCGATGTTCAGGCGGTTGTTGGCGTCGAGCCCGCCGGAGCGCCGATAGGCCCAGGCGCCCAACACGCCGCTCAGCCGTTCGCCATCGTAATTGAGGCGCAGTTCCTGCGTCCAGGTCCGGTAACGGCTGTCGTTGCTGATGAACTGCACATCGGCGGCCGTGCCGTCCGCGTCGGTTTGCGCCAGGGTGGCCGTCCGATTGAACGAGGTGACGCTCGACAGGCGCAGGCGAGGGGCGATCTCGTAGCCGACATTCAGCACCGCGATGTCGGAGCGGACATGACCGCGATTGGGCTGGTCGCTGGTCGAGCGGCGGTGATCGTAGAAGTCGGGCGTGGTGATATTGGTATATTCGTAGAGGAAGCCGCCATCGCGCCGGACGCGATTATAGCTTGCCGTCACATCGAGACCGGGGAGCGCCTGCGGCGTCCAGTGGAGCTTGCCGCGCAGGTTCAGCGAGCGCAGGCTGTCGTCATACCCGCCCCGGGTCACGTTGCGGATGAGGCCACGGTCGGCCCGATGCTCGGCAGAGACGCGAATACCCAGCTCGTCGCGGATCAACGGACCGCCCGCTGCGGCTGAAAAGGTGCGGTCGTTGCGGTCCGTCCACAGAATACGACCATCGGCGCTGTAGTCGGTGACGGACGCATCGCGCGTGGTCAGCACGATCGCGCCGGCCAGCGCGTTCAAGCCCTGGATGGTGGATTGCGGCCCACGGAACACTTCAACCTGATCGATGTCCCAAAGGTCGGTGGGGCCGCCGAACAGCGCCTGACGGGGAATGGGTGCCCCGTCCACGTACACGGTCGCCGTGTCCGCATTGCCGCCGGCACCCACGCCCTGATTGTTGATCCCGCGAATGGTGAAACCGGAGGCGCCATAGGTTTCCGAGACATTGGCGGTGCGGTTGTAGATATCCTGGATCGTCAGGATATTCTCCTGCCGGATGCGCTCCGGCGTCGTGACCGCGACGCTGGTCGTGGTGTCCTGAAGCGTCCGGTTCGACTTCTCGCCGGTGACGATGATGTCGCCCGGTTGACCGTCTTGCGCGGCGGCAGTCGCCTGTTGCGCAAGGCTTGGTGTCGCAGCGACCAACGTGCCAGTGCAGAGCAGGTAAGCGATCAGTTTCATTATGGCCCCTCTTTTTCGAGGGGCTACAAACAACCATAATGCTAATCAATAGCAAAAATGTTAAGTGCGTTTTTGTAGGGTTCTCGCCGGCACTGGCGGCAGGACCGTCCGGTTGCGACACTGCAGGTGGGTCGGTTGAATGCGGCGGCTTTCAACCCTTTTCGGCTTTCAGGATGAGGTCGGCGCTATCGTAGGCGGCGGCAAGGGAGGTAAAGCCTTCCGCCATACAAGCATTCGATCCTGTCGAGCACGATCGAGCGGCTTTGTCCTGTTGCATCAAGGAGGTCGACAATCCCGGTCGCCGAATCGCGAACAAGGCCGCCAAAGCGGATCACATCCGCGCCTCCGTGCTCATCGGCTTTTATGCGACCGATGCGTACGCAACCGACTAAACTGAGCTGCCCGATCGGTTCGCCCGTAACCGGCCTGCGCATGGCCGCATCCCGGCCGTATCTATCTCGACAGTCGGCGTCGATAGCCACGTAGTGGATGGAGATACTGGCATCCACAACAGCGTGTCAGTTAATGAGATTGACTCGCAGTAACATGCGGAATAGCAGGCTCGGGCCCTGAATTCGGGGGCCGCGACGTATGTCACGCTAGAGGAAGCATGCAGGATCAGCGCATTAACGTTTCGGTCGTCTCGGCATCGCCTGTCGCCCATCGGCGTCGTCTGGGCGGGACGGATAATCCGAAGAGCGTGCTGATCGTCACGAAGCCGGGTCAGGGTGCGGGAGGGCGTTGGGCCTCCTTGGCTTGCTATGGAACACTTGGCGGCCGTTGATGCTGCGACCCGCTCGCCTTCTGGTTCTTTTCTCCAGTCAGCGCCGACGGCTCATCGCTGAGGCAGCGCGAATGACGGGGGATCGGGCGTCGGCGGAGGATGTGGTGCAGGAAGCCTGGATCCGCCTGTCGCAAAATGCAGCCGCCACCGACATCGTCGAGCCGGTCGGCTATATGCGCCGGATCGTGCGCAATCTGGCGCTGGACGAATATCGCCAGCGGCAACGGCGCGAAACGGTGTTGGCATGCGAGGTCGGCGACGATCCGGACCTGCCAGGGCCCTATGCCGAAGATGCCGACCGTGCCTTGATGGCAAGGCAGGAACTGGCCCTGGTCGCGGCGGAATTGGCCCGGATGCCGCCACGGATGCGCCGCGCCGTCGAGCTTCATCGCCTATCCGGCGCACCCCTGCGCGAGATTGCTGCGGAATTGGGCGTTTCGGTCACCACCGCTCACACTTTGGTGAGCGAAGGGGTCGAGCGTTGCCGCAAATGCCTCCGATCGAACCGACACTGACGAACAAGCTGAAAAATGCCTATTCCCGTTCGTCCCTATTCCACGAAGGAAAGGCGGCGGGATGAATGACGGCGACGACTGTCGACGCGAAGCGGCGGACTGGATGATCCTGTTGCAGGAGCGGCCCGACGATGATGCGGTGCAGGCGGAATTCGAACGATGGCGACGGGAGCCGGCCTGTGACGCGGCCTGGCGGGAGCTTGATCATGTTCGAGACCTGATCCGGCAGGCCGGCGCGTTGGCGTCTGCGCGACCGATCGGGTTCGCCCGACGACGGGCGACCATCCTGCCCGCAGCGATCGCGGCCTGTTTCGCCGGGCTGTTCGCCGGATGGGCTTTCCTGCCGCTGGTCTTCGCGGACGTGACCACGGGAACTGGCCAGATGCGGGTCCTGCGCCTCGCCGATGGCAGCCGCGTGACCTTGGCTCCGCGTAGCGCGATCGCGCTCGACGGACCGTCCCGCCAGGTACGACTGCTGTCCGGCACCGCCTTTTTCCAGGTGCGGCACGACGCGGCTCATCCATTCCGGGTGCTGGCGGGAGAGGCGGAAGCGACCGATCTTGGCACCGCCTTCGAAGTGCGACGCGACGATGACGGGCTGCGCATCGCCGTGCGGGAGGGGGGCGTGCGCGCCGCGTGTCGCGACGGCGTCATCGCCCCCATCGATCTAAGGCCTGGCGACATGACAGCGCTCGACTGTGCGGCTGGCCGCTACCGGTCATCGACCTCGGCACCCTCTGCCATGGCGAGTTGGACACAAGGGCAATTGATCGTCACCGATCGACCGCTGCGCGACGTAGTAGCGGCCTTGCGCCCCTGGCACCGCGGGCTGCTGATGGCGCGCGGGGCGGGGATGGCCCGACATGTGACAGGCGTTTATGACCTGCGCCATACCGATCAGGCACTGACGGCGATGCGCCGGGCGCATGGGGCCACGGTGCGACAAATCACCCCGTGGATCACCATCGTCACCGCCGACTGAGCGGACTTTTCCCACCCAAGCTCAAAAAAGTTCCGAAAAACCTCGAAGCGTCATCGTCTACCTTAAGAATGCGAACGAAACGCAATAGCAATATTGGTTTGCCAATCGGGGGTACAGGTGACGAAGGGGTATAAGACATTTCGCGGGAAGCAGATGGGGTGGGCGCTGTTACTGACCGCCTCGACGTTTCCGATGTTGGCGATGCCGCTTGCGGCGCAGGCGCAGCAGGTGACCGTCAGCGTGAACATACCGGCGCAGTCGCTGGGCGACGCGCTGGCCCAGTTCGCGCAGCAGGCGCATCTTCAACTTGGGGTCGACGCCACCCTGGTCGCGGGGTTGCGGTCGGGCGGCGTGGCCGGGCGGATGGATCGCGCGGTCGCGCTGGACCGCCTGCTGGCAGGATCGGGGCTTCAATGGCGGCTGGCGGGCGGCGTGCTGACCCTGCAAAAGCAGCCCGCGCGCGCCACGGCGACCAAAGCGCCGCTCGTCACCGACGCCTTGCAGGTGGACGGCGAGGATGCCCCGCATGATGTCGCCAAGACGCGCGCCGAGCGCGGCCATGACGCGGTCTTCGACGCCGATTTCGCCAGCGGTTACAAGGATCGCGCCGAGATCGAACGGTACAAGGGCGTCACGGCGTCCGACCTGTTGACCGGCCTGGTCAACGTCCTCAGCGGCGATGCCCGCAACAGCGGCGCGCTGGACCCGAGCATTCGCGGCATCCAGGGGCCCGGTCGCGTGCCGGTGGTGATCGACGGGACCGAACAGGCGCTGACCGTCTGGCGCGGCTATAACGGCGCCAGCAACCGCGCCTATGTCGATCCCAACCTGATCTCCGGGCTCCAAGTGCTGCGAGGCCCTACCGATCAGGGCAATATCCGTAGTTCGACGGGCGGCACGGTCGTCATCAACACGCTTGACGCCGACGACGTGCTGCGGCCCGGCCGGACCTTCGGCCTCGACGTCCGGCTGGAGGGCGGCAACAATTCGACGGCTCCGCGTCTGCCGACGCTGCTGACGGGGCGCGACTATCGCACCGTGCCGGGCTTCCAGCAAAACTCGCCCAGCTTCGCGCTGAACGATCCCTCATTGGTGGTCGTGCCGCGAACCAGGGACGACAATCATGTCTTCTCGCTGGGTGATCGCGCGGTGCGGGTCGCCGGGGCGCTTCGGATCGAGGGGCTCGATCTGTTCGGCGCCTATGCCTTTCGGGAGCGGGGCGATTATTTTTCCGGCACGTCCGCGCCGGGATATTATGAGCAGACGCAGCTTCCCGCTCGCAACCTGAACCGCATCCGCCGCATGGCGCTGGCCTTCGCGCCGGGCAACGAGGTGCCCAACACCTCCAGCGACCTGGAATCGGTGCTGCTGAAGGCGACCTGGCACATCGCCGACGACCAGTATCTGCTGGTCAGCTTGCGCGACAGCGTGACGCGATACGGAGAGATCATGCCGTCGCGCATCCCCATCGACAAAGGCAATGTCCAATGGCCGCTCAGCAAGGTGCATGCCCGCGCCTATAATGGGGAATATAAGTGGCAGCCGGACAGCCGCTGGATCGACCTGAAGGCCAATCTCTGGGCCACCGATACCAAGAGCGACACCTATAATTCGGGCGGCATGCCGAATTTCGCGACCTTTGCCGATCCGATCCTCGTCGACAATGCCCGCGCCAATGCGATCAACAACCGCTATGGCCTGAACGCCAGCAACAGAATGCGGTTCGGCTCGACCTTCGACCTGACGCTGAGTGGCAATTGGCAGCATGAAAAGCTGGCGTCGCGCGACATCTATGATTCAGCGCGCTTCCAGGGGTGGCGTCAATTCCCGCGCGCAGGGCGGCGCGAGGAATTCCTCGTCCGGCTCGACGGTGAGTGGAGGCCCGCCAGCTTCCTGAAGCTGAACGCGGGACTGAGCTATGCCGGATACTGGGCGGTGGACGATTTTGCGCGGAGCCAGATCGCCAAGGGAAATGCCAACCTAAATTCGACTATGTTTCGTGGATATGAATCATTCTTCAATGTCAGCGGTACGGGCGCCGATATTGCCAAGCGATACTGGCGCAGCTTGTTGACCGATGTCGATCCGAAAGAGGTCGATGCACTGATTGCCGAGTTGTTGCCTGAATACCTGGCCAACCCCTACAATATTTCTTTCGAGGAGAAGGGGCCGACATGGCGTCCAGATGCGCAGGGGCGTTACAGCCGCGCGGGCAATCCCTGCCTCAACGGGGCGATCAACAGCATCGCGGGTAACGACGGAAGCTGTCGTCTGTCGGACATCGTTGAGACCGTTCCGATCACGGCACCGCGCCGGTCGGCCCACCATTGGGCTCCCAGTCTCTCCGCCACCGTCTATGCCGACGAACAGACGCGCGCCTACGCCCGCTATATCGAGACGTGGCGCTTCCCGAGCATGTTCGAGAGCACGCTGGGCTTCTCGTCGTCGTTCAACCCCGGCGTGCCGCTGCGGCCTGAACATGCCAGGCTCTATGAGGTCGGGCTGGTCCGCGACCTGCGCAGTCTGTTGCACCTGACGCAGGCGGATCAGCGTGCCGACCTCAAGCTGACCTTCTACCGCAACCACATCACCGATGTGGTCGAACGATCCACCAATCTCCAGTTCAGCAATGTCCAGGAACAGACGATCGCCGGGATCGAGGCGGAGGCGCGGATCGACACCGGCGGCTTCTACACCCAGCTTGGCGCGGCCTTCATGACCACCAACCGGGTCTGCGACGAAAGCGCAGCCGCCCTGGCCGATCGCAAGAATGGCAGCATCCCCAATTGCGTCAAATATGGTTTCCCGGACGGCTTTCTGCTGACCCAGGCGACCCCCGAACAGACGGTCAACTGGACGATGGGCGGACGCTTCTTCGACAAGCGGCTCGAGATCGGCGGGCGGTTGACCTACTACAGCCGCTACAACAATCCGCTGTTCGAGAAGATCGCGAACCTGCCGCGCGAGGAGCAGCTCGACGTCTATTCGCTCAATGTGCCGTTCAGCTGGGGCGAGATCGTCACGGCCGACGCCTATGTGCGATACCGGTTCGACAATCGCTTCTCGGCCGAGCTGGTCGGGACCAACCTCAACGATCGTTATTATGCGGATCCGCTGACCCGTTCGCTGATGCCAGCCCCCGGGCGCACCGTTCGGCTGAGCCTGACGGGCCGCTTCTGATGACCCCGGAATTCGACCCCGCCGTCATGATCCTTCCTGAAAGCCGGACATGGATGGCGGGGCCGGATCGATGCGCCCGAAGCAATCGGGCGCACACAACCGCAGGAGTAATAGCATGACCTCCATCACGATGAAGACCATCCTTCTCGCCGGCCTCGCCACGGTCCTGACCGCCGGCACGGCTCAGGCCCAATTCGCCGGCGGGTCGAGCGACACCAGCAAGGTGACGGTGGGCGCCAGCGACGTGAACGGCGGCCCCCATGTGGCGGGGCGTGCCGGGATCGGGGTGCCGGGCACCAACGGACGGCGCGTCGATTTCCAGGGACTGAGCCTTTATGCGGCCCCCGATCTCAACGGCGTGCGCCATCTCAACATGGCGAGCAGCAACACCCAGGATCATAGCAGCTATGGCGACTTCCGTTTCGCGCGGGTCGGCTCGGCGGATCTGTGGTTCGGCGAGTGGTCGCAGACCGGCAATGCGACGGCGGGCGATCACACCGTCTATTATGTCGGCAACACCAGCGGCACGACCATGCCGACCAGCGGCACCGCGACCTATACGGTCAAGGGGATCAGCGATTACGGCAATACGGGCGCGCTGACCGGCACGCTCACCGCCAATTTCGGATCGGGCACGTCCGGTACGCTGCGCGGCAGCCTGGCGAACACCGCGACCGGCGCGGGTGTCGATATCGGCACGGCCCGCATCATCGGGACCAGCTTCACGGGCAACGGGGCCGTCGCGACCCGATCGGGAACCGCCGTCGCATCGGGCGGCGCGGTGAGCGGTCGGTTCTTCGGCGCCAATGCCGCGGCGCTGGCCGGGACCGTCAAGTTCGACGGTGCGCGTCAGCATGACACCGCGTTCGGCGGCACGAAGAACTGACGCCGAAGGGCCGGGGCTCTCGTCTCTCCCTTGCGGGAGCCCCGGTTCCGTGCCGATCGTGATGCGCAACGCCACCCTTCCTCTTCTTGCCATATTGGGCTCGCTCGTGCTGGCTCCGCCCGTCGCCGCACAGAGCGCGCGGAGCGACGATAATCGCCTGCGTCTCGATCCCGGTATCGATCGCCGGACCACGCCGCAGGAACGTGCGGCGATCGAGCATACCGAACCGGTCGACCGCATCACCATCGACGGACAGGTCTATACGGTCGGCAACACCCCTGACGATCTGGGCCGGGCGCTGTATCTGTCGGTCGCGCGCAAGAACTGGTCCGATGTCCGCCGCTTCCTGCCGCGTTACCGGACGCTGACCGGACATGATCCGATGCTCGTCGCCTGGGCGCGCGGTGGCCTGGCGCGCAGCGAGGGGCGGCTGGTCGAGGCGGAGCGGCAATATCGCGCCCTGCTGGCGATCCAGCCCGACTTCCTGCCAGCCCGCCTGGAACTCGGCCGCGTGTTGTTCGAGAACCGCAAGGATCGCGAGGCGAAGCGCCTGTTTGCGGCAATCCGCCAGGAACTGGTCAGCCAAGGCGAACGGGCCGCCGGGGTCCGCCGGACGGTCGACACTTTCCTGACCGTGCTTAAGCGCCGCGACGGATGGCAGGGCATGATCGCAGCCGGGCCGGGTTACAGCAGCAACCTCAATCAGACATCCGCCAGCCAGACCTGTCTGTTGATCGGCGCGGACGGCGTTTGCCTGATCGACCGCACACTGCCGCCTGCGATCGCCTCGGTGGGCCTCAATATCGAGGGGAGCCTCAGTCGCCGGGTCGCGCTCAAGGGGCAGGGGGGATTGCTCGCCCGAGCCTTTGTCTACGGAGACATCTGGCCGGGGCACGGCGCTTTCGATCAGGCGACCCTGACCGCACAGATCGGATATGATCACCAGACCGCCAGGCGCAGCCTGACCCTGTCGCCTACCATCGACGTGGCAGGACTGGGCAGCCGGTTGCTCTATACCGCGCCGGGCCTGCGTGCCGAGGCGATGGTCACGCCGACGCCAGCGACCGCGCTGCGGCTGGAGATCGCGCGCCGGGTGTTCGATTATCGGCGTGGCTTCGGCGACCTCGACGGTGCGCTGTCCGAAGCGACCCTGACCGGCTGGTGGTCGCGCCCGCGCGGCTGGACGCTGTTCGGCGGTGTCGAGGCGGGCGACAAGCGCGCGCCGGAGCGTGCCAACGCCTATCGCTATGTCGGTGCGCGGCTGGGGGTTGTGCACGGCTTTGCCGACTGGGCCGAGCTGACCCTGATCGGATCGGTCCGCCAGCGTGATTACCGCAGCTACAGCGCACTGCTGGACGCCGTCCGCCACGATCGCGAGGTGAACCTGACCGCGGTGCTGCGCCTGCCCAAGCTGTATCTCGCCGGGCTGACGCCCAACATCCTTCTTCAGCACAATCGGGTGATGAGTAATGTCGACTGGCTCTACTCCTTTCGTCGCACGGCTGCGAGCATCAGGCTGGAACATGCCTTTTGACGAACCCCTCCCGGGCTATCGCCAGCCTACGCAAGCGCGTGCGTTCGGGATGGCGGCGCTGGTGGCGAGTGGATTGCTCGGCGTGCTGCTGCTCAGCATCCGGTTGATTCCGCCGCCGACCCCGGCCATCGACGCTGGGCCCATGGCGGTGTTCGTCGTGGAGTCGATCCCGCTCGACCAGCCGCAACTCGAACAGCCTCGGCTCGATAAGCCGAAGCCATCGGACCATGTTCCGCCATCCGCCGATCCCAGACCGCCCTTTCCGACGGCAGAACCGCCGTCACAATCGGTGGCCTCGGTCGTCCCCACAACCTCCGTCCCGTCATCGGTCGCGGTGCCCTCCACCGCGCCGCCTGCCCAATCGGTGCAGGAAGTCGCGCTTCCACCATCGGCTCTATCCGGCACGAAGTCGGCCGAAAACCCTGCGGCGACCACTCCCGCCGCTGCGGCGGACTGGCGCGCACGGCTGCTCGGTCATCTCAAACGCTATCGCCGATATCCGCGTCAGGCGGAGGCCACGCGACAACAGGGCGTCGCGCGGGTTGCCATCACCCTGAGTCGATCGGGCGAGGTGATCGCGGTCGAACTTGTCCATGGCACCGGATATCCGCTGCTCGACATGGAGGCACGGAACACGGTGCGCCGCGCCGCGCCCTTGCCCGCCGTCGATGACGCCGTTCCCGGCGATCCGGTCACCGTCGAGGTGCCGATCGAATTCGCCCTGCGCCGCTGATCCTTTCCCTTCGTTCCAGGAACATCGCCATGAACTCGCTTGCTTCACCAGCCCATTCCAGCATCCCGGCGACCATGCCCGCCCGCCCGACCTCCCGCTCCCAGCGGCTGATGCAGGCCACGCGAAGCGCGCATGACGGGCTCGATAACCGGATCATCTCGGCCGAGCCCTTCCAAGACCGCGATCACTATGTCCGGCTGTTGGAGATGCAGTATCGTTTTCACCGCGCCATCCACGAGCTCTACGGCAAGGCGCTGCCCCTCCCGCCAGCGCTGGACCTGCCCGGAAGGGGGCGGCTGGATCGGGTGCGGCAGGATCTGGCGGATCTCGGTCGGTCGCCGCCGGATGACCTCCCTCTGCCGTTCAACGCGGCCCGGATGGATCCCGCCACGACGATCGGATGGTTGTGGGTCGCCGAGGGATCGACACTGGGCGCGGCTTCGCTGTTGAAGCGCGCAGGGGCATTGGGTCTCGACGAAACATTCGGAGCCCGTCATCTGGCCGGGCATCCGGACGGACGCGCCAAATCCTGGAAGAGTTTTACGGCGGCCGTGGATGCGCTGGACCTGGATCAGGTGGACGATGCGCTGATGCTCAACGGTGCGCGCGACGCCTTCCTCTACGTTCGGACACTCGCCGATGACAGCTTTGCGTGATGCTTGGCGGGGGAGCCGTGTCAGGCGGACGATACGACTCGGTTGGCTGTTGCTGGGGCTATTCTGCGTCGGGCTGGGGATCGTCGGCGCGTTGCTGCCGCTGATGCCCACCACGATCTTCCTCATCCTGGCGGCGGGATGCTTCGCCCGCTCGTCACCCCGTCTCGAGGCGCGGTTGCTGAGCCATCCTCGTTTCGGGCCGACGCTTCGTGCGTGGCGGCGCGACGGTGCCATGGGCCGCCGGGCCAAGGGAATGGCCTATGGCGGCATGGTGATCGGCTATGCCGTCTTCGTCCTGACCGCGCATCCCACTGCCATGGCCTGCATCATAGTCGCCGTCGTCTTTGGCGGCTGTGCACTGTACATCTGGACACGGCCGACGGCTATGCTCTGAAATGGCCGAAGTGGCGTATGCAGATGGGTATAACGCCACTAAGGGGCCGCTGAGCCGACCCCTTCAAGATCGGCATGCAGCGTGTGTGTCGGCGCTTGCGTTAGACAGGGAGGGGACCGCCAAGCCGCTGTCCGCTTGGGCGTTAAGCGCCACCTGCGCTACGACGACTTGGAGGTGAGCCAGTTTTCTGCAATGAGCCATGCCCGTTCATCGTCCACATCGATCCATCCCAGATCGCTGCAATCGCGGATGCCGGCGGCCCGGTCGGATGCCAGGCACCGCATCCCCTCGGTAAGAGAGGGCTTTTCCAATCCGCGCAGTGCGTCGAAGAGGCCCTGGCCGACCGCGAAGACGCCCGTATCGAAGCAATCATAGAGGGCCAGGCCCTTGCCGATGCCGACCACGCGGTCGCCGTCCGTCCGAACGCACGTCACATCCTCAAGATCGATCCAATCGCTATCGATCCGACGGTCGATACCGAGCGACGCACCGCCGCCCGTATCCGCACCGGCCATTCGCCGATAGAATTCCGGTTCGACCAGATGGTCGCACATCGCAAGGATCGCCTCCTCACCGCACAGCATAGGTTCCGCTGCGAGCAACGACGAACCGTTGGGATCGCGATGATCTTTTACCCGGACCGTTTCGACTTTGATCGGCCAGTCTTGCGCCGCGACATAGGCTTCGATCGTCTCTGCCTCATAGCCGACTACCACGACCGTTCGGGCCAGCCCCGCCTGCGCCATGCCGAACACGGCATGGGCAAGCAGTGTCCGCCCGGCCACCAGGCAGAGCGGCTTGAGCGGGGCGACAGCGCGAAGGCGGGAGCCTTCGCCTGCCGCAAGAACGATACCGGTTTCGATCATTCCGCCGCTACGGCAATGAACTCGTCGACCGCCTGCGCTGCAAGGTCATCGGTCATCTGGATCCGCGGATGCTTGCAGAAATACGCCGACGCAGCGTCGATCGGCCCCGCCAGACCGCGATCCTTCGCCAACTTGGCACACCGGATCATATCGATGGCGACGCCCGCACTGTTGGGGCTGTCCTCGACGGACAGGCGCAACTCAAGGTTCATCGGCACACCGCCGAACATCGTCCCCTCCATGCGCAGGAAGCAGATCTTGTTGTCATTCTGCCAGGGCACATAGTCGGACGGGCCGATATGAACATTGTCGTCATGCAGCCGCTCCGCAGCGACCGACTGCACCGCCTCGGTCTTCGAGATTTTCTTGGAGGCGAGGCGGCGATGGTTGGACATGTTGAGGAAGTCGGTGTTGCCGCCGGTGTTCAGCTGATAGGTCCGTTCCAGCTTGACGCCCCGCTTGGCGAACAGATCGGTCAGCACGCGATGAACGATGGTGGCACCGAGCTGCGCCTTGATGTCGTCGCCGATGATCGGCACGCCAGCCTTGGTGAAGCGTTCCGCCCATACGGGGTCACTTGCGATGAACACGGGAATATTGTTCACGAACGCCACACCCGCCTCGAGCGCGCATTCGGCGTAGAACTCGCTGGCGGCCTGCGAACCCACCGGCAGATAGTTCATCAGCACATCGGCCTTGGTCTCGCGCAGGGCGGCGACCACTTCCGCTTTGGACGCCTCCTTCTCATTCGCGATCAGGAATGTCCGATGATCGTCATAATCCGACATATGTTCGGCGACGCCGTCAAGGATATGCCCCATCTGGACCTTGGTCCCCGTGGGAGGAACGGCTTCGCAAAAGACGGTGGTGCAATTGGGCTTGGCGAAAATCGCCTCTGATACGTCCTTGCCGACTTTTCGCTGATCGATATCCCAAGCCGCGACGACGCGGATATCATTCGGCTTGTAACCGCCCAGGTCCGAATGCATGAGCCCGACTGTCTCATTTGCACCCTCGCGATAATAGGAAAGCCCCTGCACCAGAGAGCTGGCACAGTTTCCTACCCCGATGATGGCGATATTTATGGCCGGCATTGCTGTTTAATTCCTTTTATTTTCTGGAAAAGAATTTGCCGGCACTGTTAGTCTGTTTTCGACAGTGCGGTGCTGGAAAAGTCCGAGGATGAGAACGATGTTCAGCGGAATGAGCTCAAACCACCAGAACAGGCGCGGATTGCCGAAAAAACAGGCAAGAAAAATGGCATAGACCCGCACATTGGCGGACAACAGGCTCATCAGCCGCATGGGCCTGACGGCCATGGCGGCATATCTTGTCGCAAGTTCAGAGGGAGCCCGGTGCTGCCCCAGCGCGTGATCGAACCGCGCGGCAACGCGATCCAACAGTCCCCAGCAATGATCGTAGAGTTGGACAAGCGGATTGCGGCTGGGGGCAGGGCGGGCGATCGTCGCCACCGCATTGCGACGACGGTGAAAGCGGGCTCGCTCGCTCTCGTACATATTGGATTGGACCATATGTGCGACGCCTGCGGCCACCGCCAGTGCCCAACCTTCCAATGTGCCGATGGAGAAGGCCAGCGAGACATAGATCAGGATGAAAACGCCGTGGTCGCACAACCCGTCCAGCGCGCGTCCCAGCGGACTGGCGGTGCCTGTGGCCCGCGCGATCATCCCATCCAAGCCGTCGGCGACAAGCCAGCAGACCGACAGCAGCGAGCCGACAAAGCTGAATGGCCACATTTCCCACTGGGTATAGGCCAGCGCCGCCGACGTGCCCAAAGCCAGCCCCGCCAGGGAAACGGCATTGGCGGAGATTCCGCGCTCGATGAACCAGGGCAGAAGAAAGCGTGCCGCTGGATGGATAATCCAGAGATTTGTCGGATCTTCTATTCGACGGTCCCGTGACGTGTCGGGGATGGTGGGTGTCATTAAATCGTAATGTATGAGCTAAGGTGGCAGACTTGCAAGCGATTTGCAGCGAGCCAGTCACGCGGCCGAACAGGCCGGTCGATGCGGTTGCCTGTCAGGACAGACCCAGCCCGTCGAACGGCGTTTCGCTCACCGCGATACGAACGCATTTGACAGGCAGCCATCGGATGGTGGCGGCCAGAATGACCATGGCGAGATAGTTGCGGACGATTTTTCTCGAAGCGTATGGCGACGCGGCGGAATGGCTTTGGTCGGGAGGAGCAGAACTCGACAGGTGGTGCTCGAAACAGAGCTGGCGTTCGAAGGTGTTTCTGCTGGCCCGCTGGGGCGTGTTGGGAACGAAGGCGAGGCGATGACGGTGCGCGAGTGTACGGCGTCATAGGCACCATCGGCGAGCAGGAGCTGAGCGGCTAGGCTGTCCCGGCTCTTGCCGCTTGGCTTGGACAGCATCAATCTGACCGGCGATTACGTCTAGTCTGATCGCCTCGATCGCGACGCCAATGGCTTCATGCCGCTGCTTGTCAAACCGCTGCCGTGGATCTGTGTCCGAACAATGCACAGGGGCCTCGGTGAGTGTGACCGGGCGGATGGCGGGGGCGCTGTCGGCCCAGCTCATCGGGGCGATCGCAACCGAACGGCGGAAATGCCTCCGCCCTTCGCATCTGCGATGTGATAGGTCAGGTACCAGAGACCCTTGATCTCCATCGCGCCCGCATGGGAGGTGGTTGAGGGGACTGGGCGCAGCACCACCCCGGGATAGCTCCACGGCCCCATCGGCGTGGGCGCCGATGGACGACCTCATGCGAATCGTCTGCGCGTCCATATTTTCCGCAGTCGTCCGCGCCAGGCGGCGCATCGGAGCGTCGCGATCCCGTCAGGAAGGCGGGGTGCCAATACGGCTAATCCGAATTCGCGTAAGGCACTAAAAATACGAAACATTCATCGATGCTTGCCGCAAGTATTACCAATGCGGACAGGGCATACCAATTTGCCGATCGACCAGTAAAAAATAGTGACTTCATATTTATTTAATCGATGCGGAAAACGTCTATCCATCAGACAAGCTAATGAAATGAAATAATAATCGCGCATTGGTTGGGGCAACGAACATGGTGGCCATTGGTAGGATACCATTGAAAGCCCCCGATCCTTCTGCAAGCATGACCCCCGGTGATGACGGCGCAGAATTTGGGTCCTGCTATTCCAGGCCGGGCTGAAAGCAACGCCGTCATTGCCGGGTGCCTTCGCGAAAAATCGGACCGATGACCAAAAATCGGCGGACTTCAAAAGACATAGGGTGAAGTCGCGGGGGCGCGATCATCACTGAGAAGGGGGAGTTCATGAAGAACACAGGAATTTTGTTTGCGACCAGCGCGATGGTGGCGCTCTGCGCCGTTCCGGCCGCCGCACAGTCGCAACAGACGACGGGCGGCACGTCCGATACGTCCAAGAGCGAGAGCCGCAAGAACGCCGAGCGCGAGGATATCCGGTCGGACGGTCGCGATCAGGCCCAGGGCGGCGATACGGCCGCGGGCGACGTCGTCGTCACCGGCTCGCGCATCGTCAATCCCAACCTCGCCTCGGCTGCACCGATCCAGGCCGTCTCCGCGCAGGAGATCAAGCTGAGCGGCGCGGTCAATATCGAGGACGTTCTCAACCGCCTGCCGCAGGTCGTACCTTACGCCCCGCAGGCCGATGACGAGGGCAACGGCACCGGGCGCATCAACCTGCGCAACATCGGTGGTTCGGGCGGCGCGGCGCTGATCCTGCTCGACGGCATGCGCCTCGGCGGCCAGGTTGCGGCCGACATCAACTCGATCCCACCCGCGCTCGTCCAGCGGGTCGACGTGCTGACCGGCGGTGCCGCGGCCGTATATGGCCCCGACGCGCTCACCGGCGTGGTCAACTTCATCCTGAAGAAGAATTTCAAGGGCGTGCAGGTCGACGCCAATTACGGCTTCTTCAATCACCTGAATCGCCGCAACATCGTCACCGACACCGCGCAATCACGCGGTTTCCCGACCCCGCTGGGCTGGACCAATGACGGCGCGCGCGCGACGATCAACGTGGCAGCAGGCACGCAGCTGTTCGACGACCGGCTCTCGCTCTCGGGCTATTTCAGCTATCGTCACACCGAAAACCTGCCGTACAATTCGCGCTCGTCGCAGGCGTGCCACCTGTTGCAGAACGGGATCGACGGTGCGCTCAGCTGCGACAGCACGATCTACTCGCGCTACGGCTATATCTACAGGCTGAACAACGGTACGCCGGGCACGCCGCAGATCAACGCCAGCGACGGTAGCCGCGTCTTCCGCCCGTATCGCAACACGCAGGACGCGACCACCGACCGCCAGAACCGCATGGACGACAGCTATCAGATGCTGCGCGCCAACGAGCGGTACAATGCGGGCGGCTTCCTGTCGTTCAAGGCGACAGACTGGGCCGAAATCTACGGCAGCTACATGTACACCCGCAACACCAGCCAGGGGACGTACCTGCCCGCCACGATCGGCGAGGGGACCAACGGCGCGGGCGGCTATCAGCTGAACTGCAACAACCCGCTGATGTCGGCGCAGCAGGCGCAGGTGCTGTGCGGCGCGGCGGCCGGCACCTCGGCGACCGTACCGATCGACTTCGGTTATCGCTTCCAGCATTACCCGACCCGTACGATCGACTATGAGCAGGTCTATAACCGCGCGGCGCTGGGCGTGCGTGGCGACTTTGCGGGCGCGTGGCATTATGATGTCGGCGGGGTCTGGGCCAAGAGCCTGGTCAAGAGCGCGATCAACCGCAACTGGGCACCCTCCGGCACCAACATCGCGCGCGCTCTGAACGTCGTCAACGTCAACGGCGTGCCGACCTGCGTGGCCAAGGTCAACGGCACCGATCCGAACTGCGTGCCGCTCGACATCTTCCGCGGGGATTCGAACGATCCCGCCGCCTATAACTATATCTTCGCCTATGGCCCCAACGGGCCGCGTCGCAATGTCGGCTATTTCTTCGACGTGCAGGCCAATATCAGCGGCGACCTGGGCAAATACGGCATCCGCTCGCCATTGGCGACCGATGGCGTGCAGGTGAGCTTCGGCGCCGAACTGCGTCGCGACATCGCCAACAACTTCACCAGCGCCGATTATAACACGATCATCCAGGGTACGCCGAACCCGTCGTCCTTCTCGCGCGGGACCCAGACCGCCAAGGAGCTGGCGACCGAAATCCAGGTGCCGTTGATCCAGGATCAGTCCTGGACCCATTTGCTGGGCTTCAGCGGTGGCTATCGCGCGTCCAACTACGACACGTCGTCCAAGACCTTCTTCAGCACATGGAAGCTGGAGGGCACCTGGGCACCGATCCGCGACATCCGCTTCCGCGTAGCGCGCAACTTCGCCTCGCGGGCGCCCAACGTGTTCGAGGCAACCGAGAACATCAATTTCGCCCGCAGCCTGAACTTCGTCGACATCTGCGGCGCGTCGACCGCCGCGGGCGGTGCCCCGCTCGCCAGCCTGGCTGCGTGCCAGTTGCAGCCCGGCTTCAACCCGGCCAGCTATGGCAGCACGACCATCCGCTGCCCCGATGCGGGCTGTATCTACCGCAACGGCGCAGTCGATCCGGCGCTGGGGCCGCAGACCGCCAACACCCTGACGTACGGCGTGGTGCTGACGCCCAGCTTCCTGCCGCGCTTCAGCTTCTCGGTGGATCATTACGAGATCCGCTACACCAACCAGATCGTTGGGCTGGATCAGGACACGATCGTCAACAACTGCATCAACTATGCGACCGATCCGACCGAGCTGAACCGGATTTCGTGCCAGCAGTTCGTGCGCAACGGCAACGGCACGCTGTTCGGCAACATCAACAATCCGAATTCGGGCTATGTCAGCTCGCTGGTGCTCAACGTGCCCAACCAGATCGGCACGACCGGCTATGACTTCCAGGCGCATTACGACCTGCCGGTCGCCGGCGGCACCTTTGCCAGCGACTTCAACGGCGGTCTCGTGACCAGCGCGGCCTCGATCACCAACCAGTCGGGCAATGTCGGCTATTTCGGCGACGGCGTGGGTAATCCCATTCCGAAGTGGCGCCACAATCTGCGCGGTACCTTCACCGGCGCGGAAGGGATCTTCCAGGTCTCGCTGAATTGGCGCTATATCTCGGCCACCCAGAGCGGCACTGTTCGCCGCACGGTCCAGAACACGTTCGCGCGCATCCCCAATTACAGCTATTTCGACCTGGCGGCGAATGTGAACATCGCCAAGCGGATGACGCTGGGCGTGACGATCAACAACCTGCTCGACAAGGACCCGCCGATCATCCCGGCGCGGGGCGGCAACAATACCTACTCGATCAACGGGTGGCAGAATTCGCCGGTCAATTTCTACGACATCTATGGCCGGTACATTCAGTTCTCGGTCACGACGAACTTCTGATCCAGGACCCGAAATGCCTATCCCCGTCGGCCATGCCGGCGGGGATTTTTCATGGGATCGCCGCCAGCGCGCTTGCGCTGGGACAATGGCCCGCCGCTCTGCCTGCGCCCGGCCGATAGATCAGCCGCATCCGGTCCGGCCCGGTGGGGATACAGGCCGCGAGGTGGTATTCTCGCGCCAGCGCGTCGCGCAGCACGCCTCGCGTAGCAGGGTTGCCGAGGGCGAAACGGGGATAGTCGTCGACGATGGCGACGGGCCGCGTCGCCGGAATACGGCGGATCTCGGTCACCGGGTTGGTGCCGATCACGGCTGAGCTGGCTTCGTCGCGGGTGTTGAGGTGGCCGGGGAAGACCCATTTCGACGGCAGGCAACTGTGCGTTAGCAGATAGAGCGCAAGATAGCCGTTGGCGCTTGAACTCATCGCTGAAATTAGGCTTCTCCATCATCGCCGCTTGTCCTCAAAATCAGGATCCAAGACGTCCGGAAATCCAGGGGCTACTCAGTTTGACACGCATCGCGCTGCCTTGGATGATCTGCCTACGATAGTGGGGCGGGAACGTAATGAGCGATGACAGAGGGCCACCTCAGCAGATTTTGCGGCGGCTGAATCTCAACCTTCTCTACGCGCTGGCGGCGATTCTGCGGGCGCCTACCCTGACCGAGGCGGGGCGGATGATCGCGCTTAGCCAGCCTGCGATGAGCATGGCGTTGCGGCGGTTGCGCGAGAATTTCGACGATCCGCTGGTCGTCTACCGACATGGCGAACGCCGTCTGACCGCGCTGGGCGAGGCGCTGCGCCCCAGGATCATGCGCATCATGCGCGAGGCAGGCGACGTGCTGGACCTTCGGCTGGATTTCGACCCGGCCACGACGTCGCGCATGATCGTAATCGCGGCACCCCAGGAAATCGAACTGATGTTGCTGCGTACCACCATCCCCAGCCTTTTGCGCCAAGCGCCTGGATTGCGGGTCGAACTGGTGCCCTTCAACTATAGTTCGGTCGAGGCACTGTTCGAGCGCGGGGTCGACCTTGCGATCCTGCCCGGACGGATGGTCAATCCGACCCTGCCGGTTCGGCTGCTGTTCGAAATGTCGCACACCGCCATGGTCTGCCGCGATCATCCGAGTCTGGGCGATCGCATGACGGTCGAACAATATCTGAATGGCCGTCACGTCGCCCTGTCCGAGGACATGGAGGACGGCAATATGGGCATCCACGACCATCCCCTGCTGGCGCGCCGCAATGTGCTGGTTCGCACCAGCATGTATGCGATGCTCCCCGCGCTGGTCGAGCGCACCGACCTGATCGCCACGGTCGCTTCCTGGTCGGGGCAGTATTATGCCTCGACCATGCCGATCCGGCTGATCACTATGCCCGGCGAACTGTCACCCATGCCTGTTGCGGCCCAATGGCCGGTCCATCTCGACGGTGCACCGTATCTGGAATGGGTGCTCGATGCGTTGAAAACCGGCATCGAATGGCATGGCCTGCTGAGTGACCGTTTCGACCATCAATGTGGCTGATGAATATATCATAATTAGTGATTTGCCCTGATCCTTGTTCCTTTGCATCGTTTCTCCAGAAGGAGGACGCACCCAGCGCGACCCGAACAGGTCGGATATAGGGGACGCCGAATTTACCGCAGGCGCGTGATCCTGATCCTGCGGGCAGGGCAAGGTCGGTTCTTGAGAACCGATCGTGGATCATCATGGGCAACCGTCAGGGCGGATACCCGCGAAACGGGACTTTGGCTTGTTTGTCCAAAGCATGGAAGATCGTGGGATCTCGCCAGCACGGCAAGGGGGCAGGTGATGAAGAATCTACGATTGATGCTGGCGTCTTTGTCTGTGGGGGGCAGCGCCTTGTCGATGATCGCGGGCGCGGCGCCGGCGATGGCGCAATCCAGCCGCATATCGGTGCCGGAAATGCCGCTCGCCGATGCGCTCCACCAGATTTCCAGGGAGACGGGCGTCCCCGTCGATTTTGACCCTGACGCGGTGAGAGGCAAGAATTCCGTCGCCGTCCACTCCGCCCGAACGGCGGAGCAGGCGGTCCGCGAGGCGACGCATGACAGCGGCCTGACGGTCGAGATGCGCGACGGCCGCCTCGCGGTGTTCAACGACATCTTCGTGGTCGCGCGGCGCGATGCGGCGGAGACGAACTACCTCGTCCGGGCGACTTCGACCTCCAGCCGCACCGGCAAGTCGCTGCGCGAACAGCCGCGCACGGCGCAGATCATCTCCAGCAAGCTGATGGAAGAACAGCAGTCCCAGTCGGTCTTCGACGCGCTGCGCAATGTCGGCGGTGTGACCGTCAATACGGCGACCGTGCAGGGCGGCGTCACCTATTCGGTGCGTGGTTTCGCAACCAGTGGCCTGACCAACGGCATGCCCACGGGCGTCGCGGGCGCCTCGACCCAGCCGGTCGCCAATGTCGAGCGCCTGGAGGTGCTGAAGGGGCCGGACGCGATCCTGGCGGGGATGCAGAATCTCGGCGGCGCGATCAACATCGTGACCAAGAAGCCGAGCGCGGACACCTTTGTCCAGGCCACCGCCGAGGCGGGATCTTTCGGCCAATATCGCTTCACCGGCGACGCGTTCGGCGCGGTCAATTCCAGCAAGACGGTCAGTGCGCGCATGATCGTCAGCGTCAACCAGGCGGATCGCAACTGGGGCGGTTATGCCGGTCTTCGCGACAACCTTGTCGCCCCCAGCATCCGCTTCAAGAACGGGACCACCGACGTGATCGCGGGCGTGTCGCTGGGCGACCAGTTCACCCCGGCGGCGCCCTATACGCTGCTTAATCCCGATACCAACCAGCCGTTCGAGGTCAGCCTCGACAAGCCGCTGTGGGGGCAGAAGAACCAGGGTGCCCGTACCGAGACGGTGCAGGCCTATGTCGACCTGACGCAGAAGGTGACCGACTGGCTGACCTTCGTCGTGCGCGGCCAGCATCAGGACATCGTCACCGACGTGGCGTCCTATGGTCCGTTCGCGGTGTTCAGCGGGTCCGGCACGGTGCTGTTGAATGGCGGGCACGCCCGGAACACCATCTCGCTGGACACGGTCGACAGCTATGGCCGGTTCGAATTCAAGACCGGTCCGCTGCGCCACATGATCATCGCCGGCGGCACCTATGTCCAGAATTCGACGCTCTCGGCCAGCGCGTCGAAGGGGTTCATGGCGCCCTATAATCTGTTCACGCCGCCGGCACCGCCGCCGCTGCCCGCCATCGACCAGCAGGATTATATCACCAAGACGCACCAGACCGGCTATTACGGCCAGTATATGCTGAACGTCTGGAAGCTCTCGCTGGTCGCGGGCGTTCGCGGTAACGATTACGGCAGCAACATCCGCTTCTTCTCGAACCGGCGGCCGAATTCCGAGGGCCGGTCTTCCTCGTCGCCCAATTTCGGCGCGGTGTTCGATGTGACGAAGAATGTCAGCATCTATGGCACGCTGGCTTATGGCTATACGCCGACGGTGGTGGTGGACTTCAATCGCAACCTGCTGCCGGATGTCGAGACCCGCAACAGCGAGGCGGGCGTCAAGATCGACCTGTTCCACAGCAAGGTCCTGCTGCAAGGTTCGTATTTCAAGCTGCGCCAGAGTGTCGCGATCATCGCCGATCCGCTGCATCCCGGCTATGTGACGGCGGCGCCGGGATTGCAGTCGCAGGGCATCGACCTGAGCATCATCGGCCAGATCACGCCCAACTGGATGATCTCCGGCACCTATGTGAACGCCCAGCCTGAGGTGCTGACGCTCAGCCAGTATGGCAACACCGTACAGGGTCAGCCGCGCGAATCCTACAGCCTCTATTCCTCCTATCGGCACAAGCTGTCGGACGACGTGACAGCGGGCCTCAGTGCGGGGGCGTTCGGACGGTCGAGCGCGGCGGTGACGCGGACGGGTTCCTATTATGTGCCTCCGGCCATCCAGATCGATCTCAACGGCTTCCTGAGTTGGCAGAAATTCGATCTGAACATCGGCATCCGTAACCTGTTCGACCGGCGCAATTACGGGATCAGCTACAACACCACCTATCTGCCGATTCAGGAGACGCGGACGGTGCGCGTAACGCTGTCCTATCGCTTCCGGTAAGGACGGCAGCCAACGATACGCTGAACGGGATACGCAACCGCCATGATGCCGCAACCGACACAAAGCGGGGAGGTGCGTCGCGAGACGCATCTTTCCCCTCCACAACCAGCCGGAGAGCGCTGGCGTCATGCGTTCCGGCTGGTCGGGGCCTATTGGACGTCGAAGGACTGGAAATTTGCCTGGTTCGCGGTGATCCTGCTGCTCGGCTTCCAGTTCGGCACCACCTATCTGTTCGTCGCGACCAATCGCTGGCAACAGGCCTTTTACGACGGGATCGAGAAGCGGGAGGTAGGCCGCTTCGCCTGGTTGATGATGCTGTTTTTCGGCATCATGGCGTTGCAGGTATCGATCAGCCTGGTCGAAACCTTCATCAGGATGGTGCTGGGCATCCGCTGGCGGCGCTATCTGACGGATCGTTACATAGGGCGCTATCTGTCGCATAACCGTTATGCCGAGATCGAACGGTTGCGGATGATCGACAACCCGGATCAGCGCATCGCCGACGATATCGGCGCGCTGACGGGCACGAAGGGCAACATGCCCAGTGTCGTCACCATCGCGTTGGGCTTCGTCGGCAGTATCGTCGGCAGCATCACCTTCGCGATGATCCTGATGGAAACGGCCGAGCCGATCCGCTTCAGCCTGTTCGGTGCCGCCGTCTCCATTCCCGGCGGCACAGTCTGGTACGCGGTGCTTTACGCCATGTTCGGCAGTTTCGTGATCGGGTGGATCGGGCGCCCCTTCATCCGCGCGACGATGCGGTTGCAGCATGTCGAAGCCGATTTTCGTGGTAACCTGATGCACGTGCGGCGCAATGCCGCGCAGATCGGCTTCGCGGGCGCGGTGGCGACCGAGCAGGCCGCGCTTGTCGAATCCTTCGACCAGATCCGGCGCAATTTTCGTCGGCTGATCCTCACCACGCTGGGCATCCAGGCGGGTGACGGTGTCTACCAGCGGGTCGGCGGGATCATTCCGATCATGCTGCTGGTGCCGCGCTACTTTGCCGGGGCGATCAGCTTCGGCCAGGTGATGGGCGCGCGCGATGCGTTCGGCACGATGGTCCAGAACCTGTCCATTTTTGTCCAGCAGTTCAGCTGGATCGGCCAGCAGGTCGCCAACATCAACCGTCTAAAGGCGCTGGACGACGCGATCGACGCGCGGCGGCCGCGCGGGATCGCTTTCACCTTCCGGCCCGACGCCGGACCCTCGACCGCGATCGCGACGCAGGGGCTGCGGATCGCCCGGCCCAGCGGCGCGGCGATGCTCGACATCGGCGACTGGACCGTGCGGCGCGGCGAGCGCTGGGTGGTGCAGGGGCCGTCGGGCGCGGGCAAGAGCACGCTGCTGCGCGCGATCGCCGGGCTGTGGCCCGATGGTGCTGGATCGGTGACGTTGCACGGCGAGGGCACGGTGATGTTTGTGCCGCAGCGTCTCTATCTGCCGCTGGGCAATCTGAAGGCCGCCATCTGTTTCCCCGATGCGGCCGAGGCCCATGACGACGCGACCATCGCTGCGCTGCTGACCCGCGTCCGGCTGGCCGCGCATGTCGAGCACATGCATGCCGTGCGGATGTGGCAGGAGGAACTGTCACCGGGCGAGCAGCAGCGCGTGGCAATGGCGCGTATCCTGCTCCACCGCCCCGACCTGCTGGTGCTCGACGAGGCGACGAGCGCGCTCGATGCCGACAATGCCCGCTTCTTCCACGGAGAATTGCTGGCCGCCTTGCCCGACATCACGCTGGTCAGCGTGGTCCACGACAACCGGCTGCGCCGCTATCACAGCCATGCACTGACCATCGGCGACGGCCATGCGGCCTGTTCGACGATCCCGGAGGAAACGGAATGACGGGCTTTTGCACCCGCGACGAGGCAAGTCTGCGCGACGCGGCGGCGGCGGCGGTCGAACAGGCCAGGGCGCTCGGCGTCGACGCGGCGTCCGCCACCGTGCGCGCGGGCGGCGGCATCAGCATCAAGGTGCGCGGAGGCGTGGCGGAGAGCGCGGTGCGCGACGCCTATCAGTCGCTGTCGCTGACCGTGTACCGCGATGGCCGCACCGGCGGGGCTTCCACCGTGGCGCTGGACGACGCCTCGATCGCGCGGGTGGTGGCGGAGGCGCATGCGATTGCCGGGCTGGTCCAGCCCGACGCCGATGCCGGGCTGGCCAACTTCGAAACGCTGGCCTGGGATGGCCCGGCGCCGGAGATGTTCGCCCATTCGGGGCAATCGCCGGAAAGCCTGATGGCGCGTGCGCTGGAACTGGAAGCCCTGACCGCCGATGCCGCGGCGCAGGCCAGCGGTAGCGTGCGGGCGGGGGAAGTGGCAGTCGGATCCAGCGATCATCTGTCGGCGCTGGCGACCTCGGCGGGCTTTTGCAGGTCGATCGCGGCCTCGACCCACACCCAATGGGCGACCGCGCTGGCGGACGACCCGAACGGGCCGAGCGTGCGCGAATATGCACAGGCGAGCGATCGCCGCTTCGATGCGCTTGGTCCGGTATCGGCACAGGCCCGACAGGCGGTGGAGCGCGCCGTCGCACAGCGCGGGGGACGCTCGATCGCGGGGCGCCGCGCCCCGGTTCTGTTCGAGGCGCGGATCGCACCGACGCTGATCCACGCGCTGACCCAGGCGCTGTTCGGTCAGGCGCAACACAGCCGCGCGAGCTGGCTTGCGGGCGCGCTGGGGACGGAGATCGCCGCCGACCATCTCGATCTGTTCGAGGATCCGCTCGAGCCCTTCGGCATGGCGAGCGGCGGCTGGGATCATGAAGGGGTGGCGGGCAGCCGCCGCGCGATCATCGCGCGGGGACGGTGCCAGGGCTATTTCCTCGGCAGCCGGTCCGCCAGGAAGCTTGGTATGCGCTCGACCGGCAATGCCGACGGGCCGTGGAACCTGATCCTGTCCAGCCATGCGCCGGGCGGCACCGCCGCGGCGATGCGTCAGGCGATGGACACCGGGTTGATCGTCACGCAATTGCAGGGTGGCGGCAGCGATCCGGTGACCGGCAACTGGACCCAGGCGGTCTCCGGCTTCTGGGTGGAGGGGGGCGAGATCGTCCATCCCGTCATCGACGTGACGTTGGGCGGTCGCCTGCCAGACATGTGGCGCCGCGTCGTGGCGGTCGGCGAAGACCGCGAACGGCAGGGGGCGGTGCGCACCGGGTCCATTCTGGTCGACGATATGCAGATCGGAGGACGCGCATGACGAGCGCCGCGATGGACCGGGCCAGCACCCGTATTTTCGCCCCCGCCGGGCTGGACCGGACAGACGTGGGGCGTGCGCTTGGCCGGCTGGCGGTCGGAGGTGCCGATCTGGGCGACCTGTATTTTGAAACGCGCAGTTCGCGGAACTGGCGGCTGGAGGACGGCCGCGTCACCGCCGGGGGCTTCGGCATCAACCAGGGTGTCGGCGCGCGTATCGCCCGCGGAGCTGAGGTCGCCTTCGCCTATTCCGCAGATATGCGGCCCGAGGCGCTGGCGATCCTGTCCGACACCGTTTACGCGCTGGGCCGGGCCGGTGGCGGTCACGTCACCGCACCCATCACGTTGAACGCGGCATCGGCGGACCATGGCCTGTATCCCACGCTCGACCCGGTGGCGGACGCCGATGCGGCGCGCTGGATCGCGCTGCTCGAACGCGTAGAGACGCTGGCGCGTGCCGCCGATCCCCGCATCGTTCGGGTCGATGCGAACCTGTCGGCGAGCGAACATGTCGTGCTCGTCGCGGATCTCGATGGCCACATGCGTGCCGATGTGCGGCCGATGGTCCAACTGCGCCTGACCATCGTGGCGGAGGCCAATGGACGCCGCGCGCGCGGCTTTGGCGGGCTTGGCGGGCGTCACGACCTGTCGGGGTTGCGCGAGGATGCGATCGCCCGCGCGGTCAGCGAGGCGACGACCATGGCGCTGGTCAATCTGGACGCGCGACCCGCACCCGCAGGCACGTTTCCGATCGTGCTCGGCCCCGGCTATCCCGGCGTGCTGTTCCACGAGGCGGTCGGCCATGGGCTGGAGGGCGATCATCACCGCCAGGGGCTGTCCGCCTTTGCCGGACGGGTCGGTGAGCGGATCGCTGCGTCGGGCGTCACCGTGATCGATGATGGCGGGCTGCCCGGTCGGATCGGTTCGCTCGGCATGGATGACGAGGGGACCGCGCCGGAGAAGACCGTGCTGGTGCGCGACGGCATCCTGACCGGGCTGATGCAGGACCGGTTGAACGCGGGCCTGATGAACGCGCGACCGACCGGCAATGGCCGTCGCCAGAGCCATGCGCATCTGCCGATGCCGCGCATGACCAATACCTATCTCGCCGCGGGCCAGGACGATCCGGCCGACATCCTGCGATCGGTCTCGCGCGGCATCTATGCCACCGCGTTCGGCGGCGGACAGGTCGACATCACCAGCGGCCGGTTCAATTTTTCGACCACGGCCGCCTGGCTGATCGAGGACGGCCGCCTGACCGCGCCGATCGAGGGCGCGACGCTGATCGGCGTCGGGCACGAGGCGTTGAAGCATATCAGCATGGTCGGTCACGACCTGGCGCTCGACGACGGTGTCGCCACCTGCGGCAAGCAAGGGCAGACGCTGGACGTCGGCGTCGGCCAGCCGACCATCCGCATCGACGCGATGATGGTCGGCGGTCGCGGTGGATGATCACATTCAGGGAGAGGTGATGTGAGTAGCGTACAGGTGGCGACCGTCGCCACGTTCGACGATATGGTATTGGCTGCGGATGTGCCGGTGCTGGTGGACTTCTGGGCACCATGGTGCGCCCCGTGCCGGGGGCTGATGCCGACGCTGGAGGATCTGGCGCAGGATCATGCCGAAGAGGCGCGCATCGTGAAGGTCAATGTCGAGGACGAGCCGGGCCTTCGCGACCGTTTCGCCGTCTCGACCCTGCCGACCCTGCTGCTGTTTTCCGGGGGGGAGATGCGCGACCGCATAATCGGCGTCCAGTCGCGGGCCCGCCTGTCGGCGATGCTGGACGCAGCGGCGTGACCCCTGCGTTTCACGGCGATCCGGCGGTCAAGTCGGGCATGCTCGAAGACTCCGAACCACCCGCCGATGCGGAGGCGCTGGCGACACGGGCTGGGTTGCCGATACCCGTGGCGGCGCTGTTGCTGGCACTGACCGAGCGGGTGCGGACCCTGGCGGACGGGGAGCCCTTTCTCCACGCAGCACTGAAGGCCATTCCGGTCGGTGCGGACCTGTCACGCGTGGCGAACGGCGCGGCGCTCGTCCTGCTCGACGCGCCGGAGCTTGCACATGGTCCCGGCCCGGCGGTCGCGCTGCTGGGTGACATGCGGGCGTTGCATCGGCGCAGCCATGACGGGGATGTTCCCGACCGGACGAGTTGGAAGACGGTCCGCGCGGCGGTGCTGGCGCTGCCGCCCGCCGGGGATCGGCAGGAGCGGTCGGCGACCCTGATGTGCGAGGCTGCGTGCTGGCCCGCCGATAACGGACAGTCGACGCTGCCCGCCATCTTGCGCCGCTGGGTCGATCTAGCGGAGATCGAGGCGACGCCGGACTGGTCGGCCGAGGACGACCGCCGCAGCCAGGCGGTGCTGGAGCGGCTGTGGGAGGAAGCAGCGCCTGCGCGCGAGGCCGGGGAGGTGGTTCGCTACCCCGCGCTGTTCCTGGCGGCCGAACCCGATCTGTGCAGCCGCTACGAAGCGCATCTCACCTATACCAATCGTCGCGTGGGCGAGCGGGCACGCGAGTTCGCCGCCGTGCTGCTGCGGATGATGGCTGACGTGCCCGTCCGCTGACCTGGGACGTGGCGTGAGGGATTGCGGGACGACGAAGAGCATGATGATGATATCCATGACCATCCACCGACCGGTGCTGCTGGCGCTTGTCCTGTCCCAGTCAGTTCTTGTCGAACCGGTGCTCGCCCAGTCGGTGCCCGTCGCGCCGAAGGCAATGCCCTCCGTCGCGGAACGCTATGCGCTCGCCGACAAATATCTGGCGCCCGCGTTCGACACGCTGCTCGTCGATGCGATGCCGCGACCGCAATTCACCTTTGACAGCAAGGGCGTGCTCTATCGCGCGGGGACGGTCGGTGCGCGCATCTTCACCTATTACCACCTCGCCAGCGGCACATCGCGCCGGATCATCGGTGAGGACGCGCTCGCCGCACAGCTCGCCCAGGCGACGGGCAAGGAGGTCGATCCCAAGCAGATGGTCCTGGACGCGCTCGACTATTCTGGGGGTGCCCTGGTTTTCAATTTCGCGGGGCGGCGTTGGACCCTGGGAGCGGACGGCCAGGTCGTGGCGGCGCCGGTCGGCCCGCCGCAGGGTGACGGTGGGGTATCACCCGACGGCCGGTTCGAGGTGCTTGTCCGCCACGACAATCTCGTCGCGCGCGACCGGAAGAGCGGGCGCGAGGTCGCCCTGACCACCGACGGCACGCCCGAGCAATCCTATGGCCGGACCATCCCCCAGCTCAGCGACATATTGGAGCAGGGGACGGAGGATCCCAAACGGCCCGTCCAGGTCCGCTGGTCTCCCGACAGCCGTTATGTCGTGACCTGGCGGCTCGATACGCGCGGGGTCGTGCCCCTGTCGGTCACGCAGGAAAATCCGCCGGGCAGCTTCTATCCGCGCAGCTTCCGCTATATCTACCCGCTCGCGGGCGCGGAGAAGGTGCCGCAGAGCACGCTCTATACCGTCAATGTCGAGGATGCGCTGAAGCGGCGACGGGCACGGCCGGTCGTGATCCAGGTGCCGCCCGAGGTGCGGCTCTATCCCGACGAGATCAAAAGCTATTGGATGGGCGGGCACCTCCGCTTCCAGCGGACCGAGCGCGGTTATTCGAAGATCGAATCCTTCTCCGCCGATCCCGATACCGGCGTCGCGACGCTGCTCGCGCGTGAGGCGGTCAAGCCGCTGGTGACAGTCACCGCCACGTCCTTCCGTGGCGCGCCTGACCTGGGCGGCGAATTGATCGTGTCGGAACGCTCGGGCTGGGCGCAGCTCTATCTGGTCCGGCCGGACGATCCCGATGGCGGCTATCCGTTGACGCGCGGCAAGTGGGAGGTGACCGGCATCGCCGACTATCGGCCGCAGGACAAGACGCTGCTGCTGACCGGCATCGGGCGCGAGCCGGATCGCAATCCCTATTACCGGCAACTCTACCGCGTGGTGCTGGACGGTAGTCAGCCGGTGCTGCTGACGCCCGAACCGCTGGATCACGTCACCAGCCTTTCGTTCGACGGGCGCTATTTCCTCGACAGCATGTCCAGCCCGACGCAGCCGACCGTGACCGTCATCCGCTCGGCGGTCGATGGCCGTATCCTGAAGACGCTGGCCAAGGCCGATGCCAGGGCACTGTTTGCCAGCGGCTTCGTGCCGCCGGAGCCCTTCACCGGCGTCGCGGCGGATGGTCGCACACCATTGTACGGCATGATCTGGCGGCCCGCGAATTTCGATCCGAACCGCCGCTATCCGGTGATCGACTATGTCTATACCGGGCCGACCACCCATGTCGTGCCCCAGGACTGGGCCTCAGCCGTGCGGCTGAACACCAACAGCGTCGCGCAGCTGGGTGCGATCGTCGTTGCGATCGACGGACGCGGCACATCGCAGCGGGGCCAGGCGTTCCGTCTGCCCGCCTATCAGAATCTGGGCGAGGTCGGCATTGACGATCACATCGCGATAATGCGCCAGATGGCGGCGCGCTACCCCTATATGGATCTGGACCGGGTCGGGGTCTACGGCTTCTCAGCGGGCGGTTATGACGCGGCGCGCTTCATCCTGCGGCGCCCCGGCTTCTTCAAGGTCTCCGTCGCGGGCGCGGGCAACCACGACCTGCGGCTCGACAAGGCGTGGTGGCCGGAGGTGTCGATGGGCCTGGCCCCGCCCGAGGTCTGGGAACGCAATTCCAACATGTCGGTGGCGGGCAACTTGGTCGGCAAGCTGTTGCTGGTGCACGGCGATATCGACGACAATGTCCCCGTGACGGAGAGCTTCCGCCTCGCCAACACGCTGATCGCCAAGGGTCGCGACGTGGACGTGGTCATCCTGCCCAACACGCGCCACTTCGTGTACCAGCCATTCTTCTGGCGCAAGCTGCGCGACTATTTCGTGCGCAACCTGATGGACGAGAATCCGCCGCCGCTCCCCCTGCCGTCGGGCAAGGGCATGGACCCGGTGACGCCCGATCCCAAGCAAGCGACAGCAACGCTCTTGACCACGCGGAACTGAGCTGTCGTGCTAGCCGCTAGGTCGTTCATACGCTCACGGGCGGACCATTCAGGACGACCGGCGCTATCCAAGAGCGCTTGCGCAAGCTGATGGATAAGGAGCCAGTGCGCGAAATGCTGGAAGACCTGATCGCCCGCGAAACGATCAAGAACGGCGCGACATTCACGTTCCACGGCCTACGCAAGAATGCTTGCTGCTATCTGTTGGAGACGGCTCTGAACGATAGTGAAGTAGGCTCAATCTTGGGCATGTCGCCCGAGATCGTCCCCCACTATGGCAAGCGCACCCGCGCCCTCATGGTTGCCCGTGGCGCTGCCAACCGGATGACCGCTGGCAAAATCATTGGTTTGTCGGAGACACAAGTCGCTATGGAGATAGCCAAGAATGGCTGATTTCAGCCATTGGTGACCCCTAGGTGTTCAGTCCTGGCATCTGGTGGATCGGATTGACGATGAACCGATCTGGCTCTGACGTCCAGATCTTGGCGATGTATTCGTAGGGTGTAAGCCCGCTGAGCGTCTTGAGCCGGCGGGCGAAATTGTAGGCGGCCATGAAGTCGGCGAGGTGCATCCGCAGTTGGTTGTGGCTCTCGTAGTGGAAGCGTTTGACGGTCGCCTCCTTGATGGTCCGGTTCATCCGTTCGACCTGTCCGTTGGTCCACGGATGGTTCGGCTTCGTCAGACGGTGCTCGATGTCGTTTGCCTCGCAGATCATGTCGAACCGCATTTGGCGCGACCAGGCGGTGTTGCGGTTACGAGGCTGCTCGGCGAACTGGATGCCGTTGTCCGTCAGAATGGTGTGGATACGGTACGGCACGGCCTTCAGCAGGTTTTCGAGGAACGCGCATGCTGTCCGGCGATCAGCCTTGTCGACCAGCTGCGTGACCGCGAATTTGCTAGTGCGATCGATGCCGACGAACAGGTAAAGCTTGCCTTCGGCGGTCTGCACCTCTGCGATGTCTATGTGGAAGAAGCCGATCGGGTAGCGCTTGAAGCGCTGCCGCTTCGGCTTATCGCCTTCAATGTCCGGCAGACGGGATATGCCATGTCGCTGAAGGCAGCGGTGCAGCGCTGACCGGGTCAGGTGCGGGATGGACGGCTGCAATGCGTAGAGGCAGTCGTCGAGCGGCAGCAGTGTGTGACGGCGGAACGCCACAACCATCGCCTCTTCAGCCTCGGACAAGGTTGTTGAATGAGGGGCCTTCGGCCCGGTCTTCAAATCCTCGACCGTCGCCCTTTTCCGCCATTTCGCGACTGTCTTCGGATTGATCCCCAGTTCACGGCTCAGCGTCGCGAGCGAAGCTTGCGATCGCTGTATTGCTGCTCGGACGGCGTGCGTGGTCGTGGCGCTCCCGTGACGTACCTGTCCCATGCGGTTTCCTTCCATTCCAACGAAAGGATCGCACCAGCAAACCGTGGGATCAAACACCTAGTGCCTATATATCTGGCGAACGCTTCTTGGTTGGCAAAGTCACCGTCAGGAAGGCCGACGCTAATTGCGCAACGCAGCGTGCATCAGCTTTTCGAGGGCAACTCGGATGATCCCCAGGATTGCCGGGCCAGGCATATTCTGCCGCCACGCCACCGCCTGATCGATAACACGCTGCCCTTGATCCGCGCTGCCATCGATGCTGGCGCGGATGTCGTCGAGGTCGACGTCAGGGAGACGGCCGACGGGGAGTTCGTCCTGTTCCATGATTTCGGACTCGAATGCCGGACGGATGGAACAGGACCTGTCAATCGGACGACCTTCGTGGACATGAAGTCCTTGGATGTCGACTATGGATATACCGCGGACGGCGGCAAGACCTACCCGCTCCGGGGTCATGGTCGGGGGCTGATGACCACGCTGGACGAAGCGTTTCGCGCCTTTCTGAAGCAGCGCTTCCTCGTCCAGTTGAAAGACGGCGCGTCGTCGGGCACCAACCTCGTCCTGTATATCGACAAGCGGCATCCCGAAGCCTGGAGCCGTATCGCCCTGTTCGGCGACACGCCCGCGACTGAGGCCGTCAAGAAACTTCGACCGCAACTGCCGGTGATCCATGACAGGCGCGGTGCGAAATGCACGCTCGCCTATGCCGCACTTGGCTGGACAGGCTATGTCCCGAAGACATGTCGAGACGGCACGGTCCTTGCCGCAATGAACATGCGGGCCTTGGCCTGGGGCTGGCCCAATCGCTTTCTTGGGCGCATGGCGAACGCCAATACCGATGTCATGCTGATCGGGTCGGTGTCCGGTCTGGGTTCTGACGACTTCACCCGTCTGGATACGGTCAACGAGCTTGCGAAGGTGCCGGATGGCTTCTGCGGCCTGATTTGGACCGATCGTGTCGAAGTCATAGGACCAGCCGTTCGCAAACGGTGGCCGCGTTGATCCGGCAGCCCGGCGGCTCCGCAATACGGGCCATGAGATAAACTATGGGCTGCCGGGATTTATTATCCTTTGTCGGCTCGATTGAGCCGAACATATACTTCCGCCAGCGCCGACAAGACATGTAGCCATGAGGTTTTTGCGCCTATCCCGCGCTGAAGCCGGTTCCCATTCACCATGATGAGGAGATCGCGCGTGACCCGATCGAAGATGGTATGGCTTTTTGCGGTGACGGCGGCTCTCTGCGCATGTGGCGGTTCGACGGCGGCCGAGCAGAGCAAGCCTGCTTCGCCTCCTGACGATGCGGTCGAGAAGGTCGAAATCTGGCAAGCGCCCGCAGGATCGCGCCAGATCCATATCTGGCCCGGCGCTGCGCCCGACGGAACGTTCAGGCCCCAGCCTGGCGAAACGGTCCGAACATATCGCGATCCTGGCGTGGCAGGCGGCTGGTCCCAGGTCGTCATGAACGTCGCGGTGCCGACGATGACCATCATACCCGCGAAAGAGCCGAAAACGAAGACGGCGATCATCGTCCTTCCCGGCGGCGGTTTCCAGAAGGTTTTCGTCGGGCTGGAGGGTACGGAAATCTGCGACTGGCTGGTGGCCAGGGGCGTCACCTGCATCGTCTCGAAATACCGGGCGCCAGGAGGCAACGACTTTTGGGACCCGGTGACGGAGCGCCAGATCACGCCGAAAATCCCACGCGCGCTGCAGGATGCCCAGCGGACCATAAGGTTGGTGCGGGCCAAGTCTGCCGAACTGCGCATCGATCCCAACCGTATCGGCGTCCTTGGCATGTCGGCTGGCGGCTATCTGGTGGCACAGACCAGCAACATCCTCGCGCCGACCTATCGCCCGGTCGATGCGATCGACAAGATCAGCAGCCGTCCGGACTTCGGCATCGCACTCTATCCCGGCCATATCTGTAGGGACGACGGGTCATTTGATCCGAAGCTCCCCATTACGAAAGCCGCTCCCCCGCAATTCATCGCCCAAGCCTGGAACGACGAGACCGATCCCGTCTGCAACAGTCTGATGTATGCCTCCGCGCTCGACAAGGCGGGCGTCTCCACCGAATTGCACCTGTTCGCGCATGGCGGCCATGCCTTTGCGCTCCGCCACCCGACCGAGCCTGTCGGCAAGTGGCCGGAACTGGTCGAATTGTGGCTCAAGCAAATCAAGATGCTGTAATTTCAGCACTGGCTCTCGGATTAGCTCGCACGACCTGGGGAGATGGAATTGATCGGGCTTTCGGCAAACTCGGATATGAATGAATGACCGAAAGTCAGAGGCGGTCAAGGTAGGTTGAGTGGCGGGAATTGGGTCGTGGCGGCAGGCGGGCAGGGTGGCCGCTCCCGCCCGAGGCTGTGTAAAAACGTCGGAATCTGCTATGGTTTTCCGACGTTTCGGGAGGCTTGGGCATGGGCCGTTTCGTTCAGGGGGAAGACCGTCGGCAGGACTATCTGCTGCCTGCATCGCTTGATGATTACGTATCGGCAGATAACCCGGTTCGCGCGGTCGAGGCGTTCATCGATGCG
>NZ_JAXCWU010000003.1:281253-587596 GCF_034044895.1 Sphingomonas sp. CFBP8993 | reverse complement strand
ACGACAACCACCCCCATTCAGGGCTCAAAATGCGTTCACCGCGCGAACATCGCGCACTGGTTTTTGCAACCGCTTGAATCCGTCCGGTCAAACGGGGGCCAGATCACCCTGGGCGTCCGTGCCGATGGCGCCAAGGAGGTGCTGGGCCTGTGGCTGGAGCAGAACGAGGGTGCCAAATTCTGGCTCAGGGTCATGAACGAGCTCAGGAACCGCGGCACCGAGGACATCCTGCTCGCCGTCGTCGACGGGCTGAAAGGCTTTCCCGAGGCGATCACCGCGCTCGCCTATGATCGATCCCCCGGATCGATCATCGAACGGCTCGCTCCCCCACGCCGTGGTTCAAACCTGCATCGTCCACCTGCTGCCAAACTCAATGGACTTCGTGTCCTGGAAAAACCGCGAGGGGCTCGCGACCGCGTTGAAGGAGGTCTATCGCGCACCCAGCGCCGAGGCGGCCGAACAGGCGCTGGGGGCGTTCGAGGCCGGCACGTGGGGCACCCGCTACCCTGCCATCGGCCAGAGCTGGCGACGCGTCTGGACCGAGGTCATCCCGTTCTTCGCCTTTCCCGACGAGGTTCGGCGGATCATCTATACCACGAATTCCATAGAGGCCTTGCACTCGAAGCTGCGCCGGGCCGTGCGGGCCCGGGGGCATTTCCCCAGCAACGAGGCCGCCACCAAGCTGCTCTACCTGATCTTGAACCGCTCGGAAAAAGAGTGGAGAATGCCGCCACGTGAGTGGACCATGGCAAAGGCCCAGTTCGCCGTCATCTTCGGCGAACGCTTCATCAAGGCCATGGCGGCGTGATGTTCATCCGCCCGCCCGCACACGAAATTCCTGACACTCCCATGTCGATGTGAAAATAGCCGATCGGGTAGGTCTTGAACTTGCGCTTCGAGGGCTTGTCGCCGGTGACCTCGGGCAGACGGCTGATCCCGTGACGCTGTAGACAGCGATGCAACGACGAGCGTGTGAGGTGCGGGATCGTCGCCTGTAGCGCGTACAGGCAGTCATCCAGCGGCAGTAACATATGCCGGCGAAAGGCCACGATCACAGCCTCCTCCTCAATGGTCAGCACCGTCGAGTGCGGATCCTTCGGCCCGGTCGGCAGATCCTTGACCGCCGTGCGCTTCTTCCATTTGGCGACGGTCTTCTGGTTGATCCCGTGGCGCTTCGCCAGAACCCTCAGGCTCTCTTGACTATGCTGTATCGCTCGACGGACTGCCTCCGTTGTGCGGGCGCTCCCGTGTAGAACCTGTCCCATAGTGCATCCTTCCAGGATTGCGCCAATGATGCACCATCAAATGCCGGGATCAAACACCTAGCCGTGTCGATGCTCGCCATCTTTGACGAATATCATTCGGCCGAGAACGCCAAGCATGTTCGCCGCACCATGGTGGCCAATGCCGTGAACGGCTTTTGGAACGGCCAGACGCCGCCGATCGGCTTCCGCACCTGCACAGTGCCGCATGCGCGCGGCAAGGACCGCAAGAAGCTGGAGCACGACCCCGAGACGGTCGACATGGTGCGGTACATCTTCAAGACGTATCGCGAAGGCACGGCGAGCGGCCCGATCGGCGTCACGGGCTTGGCGCATCACCTCAACGAACGCGGCTATCGCATCCGGGGCAAGCGGTTCAGCATCGGGACGCTGCACAACATCCTGACTAACACCGCCTATATAGGCTATGTCATCTTCAACCGCCGGAATTCTCGCACCGGTTAGACGCGGCCGGAAAGCGAGTGGGTGCCGATCCCGGTGCCGCCGATCATTGATGAAGAGACGTTCTACGCGGTCCGCCAGCAGATGGCCGACCGCGACCCGCGGATGGGCGAAGCGGCCGCGAAGACGAATACGAATCTGCTGACCAGCCGCGCGGTCTGCGGATGCGGTGGGGACGGTTGCGGTGCCGGGATGATGACGAGCACCGGCAAATCCGGCCAGTATCGCTATTACGCCTGTTCGGCGCGGATCAAGCGCGGCCCGGACGCGTGCACGGGACGCCGCGTTTCGATGGAGCAGCTGGACGATCTGGTCGTCGGCGCCGTGACCCGTCATCTCGTCCAGCCGGAACGGCTGACCACGCTCCTCCAGACGTGGCTGGACCGGTCGGCTACCGCCGTCGCGGAGCGGGCCGCTGAACTGAAGCGGCTACGCGCCCGGCTGACCCAACTCGATGGCGAGAGCGCCAGCGTAATCAGGCTGATCCGGAACAACACGCTGAGCCCCGACGATCCGCAAGTCGCCAGTGAACTCGGCAACATCCGTGCGCAGAAGGCCAGCACCCAAGCCGACATCACCGTCCTCGAACGGCAGCTCGACGCCGGTGATCGGCGGATCACGCCTGCGATCATCGCCCAGTTCGGCGATCTGCTTCGCCGTAAGCTGGACGAGTCGGACGGCAGGACGCGCAAGGAATACATCCACCTGCTTGTCGACCGCGTCGAGGTCGGCAACCGCGAGGTGCGGATCACGGGGCGCAACGCGATGCTGGAACGCGCCATCATGGCGTCCCAGACACACGGTGCCGCAGTGCCCAAAGCTGAACAGAAATGGCGCGCCCGGAACGATTCGAACGTCCGACCCTCAGATTCGTAGTCTGATGCTCTATCCAGCTGAGCTACGGGCGCGCATGGGGCCTCTGTCGAGACCTGATTTGTGATCCACTGGCGCGCCCGGAACGATTCGAACGTCCGACCCTCAGATTCGTAGTCTGATGCTCTATCCAGCTGAGCTACGGGCGCGCTGTGGAGGTGGGCTGATAGAAGCGCTTCCAAATCTTGGCAACCCCTTTGCTGGGGTTATCCACAATTTTTGGCAGGACCGGACCCGGACATGGCTTTGCGGCATTTGGTCCCCTGCCCCGGTTCCGGTTAGGAGGATTGCGATGAAGCCCAATCGCCTTGCCCCGCTCGCCCTTTTCGCCCCCATCCTGCTCGCCGGCCTGAGCCTCGCGGGGTGCGCGCGTGACCGTGATACGACGCCCTATCCGTCGCTGGCGGTTAGGCCGGTCGAGAAGCAGGGCTTTGCCGAACCCGCCGCCAAACCGGTCGTGCTGCGCCCCGACCCCGCGCTCGACGCGCGTATCGCCGAGATCACCCGACTGTTGGACACGATCGAGGCCGAATTCACCAAAGCCCATGATCAGGCGCAGGCGCGTGCGGCCGCGGCGCGGGGACAGGCGGTAGGCAGCGACGCGTGGCTGGCGGCGCAGACCGAACTGGCGACGCTCGACGAAATTCGCGCGCGAGGCTCGGCCATCCTGACCGAGGTCGACGACCTGGCGATCAAGCGGGCTGCCGCGCTGAAGCCCGATTATCCGGCGCTGATCGCCCTGCGCGAGCGGGCGACGGCGTTGACCACGCGCCAGGCCGAGCAGATCAAGGCCCTGTCGGCGAGCCTGCCCGCCGCCTGATCCGGTCAGAATTCGCGGATGAAGGGCAGGACGCTGGAATAATCGTCGGTCCACGCTGCGAGGCCCGGCGGGGCGACCGCAGGCGTCCAGTCGCCGCCCGCCGCCTCCAGCGCCTTCAGAACGGCCGGATCGCGTGACAGCGCCAGCCAGACCGACGATGTCGCCTGTTCCTCGCGATCGAGGTCGGTGGGGACGTAATTCAGCTTGGCGATCGTCCAGTCCCCGTCCCGCGCCGCCGCCGCGACCAGCGGCTCCAGATCGACGAACCGATTGGAGATGTGGATGAGCAGCAATCCGCGCCGCGACAGGACCCGTGCATAGGTGGCAAACGCTTCGCGCGTCAGCAGGTGCGCTGGCACCGCGTCGGACGAAAAGGCGTCCAGCGCCAGCAGGTCGAAGCCGGCCGATGCCTCGGCCGACAGGCGCACCCGCGCATCGCCGATCCGAATCAGCGGATCGGGCTGGCACAGCCGCAGATAGCTGAACTGCCCGGTGTCGCGCGCGATGCGCACGATGACGGGATCGATCTCGTAGAAGCGCCATTGCTGGCCCGGCCGGGCGTAACAGGCGAGCGTCCCCGTCCCAAGGCCCACGACACCGATCCGCGCCGCCGGTCCATAGAGCGAAGGCGCGGCGCGCATCGCCCGGCCGACGCCCGACAGGGGGGCATAGTAGGTCGTCGGCGTCCGTTCCCGCGCAGGCGCCCCGCGTAGCTGGATGCCGTGCACGGTCGATCCATGGTCGAGTTCGCGATACCCCGCCCCGTCGCGGATGGTGTAGACGCCGAAATAGCTGCGCATCCGCGCGTCATGTTCCATCGACAGCGACAGCGCACGATAGCCGCCGAACAGCGCGAGCGCCCCCGCCAGCAGCAGGACATATCCCCACCGTGCGCCGATCACCAGGAAGCCCAGCATGGCGATGACCAGGAAAGCGATGCCCTGCCGCTCCTCGCCGAACAAGGATGCCGGGCCCAGCATCCGCAACGCGATCAACCCGCCGATCGCCAGCGCCATGGCGGCCAACATCCTGCGGCCATGCCGCCACCACAGGTCGCGGATCGTCGCCAGCAGGAACTGCTGCGGGATCAACGCCCCCGCCGCCAGGATCAGGATGGGATATTCATAGGTCCAGTCGAACAGCACTGGCGCCAATATCCCGGCGAACACCCCGCCCAGCGCACCACCGACCGCCATCCACAGATAAAAGCCGGTCAGCCGGTCGACCCCAGGCCGCGCGCGGTAGAGCGCGGTATGCAGCGCCACCGACACCATGAACAGCAGCAGCAGCGCGACCGCGACATTGGAATAGGGCCGCTCGGGATAACCGCCCATGATGACGCCGCCGAACAGCAGCAGCGTCACCGGCGCGATGCGGGTCAGCGTGTCCGCCGCCGCCCGGCGCGTCGCAAAGGCGACGATGAAGCTTGCCAGGTACAATCCCAGCGGCAGCACCCAGAGCAGCGGCATCGCGACGATGTCGGTCGTGATATAGGTCGACGTCGCCAGCACCAGTCCCGACGGCACCGCCGCCAGCGCCGTCCACAGCGCGATGCGTCGCCAGCCGGGCGGCGACGAGGTCGCGACCGCCGCCTCGCCTTTCGCCGAACCGGGCAGCCAGGTCGCGCAGACCAGCACCAGCAGGGCCAGCACGCCGTAACCGATGCTCCACAACAGGCTCTGCCCATGCAGGGTCATGGCGGGCTCGACGAGCAGCGGATAGGCGATCAACCCGGCAAAACTGCCCAGGTTCGACGCTGCATAAAGCGCGTAAGGATTACGGCCCGGATGCGCGAGCGCGAACCAGCGCTGGATCAACGGCGCCTGCGCCGACACGGCGAAGAACAACGGCCCGATCGACAAGCCGAGCAGCCAGGGCACCCACAAGGCAGGCTCGGCATCGGCGGGAAGGTCGACAGCCATCAACCCGATCGGCAACCACAGCGCCGCCACGCCCAGCAGCCCCAGATGCACGCCCGCCTGCACCCGCGGTCGAAACCGCCCCAGCGCATGGGCATAGGCATAGCCGCCCAGCAGCAGCGCCTGATAGACGAACATCGCCGAGTTCCAGACGGCGGGCGCCCCGCCCAGCCGGGGCAGCGCCATGCGCGCGACCAATGGCTGTACCAGGAACAGCAGGAACGACCCGGTCAGGATCGTCACCACGAACAGCGCGCGCGCCGCCAGCTTCGGAATGCGGCCGGTCACCGGGGACGGGATCAGGCGTTCAGCAGTCGCGCGGCATGGGCGGCATGATAGGTCAGCACGCCCGAGCATCCGGCGCGCTTGAACGCCATCAGCGTCTCCAGCACCATGGCGTCGCGATCGGCCGCACCCGCCGCCACCGCCGTCTCGATCATCGCATACTCACCCGACACCTGATAGGCAAAGGTGGGCACGCGGAACTCGTCCTTCACCCGGCGGATGATGTCGAGATAGGGCAGGCCCGGCTTCACCATCACGCTGTCCGCGCCCTCGGCCAGGTCGAGCGCGACCTCGCGCAGCGCCTCCTCGGCATTGGCGGAGTCCATCTGATAGGTGCGCTTGTCCCCCTTCAGCAGGCCGCGCGTATTCACCGCGTCGCGGAAAGGCCCATAGAAGGCGCTCGCATATTTGGCGGCATAGGCCATGATCTGGACATTGTGGAAACCCTCGCCCTCCAGCGCGGCGCGGATCAGGCCGATGCGGCCATCCATCATATCCGATGGCGCGATCACGTCCGCGCCCGCCCGCGCCTGCGTCAGCGCCTGCTGGACCAGCGCGTCCGCGGTCCGGTCGTTGACGACGTAACCGGCGGCATCGACCAGGCCGTCATGGCCGTGCGTGGTATAGGGGTCGAGCGCCACATCGGTCAGAACGCCGATCCCGGGCACCGCATCCTTGATCGCCGCGATCGCCCGGCACATCAGATTATCGGGGTTCAGCGCCTCGCGCCCGTCATCGGTGCGCAGATGCGAGGGCGTGTTGGGAAACAGCGCTAGGCACGGAATGCCGAGCGCCGCGGCTTCCCTGGCGCGCGCGACGATACCGTCCAGCGACCATCGCGACACGCCAGGCAGGCTGGCGATCGGATCTTCCACCCCCTGCCCCTCGGTCACGAACAATGGCCAGATCAGGTCGGCCGCGGTCAGCACCGTTTCGGCATGAAGCCTGCGGCTCCAGCCGGAAGCGCGGGTACGACGAAGGCGAAGTGCGGGATAAGATGCGGTCATCAAAAGCGCTTTTGCGGGATCGGACCGCACTTGCCAAGCGTTGCATGTCGAGCGTTTCGGGGGCGGAAGGAAATCGGTTTGAGAGAGATACGATCGGCAGCGATGGTGGTGAACGCCAAGTCGCGGCGCGGCCAGGCGATGTTCCGCCGTGCCTGCGAGGCGCTATCCGGCCTTCCCTACAAGGTCGACGCCCGCGCGGTGGAGGATCCCGAGGATCTGGAGCCGACGGTGCGCGAGCTGCTGGCGGCCAAGCCCGACCTGCTGATCCTGGGCGGTGGCGACGGGACGATCAGCGGGCTGGTCGACCTGATGGTCGGGCATGACGTGATGCTGGGCGTCCTGCCGCTCGGCACGGCGAACAGCTTTGCCCGCTCGCTCGGCATCCCGTTGAACATCGAGGGCGCGATCGAAGTCATCCGCACCGGCCGCCCGCGCCGTATCGACCTGGGCATGATCGACAATGACTATTATGCCAACTGCGCGGCGATGGGCATCAGCCCGAAGATCGCCGAGACGGTGCCGCACGGGCTGAAGCGGGTGGCCGGGAGACTGGGCTATCTGGGCTGGGCGGCGTACCAGTTCCTGCGCTTCCGCCCCTTCACCCTGATCGTCGAGCAGGACGGCAAGCGCGAACGGCTGCGCGTGGTCGAGGTTCGCATCTCGAACGGTCCCTATCATGGCGGCACCGAACTGGTGGAAGCGGCGGCCGTCGATTCGGGCGAGATCGTGGTGCAGGCGGTGTGCGGCCATGTGAAGCGCCGCCTGATCGTCAACTGGGCGGCCAGCGTCCTGCGCAGCGAGTATCGCAAGGAAAAGGTGCGCGATTTCCGGGGTCGCGAGATCAAGCTCACCACCATCCCGCCACTGCCCATCTCGATCGACGGCGAAGTCCTGGCCCGCACGCCCGTGACCGCGCGCATCGCACCGGGCATCATCGAGGTGATGGCGCCGGTCTAAGCCCCCCCTTTCCCTTCCCACCCGCCTGCGGCGGGCGGGACGGTTGAGGGGCAGGGCCTATCGTCACCCGATCGGCATCGCCTTGTTCGTCGGCTGCCCCTCGGCCAAGGCCTGCTCCTCGCATTCCTCCTTGCCCGCCATCTCAGTCGCCGCGACCGTGATCCGTCCCTTGCGCCAGCCGCCATAGCGATAATAGCCGATGGTCATCAGCATCGAGGCCAGTGAGCCTGCGGGGAAACTCCACCAGATCGCATCCGCGCCCAGGCTCGGCTCGAGCAGGTTGGCGAGGCCGAAGCGGACCGGGAACATCGAAATCGCCAGGATGATCAGCGGCCCCACCACCGCGCCATTGGCGCGGACGGTCGCGGCCAGCACCATCGACACGCCGAACAGGATGAAGCTCCACCCGCCGATCAGGTTGATCCGCGTCGCGATCCCGATCGCCTCCGGCTCGCGCCCCAGGAAAAGCCACAGGACGTGCCGGTCGAGCAACGTCACGACCAGCACCAGCACGCCGGTCAGCAACAGGTTCATGCGAAGCCCGGCCCAAGTGATCTGGTCGACGCGGTCCCACTGCCCCGCGCCGATATTCTGCGCCGCCATCGCACTGACCGCCGCGCCCACCGCCATGGCGGGCATCTGGATATAGGTCCAAAGCTGGTTGGCCGCGCCATATGCCGCGGTGGTCGAGGTGCCGTGCCGATTGACCAGCCCCATCATCGCCAGTGCCGAGGTCGAGACGACCAGCATCTGGAGGCCCATCGGGAACCCCTTGACCACGATGGTCTTCAGCAACTCGGCGGTGGGGAGCAGATAGCGCCACTCCGCACCGCGCAGGCGAATGACCAGATCCTTGGCATAGACATAGGTGACGAGCGCCAGCAGCGATCCGGTATTCGCGATCAGTGTCGCGACCGCCGAGCCCTCGATCCCCAAGGCAGGCACCGGCCCCATGCCGAGGATGAACACCGGGTTCAGCACGACGTCGAGGACCGAGCCGAGTGCCATGAACTTCAGCGGCGTGATCGAATCGCCGACACCGCGCAACGCCATGGTAAGCAGCACCGAGATGAAGCCCGGCGGCATCGCCACGAAGATGACGCGCAGATAGGCGAGCGCCAGCGGATAGACCTCCGCCGGGGTCGCGAGCGCGCGCAGGATCGCGGGCGCCGCCCACCAGCCGACCAGAACCGTCAGGCTGGAGATCACGACGAACAGCCCGAGCGCGGAGCCCAGCACGCGGCGCACCGCCTCGACATCACGCCGCCCCATCGCCTGGCCGATCAGGATCGTCGCCGCCATGCCGAAGCCGAAGGTCGCGGCGACCAGCAGGAACATGATGATATTCGCATTGGTCGTCGCCGCCAACGCCCGCTCACCCAGAAACTGGCCGATCCAGATCGCATTGATCGACCCGTTGAGTGACTGCAATACACTCGACCCCAGGGTCGGCAGGGCGAAGAGCAACAGCGTCCGGCCGATGGGCCCGGCGGTCAGGTCACGGCGTCCACTTGGGGGTTTCACGGTGTCTGGTCTCCGGTGGGGCATGGGTCGTACGCGAAACGCATCATCGCGGCGGGTCGAAACATCGGCGTAGAATTTTCGTGGCTTGCGCGAAATTCAATCACAGGGATCGGTCCGAACCGGGGATGCACGGTCATGATCATCGAGCTTGGCAGGGCTTCACCATCAGCATGCCCCTGCCGAGAGGTGTGGTCGGACGTCAGCGGAACGAGCGTGATCCCCAAGACATTCCCAGCCAGACGCATCACTTCGCCGCGTTTTCCTGCCCAATGGCGCGGGTCATGTCCGCCACCTGCTGCACCCCGCGCGCATGGTTGCGGCTGTCGTACAGGCCGTTCAGCAATCCCCGGTCGAACGCGGTGAGTTCCGCAGGCGCCACCGCCTCGGTGTCGAACAGGGTCAGGATCGTCGCAGAGGTCATTCCGGCGGCCGGACGGGTGGCCGCCATCGTGCGCATGACCGCATAATCGGCAATCTGGACGAGCGTCTTGTTCAACAGCGCCTGTCGCCTGATAATCACGACGGAAGCCGCAATGTCCTGTCGGATCGGGCTGAGCAGGCGCGATGCGGCACCGAGCTTCATCTCCGGCCAGTTGGCCTTGGGATTGTCCTGCTGCAACACCAGGTCGCCATCGCGCGACACACGGACGGCCGCATTCCAACTGTAAACGGGGCCCGACCCCTTCACGATGCGCCTGACGGCGGGGCGCGACAGATCACCGAAAATCTGCGGTGCGCGTGTCCGAAGCGCCACCAGTTGTTCCTGGGGATCATCGGCAAACAGGACGAGGACATTGGGCTGGCAGCCATCAGGCGCCATCGGCACACCGAGCGATTGCACCGTCGCCATCATCCGGCGCAGTATCTCCTGACCCGCCGCGACTGGCAGCCCGGCAGTGCCAATACAAACCGGCGCGCGGAACCGCATGAGCGGAATGTCCGAGTTCGGACGTCCGGTAACGTGGATGACCTGCTCGCGGACTTCGCCATCGGTGGCTTGGGGCCGGGCTGTCACCACGACCGGATCGCCGGTCGTGTTCGGCGGAGTCGGGGTGGTCGGTGCCGTCTGCGCCACGAGGGACGATGGCAGGAAAAGCATGGCCCCCGTCGTGAAGGCCGTCGTCATCCCCTTGCCCATCGTCCTCTCCCTTGGCCGTTGATATTACCCCGCGAGCGCGTCTCGAACCGCCTGGAGCGCTTCGGCGCCCTTGGTGCCGTCCGGGCCGCCGCCTTGGGCCATGTCGGGACGACCACCGCCGCCCTGCCCGCCCAGCGCCGCCACCGCCTTGCGCAGCAGCTCGACCGCATTATGCTGGCCCGTCAGGTCGTCGGTGACACCGACCGCCACCGAGGCGCGACCGTCATTGACCGCGATCATCACCGCAACACCCGATCCGCCCAGACGCTGCTTGGCGTCGTCCACCGCACCGCGCAGCCCCTTGGCCTCGAAGCCGTCGAGCACCTGGCCGATAAAGGCCACCTCGCCGATCTGCTCGGGTCCCGCCGCCGCGCCGCCGGCGCCGCCACCCATGGCGAGCGCCTTCTTGGCTTCGGCGAGTTCACGCTCCAGACGGCGGCGATCCTCGACCAGCGCGGCGATGCGCGCGGGCACTTCGTCCGGCGTGGTCTTCAGGGTTGCGGCCGCGGCCTTCAGCATGTCGTCCCGGTGCGACAGATAGGCACGCGCGCCCTCGCCGGTCAGCGCCTCGACCCGGCGCACGCCGCTCGATACCGCGCCTTCCGACACGATCTTGAACACGCCGATCTCGCCCAGCGCGTTCACATGCGTGCCGCCACACAGTTCGAGGGAGTAGGTGCCGTCCGCATCCTCGCCCATCGACACGACGCGAACCTCGTCGCCATATTTCTCGCCGAACAGCGCCATGGCGCCCATTTCGATCGCTTCGTCCGGGGTCATCAGGCGGGTGACGACCGGGCCGTTGCCGCGCACCTGCTCGTTCACCTTCGCCTCGACCTCGGCAATGTCGTCGGCGGTCATGCCGACCGGTTGCGAGAAGTCGAAGCGCAGACGCTCGGGCGCGACCAGCGAGCCCTTTTGCGCGACATGGCCGCCCAGCCGCTGGCGAAGCGCCTCATGCAGCAGGTGCGTTGCCGAGTGGTTGGCGCGGATCGCGGCGCGGCGGGTCGTGTCGATGGTCAGCTTCACGCTGTCGCCGACCTTGATCCCGCCCTCCTGGATCTCGGCATTATGCACGAACACGCGGCCAAGCTGCTTGGAGGTGTCGGTGACGACCGCCTTCAACCCGGTGTCGCTGGCGATGGTGCCGCTGTCACCGACCTGGCCGCCACTTTCGCCGTAGAACGGCGTCTGGTTGACGATGATCGCAACGCTCTCGCCAGCGCCTGCGCTGTCGACCCGCGTGCCGTCCTTGACCAGCGCCAGCACTTCACCCTCGCCGGTGTCAGATGCGTAACCCAGAAACTCGGTCGAGCCGGTTTCCTCGGCGATGTCGAACCACACGTCATCCGATGCCTTGGCGCCCGAGCCCTTCCAAGCGGCACGCGCGGCGCGCTTCTGCTCAGCCATCGCGGCGTCGAACCCCGCCCGGTCGACCGACAGGTTCTGCGCACGCAGCGCATCCTCGGTCAGGTCATAGGGGAAGCCGAACGTGTCATAGAGCTTGAACGCCGTCTCACCCGCCAGCGTCGCGCCCGGCGCCATGCCCGCCGTCGCTTCGTCGAGCAGCTTCAGCCCCTTGTCGAGCGTCTGGCGGAAGCGGGTCTCTTCCTGCTTCAAGGTCGCTTCGATCAGCGGCTGCGCGCGCACTAGTTCGGGATAGGCCGCGCCCATCTCGGCGACCAGTGCCGGGACCAGCCGGTGCATCAACGGCTCCTTTGCGCCCAGCAGATGCGCGTGGCGCATGGCACGGCGCATGATGCGGCGCAGGACATAGCCACGCCCCTCGTTGGCGGGCAGCACGCCGTCCGCGACCAGGAAACCGGCCGAGCGCAGATGGTCGGCGATGACGCGGTGCGACGCCTTCTGACCGTCCTCGGCCTTGGTATGGGTCAGCTCGCACGAAGCGGCGATCAGCGCCTTGAAGGTGTCGGTGTCGTAATTGTCATGGACACCCTGCAGGACGGCGGCAATTCGCTCCAGACCCATGCCGGTGTCGATCGACTTCTTGGGCAGTTCGCCGACGATCTCATTGGCTTCCTGCTCGAACTGCATGAAGACCAGGTTCCAGATCTCGACGAATCGGTCGCCATCCTCCTCCGGGCTGCCGGGAGGGCCGCCATAGATATGGTCGCCATGGTCGTAGAAGATTTCCGAGCACGGACCACACGGCCCGTTCTCGCCCATCGCCCAGAAATTGTCCTTGGTCGGGATGCGGATGATCTTGTGCTCGGGCAGCCCGGCGATCTTCTTCCACAGGTCGAACGCCTCGTCATCGGTGTGATAGACGGTGGCGGTCAGCTTTTCCGGGTTGATGCCCCAGACCTTGGTCAGCAGGGTCCAGGCATGGGTGATCGCCTGTTCCTTGAAATAGTCGCCGAACGAAAAATTGCCCAGCATTTCAAAGAAGGTATGGTGCCGCGCGGTATAGCCGACATTGTCGAGATCGTTATGCTTGCCCCCGGCGCGCACGCACTTCTGCGAACTGGTCGCGGTGACATAGGGGCGCGATTCCAGCCCGGTGAACACGTTCTTGAACGGCACCATGCCCGCATTCACGAACATCAGCGTCGGGTCGTTCTGCGGCACGAGCGGTGCGGAGGGCACGATCTGGTGCCCCTGCGAACCGAAATAGTCGAGAAAGCCGCGGCGGATGTCGTTGGTCGAGGTCATGGATGCGACTTAGGCGAGGTTTTGTCCCCGCTCAAGCGTCGCGCATCAAGGGCGCTCCGTCGCATCGGCCCGCGATGCCGTTTTGTACCACCAGAGATGCCCGATCGCCGCCAGGCCCAGGCCGATGCCCAGCATCCGCCCGCCCATATCGCCCTGCTGCGTCACCGCCCCCAGCCGCCCGAGGGTCAGCCCGGCGGTGAAGAGGAACGCCGCGAGGCGGACATCCCCGACCCGCGCAAAACGCTTCAGCAGCCAACGGCTCCCCAGCGCCAAGATCAGCACGCCCAGCGCGCCATTCGCAAAGCCCGTCCACAGCGCCATCGTCACGCCTCCCTCATGCCGTTCCGACAGCGTATCGCAACCCGCCCGGCAAGTCATCGGCGGACAGGTCGATCTGCAATACCCGCCGATGCCGCCCCGGCATGGCACGGGCCGAGGCATGGAGGATCAGCGTGCGGTAGAGCCAGACCGTCCCCGCCTCGGCCAGGCACACCGCCTCGCCCATCCGGTCGACCACGCCCGCAATCGCATCCTCAGCAATCAGGCCCAGCCGGTGCGATCCCGGTGAGACCAGAAGCGGCGCATTGTCCGCATCGACGGGGTCCAGATGGAACCGGACCGTGACCATGCGCTCCAGTAGCGACACCGGCGGTGCGACGTGTATCCGCCCCTGCTTGACGGTCCAGGGGCCGAAGCCCGCGACCTCGCGTCGCTCGGCCACTTCGATGGTGCGATCCTGATGCCAGGCCAGCGCCCAGTTGCCGCCATCGGTCTTGTCGAACAGCAACGCGCGCACGGGCCGCATCGTCGGGGCCTGATCGGCGATCAGCCGCCGAACACCGGACAGGGCAGCGGCACGGGCCGGGTCGATCCGCTGGCCGGGACGCCCGACAGGCCAGTCGGCAAACAGGGCGGCCAGTTCGGCCAATTCCCCCGCGTCCAGCCGGGACGACCACGGCGCGCAACCCTGTTCGTCGAGCGCCACGCTCATCCGATCGGCGCCTCGATGCTGCGCGGCGGCGTCGAGAACCAGACCGGCCCCGCTTCTGTCATATGGAAACAATCCTCCAGACGGATGCCGAACTTGCCGGGCAGATAGAGCCCCGGTTCGTTGGAAAAGCACATGCCGGGCGCCAGCGGCGTCGCTTCGCCGCGCACCAGATTGACCGGCTCGTGCCCGTCCATGCCGATACCGTGTCCGGTGCGGTGCGACAGGCCGGGCAGGCGATAATCGGGGCCGTAACCTTGCGACTCATAGAAGCGCCGGACCGCATCGTCGATGCTGCCCGCAGGCGCGCCGATCCTGGCCGCACCGTGCGCGACCTGCTGGCCCCGGGCGACCGTGTCCCACACCTTGCGCTGCTCCGCGCTGGCCGTGCCGTGAACCCAACTGCGCGACACGTCCGACTGATAGCCCTGCACGGTACAGCCGCAGTCCATCAGCACGACCTGGCCGTCCGCGACCCGGTGGACCTGTTTGCTGCCATGCGGATAGGCCGACGCCTCGCCGACAAGCGCCATGCTGAACTCCGGGCTGCCGCCCAGCTTGCGTGTGGCGGCATTCATCAGCGCGCCGATCTCCGCGCCGGTCATCCCCGCCTCGACGCGCGGATGGACCCAGCGATAGGCGGCCATGGTCACGTCGGTCGCCAGCTGCATCAACGCGATCTCGGCGGGCGTCTTGATCATCCGACAGCCGCGCACGACCGGGTTGGCGGACACCAGCCGGACGCCGGGCATCGCCCTGTGCAATCCGTCGAAGGCGAAGAAACGGGCCGTCTCCTCGATCCCCACCGGGCGGCCGGTCAGCTTGCGGTCACGCAGGAACCCCGCGACCACGCCCAGCGGGTTCTGGTCCTCCTGCCACACCCGCACCTCGGCGGGCACGGCCAGCGTCTCGCGGACCGAGGGTTCCTCGAAGAACGGCGTGACGATGCAGGGCTCTCCCTCGACCGGCAGGATCGCGGCGGTCAGCCGCTCGCTGCGCCCCCAACGGACGCCGGTGAAATAGACCATGCTCGACCCCGGCTCGATCAGGATCGCACCGATGCCGTTCGCCTTCATAAGGGCCTGTGCGCGGGACAGCCGCCGGGCGCGCTCCGCCGGGCCGATCGGCACCGCCCCGCCGGTGAGGTCGTGCACGGCCGAAAGGTCGGGCTCGGCCGCGCTCAGCAGCCCCGGCCGGACGAGGAGTGGCAGGGCGGCGGCCGCGATCATCGTGCGGCGGGACAACAGGGTCTGCATGACGGGTACGATAGAATTCTTGACCTGAGCGCCGCAATGCCCTTGGCTCGCGCGCGGAACTTATATTGGGGTATGCATGGCCAAGCGGCTGACCTTGTACATCTTCATCGGCCTGGTCCTTGGGCTGATCGTCGGACTTTCGATCAACCTGTCGCTCGACGACGGCAGCGTGGAGGCGGCGACGCAGTTGAAGTCGATCGCCGGTTATTTCGCGATCGTCACCGGGCTGTTCCTGCGCCTGATCAAGATGATCATCGCGCCTTTGGTCTTCGCGACCTTGGTGTCGGGCATAGCACAGATGGGCGACACCAGGGCGCTGGGCCGGATCGGTTTCCGCTCGCTCGCCTGGTTCCTCTCGGCCAGCCTCGTCTCGCTCAGCCTGGGCATGTTGCTCGTCAACCTGTTGCAACCCGGCGTCGGCCTCAACCTGCCGCTGCCCGCCGTGACCGCCGATAGCGGGGTCGTGAAGGCCGGGTTCGACCTGCAGAAGTTCGTCACCCATCTGGTCCCCGCCTCGCTGATCGAGGCGATGGCGACCAACGAAGTGCTTCAGATCGTCATCGGGTCGCTGTTCCTGGGCGTCGCGATCACGGCGGTCGGCGAGCGTGCCGCCCCGTTGGTGCGCGCGGTCGACGCACTGGTCGCGGTCATGTTGCAGGTGACCGATTACGTCATGCGCGTGGCCCCGATCGCGGTGTTCGCCGCCGTGGCGGGCACCCTGACCGAGCAGGGCCCGTCGGTGATCGGCAAGCTCGCCATCTTCATGGGCAGCTTCTATCTGGGGTTGCTGCTGCTGTGGTGCGTGCTGCTCGGCGTCGCCGCGCTGTTCATCGGGCCGCGCGTCCGCGAACTGATCGCGCATATCCGCGCGCCGCTGATCCTGGCCTTCTCGACCGCCTCGTCCGAGGCGGCCTATCCGCGCATCCTCGAAGGGCTGGACCGGTTCGGCGTGCCGCCGCGCATCGCCAGCTTCGTTCTGCCGCTCGGCTATTCGTTCAACCTCGACGGGTCGATGATGTACATGACGTTCGCGTCGCTGTTCATCGCCCAGGCTTACGGTATCGACCTGTCGATCGGGCAGCAGATCACGATGCTGCTCGTCCTGATGGTCACGTCAAAGGGCATTGCGGGCGTGCCGCGCGCCTCGCTGGTGGTGATCGCGGCGACCATGCCGATGTTCAACATCCCCGAGGCCGGACTGCTGCTGATCCTGGCGGTCGACCATTTCCTCGACATGGGCCGTTCCGCCACCAACGTCATCGGCAATGCGGTGGCGAGCGCGGTCATCGCCAAGTGGGAGGGGCCGCTCGACGCGCCGGAGCCGGTCGACATGCCCTCGCTCCATGCGCCATCGGGCGGCCCCACGCCGGACGCCCCCGACAGCTTCCGCAAGATCGGCGGGCACTGATCGCCCATGCCTGAGGCCGGTCGCGCTCAGGCATAGGCATAGGGTCCGCCCTTGGCCAACGCGACCTGATAGGCGGGGCGGGCATGGATCCGCTCCAGCCAGGCGATCGTCGCGGGGCGGCTCTCGTCCAGCCCCGCCCTGGCCCGCGCGGCCTCCAGCGGAAAGCTCATGATGATGTCGGCGGCGGTCAGCTGGTCGCCCGCAAACCAGGGCGAGCGCGTCAGCTCGCTCTCGACATAGTCGAGATGGCGGTCGACCATCGGCTGGAAACGCTTCATCGCGACCTTGCCCATCACCGGAATACGGCTAAGCACCAGCAGCACAAATAGCGGCGGCATCAGCGACCCCTCGGCATAGTGCAGCCAGAAGCGCCAGCGCTGCATCGCCTCGCGGTGCGCGGGCGGGCCCAGCCGGCCATCGCCCTTGCCCACCAGATATTCGATGATCGCCCCGGTTTCGGCGATGACCAGCCCATCATCCTCGATCACCGGCGACTTGCCGAGCGGGTGGACCTTACGCAGTTCGCGCGGCGCGAGCATCGTCTTGGGATCGCGTTCGTAGCGCTTGATCTCGTAAGGGAGGTCGAGCTCCTCCAGCATCCACAGGATGCGCTGCGACCGGCTGTTTTCCAGGTGATGGACGATGATCGTCATGACGGTTCCCCATAATTCCGCCCGACAACGCGCCAGCGGCGCGCCGGGGTGCAGGGGGATGGATTAGGGGGTGCGTGGTGGTCGGTGGAGGAAACGCGGCGGCCGCAGAGCTATCCTACTGCTGTTACCGCGACCTTTGTCGGCGATAGCGCTGTGGGCCGTGCCCGAGGTGACGCCATTGCGGCTCAAGCATCGCCGCTCGGTATCAGGGCCAGTCGACATTCATTCCTGCCCTGCAAGGGAAGGTGGCAGACCGAAGGCCTGACGGAGGGGCGTCCCGGCCTGAGCGGTTGGTCGAACCTCGCGACCGGTAGCACCCCGCCACCATGCTGCGCATGTGTGCGGGCGAGAAGGTGCCCCCGGGCACCATCTTGCCCGCACACCCTCCGCTTGCAGGGAGGAATTTCGGTGGGGGCGGCCTGAATGTCGATCGGCCCTAAGCCGTCGCCTGCCAAATCCAAGCCGTCGCTTGCAAGGGGAGGCGATTACCCACCCGGCTTGCCTCCAGACCGGCGCGCAGGGTGTCTGCGATGCGATTGCGCTCGGGCAATGCCGCTTGCGAGAGCGCTCGTGCGGCCGGGCCGATCCGGGACAGGAAGGACAGCGCATCCGCGACCGGGTCGTCGCCTTCCCCCACCACATAGTCGAACCCGACGCGCACCGCGCCATCGGGTCGCCAGCCGCTCTCCTTCAACCAGGCCGCAACCTGCTGCTGGTCGGAAAAGGCGAAGGGGCCGGGCGCATAGCCCGCATCCGGCGGCGGGGCGGCACCGATCGCCGCATCGGCCAACGTCGCAAACCCGTTCGCCGCACGTTCGGCAAAGCAGGAAAAGACCAGCCGCGCCCCGTTCCGTGCCGCCCGGCGCAGGATGCTCAGCGCCTCCACCGGATCGGCAAAGAACATGACGCCGTGGCGGGAACACAGCAGGTCGAACGGCGCCTCCGCCGTCGCCACCGTCAGCGCATCGCCGCTCAGGAAGCGCGGACCATGATCCGCTGTTTCACCCGCGCGCTCCCGCGCCACCGCGACCAGCTCGTCGGACAGGTCGACGCCCATAATGCTCAGCCCCGGCCGCGCCGCATACAATGCCAGGCTGGTCGCGCCCGCGCCGCTGCCGATATCGAGCGCCTTGCCGACATCCGGTGCGACCCAGGCAATCGCTTCGTCCAGGTGACGGGACAGGTCCGCCAGGCTGCGATCGGTGCGCCGCCACTCCGCCGCCCAAACATCGCCGACCCGACCGCGCCAATCCATGCCACTGGTCATCGTGCCGTCCCGCCAGTCCCTATCGCCCCGCACATACAAGAACGGCCCGCCATCGCTGGCGGGCCGTTTCCTGTCCGGTCAGATGTCGTCCTCGGCGTCCGGGCCGGTCATCATCTCCTCGGCCACCTTTTCGGTGCGCTGGCGGATCGCGCGTTCCAGGCGGTCGGCCATGTCGGCGTTCTCACGCAGGAAGGTCTTGGCGTTCTCACGCCCCTGCCCGATGCGCACCGAGTCGTAGGAGAACCAACTGCCCGACTTCTCGACCAGACCGGCCTTCACGCCCAGATCGAGGATCTCGCCGATCTTCGAAATGCCCTCGCCATACATGATGTCGAATTCGACCTGCTTGAACGGCGGTGCGACCTTGTTCTTCACCACCTTCACGCGGGTGGCGTTGCCGGTCACTTCCTCGCCGGCCTTGATCGCACCGGTGCGACGAATGTCGAGACGGACCGAGGCATAGAATTTCAGCGCGTTGCCGCCCGTCGTCGTCTCCGGGTTGCCGTACATCACGCCGATCTTCATGCGCAGCTGGTTGATGAAGATCACCATGCAGCGCGAACGGCTGATGGAGCCGGTCAGCTTGCGCAAGCTCTGCGACATCAGGCGGGCCTGCAGGCCGACATGGCTGTCGCCCATCTCGCCCTCGATTTCCGCACGCGGAACGAGCGCGGCGACCGAGTCGACCACCAGCACGTCGATCGCGTTCGAGCGGACCAGCGTGTCGGTGATCTCCAGCGCCTGCTCGCCGGTGTCGGGCTGCGACACGATCAGTTCGTCGATGTTGACGCCCAGCTTCCTGGCGTAGACGGGGTCGAGCGCGTGTTCGGCGTCGACGAAGGCGGCGGTGCCGCCCATCTTCTGCGCCTCGGCGATGACGTGCAGCGCCAGCGTCGTCTTGCCCGACGATTCAGGGCCATAGACCTCGATCACGCGGCCGCGCGGCAGGCCGCCGACGCCGAGTGCGATGTCGAGGCCGAGCGAGCCGGTCGAGATCGCCTCGACCTGCATCGTTTCCTTTTGCCCCAGCTTCATCGCCGAGCCCTTGCCGAAAGCCCGGTCGATCTGGGCGAGCGCGGCGTCGAGCGCCTTTTGCCGGTCTGCGTTTGCGGTTGCCATGCCTGTTTCGATCACTTTCAGATTGGCGGCCATCAGATGCTTCCCTCGCTAGACCAACATGGTGGTCCATTCAACGCATCTGCAATGTATGTGTTTTGTTCCAGGAGAACAAGATGCGAACAAAGCCTATCGCAAAAAAGTCGGCAGCGTCCACCAGCCCCGGCTGCGCGCCGAGGCGGCCGCCGCGTCGCGCGTGGCGACATCGCCGAAAATCGCAAAACAGGTGGCACCCGATCCCGACATGCGGCTGATGACGGCGCCGGGTGCCGCCTCGAGCTGGGCCAACACCGCGTCGATCGCCGGGGCGACGGCACGCGCGGGCGGCTCCAGATCGTTGCGCCCGGCCGTGGCGACCGCGAGGATATCGCCCTGCCCCAGCGCGCCGCGATCAACCCCGTCCCATCGGGCGAACACCGCTGCGGTGGATACGCCGACGCCTGGATTGATCAGCAATACGGGCCGATCGCCCAAAGGTGCCAGACGCCGCAGCGCATCGCCCTTGCCCTCGCCACGCGACGTCTCGCCCAACAGGCAGGCGGGCACGTCCGCACCCAGTTCGCCCGCGATCACAAAGAGATCCGGATGGTCGACAGCAATGCCCCGAAGCCGTGCCAGCGCGCGCAAGGTCGCTGCCGCATCGGCCGAGCCGCCGCCGATTCCCGACGCCACGGGCAGATGCTTGTCGAGCGTGATCGCATAGTCCTCGCGCACCCCGAAGCGCGCCTGGAACGCGCGCACCGCGCGGACGACGAGATTGTCCTCGCGCGATTCACCCGCCAGCACGGCCGCGAACGGGCCGGTCAGGGCCAGCGTCGTCGCGGGTGCTCGCTCCACGGTCACCACGTCGCCGTCGCGGCAAAAGGCGAACAACGTTTCAAGCTCGTGATAACCATCGTCGCGGCGACGGCGCACATGCAGCGCGAGGTTGATCTTGGCAGGGGCGGTTTCGACGATAACGGTCATGTCCGCCCCATGCGGCGCATGCGCCGACGCGGCAAGCCCGATCAAAGTGTCAGCTTGTGCGCGACACGACCGGCCAGCGGCGCTTCCGCCGTCAGCGCCGCCGCACGCCACGAATAGCGCGCCTCGTAGAAACGCCCCAGCGCCCAGTAGATATCGCCCAGATGATCGGCGATCTCGGCATTGGCGGGCTCCGCCATGGCCGCGCGCTCGACCAGCGGCAGCGCACGCCCCGCCTGTCCGGCACGAAAATAACCCCAGCCCAGCGAGTCGGTGATCGAAGCGTCGTCAGGCGCGAGCTTGCTGGCCTTTTCCAGCAAGCCGAGCGAAGGCGCGCCGGTCTCGCCGCGCTCGATCCGCGCATAGCCCAGATAGTTGAGCGCCAGCGGTTCGTCGGGCCCCAGCTCGACCGCTTTGGCGAGCGCCGCATCGGCCGGTTCCGCCTGGCCCGCCTGATCCAGCGCCCCGCCATATTGCAGCCACGCCGCCCAGGGCACGGGCGGATCGGCGCGCGTCACCCGCTCATACCAGATGGCGGCATCGCCGGGACGCTTGGCGGCGATCAGCTGGTCGCCATAGATCTGCCAGTCGTCGACCGTCGCATTCTTCGCCGTCGCCAGCCCCCTGGCCAGCATCAGCGCCTCCCCGGCGCGATCCGCCGATGCCAGCAGGCCGACGCGGACCACGGCGGCGCGATGGGCGAAAGCGCCGCGCGGCGCCACGCCCTCGACCGCGGCGATGGCGGCGTCCCAGGCTTCGTCGCGGGACAGCGCCTCGGCCATCAACAATCGCGCGCGGTCATTGTAGGGGTCCGCGATCAGCGCGGTGCGGGTCAGCGCGATGACCAGCGGACGCGGCCCCTCGCCCACCAGTTCCGCCGCCACCCGCGCCAGCAGGCGCGATACACCGAAACCGAGATCGGGCTTGGCGCCCAGCGCACGCCGATCCGATGCCACCAGAGGATCGCTGAGCAACGCCCTGGCCTGGGCTTCATCACCACGCCCCGCCATGATCTGCGCCGCCGCGATCCGCGTGTCGGCGGGGGCCGACATGGCCTGGAGCAGCACCAGCGCACTTTGGCTGCCCATGCGCTTGGCGGCGAGCGCCAGCAGGATGCGATGCTCGTCGGCCAGTCGTCGCGCGACCGGCTCCTTGCCCGCGCTGTCGAGCGCCGCCTCGACGGGTTGCTTGCGGTCCCACGCCGCCCAGGCGCGCAGCACGGGTGCGACGATGCGCAGCGCGCCTGCGTCGATCCGGACCAGCGCCGCGTCATAGGCGGCACGGTCGCGCTTGCGTGCCGCGATCGCCAGGTCGAGCAGCGCGACGTCGATGGGCGCGACCTGTTCCGCCTCCATCACCCGCGCCGCGCGGAGCGCCAGCGCCTCGTCCCCGCTGATCATCGCTTCACGATACGCGCGGACCGCGACGGCGGGATCGTCGGGCCAGCCGGTCAGCGCGCTCGCATAATCCCCGCTCGCCGCCGCCGATCGCCCTTCCGCCGCCGCGACCCGCGCGGCGAGGTAGGACGACAAAGGCGACCGGCCCGGCGCGACCGCCGCCCCGGACGGCGCGGACCAGCAGGCCGCGACCAGCAGGGTGCCGGTCAGCAGACGAAACGAAACACGCTTACATGTTGGGATAATTGGGTCCTCCGCCGCCTTCCGGCACGACCCAGTTGATGTTCTGGGTCGGGTCCTTGATGTCGCACGTCTTGCAGTGGACGCAGTTTTGGGCGTTGATCACGAATTTCGGATCGCCCTCATCCACATCCACCACCTCGTAAACACCGGCGGGACAGTAGCGTTGCGCGGGCTCGTCGAACAAGGGCAGGTTGTGCGCGATCGGCACCGACGCATCCTTCAGCGTCAGGTGGATCGGCTGGTCCTCCTCGTGATTGGTGTTCGACAGGAACACCGAGGACAGCCGGTCGAAGGTCAGCACGCCGTCGGGCTTGGGATAGTCCGGCTTCTTCACCTGATCCTTGCGCCACAGCGTCTCGTGATCGGGCTTGTGCTTCATCGTGAAGGGCATCTTGATGCCCCAATGCTCGGCCCACATGGTGACGCCCGCCAGGCCGGAACCCAGCGTGTCGCCATATTTCTTGACCAGCGGCACGACGTTGCGGACACCCGACAGCTCCTTGTGGAGCCACGATGCACGGAACGCCTCCGGATAGTCGGTCAGCTCGTCGCCCTCGCGTCCGGCCTGGACGGCGGCGAACGCCGCCTCGGCCGCCAGCATCGCCGACTTCATCGCGCCGTGCGTGCCCTTGATGCGCGGCACGTTCAGGAAGCCCGCAGAACAGCCGACCAGCACGCCGCCCGGGAAGGTCAGCTTCGGGATCGCCTGGAGCCCGCCGTCATTGATCGCCCGCGCGCCGTAGGAGACACGCTTGCCGCCCTTCAGCAGCTCGGCGATCTCGGGGTGGGTCTTCCACTTCTGCATCTCCTGAAAGGGGGAGATATAGGGGTTGGTGTAGTTCAGCCACGTCACGAAGCCGAGCGCGACCTGCCCGCCCGCCTGGTGATAGATGAAACCGCCGCCATTGGCGTCATGGCCCAGCGGCCACCCCTGGGTGTGGATCACGCGGCCCGGCACATGCTTTGCTGGGTCGATATCCCACAGCTCCTTGATGCCCAGGCCATAGATTTGCGGATCGCTGTCCCGTGCCAGGTCGAACTGGCGGATGATCTCCTTCGACAGATGGCCGCGCACGCCCTCTGCGAAGAAGGTGTATTTCGCGTGCAGTTCCAGTCCCGGCTGATAGTCGGGCTTGTGCGTGCCGTCGCGCGCGACGCCCATGTCGCCCGTCGCGACACCCTTTACCCGACCATCCTCGTGGAACAGGATCTCGGCGGCGGCGAAGCCGGGGAAGATTTCGACACCCAGCTCCTCGGCCTTGCCCGCCAGCCAGCGGCACAGACTGCCCAGGCTGCCGGTATAGGTGCCCTTGTTGTGCATGAACGGCGGGGTCAGCGCGTGCGGCACGTTGCGGTGCCTGGTCGAGGTCAGGATCCAGTGATGGTTCTCGGTCACCGGCACCTCGGCCAGCGGACAGCCATCGTCGCGCCAGTCGGGCAGCAACTCGTCGAGCGCGATCGGGTCGATCACCGCACCCGACAGGATATGCGCGCCGACTTCCGAGCCCTTTTCGAGCACGCAGACCGACAGCTCGCCGCCGGTTTCGGCCGCCAGTTGCTTCAGGCGGATCGCCGCCGACAGGCCCGCCGGACCTGCGCCGACGATCACCACGTCATAGGGCATCGATTCGCGTGTCGTCATGGCATCCTCGCTTTGTGACCACGCCGCTGCCGTAGCGTCCCGTTCGACGGGCTCGTCCGGGCGCGGACGGTAAACATCTTGTCCTGACAGCCGATCCGACAGATTGACGCGCACGTCAACCATGCAGCATGGACGGATCCCATATGGGGGCTATTCCGACGTTCGACACCACATCATTGGACCGTGCGCCTCTTGAGGGTGCGCTGGCCGCCAGCGCGCTCGACTGGTGGCACGATGCGGGCGTCGACCTGCTGGTCGAGGACGAGCCCCGCGACTGGATGGCGCCCGAACCGTCGCGCCCCGCCGTCTTCGCCCCCACCGCCATCAGCCCCAAGCCTGGCGCAGGCATCGTCGCCCCCGCGCCCGCCACGCAACTGCCCGACACGCTGGAGGCCTTCCTGGCCTGGCGATTGTCCGATGCCGCGCCCGAAGCGGGCTGGGACGGAGTATCGCTGACCGCCGTCGGACCGGCCGATGCCCGCCTGATGGTTCTGGTCGACTGCCCCGACCGCGACGATGCCGAGGCCGGGCAGATCCTGTCCGGCGCGCCGGGGCGGTTGTTCGACCGGATGCTGGCCGCGATCGGGCTGTCGCGCGACGCGGTGCACATCGCCTCGGTCTGCACCCGCCGCCCGCTGGCCGGGCGTGCGCCCGCCGATCTGGACACCCGGCTGGGCGAAATCGCGCTGCACCATGTCGGGCTGGTCGCGCCCCGCAGCCTGCTGTTGCTGGGCAATGCGGCGAGCCGTGCCGTCCTCGGGACCGAACTCATGACCGCACGCGGACATTCACACCCTGTTGACCATAAAAGCGGCAAAACCAACGCTGTCGCCAGTTTTCATCCGCGCTTCCTCATCGAAAAGCCGATGGCCAAGGCGGAAAGCTGGAAGGATTTGCAAAGGGTCATGGGGGATTTGAACGCATGAAGCTGAGCCGGGCGATCGCACGAGGCGCGACCATCGGGGCTTTGCTGGCGGGCGCAAGCGCCGCCGTCGCCGCCGAACCGACCGCCATCCCCGACGCCCGCTCGACCGCGCTTCGGGCACCGCCGAGCATCCCGGCGCTTCTCGATGCCGACCAGAAGGCGGGGTACGCCCGCGTGTTCTCGGCAATCCGGGAAAGCCGCTGGACCGACGCGCAGCTGGAGCTCGACGCGCTGAAGCCCGGCCCGCTCCATGCCATCGCCCGCGCCGAACTCTATACTGCCAAGGGGTCGCCCAAGGTCGAGGTCGAGCGGCTCGTCGCCCTGCTGAACGAAGCCCCCGAACTGCCCCAGGCCGAACAGCTCGCCCGGCTGGCCCGGTCGCGCGGCGCGCGTGACCTGCCGCCCCTGCCCGAGGCGCACAATCTGATCTGGCAGGACGGCGCCCCCCGCCGCGTCCGCGCCAAGAGCATCAAGAGCGACCAGATCGCCGCCGACCTCGCCGCGCGGATGCAACCGCTGGTCAAGGCCGATGACGGCCCCAACGCACAGGCGCTGCTCGAATCGACGCAAGGCCTGTCGCCCGAGGCGCTGACCGAGTGGCAGCAAAAGGTCGCCTGGATCTATTTCCTGATGGGCGATGATGCGAACGCCCGCGCGATGGCCACCAAGGCCGCCGATGGTTACGGCGACTGGGCGGTGCAGGGCCGCTGGACCGTCGCGCTCAGCGCCTGGCGCCAGAATGACTGCCAGGCCGCCGCCACGGCGTTCGAGGGTACGGCCGCGCGCGCGACGGATGTCGACCTGCGCGCCGCCGCGCTCTACTGGGCTGCGCGTGCCGACATGGTCTGCGGCCGCCCCGACAAGATCGAGGGGCGTCTTCGCTCCGCCTCGCAGTTCCGCGAAAGCTTCTACGGCCAGCTCGCCCGCCAGGCGCTGGGGATGCGTGGCGACCGCGAACCGCGTGGACAGCTGGTCGCGACCGACTGGGCCGCGCTCGATCGCCGCCCGAACATCCTGGTCGCCGCCGCGCTTGTCGAGATCGGCGAAACCGACCTGGCCGATCAGGTGATCCGCCAGCAGGCGCGGATCGGCCAGCCGACCGAGTTCCGCAATCTCGTCCGCCTGGCCGAGTCGCTCGACCTGCCCGCCACCACCGTCTGGCTGGCGCATAATTGCCCGGCGGGCGTCACCGCGACGGCCGAGGCACGCTATCCGACGCCGAACTGGGCACCCGACAGCGGCTGGCGCGTCGAGAAGGCGCTGGTCTATGCCCATACGCTTCAGGAAAGCGGGTTCCGCAACAAGGTGGTCAGCCCGGCGGGTGCCTATGGCCTGATGCAGATCATGCCCGCCGCCGCGACCGATTTCGCGCGCGAGCGCGGCGTGTCGATCGACCGGTCGGCGCTGACCAAGCCGTCGACCAACATGGATATCGGCCAGCGCCATCTGGAGCGGCTGCGCGACATGACCGGGGTCACCGGCGGCCTGCTGCCGAAGGTCATCGCGGCCTATAACGCAGGTCCGAAGCCGGTCGGCGAGTGGAACAGCCTGGTCCGCGACGGCGGCGATCCGCTGCTCTATATCGAGAGCATTCCCTATTGGGAGACGCGTGGCTACGTCACCATGGTTCTGCGCAACTACTGGATGTATGAAAGCCAGGTCGGCAAGGCCAAGTCGCCCAGCCGTGCCGCTTTGGCCCAGGGGCTGTGGCCACGCTTCCCCGGCCTGCCCGGTGCCACCGCCGTCCGCCTGCAACGTCCGAATGTCGCGCAGGCGCATGTCGCGCCCCGGACGACGATCGCGCTGAACGCGACGGTCAACCCGCAGTCCAGCACGGCGATGCCGCAGGCGAATTGAGCAGGGTTGGGGGGCCCTTGGCCTTCGACTTGGCTCAGGTTGAACGGCGTTCGTGGTTGCTTGTCGGGTCAAGGTGATCAGGCAAAACTGCCGAACTTTCGTTCAGTCTGAGCGAAGTCGAAGGCCACGCCCCACCGCTCCCAAGCTGCCCCCGAAACCCGCAACCGAACGTTGACCCCGCCATGCCCATCGATACCACCCGTCATTTCACACCGGTCCGCATCGCGGTCCTCACCGTCTCCGACACCCGCTCGCTCGCCGAGGATCGCTCGGGCGACACGCTTGTCGGGCTGTTGACCGATGCAGGGCATGAACTGGCCGAGCGCACCATCCTGCGCGACGATGCGGATATGATCGTCGCACAGCTCGACCGCTGGATCGAGGATGCCAGCATCGACTGTATCCTGACCACCGGCGGCACCGGCGTGACGGGGCGCGACGTGACCCCCGAGGCGGTCGAGCGGGTTGCCACGAAGATGATCCCCGGCTTTGGCGAGCTGTTCCGCTGGCTGAGCTTCCAGACGATCGGCACATCGACCATCCAGTCGCGTGCCTGCGCCTGCGTCGCGCGCGGCACCTATATCTTCGCCCTGCCCGGCTCGACCGGCGCGGTGAAGGATGCCTGGAACGGTATCCTGCGTGATCAGCTCGACAGCCGCCACCGACCATGCAACTTCGTCGAGCTGATGCCGCGCCTGCTCGAGCGATAATCAGCCGGGCTGCATCGCCGCGAGTTCATGGCCATCGACGTCGCGGAAGTGAAAACGCCGCCCGCCGGGAAAGGCGAAGATCGGCACGACGACCTTCCCGCCCGCCGCTTCGACCGCTGCCAGTGTCGCCTCGATATCCTCGACCCGGATCACCGGCAGCGGCGCCCGCACCTTGTCGGGCGCGGCGTCCAGGCCGATGTCGGTATCCCCGCTCATCGTCGCGGCATAGTCCGCGCCAAAATCGGTAAAGCCCCACCCGAACGCCTCAGCATAGAAGCGTTTCGCCTCGGCACGGTCGCCGACCGGCAGTTCGAGATACTGCAGACGCGCCATCATCCGACCCCTTTGTTCTTGCTACGTTCCACTTCATTCCATAGCATTTGCGGATGGACAAGCAGATTCGCTTTCTGAGCCAGCCTCGGCCTGCATCGGTTGCCAGGCCTTTGGACACGGGTCGGCGCCTCCCCTGCCCGCATGCCGTCACCCGCATAGCGTTATCCGTACGGGGCAGCGCCGCCATCGCAATCGCATCGCCATGGTGAAAGCCGCCAGCCGCGGGGCCACGCACAACGCGACCAGCCAGCGCTTCTCCCTCCCCGAACGTGAGGCGGACGGTGACTGGCTGGACGTACAATCGCTAGTCGACGGCGCGCCGCCGCCGCTGCGGACGAGCGTGACCGTCCTGACGCCGCGAACCATCCTGACCCGCAACACCTCGCCCGACGTGCCGTTCAGCCAGTCGATCAACGCCTATGCGGGGTGCGAGCATGGCTGCATCTATTGCTTCGCGCGCCCGACCCATGCGTATCACGACCTGTCACCGGGCCTCGACTTCGAAAGCCGGTTGTTCGCCAAGCCGAACGCGGCCGAACTGCTCCGCGCAGAGCTGGCCAAGCCCGGATACCGCGTCGCGCCGATCGCGCTGGGGACGAACACCGATCCCTATCAGCCGATCGAGGGGGAATGGCGGATCACCCGCGCCATCCTGGAGGTGCTGGCCGAAACCGACCACCCCGTGGCGATCACCACCAAGTCGGACCGCGTGGTTCGCGATATCGACATTCTGGCGTCGATGGCGGCCAAGGGGCTGGCGACGGTCTGCATGTCGGTGACGTCGCTCGATCCCGGTGTCGCGCGGACGATCGAACCGCGCGCGCCGACGCCCGCGCGGCGGCTGGCCGCGGTGACCAGGCTGGCCGAGGCGGGCATCCCGACCTATGTCTCGATCGCGCCGGTGATCCCGGCCATCACCGACCATGAGATCGAGCATCTGGTCGAACATGCGGCCCGGGCGGGCGCACGCCACGCCTTCTTCATTCCGGTCCGCCTGCCGCACGAGGTCGCGCCGCTGTTCCGCGCCTGGCTGGCGGAGCATTTCCCCGACCGGGCGGGCAAGGTCATGGCGATCATCCGGTCGCTGCGCGGGGGCCGAGACAATGATCCCGGTTTCTTCACCCGGATGAAGGGCCAGGGACCATGGGCGGACCTGTTGCGGGTCCGCTTCCATCGTGCCTGCCGCCTGCATGGCCTGAACCAGGACAGGCCCATGCTCGACACCAGCCGCTTCCGCCCGCCCAGCGGCCCGCAGGGTGAGCTGTTTTGAGGATCGTCCCGCTTCATCCATGCGTTACGGACGGACAAGGAGAGATGCGATGATCCACGACCCCGAACAGACGTCCCCCGATCCGGTGCCGAACGAAGACGATACCGACAGTTCGGGCGCGGGCTATGGCAATCACGGAGAAGCGGGGGACGAGGAAACGCAGTCGCACTGATCGGGCAACCGACCGCCGGACCCCATGCCCTTCATCCCCACGAGAGCGGGATGAAGGGCTGAGGCGACTACTTCAACTCACCAGTGCCAGACGCGCCTCGGACGACTTCATCTCCACCGCCTTCACCCCCGGCAAATCCTCGATATGGCTTGCCAATTCGGCGTCCAGCAGGAAATTCCGTCCCAGCGTCAACAGCGTATCGCCCTCGGCACCCTTGATCCGCGCCCTCACCTCGCCGCGTCCGTTGCGCAACGGGTCGAGCATGGCATGGAGCGCCTTGAACGCGACCTTGTCGGTCACCGTCACCTCGACCACGAATTTCGCGATACTGGCCAGCCCGTCGAACAACTGGACACGCTTGACGCTGACCCGCGGCGCTTCCTCGCCGGGTCGCCGGTCGAGTTCGACGGTGATCAGCGCGCAGTGGCCTTCCTTGGCCGCCTTTTCCAGATCGCCCGCGACCGAGTCGTCGAAACAGGTCGCCAGAAACTGGCCCGTGGCATCCGATAGCTGCGCCATCATGTAACGCTTGCCCCGCGCCGAGGTCCGCCAGCGCGCATCCTCGACCAAGGCCGCCATCGTCGCACCGATCCGCGCGCCGTCATCGGGGATGATCAGCTCTGTCAGCGAGGTATAGGTGCGGGCGCCGTGCATCTTGGCGATATGGGCGTGCCGGTCGACCGGATGCGCGGAGAAATAGAAACCGAACGCCTCCTTCTCCTGCTCCATGCGCTGCGACAGGGTCCAGCGGGCGCCGGTCGGCAGCTTGATCGCGTCGCCCGCCACCTCGGTTTCGCCGAACAGGCCGCCCTGCCCGCTCGTCCGCCCCTCATGGGTGCGCGCGGCGATGGCCAGGATGGTTTCGGCAACCGCATGGACGCCCGCGCGATTGGCCTCGACCCCGTCGAACGCCCCCGCCGAGGCCAGCGTTTCCAGCTGGCGCTTGTTCATCAGGCGCGGATCGACCCGCTTGGCGAGCGCGTCGAGCGAAGCGAAGGCTCCCCCCGCCCCCCGCTCGACGACCAGCTTCTCCATCGCGCCTTCGCCCACCGACTTCAGCGCGCCCAGTGCATAACGGACGCCCAGGCCATCCTCATGCGCCTCGACATCGAACTCGGCCTGGCTGGCGTTGATGCAGGGCGGCAGCATCGTCACGCCCATGCGGCGCGCATCATCGACGAAGATCGCCAGCTTGTCGGTCAGCGCCATGTCGTAGCACATCGACGCGGCATAGAATTCATGCGGGTGATGCGCCTTCAACCACGCGGTCTGATAGGCGAGCAGCGCGTAGGCGGCGGCGTGGCTCTTGTTGAAGCCGTATCCGGCGAACTTGTCGATCAAGTCGAACAGTTCGTTGGCCTTTTGCGCCGGGATGCCGTTCACCTCCTGGCAGCCCTTCACGAAGATGGCACGCTGCGCGTCCATCTCCGCCTTCACCTTCTTGCCCATCGCGCGGCGGAGAAGATCCGCGCCGCCCAGCGAATAGCCCGCCAGGATCTGGGCGGCCTGCATCACCTGTTCCTGATAGACGAAGATGCCGTAGGTCTCGGACAATATCTGTTCGAGCAGGGCGTGCGGGTAGACGATCTCCTCGGTGCCCTGCTTACGGCGGCCGAAGCTGGGGATATTGTCCATCGGGCCCGGCCGGTACAGCGACACGAGCGCGATGATGTCGCCGAAATTGGATGGCCGCACCGCCGACAGCGTGCGCCGCATACCTTCGGATTCCAGCTGGAACACGCCGACCGTGTCGCCCTTCTGGAGCAGCGCATAGGTCGCCTCGTCGTCCCAGGCGAGCGCGCCGAGATCGACCTCGACCCCGCGCTTGGCCAGCAGCTGTACCGCCTTTTGCAGGACAGACAGGGTCTTCAGGCCCAGGAAGTCGAACTTCACAAGGCCCGCACCCTCGACATATTTCATGTCGAACTGCGTCACCGGCATGTCCGAGCGCGGATCGCGGTAGAGCGGCACCAGCTGCGCCAGCGGCCGATCGCCGATCACCACCCCCGCGGCGTGCGTCGACGAGTGACGCGGCAACCCCTCCAGCTTGGTGGCGAGGTCGAGCAGGCGGCGGACCTGGTTGTCGTTGGCGTACTCCTTCGCCAGTTCGGGCACGCCGTTCAACGCACGCTTCAGGTCCCAAGGGTCGGTCGGGTGGTTGGGCACCAGCTTGGCGAGCCGGTCGACCTGGCCATAGCTCATCTGCAGTACACGGCCGGTGTCCTTGAGCACCGCTCGCGCCTTCAGCTTACCGAAGGTGATGATCTGCGCGACCTGATCGCGGCCATATTTCTCCTGGACGTAGCGGATGACCTCGCCACGCCGGGTTTCGCAAAAGTCGATGTCGAAGTCGGGCATCGACACGCGTTCCGGGTTCAGGAAGCGCTCGAACAGCAGACCCAGCTTCAGCGGATCGAGGTCGGTGATGGTCAGCGCCCAGGCGACGACCGAGCCGGCGCCCGAACCACGGCCCGGCCCCACGGGAATGTCGTGGTCCTTGGCCCATTTGATGAAGTCGGCGACGATCAGGAAGTAGCCGGGGAAACCCATCTGGATGATGATGTCGACCTCGAACGTCAGTCGTTCGTGATAGGCCTCGCGCCAGCCGGGTTCGCCCTCGCCCTCCAGCTCGGCGATACGGTCGAGCCGTGCTTCCAGACCGGCGGTCGCGTCGCGGCGAAGCATCGCCGCCTCGCCCTCGCGGTCGCCCGCCAGGCTGGGCAGGATGGGCTTGCGCCACGGCGCCATCACGGCGCAGCGCCGCGCCACCACCAGCGTGTTCTCGATCGCCTCGGGCAGGTCGGCGAACAGCTGCTTCATCATCTCGGCGGGCTTGAGCCATGCCTCGGGGCAGCTCTTGGGGCGGTCGTCCATCTCGACATAGGTCGAGTTGGCGATGCACAGCATCGCGTCATGCGCGTCGCCGAAACCGCTATCAGTGAAACAGCACGGGTTCGTCGCGACCAGAGGCAGGTCGCGGTCATAGGCCAGGTCGATCAGGTCCTGCTCGGCCGCCATCTCGATCGCGTCGTCACGGCGTGCCAGTTCGACATAGAGCCGGTCGCCGAAGATCGCCTGGAGCCGATCGGCATAGGCCTTCGCCCGGTCGGGCTGTCCTTCGGCGAACAGACGCGCGATGCCGCCCTCGCCGCCCGCGGTCAGCGCGATCAGGCCCTGGCTGAACGTCTGGAGCGTGTCGAAACCGACATGCGCGGCCAACTCGATCGGACGGTCGAGATGCGCCGCCGACACCAGCGCGCACAGATTGTCGTAGCCGGTCATGTCCTGCGCATAAAGCGCGATCCAGTCGACCACGGCCCCGACATTGTCGGGCATATCCGGCCGCGCGATGCCCAGCATCGTGCCGATGATCGGCTGCACGCCCGCTTTCTTCGCGGCGTCGGAAAAGGCCATCGCGGCATAGAGGCCGTTGCGGTCGGTCAGGCCCGCGGCGGGGAAGGCGTTGGCCTTGGCCTGCGCCGCAATCGCCTTGGGGTCGATCGCGCCGTCGAGCATCGTGAAGGAGGAAAAGATGCGGAGCGGCACATATCCGGAATGCATCCCCCTCCCTACGCCACCGCGCGTGATTCGACCAGCACCGAACCCCGCCTGGCGATATGTCGAGGCACGCGCACCCGGAACCGGTTACGCGAAAGTCCGTTACGCCAGCATAAGGACTTGAGCGAAAGCGGATGACCATGACCGATACCGACCGCAGCTTTGCCACCGCCTTGCGCCCCGGCGCGGGATGGGGCTGGATCCTGGCTTATGGCGTGCTGTCCGCGCTGCTCGGGCTTGCCGCCTTCGTGTTTCCGGTGCCCGCCACGCTTGCGGCGACACTGGTCATCGGCGCCTTCTTCATCGCCGCCGGGCTGGTATCGGTCGCGGCAGGCATCTTCGGCAAGGGGCATGAGGGTCGTGGCTATGCGATCGGGTTCGGCCTGCTGTCGCTGGTCATCGGCCTGATCATGGCGTTCGAGCCTGCGACAGGGGCGATCTCGCTGACCATCCTGGTCGCGGTGTGGCTGGGCCTGCGTGGCGGGCTGGAGATCGGCCTGGGCGCGCGGATGCGGCGGCGGCGCGGGTGGATGATCGGGCTGGGCGTGCTCAACATCCTGCTCGCGCTGTTCGTGCTGGCCACGCTGCCGTGGAGTGCGATGACGCTGCCGGGTTATGTGCTGGGCCTGAGCTTCCTGTTCGGCGGGATCACCGCCATCGCCTCGGCGCTGGATCACAAGAAAGGCGCAAGCGCATTTGCGCTTTGAGGGCCAGGGCGTGGCCTTCGGCCATGCTCAGCCTGAACCGCCGCCTGGTTACAGCAGCGCCTCGACGTCCTTCGCCATATCTTCCGGCTTGGTCGTCGGGGCGTAACGCTCGATCACCTTCCCCGCACGATCGACCAGAAACTTGGTGAAGTTCCACTTGATTGCCTTGGTCCCCAGCACGCCCGGCGCCTGCGCCTTCAGCCACTGGAACAGCGGGTCCGCGCCGTCGCCATTGACCTCGACCTTCGCCATCACGGGGAAGCTCACGTCATAGGTCAGCGAGCAGAAACTGGCGATCTCGGCCGCGTCACCCGGTTCCTGCGCGCCGAACTGATTGCAGGGAAAAGCCAGCACCGTCAGGCCCCGCTCCTCGTAGCGACGGTGCAGTGCCTCCAGCCCCTCATATTGTGGCGTGAAACCACACTTTGACGCGGTATTGACGATCAGGAGCGCCCGCCCGGCATAGCGCGACAGTTCTACCGGTTGGCCATCCGCCGCCCGGACGATGAAATCCGCAATAGCGCTCATCGGTGCTTCCCCAGCAGATAGTCGAGATTGGCGCGCACGCCCGGCCATTCGCGGTCGATGATCGAATAGACGACACTGTCGCGAATACGACCGTCCGCCATGACCTGATGCCCGCGCAGCACCCCGTCCTTCTTCGCGCCCAGCCGCTCGATCGCGGCCTGGCTGCGCTTGTTGAGCGCATCGGTCCGGATCTGGATGGCCTGCGCCTGCATCACCTCGAAGGCGTGGGCGAGCAGCATCCGCTTCGCCTCGGTATTGACCCCCGTGCGCTGGACGCGGGTGGCGTAGAAGGTGCCGCCGATCTCCAGCCGCCTATGCTGGGCTGCGATCCGCATATAGCGGGTGGTGCCGACGATATCGCCGTCCGGCGTCTCGACCGTGAAGATCAGCGCACGGCCGACGTCACGCTCCTTCAGCGCCGCCGCCAGCCAGCGTTCGGGCACCTTCATCATCGACACATTGGCGTAGAAGATGTTCCACAGGTCGCCCTCTCGCGCGGCCTCGACCAGCGCGGGAAGGTCCGCCTCGACGAACGGACGCAGCGTGACGTGGCGACCGGTCAGCGTGGGCGTCTCGGTCCAGACGCTCATTGCAGGCGGCCTTCGTGCAGGCGAACCACCCGGTCCATCTTCGCCGCCAGCCGCTCGTTATGCGTCGCGACCAGCGCCGCCGAGCCCTCGCCGCGAACGAGCCGCAGGAACTCGTCCAGCACGACCTGCGACGTGTGCTCGTCCAGATTGCCGGTCGGCTCGTCGGCCAGCACCAGCGGCGGCTGGTTGGCCAGCGCGCGGGCGACCGCCACGCGCTGCTGCTCACCGCCGGACAACTGGCTGGGCCGGTGGGTCAGCCGGTGGCCGAGCCCGAGCGCGGTCAGCAAGGCCCGGGCGCGCGCATCGGCCTCGGCCGGCATCTTGCCCTTCACCAACTGCGGCAGGACGACATTCTCGATCGCGTTGAAGTCGGGCAGCAGATGGTGAAACTGATAGACGAAGCCCAGATAGTCGCGCCGTGCGACCGTGCGGCCATGCGCGTCGAGCTTCGACACCTCCTCGCCCGCGATGCGGATCGAGCCCGAGAATCCGCCCTCCAGCAGGCCGACCGCCTGGAGCAGCGTCGATTTGCCCGAACCGGAGGGGCCGAGCAGCGCGACGATCTCGCCCGGCGCGATCGCCAGGTCGACGCCGCGCAGCACCTCGATCGTCTGGTCGCCTTGCGTGAAGCTGCGTGACAGTTCGCGCGTCTCTAGCACCGGTTCGGCGGCGCGCGGCGGCAACGTCGTGCCCATGCGGATGATCGGATCATTCATAGCGCAGCACCTGAACCGGGTCCGTACTCGCCGCCTTCCAGGCGGGGTAGAGCGTGGCAAGGAAGGAAAAGACCAGCGCCATCGACGCGATCACGACGATCTCGACGGGGTCGGGCTTCGACGGTAGCTCGGTCAGATAGCGGATCGAGGGATCCCAAAGATTCTGCCCCGTCACGAACTGGACGAAATTCACCACCGCCTGGCGATAGAACAGGAACACCGCGCCCAGCCCCAGCCCCGCGACCGTGCCCAGCGCGCCGATGATCGTGCCCACCGTCATGAAGATGCGCATCAGCCCGCCGCGCGTCGCGCCCATCGTGCGCAGGATCGCGATGTCGCGCGTCTTGGCGCGGACCAGCATGATCAGCGAGGACAGGATGTTGAACACCGCGACCAGGATGATGATCGACAGCACGGTGAACATCGCCACCCGCTCGACCGCCAGCGCCTCGAACAGCTGCGCATTCATCGTCCGCCAGTCGGCGATGACCGCCCGCCCGCCCAGCTTGTCGGCAAGCGGCGCCAGGATCTGGCCCACCCGGTCGGCATCGACCGTCTGGATTTCGACCATGCCGACCGTATCGCCCATCAGGAGCAGCGTCTGCGCATCCTCGATCGGCATGATGACGTATGCCTTGTCGTAATCATACACCCCGATCTCGAAGATCGCGCCGACCGTATAACTGACGATGCGGGGCACGGTGCCGAACGGAGTCGTCTGCCCCTGCGGGCTGATCAGCGAGATTTCCGAACCGACCGTCGCGCCCAGCGCCTCGGCCAGGCGGCTGCCGATCGCGATCCGGCCGCTGCCGGGGGTCACGCTGTTCAGGCTGCCCATCACGATCTTGGAACGGATCGCCGAATTGTCGCGCATGTCGGCCATGCGCATGCCGCGCACCAGCACCGCCTCGACCCGGCCGTTATAGCTGGACATCAGCGGCTGTTCGATCATCGGCACGGCACTGGTCACGCCGGGGGTCGCCCGCGCCTCGCGCACGATATCGCGCCAGTCGGGCAGACGGCCGCCGACGCCCTGCACCACCGCATGACCGTTCAGCCCGACGATCTTGTCGAACAGTTCGGCACGAAAGCCGTTCATAACGCTCATGACGATGACGAGCGCGGCGACGCCCAGCATGACCGCGACCAGGCTGATCGAGGCGACGAGGAAGATGAACGCCTCGCCCTTGCCGGGCAGCAGATAGCGCCGGGCGATCATCCGTTCATAGCGAGACAGGATCATGCAGGTCCGATCGATCCGTGGAGAAACACTGTTGAGCCACGCGGCTGTACGGGCGGCACCCGGCGGTGGCAATGCCGCGCGCCGCGCGGGCGCAGAAACCGTCCAGACCGGCAATTGTTGCCCGCGCGCCACACAAGTCAGCCAATCGTAGCATCGATACCGCAAGAGGGATGACAAGCGCCCCCGCCGTACCGTAACACAATCTTACTGAGACACAGGCAGCAACGGCCGTGGTTCGGGGATTGCTCCAACGCTCACCCAAAGAGGTTGATGCGGGAGCGGGAAAAGGGGGCTGACGAGCGATCGTCACGCAGGCGCCCGGATCGGAAACGGTCCGGGCGTTTGGCATTGGGCTCTCGTCGCGCATCGGTCCTTCGAAAAGCCGCCGGAACCGGCTGGGACACGGGGAGCTTCCAGACTCCGTTCCCAGATGCCGGCCCGGCGCCCGTTTACGGGACTGTCGCTATACCAAATCAAGATGAACCGAAAATGGACGAATCCTGAGATTTGTGCAGTCGGCTATCAATCCTCTCCCAGCTCCGATTGGGAGGGGATCCATTCGTGCCGACGAGTGGTAGAGGGGTGGGCAACACCTGTGAAAGGCCCCTGCCCCTCCACCACCGGGCTGACGCCCGGCGGTCCCCCTCCCCAAGCTATCTTGGGGAGGATCAGCTCAGAACGACTTGGAAATGGTCAGGCCATAGGTTCGTGGATCGCCGGGCTGGCCCACGATGAGGCCGGTCGACCCCGACTGGGTCGCCAGCAGCTCATAGTAATTGTGATCGAACAGGTTGCGGACCCAGACAAAGGCGTTCCAGCTCCCCGGTGCCTTAAACCCGGCGCGGACGTTCGACAGGCTATAGCCGTTGATGTCGGTATAGGCCGAGCGTGACGGGTTGGACGAGAATTTCGACCGATAGCTGCCATCATAGCCCAGATAGAATTGCCCCTCGGTCCCCGCCACAGTCGCGGGCAGGTCGTACTCCGCACCGTAGGAAAAGGCCCAGCGCGACACGCCCGGCAGCCACTGGCCTGAGATATCGCAATAGGGCAGCGAATTGCCCGGCGTTCCCGCCGCAGCCGGCGTACCGACAATCTGGCCGTTGACCACCGGCAACGCGGCACCCCCCGACAGCTCCGGCGGGCAAGGCGCGTTGGTGAAGCGGGTATAGCGCGCATCGGTAAAGGCGGCATTGGCATAGACGTTGAACCGGCTGGTGGGGCGGAAGGCCGAGTCGATCTCCACACCCCGCGTCCGCACCCGGCCCGCATTGGCGAGATAGCCGCGCAGGACGTTGACCTGAAGATTGTTCACTGTCGCCTGATAATCACCGATCTCGGTCCAGAAGCCCGCGATGTTCACCGTCGCGCGGCGATCGGCGAACTGGGTCTTCAGCCCCAACTCAAAGTGATTGACCTTTTCGGGCCGTACCGTCTGCGTCGCCAGGATCGGGTTGTTCTGCGCATCGAGCGGCAGGCCGGACAGGTTGATGCCGCCCGACTTATAGCTGCGCGCATAGGTCGCATAGTAATGGACGTTGGGATTGAATTCGTAGGCGACGGTCAGGTCGCCCGACACGTTCCAGTTGGTGAAGGACGGTGTATAATTCTGCGGCGCCAGCACGCTGCGCTGGTCGCTGGTCAGGCTGGTCGAGCCCGCACCGTTGGTCACGACCGAGACATAGGAGCCGTCCTTGCGGTCATAGTTCAACCGCAGCCCCGGCGACACCGACAGGCGGTCGTCGACATGCCAGGTCAGCTTGCCGAACAGCGCCGCCGACGTGTTGGTAAAGCCGATCGTGTTGCGCGAGGTCAGGCCGTTCAGCGTCGCCGGATTACGCCCGCCCGTGCTGGTCGGGTTGAGCAGGAAGGCGCTGGCCGCCGGGCCCTGCACCTGGAGCCCTTGCGTGTCGATGGTCTGCCAGAAATAGAAGGCACCCAGCACATAATCGAGCGTCCGCTTGCCGTTCGAGGCGATGCGCAGTTCCTGCGTCACCTGGCTCTGCTGCGACGGATTGGCCGAGACGGTGGTGATCGGCATGCCGACGAAGTCCCGGTCGTTCGACGGGTCCCAATGCCAGAAGCGCCACGCGGACACGCTGGTCAGCGTCGCGTCCCCCACATCCCAGTTGGCGACCAGCGACAGCCCGCCCAGTTCCTGCTTGGCGCGCAGATCGGTATCGACATCGGTCACCCGGTCAAAGGCATTGGTCGAGGGCACGCTATAGCCCTGCGCCGCGGCCAGCGCGGGGTACTGGCGGTTCGCCGGTCGCTGCGTCGCACCCACGCGCGCATAATATTGGACGCAGCAATTCGGATTCTGTCGCGCATAATCCCCCGACAGGGTCAGGTCGAGCGTGGGGGTCGCGTGCCACAGGAACTGGCTGCGCAGCGACAGATTGTCCTGGGCATTCTGCCATTCCTGCTGCCGCGTGTTCCAGATGGTGCCGCGCCGCGTGGTGATCGAGGTCGACAGGCGCACCGCCACCTTGTCGTCGACCAGCGGGCCGGACACCGACGCCTTGCCCTGGAAGAAGTCGTAATTGCCCGTGCTCAACTCGACCCGCGCTTCGGGGGTGAAGCTGGGCGCACGGGTGATGATGTTGATCGCCCCCGCCGTGGTATTCTTGCCATAGAGCGTACCCTGCGGTCCGCGCAGCACCTCGATCCGTTCGGTATCGGTAAAGTCGAACGTCGCCGAGGCGATGCGGCTGTAATAGACCTGGTCGACATAGATGCCGACACCCTGCTCGATCCCGTCATTGGTGAGCCCGAACGGCGCGCCCAGCCCACGGATGTTGGCGGCCGAGTTGCGCGGGTTGGTCGAATAGAATTGCAGGGTAGGCTGGATCTGGGTCAGCCGGTTGACATTGTACGTCCCCGTCTCGGCCAGCGCGGTGCCGCCGATCACCGACATGGCGATGGGGACCGACTGGATCGTCTCGGCGCGACGGCGGGCGGTGACCACCACGTCCCCCCCGCCCTGCTGCGCGGTGCCCAACCGACCCGCGTCGCGGCGCGCCTCGGGGGTGGGAGCCGTCACGACCGACGTGTTTTGCGGATCGGCGGACGGCGATGCGGTCTGGGCGGCCAGGATCAAGGCCAGGGTCAAGGACATGGAAGCTCCCCTTTAATTTCATCTTCCATTCACACATCGTTTTAGTAGGCATTCAATCCAGCAAGCGCTTGGGGTCAGCGAAGATTTGCTTTTCGATCCTGAAAGGCCCTTGAAGGCTGTTTCGAATGAACCATATCGGTTCGCGTGCGGTGCCAAAACCGGGCCGCACGGATGGGTTGAACCACCCCGCGCCGGGGTAGACCGGCCGATCCCGTTTCAATTCGCTTCTGATGGAGGTTTTGACATGCGTATCGATCTGACTCCGTACCGCCGCTCGACCATCGGCTTCGACCGGCTGTTCGATCTGCTCGAGGCCAACTCCCGCGCCGCCTCGGCGGAAAATTATCCCCCCTTCAACCTCGAGCGTCTGGCGGACGACCGTTACCGCATCACCCTGGCGGTGGCCGGTTTCGCCCGCGACGAGATCGAGATCACCGCGCAGCAGAACATGCTGCTGGTCACCGGCAAGAAGGATGACAAGGCGAGCGCGCCCAACTTCCTGCATGTCGGCATCGCCAATCGCTCGTTCGAGCGGCGCTTCGAACTCGCGGACTTCGTGTTCGTCGAGGATGCGCGCCTGAACGACGGCCTGCTCATCATCGACCTCGTCCGCGAGGTGCCCGAGGCGATGAAGCCCAAGACGATCGCGATCAAGACGGGCCAGCCGCTGGCCGCGGTGGAGCACAACGCCGGCGAGGCCGATGAGGCCAAGGCCGCGTAACCCGCTCGACGTCTTTCGCTCCCTGAAGACGTCGCGAGGCGTCCGGACCGACGGGTCCGGGCGCCTTTTGGTTTGTGTAACGTGCCCTGCTTCCGTTCAGGCCGAGCATAGTCGAAGTTCAAGAGATGAGGTGGGCCCAGCGGGGAGGTTTTCCCATGGCCTTCGACTTCGCTCAGGCGGAACGGCGGTGGGGAATCGGGGTGGGCAAACCGGCCTGTTGCTTAGCCGACCAAATCCCCACCCCCCGTTCGGGCTGAGCGTAGTCGGAGCCTACGCCCCGTCATCCACCAGGGAGACAAGCCCTCCCCAAACCGCACGAAAAACCAGAAAAGAAAAACCCCGCCTCCTTTCGAAGGCGGGGTCTTAAAATCAGACCAGCCGGCTCTGCTTCACCGCCGCTTCGACGAAGCTGGCGAAGAGCGGATGCGGGTCGAAGGGCTTGGACTTCAGTTCGGGGTGGAACTGCACGCCGACGAACCAGGGATGGTCCGGCCGCTCGACGATTTCGGGCAAGGTGCCATCGGGCGACATGCCGCTGAACACCAGGCCGCCCTTTTCCAGCGCCTCCTTATAGGTGGTGTTCACCTCGTAACGGTGGCGGTGGCGCTCGGAAATGTCCTCGCTGCCATAGATGGAGGCGACGACGCTGTTGCCCGCCAGCTTGGCCTGATAGGCGCCCAGCCGCATCGTGCCGCCCATGTCGCCGCTGGCCTCGCGCTTTTCCAGCCCGTCGCGGCCCATCCACTCGGTGATCAGGCCGACGATCGGCTCGGAGGTCGGGCCGAATTCGGTCGAGGACGCCTCGGCGATCCCCGCCAGGTTCCGCGCGCCTTCGACGCAGGCCATCTGCATGCCGAAGCAGATGCCGAAATAGGGCACGCGGCGTTCACGCGCGAAGCGGACCGCCTCGATCTTGCCCTGCGCGCCGCGCTCGCCGAACGCGCCGGGGACGAGGATGGCGTGGCAGGGTTCCAGCTGCTGCGCGATCTCGCTCTCGTCACCCTCGAACAGCTCGGCGTCGATCCAGCGGATATGGACCTTCACCTTGTTGGCGATGCCGCCATGCACCAGCGCTTCGTTGAGCGACTTGTAGGCGTCCTGCAGGCCGACATATTTGCCGACGACACCGATCGTGACCTCGCCCTCGGGGTTGAAGAGGCGATCGACGATCTCGGTCCAGCGCGACAGGTTGGGCGCGCCTTCCGGTTCGATCCCGAACGCGCGCAACACTTCCGAGTCGAGACCCTCGGCATGATATTGCAGCGGCACCGCATAGATGCTCTTGGCATCCAGCGCCGGAATGACGGCCGAGGGCGGCACGTTGCAGAACAGCCCGATCTTCGAACGGTCCGAGGCGGGCAGCGGATGCTCGCAACGGCAGACCAGCACGTCGGGCGCGACGCCCAGCGCCGCGATCTCGCGCACCGAATGCTGGGTCGGCTTGGTCTTCAGCTCGCCCGCCGCCGCGATATACGGCACCAGCGTGACGTGGATGCTGATCGACTTGCCGCGGCCGAGCTCGTTCTTCAGCTGGCGGATCGCCTCGATGAAGGGCAGCGATTCGATGTCGCCGACCGTGCCGCCGATCTCGCAGAGGATGAAGTCGATCTCCTCGCCATTCTCGTCGATCGTGTCGGCCCGCGCGAACGCCTTGATCGCGTCGGTGACGTGCGGGATCACCTGGACGGTCGCGCCCAGATAGTCGCCGCGCCGCTCGCGCTCGATGATCGTCTTGTAGATGCGGCCGGAGGTCACGTTGTCGGACTGGCGCGAGGACACGCCGGTGAAACGTTCATAATGGCCCAGGTCGAGGTCGGTTTCGGCCCCGTCGTCGGTCACATAGACCTCGCCATGCTGATACGGGCTCATCGTGCCCGGATCGACGTTCAGATAGGGGTCGAACTTGCGGATGCGCACGCTGTAGCCGCGCGCCTGCAAGAGAGCCGCAAGAGAGGCCGCCATGAGGCCTTTGCCGAGCGACGAAACCACGCCGCCGGTGATGAAGATATACCGCGCCATGGGAAGAATCGCCTAGCTTGGATGGGGTGGATACGACAACAGCAAAGATGCGCGCCGCCGGAAAATATCGGCGGCGCGTTGGCCCGTGCTGCGATGGAAACGAGGATTAGCGGGCGAGCGGAACCGCCGAATTGTCCGCAGGCGCCTGAGCAGGCGCGGCACCGGTCGGGACCGGAGCGGGTGCCGGCTGGGTGATCGGTGCCTGAGTCGCGGGCGTCCGGGCCAGCGAGGTATCGATCGCGGGCGCACCGCGCGTCGCCGCGATCACGGCCAGCAGGATCGAGAAGCCGACGAACAGCGTCGCCAGCACCGCCGTCGCACGGCTGAGGAAATCGGCCGCGCCGCGCGCCGACATGAGGCCCGCCGGGCTGCCGCCCATGCCCAGACCGCCGCCTTCCGACCGCTGCATGAGGATCACCGTGACGAGAACCGCGGCGATGATGGCGTGGATGACGAGCAGGAATGCGAACATGAGGCGCGTGTGATCCCGATGGAGGGTGTGCGAAAGCGCGCACATAGGCGAGCCGGGGGGCGGGATCAACCTCGGCGGCGGGTAACCCCCCGCCCCGGCCCCCTGGAATACCGCCCGCGCCCCTCGAAAAGATGTGCACCAAAGCGGAACATGAGTGGAAACCACCATGGATAAAGGGCGTTATGACTTCGAAACAACGCCCGGTTAAAGCCCGGCACAGCCATTGGAATCGCCATCGTGTCCCACCCGCACGACCCACAGTCGCTGTTCGCCTGGATGAGCGCCCTGGTCGATTATGTCCGCTCGGGCGAACCCGACCTGACCAATCGCCAGATGGCATTGCTGCTCGTCGTTTATCTGCGTCCCGGCCCCCATACGGTGCGCGGTTTGGCGCGCGCCTTGAACGTCTCGAAACCTGTCGTCACCCGCGCCTTGAATAGACTGGGAACGCTGGGCTATCTGCGCCGCCAACGCGATGATAGCGACAAGCGGAACATCTTTGTCGCCAGGACACCTGAAGGGGCGGACTTTCTTGAAGAATTCGGACATTTCATCGGCGCCGGCGACGCCCCCAGCCTCCAACGGGCCAGCGCGTAAGAGTTTCGCGCTCCAGGGGAGGACCGTCAGCCTCGACCCCCGCACGAACGCGGTCCGGCCCGATCTGGCGGACGTTCGACTGGCGGAATACGTATTCGCACCGCATTACGCCGCTCCCCTGCCCTATAGGACCCATGCGCCGGCGACCTTGCGTGAGGGTCGTCCGTCGGGCAGCACGGTCCTGGCCGAGCTGGCGGCTGGCGAGACGTTCGAGGTGCTGGAGCTGGCCGGTGGCCATGCCTGGGGCATCGCGCCGCATCTCGGGCTGGTCGGCTATTGCGATGCCGGGTTGTTGGAGCGGGTGCAGTGACGAAGACGGTATTCATCGATGGCGGTGCAGGCACCACCGGCCTGGAGATCGCGGACCGGTTGGGCGGACGCCCCGATCTGGCGATCCTGACCCTGCCCGATGACCGTCGCAAGGATGCCGAGGCGAGGCGCGAGGCGATCAACGATGCCGATTTCGTCATCCTCTGCCTGCCTGACGACGCCGCGCGCGAAGCCGTTTCGCTGATCGCCAACGACCGGACGCGGGTGGTCGACGCCTCGACCGCACACCGTACCGCCGATGGCTGGATCTATGGCTTTGCCGAGCTGGACCCCGACCAGCAGGATCGTATCGCGACCGCCCGCTTCGTCTCCAATCCCGGCTGCTACCCCACCGGCTTTCTGGCGCTCGTCCGTCCGCTGGTGCGCGCCGGGATCATTCCGGCCGGCTTTCCGCTGACGGTCAATGCCGCCTCTGGCTATTCGGGTGGCGGCAAGGCGATGATCGCCGACTATGAAACGGCGACCGAACGCGCCTTTCGCCCCTATGGCCTCGGCCTGGTGCACAAACATGCGCCGGAGATGCAGCGCCACTCCGGCCTGGACCACGCCCCCATCTTCGCGCCGTCCGTGGCCGACACCTATCGCGGCATGGTCGTCGAGGTGCCGCTGCCCCTCTATGCGCTGCCCGGCGCGCCCTCGCTGGATCGCGTCGCGGATACGCTGGCGCAGGCCTATGCCGACAGCCGCATCGTACGCTTTTCGCCCGATACCGTCGCGGCGGTGAATATCGAGGAAAATGCCGGAACCGACCGGATGACCTTGCGCGTCTGCGGCAATGCGGCCACGGGACAGGCGCGACTGATCGCCACGCTCGACAATCTGGGCAAGGGTGCCGGGGGTGCGGCGGTCCAGAACCTGAATATCATGGCCGGGCTCGATCCGACCGCTGGCCTCGTGCTCTAAGGAGACGTCATGACGCGCAATCCCGTTGGCAAGCTGCTGCTGTTCGGTGCGACCGGCGACCTGTCGCAGCGGATGCTGCTACCCTCGCTGTTCAACCTCCATTCGGACGGGCTGCTGCCCGAGGGGCTGACGATCACCGGCACCGCGCGGTCCGATTATGACGATGCCAGCTTCCGGGATTTCGCGGCGAAGGCGCTCGACACCTTCCTGCCCGATGACCGCAAGGAAGCCGACAAGATCGCCGGCTTCTTAAATCGATTGCAGTACCAGTCGCTCGACGCCTCCTCGACGGACGGTTTCCCCGCGCTGGCGGAGAAGGTCGGCGACGTGTCGAACGGCCTGGCGATCTATCTCTCCACCGCGCCCAGCCTGTTCGAGTCTACCATCAAGGGCCTGGAGTCGGTCGGCCTGGCCGGTGAGACGGTGCGGATCGGCCTGGAAAAGCCGCTCGGCTACGACCTGGCCTCGTCGAAGGAGATCAACGACGCGGTCGCCTTCGGCTTCCCGGAAGAGCGGACCTTCCGCATCGACCATTATCTGGGCAAGGAAACGGTCCAGAACATCCTGGCGCTGCGCTTCGGCAATTTCTTCTTCGAGCCGATCTGGAACGCGCACGGCATCGACAATGTGCAGATCACCATTGCCGAGACGGTCGGGCTGGAGGATCGCGCGGGCTATTACGAGGGTGCGGGTGCGCTGCGCGACATGGTGCAGAACCATATCCTCCAGCTGCTCGCGCTGATCGCGATGGAGCCGCCCGCGCGTTATGACGGCAATTCGATCCGCGACGAAAAGGCCAAGGTCTTCCGTTCGCTGCGCCTGATGACGCCCGAGGAAGTGCCCAACAACACCGTCACCGGCCAATATGCCGACGGTGCGGTCGGCGGCAAGATCGTCGGCTCCTATGCCAATGAACTGGGCAAGCCGTCCAAGACCGAGACCTTCGTCGCGATCAAGGCGCATGTTGACAATTGGCGTTGGCAGGGCGTGCCCTTCTACCTGCGCACCGGCAAGCGCATGGCCGCGCGCCGTTCGGAAATCGCCATCCAGTTCAAGCCGGTGCCGCATTCCATGTTCGCCGGGCGCGGCGGGCTGCTTCAGCCGAACACCTTGGTCATCCGCCTTCAGCCCGAGGAGTATATCCAGCTGCTCGTGATGGCCAAGGAGCCGGGGCTCGACCGCGACGGCATCCGCCTGCGCGAAGTGCCGCTGAACCTGTCGCTCGACGCCGAGTTTGCGGGCACCCGCCGCCGCATCGCCTATGAACGGCTGCTGCTCGACCTGATCGAGGGTGACCAGACGCTGTTCGTTCGCCGCGACGAGGTGGAGGCGCAGTGGGCCTGGATCGATTCGATCCGCGCCGGTTGGGACGCCAACGACGTCAAGCCGAAGACCTATCCGAGCGGCAGCTGGGGCCCCTCCTCCGCCATCGCGCTGACCGAGCGCGACGGGGTTCACTGGCAGGACGACTGACACCCGGCGCACGGCCGATCGCCGTGTGACATCATCGGCAGGGCGTGGGTCCGCTGGCCGCGAGGTGGCGGACCGGCCTTGCCCGGATCATCTAGGACGTGAGTGACATGACTGACGAAATCGAATGGTGGGATTACGAAGACACCACCGAAATGGCGAACGCGCTGGCGGGCGACATCCAGTTCATCATTGAAAGCGCGATCGAAGCGCGCGGCGCGGCGGTGATCGCGCTGTCGGGCGGCAAGACGCCCGTCCCGGTCTATGAAAAGCTGGCCCAAGCCAAGCTCGACTGGAAGCGCGTGACCATCGTCCCCGCAGACGAGCGGATCGTGCCGCTGGGCGATCCGCTGTCCAACGTCACCATGATCGGCAAGATCTTCCTGCCCAAGGGCGCGCGGGTGATGCCGATCGTGCCGCAGGCGACGTCGGACTATAAGGCCGCCGGTCGCTCGGCCGATGCCCTGATGCAGGAGCTTCACTGGCCGCTAGACCTGGTGCTGCTGGGCATGGGTGCCGACGGGCACACCGCCTCGATCTTCCCCGGCCCCGATTATGACGAAGCCCTCAACGGCCCGAAGGAGCGCCGCGCATTGGGCCTGATGCCCGATCCCCTGCCGCCCGAGGCACCGGTCGCCCGCGTGACGCTCAGCCGTGCGGGCATCGTCTCCGCCCGGTCGATCATGTTCGCCATTTCGGGTCCGGCCAAGAAGAAGGTGCTGGAAGACGCGATCAAGGAAGGCGCATCCTCGCCCTATCCGGTCGGCCGCGTCCTGGCCGAGATCGAATTGCCGATCGACATCCACTGGAGCGAGCAATGAGCCTCAACGCCGTCGTCTCGGCCGTCACCGACCGGGTCATCGAACGATCCCGGCCGGGCCGTCAGGCCTATCTCGACCTGATCGCGCACGAGGCCGAGACGGCGGTGCGCCGCCCCAATCTGGGCTGCGCCAACCTCGCCCATGCTTATGCCGGGACGGAGGAAGACCGCGACGCCATGAAGGCGGATCGCGGCATGAATATCGGCATCGTGTCGGCCTATAACGACATGCTGTCGGCCCACGCCGTCTATTATCGCTACCCCGAACTGATGAAGGTCTGGGCGCGTGAAGTGGGCGCCACCGCGCAGGTCGCGGGCGGCGTCCCCGCCATGTGCGACGGCGTGACGCAAGGCTATGCGGGCATGGAGCTGTCGCTGTTCAGCCGCGACACCATCGCGCTGTCGACGGCGGTCGCCCTGTCCCACGGCACCTTCGAGGGGGCCGCGCTGCTCGGCATCTGCGACAAGATCGTGCCGGGCCTGCTGATGGGTGCACTGCGCTTCGGCCACCTGCCGATGATCCTGGTGCCCGGCGGCCCGATGCCCACCGGCCTGCCCAACAAGCAGAAGGCCGCCGTCCGCGAAGCCTTTGCCGAGGGCAAGGCGGGGCGCGACGAACTGCTGGATGCCGAGATCGCGGCCTATCATTCCAAGGGCACCTGCACCTTCTACGGCACCGCCAACACCAACCAGATGATGATGGAGGTGATGGGCCTGCACATGCCGGGCGCCGCCTTCGTCAATCCGGGCACCAAGCTGCGCCAGGAACTCAGTCGCGCCGCCGTCCACCGCCTCGCCGCCATCGGCCAGCGCGGCGAGGATTACCGGCCGCTGGGACGCTGCGTCGATGAAAAGGCGATCGTCAACGCGGCGGTCGGCCTGCTGGCCACCGGCGGCTCCACCAACCACCTGATCCACCTGCCCGCCATCGCGCGGGCGGCGGGGATCATCATCGACTGGGAGGATATGGACCGCCTGTCGGCTGCGGTGCCGCTGATCGCGCGGGTCTATCCGAACGGCTCGGCCGATGTGAACGGGTTCGAGGCGGCGGGCGGTATGCCCTATGTCATCCGCGAACTGTTGTCGGAAGGGCTGCTTCACCGCGACATCCTGACCGTCGCGGGCAAGGACCTGTCCGATTACGGCCAGACGGCGGTGATCGAGGGCGACAAGCTGGCCTGGACCTCGGTCGGCGACAGCGGCGACGAGACGATCCTGCGCCCCGCCGCCGCGCCCTTTTCGGCCGATGGCGGGATGCGCATCCTGTCGGGCAATCTGGGCCGCGCCTGCATCAAGGTGTCGGCGGTCGAGCGCGAGCGCTGGATCGTCGAGGCGCCAGCGCGTGTCTTTTCCGACCAGTCGGAAGTGCAGGCCGCGTTCAAGGCGGGCGAGCTGGAGCGCGACGTCGTTGTCGTGGTCCGCTTCCAGGGGCCCAAGGCGAACGGCATGCCCGAGTTGCACAAGCTGACCCCGCCGCTGGGCGTGCTCCAGAACCGGGGCTTCAAGGTGGCACTGGTCACTGACGGCCGCATGTCGGGTGCCAGTGGCAAGGTGCCGTGCGCCATCCATCTCAGCCCTGAGGCGATCGGTGGCGGGGCGATCGGCCTGATCCGCGATGGCGACATCGTCCGGCTCGATGCGGTCGAGGGTACGCTGAACGCGCTGGTCGATCCGGCCGAATGGGCGTCGCGCCAGCTGGTGGCGACGCCCGCCCCGGCGCAGGGCATGGGCCGCGAGCTGTTCGCGCTTTTCCGCCAGGCCGCCGACGAGGCCGAGAAGGGCGCCTCGCCCATTCTCGCCGCCGCCGGCCTGTAAAATAATAAGGGGGAGGACATGATGGAAATCGTAGCCGTCGATATCGGGGGCACGCATGCGCGCTTCGCCATCGCCGAGGTCGAGAATGGGCGCGTTGTCAAACTGGGCGAGCCGTGCACGCAAAAGACCGCCGAGCACGCTTCGCTCCAGACCGCCTGGCAGGCGTTCGAGGCGCATCTGGGCCGTCCGCTGCCCAAGGCGGCCTCGCTCGCCATCGCCTCGCCGATCACCGGCGACGTGATCCGCATGACCAACAACCCCTGGGTCATCCGCCCCTCGCTGATCCCAGAGCGGCTGGGCGCGGACGTCTACACCGTCATCAACGACTTCGGCGCGGTCGGCCATGCCGTTGCGCAGGTGCCGCCGGAAGACTTCCTCCACATCTGCGGCCCCGAAGAACCGATGCCCGAACAGGGCGTCGTGACCGTCTGCGGCCCCGGCACCGGCCTGGGCGTGGCGCAGGTCCTGCTGACCCCGGAACGCTATCACGTCATCGAGACCGAGGGCGGGCATATGGACTATGCCCCGCTGGACGGGATCGAGGATGCGATCCTGAAGCGGCTGCGTCGCACCTATACCCGCGTATCGTGCGAGCGGATCTGCTCGGGGCCGGGCATCGTCGCCATCTACGAGACGCTTGCCTCGATGGAGGGCCGTGCGGTGCCGAGCCGCGACGACCGCGAAATCTGGACCGAGGCGCTGGACGGCACCGACTCGATCGCGCTGGCCGCGCTCGACCGCTTCTGCCTGGCGCTGGGTGCGGTCGCGGGCGACTTCGCGCTGGCGCAGGGGGCCAAGACCGTCGTCATCGCGGGCGGCCTGGGCTTTCGGATCAAGGACAAGCTATTGCGCTCGGGCTTCGATCAGCGCTTCGTCGCCAAGGGCCGGTTCCAGTCGCTGATGGCGCGTATCCCCGTCAAGCTCATCACCCACCCCCAGCCCGGCCTGTTCGGCGCGGCTGCCGCTTTCGCTCAGGAGCATTCATGACCGACATCGCCACCATCATGCGCACCAGTGCGGTCATCCCCGTGCTGGTCATCGACGACGCCGCCACCGCCCGCCCGCTGGCCGAAGCGCTGGTCGCAGGCGGCCTGAAGGTGCTGGAGGTGACGCTGCGCACCCCCGCCGCGCTGGAGGCGATGGCCGAGATGAAGAAGGTCCCCGGCGCGATCGTCGGCGCGGGCACCGTCGTCAACGAGCAGCAGCTGCGCGACGTGGCCGATGCGGGTGCCGAGTTCATCGTCTCACCGGGCCTGACCGACCGTCTGGGCGCGGCGGTGATCGACAGCGGCATCCCCTATCTGCCCGGTATCGCCAATGCGGGCGACATCATGCGCGGGCTGGACCTGGGCCTGACCCATTTCAAGTTCTTCCCGGCCGAAACGAGCGGCGGGCTGAAGGCGCTGAAGGCGCTGGCCGCGCCCTTCTACCAGGCCCGCTTCTGCCCGACCGGCGGCATCACCGAGGCAAGCGCGCCCGACTGGCTGGCGTTCGACCGCGTGCTGTGCGTCGGCGGCAGCTGGGTGACCGGCGGGTCGATGGCGGATGTCGAGGCCAAGGCCCGCGCGGCGGCGGCCTTGCGGGGCTGATCCCTATCCATCCGTGCTGATGGTGAGGGCCATGCCCCTCCACCATCGCTCTTACACCCCCTCCCCATCGATGATGGGGAGGATTTGGGACGCCCATTCCTCCCCAGGCTATGCTTGGGGAGGAGGACCGCCGCAAAGCAGTGATGGAGGGGCGGTATCGCTCACCGCCCCTGCCAACCACTGTCGAAACGCCTTCATCGCCAGCCCCTCCTTGCGCGACAGCAAGCGCGTCAGCCAGTATCGGCCCGCATCGACCTCGATGGCAAAGGGCTGGACCAGTCGCTCGGTCGTCAGTTCGTGCTCGAACATCACCTTCGGAGCGAGCGCCACCCCCAGCCCCGTCATCGCCACGCCGACCATCAGTGCCGAGCTGTCGAACATCGGCCCTCGCAGCGGCGGCGGCTGGGTGCCGGTAGCGGCGAACCAGCTTTCCCATTCGCTGACCCGGTAAGACCGCAACAGCCGTTCGCGCAGCAGATCGCCCGGTGCACCCAACCGCGCCGCGACCGGAGGCGCACAAAGCGGCGTCAGCGGTGCCGCCATCAACGGCTCGGCATGGGTGCCGTGCCATGCCCCGTCGCCAAAGCGGATCGCGCCGTCCAATCCCTCCCCCGCCAGGTCGACGCGGTTGTTGTTGATCGACACGCGCAAGTCGATGTGCGGATGGGTCGCAGCGAAGTCATCCAGCCGCGCCAGCAGCCAGCCGGTGGCGAACGTGCCCACCACGCCGATATTGACCACATGCTGGAAACGGCCATCGGCAAAGCGGTCGAGCGTCGCCCCGATCCGGTCGAACGTCTCGGCCAGCACCGGCACCAGCGCCTGCCCGTCATCGGTCAGCGCCAGTCCGCGCGGCAGCCGATGGAACAGCCGCGCGCCCAGCCGCTGTTCCAGCCGCGCGACCTGATGGCTGACCGCCCCCTGGCTGACGCACAGCTCGATCGCCGCGCGCGTGAAGTTCAGATGCCGTGCGGCGGCTTCGAACGCGCGCAAGGCGTTGAGGGGCAGTTGGGCTCGGTCCATGGCTTATCATGAATTCCGCTCATGTCTGTGTCGAGGGAAGATGCTTTGTCCCCGATCCCGTTTCTCCGCATCCTGGGTGCAAGGAGACCAAACCCATGCATCGCCATCTGGCCACCCTTACCGCCTGTGCGCTCGCCCTTACCGCCGCCGCCCCGCAGCGAGACGACCCGCTGACCCGCCCGATCGTGACCGATCACGCGAGCGAATGGCTCGCCCCACGGCCACCCGTGCGGGTGTTCGGCGACAGCTATCTGGTCGGTTTCGGCGGGCTGAACGTCGCGCTGATCGACACCGGGGCAGGCCTGATCCTGATCGATGGTGCCCTTCCGCAGGGCGCACACGCGATCCTCGCCAATGTCGCCAGGCTGGGCTTTCGTCCGACCGACATCAAATATATTCTGAGCACCGAGCCGCATTTCGATCATGCGGGCGGGATTGCCGCGCTGGCCCGCGATACCGGCGCAACGGTCGTCGCCAGTCCGCGCGGGGCCGAAGGGCTTCGCACCGGGCGGCTGGCGGCGGACGATCCGCAACGTGGCTATGACAGCCGGTTCCCGCCGGTCCGCTCAGTCCGCGTCATCCGCGACGGCGAGCGGCTGACGCTGGGGCATAGCGTCGTCACGGCGCGCGCCACACCCGGTCATACCATGGGCAGCATGAGCTGGAGCTGGCGCGCCTGCGAGGGCAAGCGCTGCAAGTCGATCGTCTTCGCGTCCAGCCTCAACCCGGTATCGACCGACGACTACCGCTTCTCCGCCCCCGCGCACGCGCCGGTGGTCGCCGCCTTCGCCCGCGGACAAGCGGCGATGCGTGCGCTTCCTTGCGACATCCTCATCACCGCCCATGCCGACCAGGACGGCGCGACCGACCGGTTCCGCACCACTCCCGGCGCCTGCCGGGCCTATGCCGACGCATCACGGCAGGCGCTGGCAAGGCGGCTGTCTGAGGAAGCCCGCTGACCGGTCCTCGCGCCGCCGATTTACTCGGCGGTCAGAATGCCGGGCCAGTCGACATGCGTTTCATGTCCCCCTGTAAGGGGAGGTGGCTGGCCGGAGGGGTGCCCGTCCTGAGCGGATAGCCAAATTCGACACTCCTCCCCTTGCAGGGGAGGAATTTGGGGAGAGTCCCCCCCGAATGTGGATCGACCCTACATCTCCCCGCGCTGGCGGCGGATCGCATACCATTTCTGCACATTGGCATTATGCTCAGGCAGCGTGTCGGCAAACACATGGCCGCCCGATCCGTCCGCGACGAAATACAGCGCCTTGCTGTCCGCCGGGTTCAGCACCGCATCGATCGACGCGCGGCCGGGGTTGGCGATCGGCCCGACCGGCAGGCCGGGGCTGGCATAGGTGTTGTAGCCGTTCTTGGCATGGAGTTCGGACCGCAGAATGCGACGGCCGAGCGGACGCCCCTTGGTGATCGGATAGATCACGGTCGGATCCGCCTGAAGCGGCATGCCGATACGCAGCCGGTTGCCATAGACCGCCGCGACCGTCCGGCGTTCGGAGGGCTTGCCGGTTTCCTTCTCGACGATCGAGGCCAGGATGATGGCTTCCTGCGGGGTCTTCACCGCGATGCCCGGCTTCCGGTCGGCCCAGGCCTGGGCAAGATAGTCCTTCATCGCCTTCTGCATCCGCGCGACGACGGCGGCACGGGTGTCGCCCTTCTGATAGGCATAGCTGTCTGGCAGTACCGAACCCTCGGCAGGGACGGCCACGTCCCCGGTCAGCCCGTCGGCACGCATCAGCGCGTCATGGACGAGCACAGAGGGATAGCCCTCGGGCACCGGCACCAGACGCTGGCGGACCTTGCCCTCCTGGAGCAGGGTCAGGACGTCGGAGGCGCTGGCCTGTTCGGGAATGGCATATTCGCCAGCCTTGATCGCGCCCCCGTCGCCGAAGATCCGGGCATAAAGGCGGAAACGGCTGGCCGAACGGATCGCGCCGGCCTTTTCCAGTGCATTGGCGGCGCGCGCCAAGCTCGCCCCCTCGGGCACCACCACCGCGAGCGGCTTGTCCGCCGGGCCGCTGCCAGCCCAGTCATGCGCGACCCAGGCGAAGACGGCGATGCCGATCAGCCCCAGCAGCAACCCGATACAGCCGACCTTGCGCATATCTCACCCGGATTTGACTAGGGCACAGGCCCAGACATGAAACGACCCCGGCACCGATCCGGGTCCGCTTGCGTGCCAGCCCGATGGCGCGGGCTTGAGCATATTGCAAGCGGACCCGGTGGTGTCCGGAGTCGGAATTTGCGCACTACATTCCCTTCGCACCGGGCGAAGTCGAAGTGCGCGCCCTGAACTCACGCCGCGTCCCGTGGCCTTCGACTTCACTCAGGCCGAACGGGAGTTGGCGTGTCGGTCAGATCGCCTTCATCACTAGCGAGGCATTGGTGCCGCCGAAGCCGAACGAGTTGTTCAGCACCGCCTTCACCTCACGCTTCTTTGCCGTGTGCGGGACCAGGTCGACGCCCTCGGTGCCCTCGTCCGGATTGTCGAGGTTCAGCGTCGGCGGCACGATCTGGTCGCGCAGCGCCAGGATGCAGAAGATGCTCTCCACCGCACCGGCGCCGCCCAGCAGATGGCCGATCGCCGACTTGGTGCTCGACATGGACGCACCCGACAGGTCGTCGCCGAACACGCGCTTAGCCGCGGCCAGCTCGATCGTATCCGCCATGGTCGAGGTGCCATGCGCGTTGATATAGTCGATGTCCGACGGCTCCATGCCCGCCTTGCGCAGCGCCATGCGCATCGCATTCTCGGCACCCTTGCCCTCCGGGTGCGGCGCGGTAACGTGATAGGCATCGCCTGACAGGCCATAGCCGACGACTTCCGCATAGATCTTCGCGCCGCGCGCCTTGGCGTGCTCATATTCCTCGAGCACGACGACGCCCGCGCCCTCGCCCATCACGAACCCGTCGCGACCCTTGTCATAGGGTCGGCTCGCCTCGGTCGGGCGGTCGTTCATGCTCATGTTGAGCGCGCGCGCCTGGGCAAAGCCCGCGACGCCCAGCGGGTTGATCGTGCTTTCCGCACCGCCCGCCAGCATGATGTCGGCATCGTCGTCGCGGATCATCCGCGCGGCATCACCGATCGAATGCGCGCCGGTGGAGCAGGCGGTGACGACCGAATGGTTCGGTCCCATCAGGCCGTACTTGATGCTGACCTGGCCCGAGATCAGGTTGATCAGGCGGCCATGGACGAAGTGCGGGCTGACCCGGCCGGGGCCACGCTCATGCAGGTTGACCGATTCGAGTTCGATGCCCGGCAGGCCGCCGATGCCCGAGCCGATCGACACGCCCGCACGCAGCTTCGTCGCTTCGTCGAGCTCGGTCAGGCCAGCATCTTCCAGCGCCTGTCCGGCGGCGTCGATGCCATAGACGATGAACGGATCGACCTGGCGCTGGACCTTGTGGTCGACGCGCTTGTCGGGGTCGAAGCCATATTCATGGTCCTTGGGCTTCACCTCGCACGCGATGGTGCATTTCTGCCCCGTGGTATCGAACCGCGTGATCGGACCGGCGCCGGACTTGCCAGCGATCAGATTGGCCCAGGCGGTTTCCACGTCCGCGCCCAGAGGCGTGACAAGACCCAGTCCGGTGACGACGACGCGCCGCATATTCCACTCCATTCCACAACGAAAACGGCTCCCCGCCCGCTATGTCGGGGTCGGGGAGCCGCTTGAAACCTGGCCTTGGCGGCCCGTTCGGCCCGCATCACCTGCGGGCCGAGGCCCCGGTATTAGGCCTTGTTCTCGTCGATGTACGTGATCGCGTCCTTGACGGTCGTGATCTTCTCGGCGGCATCGTCCGGGATTTCGACACCGAACTCTTCCTCGAACGCCATGACGAGCTCGACGATGTCGAGGCTGTCGGCACCGAGATCGTCGATGAAGCTCGCGTCCTCGGTCACCTTGTCGGCTTCGACGCCGAGATGCTCGACGACGATCTTCTTCACGCGGTCGGCGGTCTCGCTCATGGTAATCCCTTCTCGTAATTCATCGGGGGTTGGTAATTCCTGAACGCACGTAGAACGCGCATCCATGTCTTGCAAGCCCGTCCAGCGACGGACTTGGTCTGCCATCGGATCATTCGTGCCCTTTTCGGGCCTTAGAGCATCGCCATGCCGCCATTGACGTGCAGCGTCTGGCCGGTGACGTAACCGGCTTCCTTCGACGCCAGATAGACGACGGCGGCGCCGATATCCTCGCCCTTGCCCAGGTCGCCCGCCGGGATCTTGCCCAGCAGCGCGGCCTTCTGCGCCTCGGGCAGGACATCGGTCATCGCCGAGCGCATGAAGCCCGGCGCGACGCAGTTGACGGTGACGTTGCGGCTGGCCAGTTCCTGCGCGACCGCCTTCGACATGCCGACGATACCCGCCTTCGATGCGGCATAGTTTGCCTGGCCCGGATTGCCGGTCGTACCGACGATCGAGGTGATCGAGATGATGCGTCCGAAACGCGCCTTCATCATCGGCTTGGCGGCGGCGCGGATCAGGCGGAAGGTCGCCTCCAGGTTGATGCTGATGACCTGGCCCCACTCGTCGTCCTTCATCCGCATGGTCAGGTTGTCGCGGGTGACGCCCGCATTGTTGACCAGGATGTCGAGCCTGCCGCCCAGCGCCTGAACGGCCTGTGGGACCAGCGCATCGACCGCGGCGGCGTCGGACAGGTTGCACGGCAGCGAGACGTGGTCGCCGCCCAGCTCAGCGCGAAACGCCTCGAGCTTGTCGATATTGGAGCCGGACAGCGCAAGCTTTGCCCCCTGCGCGGCGAGCGCCTTCGCCACCGCCGAGCCGAGGCCACCCGATGCGCCGGTCACGAGGGCGGTCATTCCTGTCAGGTCGAACATTTGAAACTCCCTAGAAATTTTGTTCGCGCAGAGGCGCAGAGGACGTAGAGGACGCAGAGAGGTTATGGTTGTTGACTAGGCGACGTATACCCTCGCGTAGCGTCTCCCCGCCGAAGTTGATCAGCAGTCCCACGGGTTGCCCGGTGAGACGAAGATACGTCAGAAGTTGTTTGGCGTGAACTGGAGCCAGTCGCTCCACCGATTTGATTTCCACCACGAGCCGCTCATCGACCAGAAGGTCAATCTTAAAGGCCCCGTCGATGCGTACGCCTTCAAATTCAATGTCGATGCTGCGCTGACGCGCGACGGAATAGCCCATGGCCGCCAATCTGGCGGCCAGTACAACCTCATAGACGCTTTCGAGAAGGCCGGGGCCAAGCTCGCGGTAGAGCCGCAAAGCCACATCGACCACATCCCCACTAACGAGATCAATGTCCCGCATGGCCCAAATCCCCCTCTGCGTCCTCCGCGCCTCTGCGCGCAAAAATCAGAGCTTGGCGAGAAGCCCCTCAATATCGTCCATCGTCACGACGCTCACCGCATCACTGTCGGGCGCGATGCGCTTGACCATGGGGCCGAGCACCTTGCCGCCGAACTCGACGAAGTTCGACACGCCCGCGTCCTGCATCGCCAGCACCGATTCGCGCCAGCGGACCATGCCGGTGACCTGCGCCACCAGCAGCGCGCGGATGGCGTCGGGATCGGCGACGGCCGCCGCCTCGACATTGGCGTAGACCGGCACCAGCGGCGCACGGATCGTCGCGTCGGCCAGCGCGGCCTCCATCGCGTCGGCGGCCGGCTGCATCAGCGGGCAGTGAAAGGGTGCCGACACCGGCAACAGGACCGCGCGCTTGGCGCCCAGGTCCTTGGCCAGCGCCACCGCCTTCTCGATCGCCGCACGGTGGCCCGAGATCACGACCTGCGACGGGTCATTATCGTTGGCGACCGTGCAGACCAATGCCTCGCCGCTCTCGGCCCGGATCGCATCGACCGCCGCGCTTGCGATGGCCTTGGCCTTTTCTAGGTCCGCACCGAGCAGCGCGGCCATCGCGCCCTGCCCCACCGGCACCGCCGCCTGCATCGCCCGGCCGCGCAGCTTCAACAGGCGCGCCGTCGTCGGCAGGTCGATCGCGTCGGCCGCACAGAGCGCCGTATATTCGCCCAGCGAGTGGCCCGCGACGAAGTCTGCCTTCTCCGACAGGCGCACGCCGCCTTCCTTCTCCAGCACGCGCAGGGTCGCGATGGCGTTCGCCATGATCGCGGGCTGCGCATTTTCGGTCAGCGTCAGCTCGTCGGCGGGGCCGTCGACCATCAGGCGATAGAGGTGCTGGCCCAGCGCCTCGTCGACCTCTTGGAACACCTCGCGGGCGACCGGGCTCGCCTCGGCTAGAGCCTTGCCCATGCCGACGGCCTGGCTGCCCTGGCCCGGAAAGATGAATGCACGCATGTCGGTTCTGCCATCAAACAGTAATTGGATGGCCAGCGCGGTAGAAAGGTCGCCCGCCGCTGGCAAGGGGAGCACCTTCCTCGCTTGCCTTTTGACGGCAATCCGCTATGAGCCGGCGCACCATTGGGCGGGAAGCACCTGCTTCACCCGCCCTCATGCCATTTTGGCGTGACGGTATTGAAGTATGGAAGACAGCCGGAGGGGCGCACCACATGGGGTGGGCGTCAGCGATCGGCCAACATAAGGTAAGCTGCATGGCTCTTTACGAGCACGTGTTCCTTGCGCGCCAGGATCTGGCACAGGCGCAGGTGGACGCGCTGGCGGAAGCCGCCACGAAGATCGTCGAGGACAATCAGGGCAAGGTCGTGAAGACCGAGACCTGGGGCCTGCGTTCGCTGGCGTACAAGATCGCCAAGAACCGCAAGGCGCATTACGTCATGCTCGAAATCGACGCCCCCGCGGGTGTCGTCGCCGAGCTGGAGCGCCAGACCCAGATCAACGAAGACGTGATCCGCTACATGACCGTCAAGGTTGACGGCCATGAAGAAGGTCCCTCGGTGATGATGCGCAAGCAGGAGCGCGACCGCGAGCGTCGTGCCGATCGTGGCGAACGCCCCGACCGCGCTGACCGCCCCCGTCGTGATCGTGAAGAGGAAGCCGCATAATGGCCCGCCCGTTTTTCCGTCGCCGCAAGAGCTGCCCCTTCTCCGCGAAGGACGCACCCCGGATCGACTATAAGGACGTCCGTCTGCTTCAGGGCTTCGTGTCCGAGCGCGGCAAGATCGTGCCTTCGCGCATCACCAGCGTGTCGGCCAAGAAGCAGCGCGAACTCGCCCAGGCGATCAAGCGCGCGCGTCATCTGGGCCTCCTGCCCTACGTCGTGAAGTAAGGGGTCTTACAGATGAACGTTATTCTGCTTGAGCGCGTCGAGAAGCTCGGTGCCATCGGCGACGTGGTTTCGGTGAAGGACGGCTATGCCCGTAACTTCCTGCTGCCGCGCAAGAAGGCGCTGCGCGCCAACGAAGCCAACAAGAAGGTGTTCGAGGCCAACCGCGCCCGCATCGAAGCCGAGAACGCGAACCGTCGCGCCGAGGCCGAGGTCGAATCGAAGACTTTCGAGAACGCCACCGTCACCCTGATCCGTCAGGCGTCGAACGTCGGCCAGCTGTACGGCTCGGTCGCGGTTCGCGATCTGGTCGATGCGCTGGTCGCCGATGGCCACAAGGTCAACAAGAGCCAGATCGTGCTCGACCGTCCGATCAAGGCGATCGGCCTGTACGACGTGCGCGTCGCGCTTCACCCGGAAGTGGCCGTGACCGTCAAGGTCAACGTCGCCCGCTCGCCGGAAGAAGCCGAAATGCAGGCGAAGGGCGTCGACGTCATGGCCTCGATGTTCGAGCGTGACGAAGCCGGCTTCACCGAGGATTACGATCCCAACGCAGAGCCCGGCGCCACCGCCGAAGCTCAGCCGGAGCAGGAAGAAGCGCAGGGCTAATCCGCAGCGCTTCGGCCTACTACCGAAACAGAAAGGGCCGTCCGGCATGTCCGGGCGGCCCTTTTTTTGCGCCTTGAGAGACGGCAACCGAAAGCACCCGTGGCGGGTGCGCTTAGCTCATGGACAGGCGACGCAGGCGCTGACGACCGCCGCCAGCGGGATCAATGCGAAAATCAGCGGCATGATGTGTTTCATGGTCGAACTGCCCCAGCCTATCCAATGACCGTTAAATACACTGCCGAGTGCAAAAGTTTCGTTACGATGAACGCGGCGACGCAATATTTTTCAGTTCATCGCTCTATGGGCTCGGTTCACCGGCGCTCCAAGGGGTGGTTTATCCTGAATCAGGTCGATTCCGCAGCAGAACGGCAAACCGGAAATGCTCAGCGCACCACATCACAGGCGACGGCATCGAAGATAAAGCCCGCCCGCCTGCGCATCATGTGGGGTGCATGTGTCCGCCACCACCGCGCCGCATCTGGGTTGTGATGCTCCAGCCGTTCGATAGCGCCTCGCGCCCGAACGACGAACCCATCCACCCGAAGGCTGTTGCCTGTGATCACCGCCCATAGCTGCGGCAGGTAGCGCGCAGGCCCCGACAGAACGCCGATGCCTCGCCATCCGCGACGCTCTTGCACGAGCAGAGGCAGCGCCATCCCGATCCAGGCGCTCGGCCCCATTCAGGTGTTTTGCCGCTCGGCCGTCGAACGATGATGCTATGCCTGGGATGATCGTGCCAGCGTGCTCAATCAATGCCAAGTCGCGACGACAACCGCTTCCCGCACGATATCAAGCGCGGCAGAAAACCGCTCGTCTCGTCGCTTGTGGTCCCCCATGAGAATATGCACAAAATTGGGTAGCGAAGGACATAGACAGTCCGCCACCATGGTCACTTCCGCCCGAACAGTTTCTCGATATCGCCATGCTGCAACTTCACCCAGGTCGGGCGGCCATGGTTGCACTGGCCCGAGTGAGGCGTAACCTCCATTTCGCGGAGCAGCGCGTTCATCTCGGCGACCGACAGGATACGGCCTGCGCGGACCGAGCCGTGACACGCCATCGTCGCCGCCACATGATCCAGCCGTTCGCGCAGGGACAGCGCCTGGTCGAACGCCGCCAGTTCGTCGGCCAGGTCGGCGACCAGCCCCCTCGGATCGCTCTGCCCCAACAAAGCGGGGGTGGAGCGGACCAGCATGGCGGTCGGGCCGAAGCGTTCGAGGTCGAGCCCGAACTCCGCCAGTTCCTCCGCCCGCGCCTCCAACCGGTCGCAGGCGGGTTCGTCCAGTTCGACAACTTCGGGAATCAGCATCGCCTGTGACGCGATCCGCCCGCCGGTCAGCGCGGCGCGCATCCGCTCCAGAACCAGCCGCTCATGCGCCGCGTGCTGGTCGACCAGGACCAGGCCGTCCTCGGCCTCGGCGACGATATAGGTCTTGGCGACTTGACCGCGCGCGACCCCCATCGGATATTGCCGGACCTCGGGCGGGGGCGCGAAGGCGGTTTCTGCGCGGGCGAGCGGCGGCGGGGCGGCAAAGCCGGGACGCGGCGCGAACAGCGACTGGCGCTCCATCACCCGCGCCTCGGGCGCAGCGGGGGTCCAGTCGTCGGCGGGTGGAGCCGAGCCCAGGGGTGCCGCGACGCTTTCGCTCTGCCACATCGCCAGCGCGGAGTCCGGCGGACGCTGTACGCTGCGATGGCCCGCCTCGTCGAGCGCGCGGCGCAGGCCGGAGACGATCATGCCGCGGATCAGCGCGGGGTCGCGGAAGCGCACCTCCGTCTTGGCCGGGTGGACGTTCACATCGACTTCCGATGGCGGCATGTCGAGGAACAGCGCCACGACCGCATGACGATCACGCGGCAGCATCTCGGCATAAGCGCCGCGGATCGCCCCCATCAACAGGCGGTCGCGCACCGGCCGCCCGTTGACAAACAGATATTGATGGTCGGCAATGCCCCGGTTGAAGGTCGGCAGCCCCGCCACGCCGCCCAGCGACACCGTGTCGCGCACCCAGTCGATCGCCACCGAATTGTCCGCCAGCGCCCGGTCGGTCAGCCCCGCGACTCGGCCCGGTCGCTCCTCGCCGCCCTGCACCGTCAGCACCCGACGCCCGTCATGCTCCAGGGTGAAAGCGATGTCGGGTCGCGCCATGGCCAGGCGGCGCACCATGTCCAGGCAGGCCGCATATTCCGACCGGGGCGAGCGCAAAAATTTCCGCCGCGCGGGCACCCGCGCGAACAGGTCCTCGACCATGATCCGGGTGCCCGGCGGCACGGCGGCGGGACCGTCGCGCAGCACCTCGCCATTGTCGACCACCCGGCTCCAGCCGTCGCGTCCCGCCGGGCGGCTTTCGATCGTGACCCGCGCGACGCTGGCGATCGAGGGGAGAGCTTCGCCGCGAAAACCGAGGGTTACGACCGATTCGATCGCCTCGTCCGGCAGTTTGGAGGTGCAGTGCCGCTCCAGCGCCAGCGCCATGTCGTCGGCCGTCATGCCGCAGCCGTCATCGGCCACCTCGATCCGGCCGATACCGCCCTGCCCGATCGTCACCGCGATCCGGGTGGCCCCGGCGTCGATCGAATTCTCGACCAGTTCCTTCAACGCACTGGCGGGCCTTTCCACCACTTCACCGGCCGCGATACGATTGACGAGATGGGGAGGCAGACGCCGTATTGACATGCGGCAAACCCTAGCCCAAGCGACGGCATCCCGCGACCCCGCAAATGACGGTGCAGGTGCCTGTGACGGCTCTTGGCGGCGGTTCGGGATATGAGTCCACGCCCACCCGGTCCATAGACGGAACGAAAGCTTCGATGCCCCTCCCCCGCTTCTTGAAATTCATGTCGCAAGACATGGCGATCGACCTCGGCACCGCGAACACCGTGGTCTATGTCCGCGGACGCGGCATCGTGCTGAACGAACCGTCCGTCGTCGCGGTCGAGACGATCAACGGCATCAAGCGGGTGAAGGCGGTCGGTGACGACGCCAAGCTGATGATGGGCAAGACCCCCGGCAATATCGAGGCGATCCGCCCGCTTCGCGACGGCGTGATCGCGGACATCGACGTGGCCGAGCAGATGATCAAGCACTTCATCCTGAAGGTGCACGGCCCCCGCAAGTTCGCACGCTGGCCCGAGATCGTGATCTGCGTGCCGTCGGGTTCGACCAAGGTCGAGCGCCGCGCGATCCGCGACGCCGCCTCGAACGCGGGCGCGAGCCAGGTCTTCCTGATCGAGGAGCCGATGGCCGCCGCGATCGGCGCCGACATGCCCGTGACCGAACCGATCGGCTCGATGGTCGTCGATATCGGCGGCGGCACGACCGAAGTCGCGGTGCTGAGCTTGCGTGGCCTGGCCTACACCACTTCGGTGCGTGTCGGCGGCGACAAGATGGACGAGTCCATCGTCTCCTATGTTCGCCGCAACCATAACCTGCTGATCGGCGAAGCCACCGCCGAGCGGATCAAGCAGGAAGTCGGCATTGCGCGTCCCCCCGCGGACGGCATCGGCGTGACCATCCAGATCAAGGGCCGCGACCTCGTCAACGGGGTGCCCAAGGAAATCTCGATCAACCAGGGCCAGATCGCCGAGGCGCTGTCGGAGCCGGTCGCGACCATCGTCGAGGGCGTTCGTGTCGCCCTGGAAAACACTGCGCCCGAACTGGCCGCCGACATCGTTGACCAGGGCATCGTCCTGACTGGCGGCGGCGCGCTGCTCGAAGGGCTGGACGAGGTGCTGCGCGACGAAACCGGCCTGCCGGTAACGGTCGCGGAGGACCCGCTGACCTGCGTCGCCCTGGGCACCGGCCGCGCGCTGGAAGACCCGATGTATCGCGGCGTCCTGCTGAACGGCTAACCTCCAGCATAAGGGGACCGGCGCATGGCGCCCGCCCGCGACCGTCGCACCGGTTTTTCGCGACGGCGGCAATATGGAGCTTTCCTGACCTATGTGCTCGCGGTGGCGGGTGCGGTGGTGGGTGCGGTGCTGCTCGTGGCATCGACCTTCAACCCGCCCGCCTTCGGCACATTGCGCATGACGCTGGGCAGCGTGACCGCCCCGATCTCCGGCGCCCTGGTGGCGATCGGCGATGCGGTCAGCGGCGTGCCCGATACGATCGGCCATTATTTCTTCGTCCATTCCGAGAATGAACGGCTGCGCGCCGAGCTGGCCCAGTCGCGCAAGGTCCTGCTGACCGCGCGGACCATCGCCTATGACAACCGGCGCCTGCGTCGTCTGCTGGCGGTGCGCGATCGTACGCCCGATACGGTGACGACGGCCCGGCTGGTCAGTTCGACCGGATCGAGCGGGCGTCGCTTCGCGCTGCTGAACGCTGGCCGCTGGCAGGACGTGACCCCCGGCATGGCGGTGCGCGGGCCCGAAGGGCTGATCGGCCGCGTGACCGAGGCGGGCCCTGCGGCGGCGCGCGTCCTGCTGCTGACCGATCCCGAGAGCATCGTGCCCGTCCGCCGCACCCGCGACGGCCTGCCCGCGATCGTCGTCGGGCGCGGCGACGGGACCCTCGACGTCCGGTCGGTCACCACCAATGTGCGACTGGCCAAGGGCGACCTGTTCGTCACCTCGGGCACCGGCGGGCTCTATGCGCCCAACATCCCCGTCGCGCGTATCAAGAGCGACGGCGGCGACGTGGCGATCGCCCTGCCCTTCGTTCACCCCGACACGCTGGATTTCGCCATCGTTCAGCGGGCCTTCATGCCGATGCCGCCATCTGCGCCGGCACCCCGGCCGTGACCCTCGACACCATCAACCCCTTCGACCCCGGACTGCCTCCCGCACGCGCCCGCGCGCTGCCATGGCTGACCGTGATGGCCGGATCGCTCTGCGCCATCGTGCCCGTCGTGGCGATCGTGCCGTTGCAGCCGCCCATGGGTCTGTTGATGCTGCTCGCCTGGCGACTGGTCGCGCGCTTCGCGCTTCGGCTATGGGCCGCCGCGCCACTGGGGTTGTTCGACGATCTGGTGTCGGGACAACCGCTCGGCTCTGCGGTGCTGCTCTGGTCGGTCACATCGCTCGCCATCGACCTGTTCGAGCATCGGCTGGTCTTTCGCGACTTCTGGCAGGACTGGCTGATCGCCAGCGGCTCCATCGCCTTCTGCCTGATCGCGGGGCGGTTCCTGGCCGTGCCCGTCGGTGCACAGGTCGACGTGCCCTTGGTGATCCAGATCGGAATCACCATCCTGCTGTTTCCGGTCGCCACCCGACTGGTGGCCTGGATTGATCGCAAACGCGGCCGGAATGAGGTAGGGGCCTGAGCATGGAACGCCAGGGGCGGATCATGACCGAGGCCGCACAGGCCTATAGCTTTTCCCGGCGTGCCTTCGTGCTGGGCACCGCGCAGGCGGGCGTCGGCCTGTTGCTGGCGGGGCGGATGGCGTGGCTGTCGATCGCGCAGAACGAGAAGTATAATCTTCTCTCCGAGAGCAATCGCGTCAACACGACGATGATCCCGCCGCGTCGCGGCTGGCTGATCGACCGGCACGGTATTCCGATCGCCAACAACCGCACCGACTTCCGCGTCGACATTATCCCCGACCGGCTGGACGAGAATGACCGCGACCGCGTCCTGGCCCTGCTGCGCCAGATCCTGAAGCTGGATGACGAGGCGATGGAGCGCATCCGCCTCGACCTCGACCGTGCCGCCGGGTTCCAGCCGGTGCAGGTGGCAGAGCGGCTGGACTGGGAACGCTTCGCGGCGGTCAGCGTCCGCCTGCCCGAGCTGCCCGGCGTTCAGCCGACGCGCGGCTTTGCCCGTTTCTACCCCGCCGGGCCCGCGGTCGCGCACCTGACCGGCTATGTCGGCACGCCGACCGCCGAACAGTTCAAGGCGACGCACGACCAGTTGCTCGTCACCCCGGGCTTCAAGCTGGGCAAGGACGGGCTGGAAAAGATGCTCGAGCCGTACTTGCGCGGCAAACCCGGCGCGAAGCGGGTCGAGGTGACGGCGCGTGGCAAGGTGGTGGCCGAACTCGCCACCCGCCCCGACGTACCCGGCCGGAATATCCGCCTGACCATCGATGCCGGGCTTCAGGAATATGCCGCGCGGCGGCTGGGCACCAATTCGGGCTCGGCGGTCGTGCTCGACTGTCGTACCGGCGAGACGCTGGCGATGGTGTCGATGCCCGCTTACGATCCGAACAGCTTTTCGGACGGGATCAGCCATCTGGAATGGGCGATGCTGTCGGACAACGACCATGTGCCCCTGATGAACAAGGTGACGCAGGGGCTGTATCCGCCGGGCTCGACCGTCAAGCCGATGAACGGCCTGGCGCTGCTGGAGGCCGGGGTCGGCGCGAACGACCGCGTGGTCTGCACCGGGGCGATGCGGGTCGGCACCGGTGTCTTCCACTGCCACAAGCGCGGTGGCCACGGCGCGCTGAACCTGAAGGGCGCGATCGAGCAGAGCTGCGACATTTATTTCTACGAGATGATCCGTCGCATGGGCTATGACCGGATCGCGCCGATCGCGCGGATGGTCGGGCTGGGCCAGAAATTTGACCTGCCGCTCAGCACGCAGCGTTACGGCACCGTGCCCGATGCGGCGTGGAAGCTGAAGAAATACAAGACGAAATGGACCGTGGCGGACGGACTGAACGCCTCGATCGGCCAGGGTTACGTGTTGGCCAATCCGCTCCAGCTCGCGGTGATGGCGGCGCGACTGGCCTCGGGGCGGCATCTCCAGCCCAGCCTGCTGGCGCATCAGGTCCATCTCGACGCCCCCGCCCTGCCGGTCGCCTCCGAGCATCTGGCGGTGGTGCGCGACGCGATGTTCGGCGTGGTCAACCAGGGCGGCACCGGCGGCGCGGCGCGGATGCTCGTCCCCGGCGTCAGCCTGGCGGCCAAGACCGGCACCGCACAGGTTCGCCGCATCACCATGGCCGAGCGGCGCAGCACCGGCGTGCTCAAGAACGGACAGTTGCCCTTCAAGCTGCGCGACCACGCGCTGTTCGTGGGCTTCGCGCCCGCCGACAATCCGCGTTATGCCATCTCCGTCGTCCTCGAACATAACGGCCATACCGTGCGCAATCTCGACGCGCCGCTGATCGGGCGCGACATCATGACCTATCTGTTCGACCGCGACCGCGCGCTGGCGTCGCTGGCGGAAGGGGAACCGACCTGGGGCGGCGACATCGCCACCCGGATGCGCGCCGACGAGGCCGCCTATCGCGCCGCCCATTCGCCCAAGCCCGCCTCCGCCGCGACGAAGACCGATGCCGGCGAGGTGACGGACTCGCCCGCCGTATCGGCCGCGACCAACATGTCGGACGCCCAGGCCGAGGCCATGGCTACCCGCGAGACCGATCCGGGCGAAGACACGAGCGATCCCAATCCATGAGCGGCCCCCGCATCATTCCCGAACCCATCGCCCAGCTTCCCTGGCGCGTGATCCTGCTGGTCACCGCGATCGGTTGTTTCGGGCTGGTCGTCCTCTATTCCGCCGCCGGTGGCTCGCTGACCCCCTGGGCCAAACCGCAGGGGGTGCGTTTCTTCGTCCTGCTGGCGGGCTCGCTGGTGCTGTCGCGCCTGCCGCTCGACATGTGGCGACGGATCGCCATGCCGGGCTATCTGATCCTCGTCGTCCTGCTGGTGCTGGTCGAGCTGCTCGGTGCCGTACGTGGGGGCAGCCAGCGATGGCTGGACGTTGGCTTCATCCGGCTCCAGCCGTCCGAGCTGATGAAGCTGTTCATCGTGCTGGGCGCCGCCCGCTTCTACGAATTGATGCCGCCGGGTGAGACGCGGCGGTTTTCAGGGATCTGGCCGGTCGCCGCGATGATCGCGGTGCCCGCCGCGCTTGTCATGAAGCAGCCCGATCTCGGCACCGCGCTGATGATCTGCGCGGGCGGCGCGACTGTCATGTTCCTGGCCGGAGTGCCGCTGCGGCTGTTCATCGGCGGCGCGATGGCGATGGCGGTCGCGGCCCCGTTGGCGGTGAATTTCCTGCTGCACGACTATCAGCGGAATCGCGTCCTGATCTTCATGGACCCGGAAAGCGATCCGCTGGGCACCGGCTATCATATCAGCCAGTCCAAGATCGCGATCGGATCCGGCGGCATATTCGGCAAGGGTTTCCTGAACGGCACCCAGAGCCATCTCGACTATCTGCCAGAGGGTCATACCGACTTCGTCTTCGCCACCATGGCCGAGGAATGGGGACTGGTCGGCGGATGCCTGCTGATCCTGGCCTTCCTGCTGGTCATCCGCTGGGGGCTGAACGTCGCGCAGGCCGCGCCGACGCGGTTTGCCCGGCTGACGGCGGCCGGGCTGTCGACCACCATCTTCATCTACGTCATGGTCAACCTGATGATGGTCATGGGCCTGGCGCCCGTCGTCGGCATCCCCCTGCCGCTGGTCAGCTATGGCGGGTCGTCGCAGATGACGGTGCTGCTGTGCCTGGGCATCTTGATGGCGATCGACCGGGAAAATCGCCGCTCGACCCGCTGGTGAGACCAAAAATCGCGGGAAAACGCCAAAAAGCATTTGCAAAGTGCGACAGCGGTGCTAAAGGCGCGCCTCCCGATCACGAGGCGGGCCGCCGGACGGCCTGACGAGCGTGACGAACGGACGCATAGCTCAGTTGGTAGAGCAGCTGACTCTTAATCAGCGGGTCCTTGGTTCGAGCCCAAGTGCGTCCACCAGTTTCTCCAACGGCCCTGCAGCGATGCGGGGCCGTTGTGCATTGGGCCTGTCTGGCCCTCCAGCGGGATGAAGATTGATGGCAGGATATAAGGTTCCCGGTTTCGCAGATCGTGCGGCAGCGTCGCGTGACGCCAAGGCGGCGGCGCTCGAGAAGCTGCGCAACAAGGCGGCCCCCGACCCCGAGGTCGTGGCCGCACGCATCGCCGCGCGCGAAGCCAAGGAGGCCGCTGAGGCCGAGCGCCGCGCTGCGCACAAGGCCGCGATCGAGCAGGAAAAGGCCGCCCGCGAGGAAGCCCGCGCCGCAGCCCAGGCCGAGGCGGACGCCGCGGCCGAGGCCGCTGCCGCCGCTGCGCGCCCGCCGGTGGTGCCGACCGCCGCCGAGCTGAAGGCCGCCCGCGACGCCCGCTACGCCGCTCGCAAGGCGCGCCAGGGCAAATGACCCCGCGCGAGCTGCTGGGCGTTGCCGACGTGCCCGGTGGCGAGCCCCTGCGGCTGTTCCGCCGGGGCCGGGACTTCATGATCGTGCTCGACCGCAACGAGCTGATGAGCACGCGGATGAGCGGCTCGGAAGTGGCGCTCGGCACGATGACCTGCGACCGGCTGGGGGGGCGATCCGCTCCCAATCTGCTGATCGGCGGCTATGGCATGGGTTTCACGCTGCGTGCGGTGCTGGCGCGTCTGGGCCGAGAGGCGCGGGTGACGGTGGCCGAGCTGGTCCCCGGCATCATCGAATGGGCGCGCGGGCCGATGGCCGAACTGACCGCCGGGTGTCTCGACGACCCCCGTGTGACCCTGGCCATGGGCGATGTCGGCAATGCGATCTATGCGGGACGCGGGCAATATGACGCGATCCTGCTCGATGTCGACAACGGCCCTGACGGGCTGACCCGCCCGGCTAATAACGGGCTGTATTCGAACCGTGGCCTAGACGAGGCGCGCGTCGCGCTGCGCGCCGGCGGTGTGCTGGCCATCTGGTCGGCCGCGCCCGATCCCGTCTTTACCCGGCGGCTGTCGCGGGCGGGCTTCGTGGTCGACGAAGTGAAGGTCCGCGCGCGTGAAAACGGCAAGGGAGCGACGCACACCATCTGGTTCGCAACGCCGCGCTGAAAAACCATTCCTTCCCTCACTGGGGAGGAATTTCATCCCGCTTCGCGCCGTCCAATTCCCTCCGAACCCTCGCCTGCTCGGCCGCATCCCGCAGCTTCTCGCCCTTCGTCCGGCCGAAACACGCGCGGTTTTCCGTCGCCTGTTGCTCGGCGGCCTTGCGGGCCAGACCCTTACGCGCCTGACGGAAGTTGACGACGTCGCCCATCAGTGCCGCCGCAACCGCCGGAACAGTCCCTTGCGCAGGCTCAGCGCCTCGAACATCTCGTCCGGCCCTTCCGGGTCGAGCACTTCATTGTCGGCCAGCCATTCCTCGACGCTCGACAGGTCCGGCGTCTCGTAAGGGCGCAGGCTTCGCCCCTTGCCGCCACGCAGCGTCTCGACGGCCGCGATCAGCGAGCCGGTCCGGGCCACCGTCTCGGTCACGGTGGTCGGCGGCACGCCCAGATGCTCGGCAAGCAGGTCGTCGCGGATCGCCGCGATTCGCTGTCCCGCCGGGCTCTCCGCCTCGACCTCGATTGCCAGGTCGCATTCGGTGTCGAGCCGCATCGAACGATTGTTCAGGTTGGACGAGCCCAGACGGAACACCTGATCATCGGAGATCAGGATCTTGGCATGGCAATAGATCGCCTCGCCCCCGGCGGTGAACGGATGATAGAGCCTCAACCGCCCACGGACGTCGCGCCGCCGCAGCGCCTCGACCAGCCGCGCACGGGCCGTGTCCATCGCGATCGGCTCCAGCCAGCCTTGCGCGGTCAGCGGATTGACGATGACGAATTCCGGCCCGTTCTCTTCGCCCAGCCGCTTGGCGATCGCCTCGGCGACCCGGCGCGAGGCGAAATACTGGCTCTCGATATAGACGTACCGTTCGGCCCGGGCGATCTGGGCGAGGAACAGCGCCTCATTCTCATGCACCGGGGCCTGGTCGTCCATCTCGGGCATGGTCCGGGCGATGGCCACCGGCTGGTTGGTGAAATCGGGCTCCAGCCCCTCGGGCCAGCAACTGGGGCCCGGCACGGCCGGACCCATGGGCTTGCCCCCGGCGGCGTGCCACCGTTCGCGGAACAGCTCGCCCAGGGCATGGGTCACCGGCCCCTCGACCGCGCTGATCGCGTCGTGCCAGGGCTTATAGGGCTGGCCGCCGGGACGCTTGCGACCGGGATCATTGTCGCGATGCTCGCGCGTGTCCCAACGGTCGCTGGTCATGTCGATGCCGCCGCAAAAGGCCAGCTGGTCGTCGATGATGACGATCTTCTGATGGTGCGAGGCGGCGATCGGGTGATGACCGTCCAGCTTGGTATGGATACGCTTGTGCGCCATCCATTTCATGACGGTGAAGAAGGTCTTGCCCCGGAACAACGACTTGATCGCTCCCGTATCCCAGCGCAGCAGGAAAATCTCGAGGTCCGGCTGCCGCTGAACGAGCGAATAGATGAAGTCGCCCAGCGATTCGCCCGGCGCTTCGTCATGGTCCAGCTCGATCCGGGCATCGAAGTCCCAGCCGATCATCAGTATCTGGCGGCGCGCATTCAGCATCGCCCGCCGAGCCAGGCGGAAATAGGTATCCGCATCGACGATGACCGACATCCGATCGGCCTGCTCGATCCGCCAGCATTCCTGTCCGACCTTCACCATGATCTCCCCGTTAGCGGGCGCGTCATGCCCCGCCGATTTCGCGCTGGCAAATGGCGAAACATTGCCGTGCGCAAATCGTCAGGAGATCAGAACACAAAGACGGGTCAGAAGATGCGATAGGAAACGGGGCGGATCGACAAAGCCTGGCCGGGCACGGCCTCGATCGCGACGGGCAGGTCGAAGGTCAGCGGCTCGGCCACGCCCGCCACCTGGGCGGTAATCCGGCGCGAGCGTCCGATCGGACGGCTGGCCAGCACGGTGATTGCCAGCGCATCGGCGTTGCCCGGTTCGGCCAGCTCGACATCGTGCGGGCGGATATGGATTTCCCCCGTCCCCTGCCCCCGTTGCGCATCCGCCACCGTGGCCAGCCCTGCACCGATCACCGCCGCTCCGTCGCGCCGGGTGACAGGCAGGCGGTTCGTCTCGCCGATGAAGGACGAGACGAAGGCGGTGGCGGGGGCACCCTGCACTTCGGCGGGCGTGCCGATCTGCTCGATCACACCGCCGCGCATCACGACGATGCGGTCGGCGATCTCCAGCGCCTCTTCCTGGTCGTGGGTCACGAAGATCGAGGTCAAACCGGTCTCGTCATGGATCCGCCGCAACCAGCCGCGCAGGTCCTTGCGCACCTGCGCATCGAGCGCGCCGAACGGCTCGTCGAGCAGCAGCAGGCGCGGTTCGATGGCGAGCGCACGGGCGAGCGCGACCCGCTGGCGCTGACCACCCGACAGTTGCGCCGGATAACGATCCCCCAGTTGCGGCAGCTGGATCAGCTCCAGCAGCTCGGCGACCTTCGCCGCGATCGCCGCCTTGCCCGGCCGGTCGCGCCGTTTGCGCACCGTCAGGCCGAAGGCGATATTGTCGGCGACCGTCATGTGGCGGAACAGCGCGTAGTTCTGGAAGACGAAGCCGATCCGCCGCTCGGCGGCGGGCGTGCCGGTCATGTCCTGTCCGTCGAACAGCACATGCCCCTCGTCCGCGAAGTCGAGCCCGGCAATGGTCCGCAGCAGCGTCGTCTTGCCCGAGCCCGACGGGCCCAGCAGCGCCAGGAACTCGCCGGGCTGGGTTTCGAGCGTTACTCGGTCCAGCGCGGTGAAGCCCCCGAACCGGCGGGAGATGTTTTCGACAACGATGCTCAATGCGCGGCTCCCGCCCGGTGGATGCCGAAACGCCATTCCAGCACGGTCTTCACTCCCAAGGTCACCAGCGCGAGCGAGGCGAGCAGGGACGCCACCGCGAACGCGCCGACAAAGTCATATTCATTGTACAATATCTCGACATGGAGCGGCATGGTGTTGGTGAGCCCCCGGATATGCCCCGATACGACCGACACCGCGCCGAACTCGCCCATCGCACGGGCATTGCACAGCAACACGCCGTAGAGCAGGCCCCAGCGGATATTGGGCAACGTCACATGCCAGAAGGTCTGCCACCCGCTCGCCCCCAGTGAGCGCGCCGCCTCTTCGTCATCGCGGCCCTGTTCGGCCATCAGCGGGATCAACTCGCGCGCGACGAAGGGGAAGGTGACGAAGACGGTCGCCAGCACGATACCCGGCACTGCAAAGATGATCCGCACGCCATGCGCGGTCAGCCACGGACCCAGCCACCCTTGCGCCCCGAACAGCAACACGAAGATCAGCCCCGACACCACCGGCGACACCGAAAAAGGCAGGTCGATCAGTGAGATGAGAAAGCTTTTTCCGCGAAAATCGAACTTGGCGATCGCCCAGGACGCAGAGACCCCGAACACCGCGTTGACCGGCACCGCGATCGCCGCGACCAGCAGGGTCAGGCGGATGGCGGCCAGCGCGTCCGGGTCGACCAGCGCGTCGACAAACACTTGCCATCCCTTTGCAAGACCACCTGCGAACACCATGACCAGTGGCAGGAAGAGGAACAGCGCCAGAAACAGGAAGCCGACGCCGATCAGCGCACGCCGTGCCCAGGGGCTTTCCTGGGTCGTGGGGTTGGAACCGCTCATCGCACACCCCGCTTGGCGCGCCACGCCTGGAGCAGATTGACGAACAGCAGCATGGCGAAGGACAGGACCAGCATCACGCACGCAATGGCGGTTGCCCCGTCATAGTCGAACTGTTCGAGCTGGGTGATGATCAGCAGCGGCGCGATCTCCGACTTGAACGGCATGTTGCCCGCGATGAAGATGATCGAGCCATACTCCCCCACCCCACGCGCAAAGGCGAGCGCGAAGCCGGTCAGCAGTGCGGGCGCAATGGCGGGCAGGATGACCCGGCGAAAGGTCTGCGCACGGGTCGCCCCCAGCGTCGCGGCGGCCTCCTCCACGTCGCGACCCAGATCAGCGAGAACCGGCTGCACCGAGCGAACAATGAACGGCAACCCAATGAAAATCAGGGCAATCGTAACGCCCAGCGGCGTATAGGCAACCTTGATCCCCAGCCGCGCGAGCAGCGACCCGACCCAGCCATTGTCCGAATACAGCGCCACCAGCGCGATGCCCGCCACCGCCGTCGGCAGGGCGAAGGGCAGGTCGACCGCCGCGTCGATCAGCTTCTTGCCCGGAAACTCATAGCGGACCAGTATCCAGGCGATCAGCAGCCCAAACACCGCATTGACCGCCGCCGCCGCCAGCGCCGCACCGAAGCTGAGCCGATAGGCTGCCAACGCGCGCGGCGACAGTCCGACCTCGGCAAAGCCCTCCCAGCCCATGCCCGCCGCCCGAATGACGAGCGCGGACAGCGGGACCAGAACCACCAGCCCCAGCCAGAACAGGGTCATGCCCATGGTCAGGCCGAAGCCCGGCAGCGCCGAGCGGCGCTTTCCCACCCTCATGCCGTCAACGCCGCGCGGCCTTGCCGGCATAGATGGCATCGAACACGCCGCCATCGGCGAAGTAGCGCTTCTGTGCCGCGCCCCAGCCGCCGAAATCCTGGATCGTCACCATGTCCAGCTTGGGGAAGGTCGCTGCATGCTTGGCCAGCACCGCCTGGTCGCGCGGGCGGTAGAAGTTGCGCGCGGCGATCTCCTGCCCCTCGGCCGTATAGAGGAACTTCAGATATTCGGTCGCCACCTGTTCGGTGCCATGCGCCTTGGCGTTGGCGTCGACCACTGCGACCGGCGGCTCGGCCAGGATCGAGATCGACGGCACGACGATGTCGAACTTGCCCGCGCCCAATTCCTTCTCGGACAGCAGCGCCTCATTCTCCCAGGCGATCAGGACATCGCCCAGCCCGCGCTCGACGAATGTCGTGGTCGCACCACGCGCGCCGGAGTCGAGCACCGGTACGTGAGCGTAGAGATTGGCGACGTACTTCTGCGCCGCCGCGTCCGAGCCCCCTGCCTTCCTGCCATAGGCCCAGGCCGCCAGAAAATTCCACCGCGCGCCGCCGCTGGTCTTGGGGCTGGGCGTGATGACCTGCACGCCCGGCTTCACCAGATCGGCCCAGTCGCGAATGCCCTTCGGATTGCCCTTGCGGACCAGGAACACGATGGTCGAGGTATAGGGCGCGCTGTTGTCGGGCAGGCGGCTCTGCCAGTTGGCGGGGAGCAGCTTGGCCCGCTCGGCCAACGCGTCGATGTCATAGGCGAGCGCCAGCGTCACCACATCGGCCGACAATCCATCGATCACCGACCGCGACTGTTTGCCCGACCCGCCATGGCTCATGCGGAACGACACGGTCTGGCCGGTCTTGGCCTTATAGGCCTTCGCAAAGGCGGCGTTGACGTCCTTGTACAACTCGCGCGTCGGATCATAGCTGACGTTCAGCAGCTCGACCGAGCCCTTGCCGCCGCCATTGCCACCCGAACAGCCAGCCAGGCCGACCGTCCCGATCATCAACGCGGCCATAATGGCCGGAAATGGTGCTCGCATCTGGACCCGTCCCTTTCGTTTCGGTGCCTAACCTATCTCGATCCCCCCGATAGGAAATGCCGGAATGCTTGGGACGCGCAAAGCCCCGCTTTTGCTCCCCCCTTGCGAAGCGAATCCCGACAGAAGCCCGATTTGGCACCCCATGGCCTTGTATCGAAGGGGCGCAAGGACGATCTCCCGCTCGCATTACACCCCCTCCCCAATTCGAAAGGACGCGCATGACCGCCTCGCAACTGGATGTAAAAAATGGCCTTTATATCGGCGGCGAGTGGCTGGGGCCCGAGGGGCGCGACACCCAGGCGGTGCTGAACCCCGCGACCGGCCAGTCGCTGGGCGACCTGCCGCTGGCGACCGCCGCCGACATGGACCGTGCGCTGGAAGCCGCCGCACGCGGGTTCGAACAGTGGCGCAAGACCGCGCCGCAGGAACGCGCCGCCGTTCTGCACCGCACCGCCGCGCTGGTCCGCGAGCGCGCCGAGGATCTCGCCCGCCTCGCCACACTGGAGGAAGGCAAGCCGATCGTCGAGGCGCGGGGCGAGGTCGCCGCGACCGCCGCGCTGCTCGATTTCCATGCGGGCGAGGCGGTCCGCATCTATGGCCGCGTGCTGCCCCGCCCCACCGGCACCCGCTCGCTGGTGCTGCAACAGCCGGTCGGGCCGGTCGCGGCGTTCTGCGCCTGGAACTTCCCGGTGATGAACCCGGTGCGCAAGATCTCGCCCGCCATTGCCGCCGGATGCTCGGTCATCCTTAAGCCCAGCGAGGAAACCCCCGCCAGCGCGATCGCGATCATGCGCTGTTTCCAGGATGCGGGTCTGCCGGGTGACGTCGCGCAGCTCGTCTTCGGCGTGCCCGACGCGGTGTCGCGTCACCTGCTCGCCTCGCCCGTCACCCGCAAGCTCAGCTTCACCGGGTCGGTGCCGGTCGGCAAGCATCTGCTGAAGCTCGCCGCCGACACGGTGATGAAGTCGACCATGGAGCTGGGCGGTCATGGCCCGGTCCTGGTGTTCGACGACTGCGACCTCGACAAGACGCTGGACCTGCTGGTCACCCACAAATTCCGCAATGCGGGCCAGGTCTGCGTCGCCCCCACCCGCTTCCATGTGCAGGAAGGGATTTACGAGCGCTTCGCCAAGGGCTTTGCCGAGCGGGCCGCCGCACTGAAGATCGGCGATGGCCTGTCGTCGGATACGCAGATGGGCCCGATGGCCAATCCGCGTCGCCCCGAAGCGATCGGCGCGATGATCGAGGATGCGGTGCGCAACGGCGCGCGCAAGCTGACCGGCGGCGCGGCGCGGAACGGTGATGGCTTCTTCTTCGCCCCCACCGTACTGGCCGATGTGTCGCTCGACGCGCAGGCGATGAACGAAGAGCCGTTCGGCCCGATCGCGCTGATCCGCCCCTTCGCCACCACCGAGGATGCGATCGCCGAGGCCAATCGCCTGCCCTTCGGCCTGGGCGCCTATTGCTTCACCGAAAACGGCCGCCGCCAGAACCAGCTTGCCGATGAGATCGAGGCAGGCATGGTCGCGATCAATACCGTGCGGCTCAGCTGGGGCGATGCGCCCTTCGGCGGGGTCAAGGAAAGCGGCTACGGCTCGGAGGACGGGCCCGAGGGCATCGCCAACCATATGATCACCAAGTCCGTTCACATCGCCTGACGCGATGACGTCGCCCCAGGCCCGGCTTGGGGCGGATGGGGTCAGGCCCGCGCGCGATAGGCCGCGCGGGCCGCCTCCACGGCGGGCTGATGCATGTCCGCCCAGCGGATGAGCGCGCGCATGGGCTCCATGAACGACCGCCCCAACTCCGTCAGACGATATTCCACCTTGGGCGGCACCTCCGCATAGACGGTCCGCTCGACAAAGCCGTCCTCCTCCAGCCGCCGCAGCGTGCGCGACAGCATCTGTTTCGACACGTCGCCGATCCGCCGCAGCAGGACGTTGAACCGCAACGTCTCCGGCTCCAGCGCGGCGAGGACGAGCAGGCTCCACTGGTCGCCGATCCGGTCCAGCACCTCGCGGATAGGGCACCCGCCCTCCCCGGTCAGCGTCATGGTCACGCCCATGTGACCTGGTCCCTCGAAGATGACGTCTTGTGGTGCGGCGGCGCTCTGCATAGCTCCACGGTCTACAAAGTGGACTGTAAAAAGGAAAGACCATGAAGATCGCGCTTATCGGTGCCTCCGGCAATGCGGGCTCGCGCATCCTGAAGGAACTCTCGGATCGTGGCCATGTGGTGACCGGGATCGCCCGCAACACGGACCGGATCGCGACCCTGCCCGGTGTGACCGCCGTGGCAGGCGACGTGGACCAGCCGGATGCGCTGGCCGACACCTTACGCGGACATGACGCGGTCGTCAGCTCGGTCCATTTCGCGCCGACCGATGCGGCCAGTCTGATCGACACCGTCCGCGCCTCGGGCGTGAAGCGCTATCTGGTCGTGGGCGGCGCGGGCAGCCTGGAGATCGCCCCCGGCCAGCGCCTGATCGACCAGCCAGACTTCCCGGAGGCCTATAAGGCCGAGGCCGCGGCGGGGGCGACGTTCCTCGACCACCTGCGCGCCGTTGATGATCTGGATTGGACCTTCCTGTCGCCCTCCGCGATGTTCGTGCCGGGCCAGCGGACCGGCCGGTTCCGGCTGGGCACCGACCAGCTATTGTCGAACGACCAAGGCAGCAGCATCTCGTTCGAGGATTATGCCATCGCACTCGCCGACGAGATCGAACAGCCGCGCCACATCCGCCAGCGCTTCACCGTCGGCTATTGAGCCGCTTTGCGGTCGGGATCGTCCATCCGATCCCGGCCGCAAGAAAAATGTCAAAAACCCCCTTGGCAGGTCGGACATGCTCGGCTAACAGCGCCCCACCAGACGGGGACTTGGCTCCCCGCCATGCCGCAAACCGGCATCGGACGCATAGCTCAGTTGGTAGAGCAGCTGACTCTTAATCAGCGGGTCCTTGGTTCGAGCCCAAGTGCGTCCACCACCTTTCAGATTATCTTAAATCGCTAACGATCATCTGCGTCGAACCGGTGCCAATCATCTTCGGTAGGAAGATCTGGTCCAGGTGCGAATCGCCGGACCTCCCGCAGAACCATTAACCTGAGTTCTGCGTAGTGCGGCGCGCAATTTCCAATACCAGACGTAACGCGTCGAATGCGGATACGTTCGAAGGCAGTGGGCGAACCATCCACGCAAGGATCGTCCATGTCGCCGGGCCAGTCATCCGTCAGGCGATCAAGCCTTCCAACGAAAGCCTGGTAATCGCGCAACGGCATTTGGAAGCGTCGGACCCGATCCGCCTTCCGTTCGGCACTTTTGTCAGTGACGATCAGAATGCCATTGGCGACGGATGCTTTCGGCGAATGAGAAACAGCCAAAGCATATTCGCTGGTGCCGAACGACGGCATAGCCACGAAGCGCATTCCGTCTCCGTCCAGATGTGAAAGCGCAGGCAATTTTTCTAACAATCGAACTGCATGCTGTCGCCGATAGGAATCGATCTTTTCCTCGATCGGCTCGGCGTGGGTGCGGGTATCTTCCACCACAGCGGCGTTCCATGCCCGACGCGTCCACCATTCCCAGCCGATCACGCTGCCCAAGATGCCTATCTGGAGGATTACGATAGCGGTCGTCACATAGCCGACACGATGAAGACAGATTAGCCAGCGTTTGCGATGCAGCTGATCGATCCCTTCTCGATGTGACATAGCCCTACCGCATCGCTTCCACGTCCATGCCGGACCGTCGCTTTAGCGCGCCCCCTGCCCCGAAGGCGGCACCGGCGGCGTCGACGACTTCGCATCACTCACCGCTTCATCATACCAGCGCGACAAATCCGCCTTCATGCTCCGCAGCGCATCGGGGTTGAGATAGGTCATGTGACCCGCCGGGTAATAGGTGAAACGCAGATTGGCCTGCTGAGCGGGCTCCAGCATCATATGGCCCAGGTCGTTCTCGGTGCCGAAGAACGGCGTGGCCATGTCGTAATAGCCGTTCATCGACAGCACCTTCAGATACGGGTTCGCCCGCATCGCGGCGCCCAGGTCGATCGCGGTGTTGGGGTTGTTCTGCGACCCGTCGGGCGACTTGTGCTTCCAGTTCCAGGTCCAGCCCGCCGCATCTCGTGCCGACAGGCGATAGGGCAACTCGGTCTTATAGCCGAGCGTCGATTGCAGATAGTCCTGGAAGGACGCGATATAAGCCCCTGAAATCGCATCCGAAGAGGCATCCGTCTCCGGCCGTTCTCCGGCCGCGTCGGTGTCGATGCCGAGATAGCGCGAATCGAACCGCCCCACCGTCCGCGCCGATCCCCGCAGCAATTCCTTCTGGAATCGCGGCAGGTCGATGCGCAGATTGGCGCGCTTGATATAGTCGGGCGAGATGCCGATCAGGCGGCTCATCTGTTCGGCGATCTGGTCGCGTTCCTGGGGCGAGATGCTCTGCCCCTTGGCCAGCGCCGACATATAGGGTCCGACCGCGAAGGCCCGCGCCTGCGCCACGACGGTCGCGACATCGGCAGGGCGATCGACCAGGCGGTTGTGATACCAGGCCGTCGCCGCATAGCTGGGCAGGTAATTGAGATAGACCTGATCCAGCCCCGGCTGGCGATAGCCATAGTTCATGATCGAGCTGAGCAGCACGATGCCGTTCAGCGCCATGCCCTTTTCCTGTAACTGATACGCCAGCGCGCCCGAGCGGAGCGTGCCATAGCTTTCGCCGAGCAGGAATTTGGGGCTCATCCAGCGGCCATACTTGGTGACGTAACGCTGGATCGCGCCGGCAAAGACGTCGACATCCTCGTCCACGCCGTAGAATTGCGCGGGCTTCATGTCGCCCAGCGGCCGAGAATAGCCTGTGCCGATCGCATCCAGGAAGACGAGGTCGGTCTTGTCGAGCAGCGAGTCCGGGTTCGGCCCCACGTCATAGGGTGCGGGCCGGACGAATTCCGGGCTGGTCGTGCGGATACGGATCGGCGCGAACGACCCCATGCGCAGCCAGAAGGACGGCGATCCCGGCCCGCCATTGTACAGGAACGTCACCGGCCGCTTGGTGCCCGGCTTCACGCCCTCCAGCGTATAGGCGGTGTAGAACATCGAGGCGGTCGGCTTGCCCTCGATATCGCGCACGGTCAGCGTGCCGGCGGAGGCGATATAGGGATAGGACCGGCCATTAATCGGCACGCTGTCGCGGTGGCGGACCTCGGTCTCGTCCAGCGGCGCGCGCGCCCAGGCGGCCTCGGCCTCCGCCTTGGCGGCTTCGTGATGCGGGGCCTTTTTCTCCCCCTCCTCCTGCGCGGCGAGCGGCGTGGTCATGGCGGTGGCGGCGAGGAGAAGAGCGAGGCTGTTGCGGATCACGAAGGGCCCTCAATTCGATGACAAGAGCGCCATGGTTCCGCTTTTCGACCCTGGAGGCAAGGGGTTGCGGGATTGTGAGGTGATTATCGCCTTCCCGGTTCCGCACGGGCAAGATCGGAGGTTATACGCATGACTTTATTCCGGGCCGTTCCCCGGCGAAGGCCGGGGCCCAGTTGCCATTTGGATGCGAGGGCGCAAAAACCATGTGTGGGAGGCCATCGCCATCGATCGCCTCCCACGCGCCGTCGCTATTCTCTCTCGACGTTGCCCGGACTTAGGCCGGAAGCGGCGGGAAAACATTCTCCCGCCGCTCCGTACCTCAGCGCGCCAGCCAGGCCTGGACGGCGGGCTTCAGCCGGTCGGCGACCGCCTTGCGCACCGCGATCTGCGCGATGGAGCGCTTGGCCCCGCCGCGCGAGCTTTCGGGCAGGTTGGCGGCGGCCCAGCGTTCGATTTTGCCGGGCATCGCCGGATCGTTCGACCCTGCGCCCAGGCCGACGATGAAGGTCGAGCGGTTGCTTTCCTCCAGGAAGCTGTCGACCAGCGCCTTGTTCGCGACCGCCCAGTCGAACGCCATGTCGGGATGCGCACCCGCGATCGAGCGGAGCAGCGACGCGCGCTGCGGCGGGGTGAAGGTGCTGTCCTTCAACACGCTTAGCGCCCGGCGTGCCGCAGCCTCGTCCTCGGCATAACCGAGCAGCGAGACATAGCGGTTCTTCACCACCGGGTTACGCTCGGCCTTGGCGAGTTCGTACAGGCGATCCCACTCGTCCGCCGTCGCGCGGGTGGCATAGGTCGACAGGATTGGCTGGCGGATCGCCGCCGGGATGGCGTTGGGGTTCTTGTCCAGCGCCGAGACATAACCGCGGGCACGCGCCGCGACCATCGCGTCGCCGCTGGTGCCCAGCCGCCCGATCAACGTCTCGCGCAGGTTGGACACCGGCGCTTCCTCGCCCGGCTTGGCCTCGAACCCGACGCGCGCGAGGACCGGCGACAGGATCGCGGCGATCCGGGCGCGCAGCGGCTTTTCGAGCGGGGTGCCCTCATACAGGCCGTCCAGCCGCGAGAGCTCTCCGGTCACCGTCTGCCATTCCAGCGGATCGGCCTCGGGCGATACCTTGGCCATCAGGTCGAACCAGCGGCTGAGATTCTGGTATCCGCCCGCCGCCAGCGCGTAATCGTCGCCCAGCGTGCCCAGGCGATCCTCCAGCGACAGCTTGGTATAGTCGCGCACGATCGCGGCATGGCCCGCATCGTCATACATGACGCGAGTATAGGAGCCCTTGCCCTGGTTCAGGACCAGCGTGCCGCAGCCGCCGACCGTGACCGGTGCCGGGGTCGCGCCGGTGACGATCGCGCTCGCCTGTCCGCCGCCGATCGTGGCGACGCGGATCGGCACATGCCAGGTTTGCGGGGCCTTCGACGCCTCGTCCAGCCCGAAGCGGCCTTGCGACAGCATCGCCACCGTCTTGCCGCCCTCGCAGCGCGCACCCGACAGGGTGATCAGCGGCACACCCGCCTGCAGGGTGAAGTCATGCGCGATGGTCGCGACATTGGTGCCCGACGCCTTGGACAATTCCTCCCAGAGCTGGTCGGTGACCGTGTTCTGGTACTTATACTTCGCCATATAGGCGCGGATGCCGTTGCGGAACGGATCGGCGCCCAGCGTCGATTCCAGCATCCCGATGACCGCCTGACCCTTCAGATAGGTGATGCTGTCGAACGCCTCGCCAATCTGGTCGACCGTCTCGACCTTGCGGATGATCGGGTGGGTCGCGGCGGTGGCGTCGATGCCCATCGCGGATTCGCGCTCGCCCGCGACGCTGGCGGCGGCGGCCTTCCAGCTGGGGTTCAGGTCATTGGAGGCCTTGCCCTCCATCCACGATGCAAAGCCCTCGTTCAGCCACAGATCGTCCCACCAGCGCATGGTGACGAGGTCACCGAACCACTGATGCGCCATTTCATGCGCGACAACGGTGTGGATGCGCTGGCGGTTGCTCTCGGTCATGACCTTGGGGTCGAAGAGCAGCTCGTTCTCGAAATAGAAGATCGCGCCCCAATTCTCCATCGCGCCGAAGAACTGGCTGGAGCCGGGCCCGGCGATCATGTCCATCTTGGGCAGCGGATAGGGCGTGCCGAAATAGTTATTGTAGTAGGACAGCAGCTTGGAAGCCGAGGCGAGCGCATAGTCGCCCTGGTCGACCACGCCCTTGCGGCTGACCACGCCGATCTCGACCCCGTTGGCGTTGACCGTCTTGCGGTCCAGATCGCCCGAGCCGAAATACAGCAGATAGCTCGACATCACCGGCGTTTCGCCGAAGCGATAGAGCTGGGTGCCGTCGGCCTGGGGGGTAACCGAGGCGGCGGGCATGTTGCTGATCGCACGCTGGCCCTTGGGCGCGGTGGCGGACAGGCGGAACCTCGCCTTGAAGGCGGGCTCGTCCCACATCGGCGCGAAGCGGCGGGCATCGGGCGCCTCGAACTGGGTCGCGAGCATCCGCGCCTGGCTGCCATCCGCATTGCTATAGTCGATCGCGAACAGGCCGTTGGCCGACCGATTGATCGTGCCGGTCCAGGCAAACCCGACCTTGTGCCGTCCCACGCTGGCCGCCTGGGGCAGCGTCAGGGTCAGCGTCTGTGCCGTCTTGTCGAACGCAAAGGGCACCGGCTTTCCATCGAAGGTCGCGCGCGTGACGGTCAGTTCGGCGGCGTTTAGCACGATCGTCGCGGTGGCCTGTTTCACATCGACATCGACGGTTTCCTCACCCGCGAAGGTCAGCGCCTTCGCATCGGGGCGCACGGTGATGTCGTACAGGACCGGTGCAACGGTCTGCGGCAGCTGGCCCGCCGCCAGCGCCGGGGTGGAAACGGTCAGGGCCAACAGGACCGATAGGGCGGACTTCATCGCAATCAGGGCCTTTCAATTGGGAATGAAAAATCTCTACGCCCTGTCCAGCCCAAAGCAAATGACGGTCATGTAATAATATTGCACGGGCGTTGCCCGCTGGACACGCTTTACCTTTACGTTATCGTCAAGCCATGAGCCTGCCCCCTGCCCTGAGTCGCCCACCCTTCGACCGTCTCACGCTGCCGGTCATCGGATCGCCGCTGTTCATCATCTCCAACCCGGATCTGGTCATCGCCCAGTGCAAGGCCGGGATTGTCGGCTCGTTCCCCGCCCTGAATGCCCGACCGGCCAGCCTGCTCGACGAATGGCTGCACCGGATCACCGAGGAACTGGCGGCACATGATCGCGCCCATCCCGATCGCCCGGCGGCGCCCTTTGCGGTGAACCAGATCGTCCACCGCTCCAACGATCGGCTGGAGGCGGACCTGGCGGTCTGCGCCAAGTGGAAGGTGCCGATCGTCATCACCTCGCTGGGCGCGCGCGAGGATCTGAATGCGGGTGTCCATGCCTGGGGCGGGATCACCCTGCATGACGTGATCGACGACCGGTTCGCGCGCAAGGCGGTCGAAAAGGGCGCGGACGGGCTGATCGCGGTGGCGACCGGTGCGGGCGGCCATGCCGGACGTCTGTCCCCCTTCGCGCTGGTCCAGGAGATCCGCAGCTGGTTCGACGGTCCGCTGGCCCTGGCGGGCGCGATCGCAACCGGCGACGCGATCCTGGCGGCGCAGGCCATGGGCGCCGACTTCGCCTATATCGGCTCGCCGTTCATCGCCACGGCCGAGGCCCATGCGGCGGAAGCCTATAAGCAGGCGGTCGTCGACGGTCGGGCCAGCGACATCGTCTATTCCAGCCTGTTCACCGGGGTGCATGGCAATTACCTGCGCGCCTCGATCGTCGCGGCGGGACTGGACCCGGACAATCTGCCCGACGGGGACGTCGCGACGATGAACTTCGGCGGAGGTCAGGCGGCCAAGGCGTGGCGCGACATCTGGGGTGCGGGCCAAGGCATCGGCGCGGTCGACCGGATCGTCCCCGCGGCCGAGCGTATCGCCGAACTGGCGCGGCAATATGCCGATGCCCGGGCCAGGCTGTCGCTGCCCCGCTAAAGGCTCAGAACGCCTGGCCCAGCCGCGCGTGCAGCATCTGCACCGGGCTGACGACCGGCACATGCTGATCGGCCAGCAGGTCCAGCCGCTCGGTCCGGCGATGCAGGTCCAGGCTGGCGCGGGTGAGCGTGCGGGCATGCGGCGGCAGTTCGGCCACCAGCCCCTCGTCGGATTCGGGTGAGGAGCCCAGCCGCCGGACCGGATCGCGTGCGTCGGTCCAGCGCATCTCGCCCGCTTCCACCGCGCGCTGGGTCAGGACCCAGGCGATGACATGCATCAGCCGGGTCGTCACCTTCAGCGATTCGCAGGAAAAGGCAACGCGCGCGACTGGGTCCAGCATCTCGCGCTCCTGCCGCCCGACCCCGTCGAAATAACCACGGGCCGCCTCCGCCAACGCCATCGCGTCGACATACAGGCCATCGATCAGCTTGGATTGGAACGGAGAGTCGGACAGGGCGCGGAGCATGGCGCTATGGCTCGCATGAGGGCGAAGGCCGCCACAAGAGGCTGCATCGAACCGCCCTGTCCCGATACGAACCGCCCGGCACGGATCGCTTCGGGAATCAGGCGATGATGTCCGGGATCAGCCGGTCTTCCCACTCCGCCAGTTCGTCGCGCAGGCGCAACTTGCGCTTTTTCAGGCGTGCGATCTGCAACTGGTCGGGGGTGTTGGATTGCAGCAGTGCGGCGATCGCATCGTCCAGATCGCGATGCTCGATGCGCAACAGGTCGATCCGCGCGCGCGCCAGCGTGATGTCCATCCTGCTCCCCCAACCGGGTCGGTGCCGGGAAATCCGACGCCGCGAGCCCCCTCTAGCAAGCTCGCACGCACGCGGCGATAGGCGGCATCGCGTCGTCGCGCCAAATCGCTCGACCGGTCGATTCTGACCAAAATCAGGGGGGACAGATACCCGATTTGGTGATTTACTCACTCTCCCAAAGCAACACAGGAGGTTGAAGCCCTATGCATACGGCGCATCAAACGGCCCTGGAGACCAAGCATGCCACGCTCGACCGGCGGATCAGCGCCGAATCACAGCGTCCCGTGCCCGACGCCTTGATCCTGGCGGATCTCAAGAAGCAGAAGCTCAAGCTCAAGGAAGAATTGCAAGGCCTATAGCCTTGGTCGGCCGCGCGGGTCATCCGGCCCGCCGCGGCCTTTATCGCGGCCGCCCTGTCATCGAACAGGGCCGCCGCTTTTCGCATGATCGTTGCCGCTGCCGCTCAGGCGCCTGCCGTCACTGCGACACTGCCTCACAGCAATGCGTATCAGCCGAACGGGCGCGTCTTCGGGACCGTCGCGGCCTTGGCATATTCCGGGGTCGAGGTGCCGCCGCCGACCGGCTTGCGCACCAGCTTGGGGTCGATCTGGCGATCGAACGCCACGCCGACACGGCCCTGGGTGCACCAGGCGATCCGCCCGGTGATCGCGCCGACACCGCGCAGATCGAGCGCGACCGACGACCCGATTTCGGCCGACACCGGCAGTTCGGCCATCAGGCCACCTTCCGAGATATTACGAACGCGGACTTCGCGCGGCGCGGCTTCGCCGTCCAGGGTCATTTGCGCCATCAGCAACAGGCTGTCGCGCTGGCCGGTCCGATCGCCCTGGGCCTGCCCCTGTGCCGCCGTCGCGGACCCGGTGTCCGGGGTGCGGTTCGTCGCGTCCATATCGCTTGTTCCGTATTCGACCGTTATTGCGCCGCCGCGAACCTAGCCGTGGCGGCGTTTCAAACTGATTAAGATCGGCTTGGCAACAGCCCATTCCCGGCCTTCGGACAAGCCCTTTGCGCTTATCCGAAGCGGTCGGCCGGTGGACGCTTCGCCGGACGGCGCGTCAGTCGTCGCGCGAGACCTTTTCGTTGCGCTCGTGACGCTCCTGCGCCTCGACCGTCATCGTCGCGATCGGCCGCGCTTCCAGCCGACCCAGGCTGATCGGCTCGCCGGTCACCTCGCAATAGCCATATTCGCCCTCGTCGATCCGACGCAGCGCGGCGTCGATCTTCGAGATCAGCTTGCGCTGGCGATCGCGGGTGCGCAGCTCGATCGACCAGTCGGTCTCGCTCGAGGCCCGGTCGGTCAGATCGGGTTCCCGCAGCGAATCGACCTGGAGCTGCGACAGGGTTCCCTGCGCCTCCCGCTGGATCGATTCCTTCCATTCGATCAGCTTGCGTCGAAAATAAGCCTGCTGCTTCAGGCTCATGAACGGCTCGTCAGCACTCGGACGATAATTTTCGTCGAGATCATTGGCCACATCCGGCCCAGTGGAATCCGTCACGCGATTAAACACCGTCGCCATACCACTCTCCCAAAGGGCCCGTCGGTGCGACGTTCGGCACCGTTGTGTACGGGACCGCCCCCTGATGGTTGAGAGGGCCTATAGTCCGTGCCACCTTCTGCCGCAAGCGACAGGCATTTCGTCGTTTCGTTCATTTCTATAATAATGTTGCGATGTGAACAGGATATGGACGAATGGCGTACGATGACCGGTATCAACACACCCGATCATCGAATTAGGTGATTCGCCATGCTTGCCAACAGGTTCGCCGAGTTGTTCCCGGCCCGCGCGATCCCGGCGAATCCCAAAGCCGGACGTCATTGCGAACTCAAGACTTGGAGCTTAAGCCTTTCTTGGTCACTATGATGACATAGGCGTTTCCCAAACCGCCGCGTGCGCCTCCCTGTGCGTAACCTCGCACGCATACCGCGCCCCAGAAGCGGTCGATGGGAAGCGTACCGTTTGAGGATGCGAGAATGTCGGTTCGAATGGCCCTGGCAAAGCTGACGGCATGTGCCGCAGGCGGCGCCGTGATCGGCGGCGGCGCTGTCCACATGGTGGACAATGCCAAGCGCCCGGCCGTGGTCAAGCAGACGAAGGTGAAGAAGCGGATCGTCCGCCGAACGCCGCCGCGCCCCGTGCGCCGCTATGCCGTTCGCACCACGACGACCACGACCACACCGCCCCCGACCATCGTGACGGTCACTACCAACGAACCGCCGGTTCCCATTCCCCTGCCCCCCGGCGGCCCGGCGGCGACGTCGAACGGCGGCTATATCCCGGCCGTGATCGGCGGCTGGGGCGGTGGCCTGAACGGGGGTTGGGGCGGCGGCTGGGGTGGAGGCTTTGGCGGCGGCTTCGGCTTCGGCGGCGGGTCGAACGGCAACATCGTCATTTCGTCGACCAGCACCGGCGGCTCGAGTTCGACCTCTTCCGCCTCGGGCGGCTCGGCCAGCGGGGGCAGCAGCGCCTCGACCAGCGGCGGCGGGTCGTCCACCTCCTCGAGCGGCAACGTCTCCAGCACCTCGTCCAGCGGCAATGTGTCGTCCACGTCCACATCGTCGGGCAATGTGTCCTCGACCTCGTCCGGCAACGTCTCCTCGACCTCGTCGGGGAACGTGTCCTCGACGTCCTCGGGCGGTGGCAGTTCTTCGAGCGCGTCGTCGGCATCGTCCGCTTCCAGCGCGTCGAGTGCCTCGTCGAGCGGCTATGCGTCGAGCAGCAACGGCTGGTCGTCCAACGGTTCGTCCGCCTCCAGCGCGTCGTCGGCGTCGAGTACGTCTTCGGCTTCCAGTGCGTCGTCATCCGGCGGTGGCGATAAACCCCCGCCGACTCCGGTCCCGGCACCGCCGATGGTGCTGCTGTTCGGCAGTGCTGCGGCGGCGCTGGTCATCCGGCGGCGACTGGCCAAGCCCAAAACGGCCTGAGCCAGCCCCCGCCGAAAGGGGTGCGTTTACGCCTTTTGCAGCGCGGCCTCGATCTCGGGCACCGGATGCCCGGTCAGGTCCTTGGCCAGTTCGCCGACCAGCCGGTCCTCGACCGACTTGTGATAATGCTTGCGCAGCTCGCCCAGCGTCTTGGGCGGGGCGACGACGATCAGCGCCTCGAACTCGTTGGCGAGCGCGCGACGCTTGAGCATGTCGGCGGTTTCGGCGGCGAAGCGATCTTCCTCCTGCTGGTGGAAATCGACCTCACCCATCGTGCCGCCGGTGGTCGAGGAGGCCTGGCCCGCCCGGTCGGTCTTCTGGTCGCGATCGGCGGAATTGGGATGCTCCACCGCCTGCTCGACGATCAGATTGGGATATTCGGCATCCCCATCGTTCCGAAAGAACAGGCTCTTGCGGCCATCGACGACCAGCACGAAGCTGTTATGCGGCACCTGCATCGCGTTTCTCCTTCTATATGCCCCGAGATAACGCGGACGCTTCGCCACGGGTTGCGTGTCGGCGGAGCGAACGCCATAGCCTCGCGCCCATGCACGACATTCGCCTGATCCGGGACGACCCCGCCGCCTTCGACGCCGCCCTCGCCAAGCGGGGCGCCGAACCCCAGGCCGAGACGCTGATCGCGATCGACGAACGCCGCCGCGCGATCATCGCCGAGGCGCAAGCGGCCCAGACCCGCCGCAACGACCTGTCCAAGCAGATCGGCCAGGCCAAGGCGTCGAAGGACGATGCGCGCGCACAAAGCCTGATGGACGAAGTCGCCGCACTGAAGGCGAAGCTCCCCGAACTGGAGGAGCAGGAGCGCGTGGTCGAGGCCGAGCTGAACACCGCGCTGGCCGCCACTCCCAACCTGCCCGCCGCCGACGTGCCGCAGGGCGCGGACGAGAACGACAATGCGCTGGTCCACCAGAAGGGCGAGCCCGCGACCTTCGCGTTCGAGGCGCGCGAGCATGACGCGATCGCGCCCGCGCTGGGCATGGATTTCGAGACGGGCGTCGCCCTGTCGGGTGCGCGCTTCACCCTGCTGCGCGGCCCCATGGCGCGGCTGTCGCGTGCGCTCGGCCAGTTCATGCTCGACCGGATGACCGAGGAAAACGGGTTCGAGCTGGTCCAGCCGCCGCTGCTGGTCCGCGACGAAGCCGCCTTCGGCACCGGACAGTTGCCCAAGTTCGCCGAGGATCTGTTCCGCACCACCGATGGTCGCTGGCTGATCCCCACGGCGGAAGTCTCGCTGACCAATATCGTGCGCGAAGCGATTTTGAACGAGGCGGAACTGCCGCTGCGCTTCACCGCGCTGACCCCCTGTTTCCGCTCGGAAGCGGGCGCGGCGGGACGCGACACGCGCGGCCTGATCCGCCAGCACCAGTTCGACAAGGTCGAGATGGTGTCGATCACCACCCCCGACCAGTCGGATGCCGAACATGAGCGGATGACGACCTGCGCCGAGGGTGTGCTGGAGGCGCTGGACCTGCCCTATCGCCGGATGCTGCTGTGCACCGGCGACATGGGTTTCTCGGCGGCGCGCACCTATGACCTGGAGGTCTGGCTGCCCGGACAGGCGCGATATCGCGAGATTTCGTCCTGCTCGACCTGCACCGATTTCCAGGCGCGGCGGATGATGGCGCGCTATCGCCCGACCGAGGGCAAGGGGACGCGCTTCGTCCATACCCTGAACGGCTCGGGGCTGGCGGTCGGTCGCACCCTGGTCGCGGTGATCGAGAATTACCAGCAGGCCGACGGTTCGGTCGTCGTGCCGGAGGTGCTGCGTCCCTATCTCGGCGGGCAGGCGGTGCTGGAGCCGCGCTGATGCGCATCCTGCTCACCAATGACGATGGCTATCACGCACCGGGGCTCGCCGCGCTGGAGCGGATCGCCGCGATGCTGTCCAACGATGTCTGGATCGTCGCGCCTGCCGAGGACCAGTCGGGGACCAGCCGCTCGCTGACCCTGACCCGGCCGATGCGGCTGCGCCAATTCGGGGAGCGGCGCTTTGCCGTCACCGGCACGCCGACCGATTCGGTGCTGATGGCGCTCGGCCAGGTGATGAAGGATGCCAAGCCCGATCTGATCCTGTCGGGCGTCAATCGCGGCGCGAATCTGGGCGAGGACGTGTTCTATTCCGGGACGGTGTCGGCCGCGATGGAGGGAGCATTGGCGGGCATCCGCTCGATCGCGCTGAGCCAGCGCTATCCGACGCAAGGGGTCGGCGACCGTGTCTCCTTCGCAACGGCCGAGGCCTGGGGCGAGCGTGTGTTGCGCCCGTTGCTGGCCTGCGACTTCGCACCCCGCACCCTCGTCAATATCAACTTCCCGCCGGTGGCGCCCGAGAGAGTGAAGGGTATCCGCGTCGCCCGTCAGGGCCTGCGCGACTATGGCCGTGCGAAGCTCGAGCGGAGAAGCGATCCGCGTGGCTATGACTATTACTGGCTGGCGCTCGGGCGGTTGCCGCATCAGCCGGGCGACGACACCGATCTGGATGCGGTGGCCGACGATCACATCGCGGTCACGCCGCTGCATCTCGACCTGACGCACGCGCCGTCGATTGCTATGCTTAACGAAGCATATCGCTGAGGTAAGCGGGGGGAATAAGGGCGTGGGGCGGACTGTAACGACGATCGGTGGCATCATCGGGGCCGGGCTGCTGCTGTCCGCGTGCATCCCGAACATGGAGCCGCCGACGCGTGCGGCCGAACCCGTCGCGCCGCCGCCCGCTCCCCAGCCCGTGCCCGTGGCGGATCGTCCTACGACGCGGGCAATTCCGCCGGTAACGCCCCCGCGTGCCGGCGCTCCTCGCTCCAACGCGGCTCGTCCGCCTGTTCGCCGATCGGTGCCGGTCGCCACTGGCCAGAGCATCAGGCGCCCGACACCGCCACGCGCCGTCATGCGCCCACCGGTGGCTGAGGCCGTCGCGCAGGCACCGGCGCCGCGCCAGCCCGTCTCGACCCTGCCCGCGCCGCGCCCCTCCTGGGAGCTGCGCCCGGTCACGCCCGACGCGCGGGCGATTCCCGACACCACCTATATCGTCCGCCCCGGCGACACGCTGCGCGCCGTGGCGGACCGGACCGGCTCGGGGTCGGAAGCGATCGCGCGTGCCAATGGCCTGTCCGCGCCGTTCGTCATCCGCACCGGGCAGAGGCTGACCATTCCCGGCGGCCGCTATCATCTGGTCCGGTCGGGCGAGAGCGGCATCGCCATCGCGCGCGCCTACGGCATCGAATGGTCGCGCATCGTCGAGGCCAATGGCTTGACCGAGCCGTTCGTGCTGCGTGCGGGCCAGCGTATCGTCATCCCCGACACCGCCGTCGCCAGTGCGTCCGGAGCACCAATGACCAGCGCGGCCGAGCGCGCGGCCGCCTTCAAGCTGGACGTCGACGACATCCTGACCGGTGGCGAGCCCGCGCTCGCCTCGAACCAGGCCCCGGCCAGGCCCAGCGCGACCCCGCGCCGCGTCCTGCCGCCGACCGCCGTAGTGGCGGCCCCGACCCGGCTCAGCTCGGGCTTTGCCTGGCCCGTCGACGGGCGTGTGGTCAAACGCTTCGGCGCCGGGTCAAGCGGCGAGCGCAATGACGGCATCAAGATCGCGGTGCCGATCGGCACGCCGATCAAGGCGACCGCGGACGGCGTCGTCGCCTATGTCGGCGACGGCATCGCCGCGCTCGGCGGCCTGGTCATCGTCAAGCATGGCGATGGCTGGACCAGCGTCTATGGCCATGCCTCCAAGCTGATGGTCCAGCGCGGGCAAAGCGTGAAGCGCGGCCAGACGCTGGCGCTGTCGGGACAGACCGGCTTTGCCGACCGGCCCGAACTCCACTTCGAACTGCGCCGCGGCCGCGCGCCGGTCGACCCGCTCAGCCGCCTGCCTTCGCGCTGATCGCCCTGCCCGAACCTGAACATCGCCTAACGGCGGGTTCAGGATTCGGAACGCCACGACCTGTCATAGGTTGAAAACAGACTTGGGGCCTTCGCCCCTGGGAGTTGGCGTATGAAGAAGATGTTTCGCGCTCTGGCCATGATCGGCCTTTCGGTGGCCGGGGTGGTCACTACGACCGCGCTGCCCGTATCCTCCGCCCAGGCCCAGTCCTGGCGCGACGACGGCCCTCGGGGCGACCGTGATCGCCGCGACTGGCGAGGCGACCGCAGGGACGACCGCCGCGACTGGCGCGACGACCGCCGTGGTCGTGGCGATCGGCGCGACTGGCGTGACGATCGCGGCCGGCGCGGCAATGACTGGCGTGAGCGTCGCGAGGCACGGGTCGGGCGCGAACTCGACCGCGCCCGCCGCACGCCGGGCTATGTCGATCCCCGGTCGCAGGGCGACTATACCAACTATAACGGCCGGGGTTCGGGCTATCGCCCCTGCACCTATGTCGAGCGGGGCGGGCGTACCGTCTGCCGGTAAGCCGCAACGTTTCTGACCGATGCGAAGGGGCGCGGACCGAAGGGTTCGCACCCCTTCGCCGTCGGCGGAGGGTGACGAACGCGGATCGGCGGTGTAACGAGCCGCCATCATGGCATATACCTCCGATCTGCTTCGCACCCTGGATGAACGGGGTTACGTCCACCAGATGACCGACGGCGCCGCGCTGGACCGGCTGGCGCTGGCGGGTGTAGTGCCCGGCTATATCGGCTTTGATCCGACCGCGCCGTCGCTGCACGTCGGCAGTCTGGTGCAGATCATGCTTCTTCGCCGGATGCAGCAGACCGGGCACAAGCCGATCGTCCTGATGGGCGGCGGCACCGGCAAGATCGGCGATCCCAGCTTCAAGGACGAGGCGCGCAAGCTGCTCGGCGAGGATGGGATCAAAAGCAATGTCGCCTCGATCAAGCGCATCTTCGAACGATTCCTGACCTTCGGCGACGGGCCCAGCGACGCGGTAATGGTCGACAATGCCGACTGGCTCGACAAGCTGGAGTACATCCCCTTCCTGCGCGAGGTAGGGCAGCATTTTTCGGTCAACCGGATGCTGTCGTTCGACTCGGTGAAGCTGCGCCTCGACCGCGAACAGTCGCTGAGCTTCCTCGAATTCAATTATATGATCCTCCAGGCGTACGACTTCCGCGAGCTGGCGCAGCGTCATGGCTGCCGCCTGCAGATGGGCGGGTCGGACCAGTGGGGCAATATCGTCAACGGCATCGAACTCGCCCGCCGCATGGACGGGACTGAGGTGTTCGGCGTGACCACCCCGCTGATCACCACGGCGGACGGCGGCAAGATGGGCAAGACCATGTCGGGCGCGGTCTGGCTGCACGAAGACCAGTTGCCGCATTTCGATTACTGGCAGTTCTGGCGTAACACCGACGACCGCGATGTCGGTCGCTTCCTGCGTCTGTTCACCGACCTGCCGCTGGACGAGATCGCGCGTCTGGAGGCGCTGGAGGGCGCGGAGATCAACGAGGCCAAGAAGATCCTTGCCAACGAAGCCACCGCCATGTGCCGTGGCCGCGCGGCGGCGGACGAAGCGGCGGAAACGGCGCGGCGCACCTTCGAAGAGGGTGCGGCGGGCGCGGCACTGCCCAGCTTTGCGGTCGAAGGCGGATCGGTTTCGATCGTCGATGCACTGATCGGACTGGGCTTCGCCAAGTCCAAGGGCGAGGCGCGCCGCCTGATCGCGGGCGGCGGCGCGCGGGTCGATGGCGAGAAGGTGGCGGACGAGAATGCCGTCATCGCGATCGGGGCGGAGCCGGTGAAACTGTCGTCGGGCAAGAAAAATCACGGGTTGCTAACGGCGGGGTGATTTCTGTGGCCTTCGACTCCGCTCAGGCAGAACGGAGTTTGGGGTCATGGTCCTCTTCCTAGGGCCCGGTCCCCGGCGAAGGCCGGGGTCCGGTTTCTACCAAGTCGAAGAAGCGCGGTAACGCTGCGTGGGAGCGACTTACTTCCACCAACTTATGGCGCGCCACAAACCGCGAGTAACTGGACCCCGGCCTTCGCCGGGGAGCACCAAGCCCCTACCCCCGCCGCACCACCACCGCGCCTGCGATGACCAGCGCGACCCCGATGACCTTGCCCATCGTCACCGGCTCGACGCGCACCCCGAACAGTCCGAAATGATCGACGAGCAGCGCCGCCACCAGCTGGCTGGCGATCGCTGCCGTCAACGCCACCGATACCCCCAAGCGCGGCGCGGCATAGGCGAGCACCGCCACGAACCCGGCACCGTAGAACCCGCCCAGCCAGGCCCAGCCCGGCGCACTCTTCAACGCCGCCGGACTGGTGCGGTCGAACGCAGCCCAGGCAATCGCCAGCGCCAACGTCCCGATCATGAAGGACGTCAGCGCGGCCAGCACCACCGAGCCCGACGCCTTGGCAAGCGCCGCATTGGTCGGCGGCTGGATCGCCAGGCCGATACCGGCGATCAGGACGAGAATGAGGGGAAACACAGCAGCCATCTACGCCCAACGCTATCCCAGCCGCTTCGTTCAGCCCGAGCGCAGCAGCGCCACGCCCGCATCCCGCTCGAACAGGTACAGCGCCGTCCGCGCCGCCTGTCCGCGCGGTGCCTCCAACCCGCCATCGCGGTCGATCAACAGCCGGGCATCGTCCTGCGCGCATTGCATCAGGTCGGCCATGTTTTCGGGCGTCGCCAGCCGGAACGCCATCTCGCCCGATTGCCGCGTGCCGAGCAACTCGCCCGCCCCGCGCAGCCGCAAATCCTCCTCGGCGATACGGAAGCCGTCATTGGTCTCGCGCATCAACGCCAACCGTGCCCGCGATGTCTCCGACAGGTGCGACCCGCGCAGGAGCAGACAGCGCGACAGCCCCCCGCCCCGCCCGACGCGCCCACGTAACTGATGGAGCTGCGCCAGCCCGAAGCGGTCGGCATGTTCGATCATGATCAGCGTGGCGTTGGGCACGTCCACCCCCACCTCGATCACCGTCGTCGCGACCAGCACGCCCAGCCGCCCGCCGGAAAACGCCTCCATCACGGCGTCCTTCTCGGCAGGCTTCATCTTGCCATGGACCAGGCCGACCCGATCGCCGAAGCGGGCGCGCAGGGTTTCGGCGCGCATCTCGGCCGCGGCGAGATCGGACTTCTCGCTCTCCTCCACCAGTGGGCAGACCCAGTAAGCCTGCCCGCCGTCGGACAGATGGCGGCCCAGCGCGTTGACCACCTCGTCCAGCCGGTCCTCGGACACCACGCGCGTCTCGATCGGCTGGCGGCCCGGCGGCATCTCGTCCAACCGGCTGACATCCATCTCGCCGTAATTGGCCAGCGTCAGCGTGCGCGGGATCGGCGTCGCGGTCATCGCCAGCAGGTGCGGCGGGGCCTTGCCCTTGGCCGACAGCATCATCCGCTGCGCCACACCAAAGCGATGCTGTTCGTCCACCACCACCAGAGCGAGGTCGCGGTACGTCACCGTGTCCTGGAAGATGGCGTGGGTGCCGACGAGAATGTCGATCTCCCCCGCCGCCAGCGCCATCAACGTGGCCTCGCGCGCCTTGCCCTTGTCGCGGCCGGTCAGCACCGCGATCTCGACCGGCAGGCCCGCCAGCGTCTTGCGCAACGTCTCATAATGCTGGCGCGCGAGGATTTCGGTCGGCGCCAGCATCGCCGCCTGCGCCCCCGCCTCGACCGCGATCAGCATCGCCATCGCCGCGACCAGCGTTTTCCCTGCGCCGACATCACCCTGGAGCAGTCGCAGCATCGGCGCATCCTGCGCCAGGTCGCCCTCAATCTCGCGCACCGTCCGGCTCTGCGCGCCGGTCAGCGTATAGGGCAGCTTGAGCATATCGCGCAGCCGCCCGTCGCCGTTCAGCGCCCGCCCGCGCCGCTTGCGGGTGTCCGCGCGAACCAGCGTCATCGCAAGCTGGTTGGCGAACACCTCGTCATAGCCCAGCCGTTCGCGCGCCTTCGCATCCGCTGGATCGGCATGGATACGGGCGAGCGCTTCGCGCCAATCGGGCCAGCCACGCTGCGCCTTCAGCCCCGGCTCGATCCATTCGGGCAACTCGGGCGCGCGCTCGACCGCCTGCGCCGCCAGCGCGCCCAGCCGCCGCGAGGTGATCCCTTCCGACAGCGGATAAATGGCCTCGCGCTCTCGAAACCCCTCTGTGCTGTCGCCCAGATCGGGGTGGACGATCTGCAAATCCTGGCCGTACAGGTCCAGGCGGCCGGACACGACCTTCGTCTCGCCTATGGGCAGCAGCTTCTTCACCCAGCCCGAATTGCCGCCGAAATAGACCAGCGCCACGCTGTTGCCCGCCGCATCCTCGGCCCGCACCCGTGTCGGCCCGCGCGGCGAGGACGAGGCGCGATGCTCCTTCACCGTCAGCGGGATGGCGATCACCCGTCCCGCATCCGACGCCATCAGTTCGTCGCGGGGCACGCGATCGATATGGCCGGTCGGCAGATGGAAGGCGACATCGACCACCCGCGCGATACGCAGGCGTTCGAGCGGCTTGGCAAGGCCGGGCCCGACGCCTTTCAGCGACGTGACCTCGGCGAACAGCGGATTGAGGATATCGGGACGCATGACTAGATGGGTCTGTATAGCCTCTGCCTCGCGCGCCGCCAGAGCGTGTCGGGTCTTAATCTCGTTGGATCGGAACCCCATGGACCACGAAACCCGTATCAAGCGCCTCCGCTTTCGCGCATGGCATCGCGGCACCAAGGAAGCCGACCTGATGATCGGCGGCTTTTTCGACGCGCATCACGAGACGCTGAGCCCCGAGGAACTCGACTGGTTCGAGGCGCTGCTGGAGGAACAGGATGTCGACATCATGGCCTGGGCGATCGGTTCCCAGCCTTGCCCGCCACAATGGGACGGCCCCGTGATGCAGCGGATGCGCGCGCTGAATTTTGTACCCATCGCCCGGTAACTTACGCCTGGACGCACGTTCAGACGCCTAGCTCCCCCAGTTTCGGAACCCCATGCCCGATATCAAGACGATCCTGACCGCCCAGAGCCCGCTGACCCTGTCGGGCGTTCCGGCGGGGTTCCTGCCCGTGCTGCTCGCCGATCTGGCGCGCGCGGCGACGATGCGGGCGGTGTTCATCTGCGCCGACGAAGCACAGATGCGCGAACTGGCCTCGACCGCGACCTATTTCGCGCCCGAGCTGGAGGTCTTGCAGATCCCCGCCTGGGACTGCCTGCCCTATGACCGCGCCTCGCCCACCTTGCGCGTCATGGCGGAGCGGATCGCGGGGCTGCACCGGCTACAGGCCAGGCCCAAGGCGGCGCAGCTGGTCCTGACCACCGCTAACGCCGTGACCCAGCGGGTGCTGACCCCGTTCCGCATCCGGCAACTGGTCGCGCGGCTGGCACCCGGCGAGCGGATCGGGCTTGAGAAGCTGTCGGTCCTGCTCCAGGCGAACGGCTATGTCCGAACCGAGACGGTCCACGATCAGGGCGAATTCGCGGTGCGCGGCGGCCTGGTCGACCTGTTCCCCAGCGGCGAGGAACAGGCGCTGCGCCTCGACTTCTTCGGCGACGAGATCGAAAGCGTCCGCACCTTCGACCCCGCCGACCAGCGGACGACCGGGCGGATCGACGGGTTCACCCTGCTCCCCGCCTCCGAAGCGTTGCTCGACGAGGAGTCGATCAAGCGCTTCCGCACCCGCTATCGCGAGACCTTCGGCGCGACCGCCACCGGTGACCCGCTCTATCAGGCGGTGTCGGAGGGGCGGCGCATGGCGGGCATGGAGCATTGGCTGCCGCTGTTCGAAGAGAAGCTGTCGACCATGTTCGACCATCTCGGCGACGGCGCGGTGGTGGTGCGGGACAGTGGCGTCGCCGCGGCGGTGACCAGCCGGTTCGAGGCGGTCGCCGACTATTACGAAAACCGCAAACGCGCCGAAGCGGCCCAGCCGGGCAGCTTCCGCCCGCTGCCCGCCAAGGCTCTCTACCTGACGGACAAGGAGTGGAACGCGGGGCTGGAGGCGGCGACCGCGCACCTCGTCTCACCCTTCCACGAACCGACAAGCGCGACGGTCCTCGACTTCGAGGTGGACGGCGCGCGCGACTTCGCGCCCGAACGCGCCGCCCATGCCAATATCTACGAGGCGGTGGTCGATCATATCGAGGCATTGCGCGAGCAGGGCCGCAAGCCCGTCCTCGCCAGCTACTCGGTCGGGGCGCGCGAGCGGTTGGGCAGCCTGCTCAAGGACCATGGCCTAAAGGGCGCGAAGGCGGCCGAGGGCTGGCAGGAAGCGCTGGGCATCGCCGACACGTCGAAGAGCTTCGGCGTCGCGCTGGTCGTCCTGCCGCTCGACCATGGCTTCACCGCGCCGGGCATCGCGCTGCTGACCGAGCAGGACATGCTGGGCGACCGGCTGATCCGGCGGCAGAAAAGGCGCAAGTCGGCCGATGCCTTCCTGGCCGAGCTGGCGACGCTCTCGCCCGGCGATCTGGTCGTTCACTCCGACCACGGCATCGGCCGATACGAGGGGCTGACCTCGATTCCCGTCGGCAAGAGCCCGCATGACTGCGTCGCCTTGTCCTATGCGGGCGGCGACAAGCTGTACGTACCGGTCGAAAACCTGGAGGTCCTGACCCGCTACGGCTCGGGCGAGGACGGCGCGACGCTCGACCGGCTGGGTGGTGAGGCGTGGCAGCGGCGCAAGGCCAGGATGAAAGAGCGCATCCGCGAGATCGCGGGTGAGCTGATCGCCGTCGCCGCCGAACGCGCGCTGCGCCCCGGCGAGGTGGCCGAACCGGACAGTGCGGGCTATCCGGCCTTTGTCGACCGCTTCCCCTATGAGGAAACCGACGACCAGGACCGGGCGATCGACGATGTGTTGGGCGACCTGACCGCGGGCAAGCCGATGGACCGGTTGATCGTCGGCGATGTCGGCTTCGGCAAGACCGAGGTGGCGTTGCGCGCCGCGTTCGTCGCGGCAATGGCTGGGATGCAGGTGGCGGTGGTATGCCCCACCACTTTGCTCGCGCGACAGCATTACAACAACTTCGTCCAGCGGTTCGAGGGCTTCCCGATCAAGATCGGCCGCCTCTCGCGCCTCGTCACCGCGAGCGAGGCCAAGCGGACAAAGGACGGCGCGGCGTCGGGTGATATCGACATCGTCGTCGGCACCCATGCGCTGCTGGCCAAGACCGTAGAGTTCAAGCGGTTGGGCCTGGTCATCGTCGACGAGGAACAGCGATTCGGCGTGACCCACAAGGAACGGCTGAAGGCGTTGAAGGCCGACGTCCATATGCTGACGCTGACCGCGACGCCGATCCCGCGCACGCTGCAAATGGCGATGTCGGGCCTGCGCGAGCTGTCGGTGATCCAGACGCCGCCGGTCGACCGGCTCGCGGTGCGCACCTATGTCATGCCGTGGGACCCGGTGGTGCTGCGCGAGGCGTTGCTGCGCGAACATTATCGCGGCGGGCAGAGCTTTCTGGTCACGCCGCGCGTCGCCGACCTGCCCGATATCGAGGAATTCCTGCGCAAGGAGGTTCCCGAAATCCGCTATGTCATCGCGCATGGCCAGATGTCGGCGACCGAGGTCGAGGAGCGCATGTCCGCCTTCTACGACCGCAAGTTCGAGGTGCTGGTGTCGACCACCATCATCGAAAGCGGCATCGACATTCCATCGGCCAACACGATGATCGTCAACCGCGCCGACCGCTTCGGCCTCGCCCAGCTCTACCAGTTGCGCGGGCGGGTCGGCCGGTCGAAGACGCGGGCCTATGCCTATATGGTCACCCCGCCCGAACGGATGATGACCGAAGCGGCGGAGAAGCGGTTGAAGGTGCTGTCCGACCTCGACACGCTGGGTGCCGGGTTCCAGCTGGCCAGCCATGACCTCGACATTCGTGGTGCAGGCAATCTGCTGGGCGACGAACAGTCGGGCCATATCAAGGAGGTCGGCTACGAACTCTACCAGTCGATGCTGGAAGAGGCGATCCTGGAGGCCAAGGCGGGCGGCGCATTCGAGAAGAAGCGCGACTTCTCGCCCCAGATCACCGTCGATGCGCCCATTCTGATCCCCGACGACTATGTCCCCGACCTCGACCTGCGCATGGGGTTGTATCGTCGCCTCAACGACCTGGAGAAGCATCAGGAGGTCGAGGAATTCGCCGCCGAGATGATCGACCGTTTCGGCCCGCTGCCCGAGGCGACCGACAATCTGATCCAGGTCATCAAGATCAAGCTGAACGCGAAGAAGGCGTGCATCGCCAAGATGGATGTCGGCCAGCGCGGGGTCCTGATCGCCTTCCACGACAACCGGCCGCCCAATGTCGATGGCCTGTTCGCCTATGTCGAGCGGCTGGGCGAACTGGCCAAGCTGCGTCCCGACGGCAAGCTGGTGCTCAACCGCGCCTGGCCCGATGCCAAGGCCAGACTGCACGGCGCGCTGCAACTGTCGAAGGGGTTGGCGAAGGCGGCGGGGTAAGCCAAATCCTCCCCAAGCCCGGCTTGGGGAGGATTTAGCGCTTCAGCTGCTATGGTCGGCGATGATCCGCCAGCCGGCCGCGCGGCGTTCGAAGACCAGCGTCGTCATCCCGCTCTCGCCGCCCGACAGGTTCCACCGCGCAAACAGGATGCGACGCTCGCCGATCGGCTTGAAGGCCAGGAAATCGAAGCGCAGCTGTCCCCGGGCGTTCCCGTTGCCGGTGAAGCTGCGTCGATAATTCTCGGCAATCGCCGCCTTGCCCCGGATCAGGCCGTCCTTGCCGACGAAGACCGCATCGGCGGCATAGATGGCGACGAAGCGGTTCAGGTCGCCCTCGTCCCACCCCTTGGCGCTGTCGGCCATGGCCGCCCGGATGCCCGCCTCGGCCGGGTCGGTCGCGGGCGCCGCGGCATGGACGGCCACCGGCATCGGCATTGCCGCCGCGATGGTCATGACGGTCAGGCCGCGCATTCCAGTTCCTCCTCGATCATCGCCCGCAACGCCGCCTCGTCGAGCGGCGCGGCGCGCAGGAATCCCTGATAGATTTCACAACCCAGCCGTCCGAGCAACACCGCCTGGTCATGCGTCTCGACCCCCTCGGCGACGATCGACATGCCCAGATGCGCCGCGATGCGGATGATCCCGCGCACCACCACCCGGTCGCGCCGCGACGCATCCACCTCGGACACCAGCGCGCGGTCGAGCTTCAGATAGTCGATCGGCAGGCTGGTCAGATAGGCCAAGCTGGAATAGCCGGTGCCGAAATCGTCGATCGCGATCCGCACTCCGGCCTGGCGCAGGCTGTCGAGGACGACGGCGGCACGGTCCAGTTCGCGGATCAGCCCGGTTTCGGTGATCTCTGCGGTCAGGCGGTCGATCGGAAATCCGCTGCTCGCCACCCGTTCGAGGAACAGCCGCGCGAACCCCGCCCGCGCGACATCGGCCGCGGTGATGTTGATCGACAGCCGCAGATGCGACATGGCCAGCGGCCAGCGCGCGGCCCGTTGCAGCGCGATCTGCTGGATATGGTCCGACAGCGCGAGGCCCAGATCGGCACGCTCCGCCGCCGCAAACAGCGGGTCGGCACCCAGCGGTCCCAGCGTCGGATGCCGCCAGCGGGCCAGCGCCTCGACGCCGGTGATCCGTCCGCTTCGAATTTCGACCTGCGGCTGGAACACGATGTCGATCTCGCCGCGCTCGATCGCGTGATGCAGATCGGCGGCCAGCACGTCGAGGGGGGTCACGTCGCCCGGATGCGCGAAGCGCAGCATCGTGCCGTCGCCGGCCTGCGCCTGGCTCAGCGCCTCGCCCGCGCGCGCAAGAACGCTGGCGGGGTCTTCCGAGGGTTGCGACGCAGCAAGGCCAAGCCGCACGCCCAGGCGGATCGGCACCGACCCGGCCTGGAACGGCAGGGCGAGCAACGTCTCCAGCGTGTCGGCGATCGCGCGGGCCCGATCGGGCCCGGCGACCCCGGCCATCACGAACTCGGCCCCGCCCGAACGCGCGACGACCGCGCCGTCACCGAACACCTCGGCCGCCGCGGCCTGCATCCGCGTCTCGACCGAGCGCAACAGCATGTTGCCCGCCGGACGCCCATGCGCCGCATTGATCAGGTCGAGCCGCGACAGCGCCACGATGATCGCCAGACAGGACTGCCCATGATCCATCGCATCCGCGATCCAGCGATGCACCTCGCCCACTTCGCCATCGGCATGGGTGCGGCGGCGGCGTACGTCGAGCGTCCGCCGGGCGTGGCGCTCCGCCAGTTTCAGCGACGCGTGCAGCATTGCATCGTCCGCGTCGGGTGTCAGGACATGGGTCGCCCCCGCCGCGACAAAAGCGTCGAGCGTGTCGGGCAGCGTATCGGGCACCGCGACCAGCATCGCCGCGCCGGTCGCCGCGATCACCGCGCCCAGCGCCTGCGCCGCGCGCAGGCCCAGGTCGCCAGGCGCGCGCGCGTCGATCAGGGCGACACGCGCCTCACTCGCCAGGAAAGCGCCGACCAGTGCGTCACCCGCCGGAGGCTCGCCGTCGCGCGGCGCGACCGACCAGATGGCCCAACCGGCACGGATGATCGCTTCGTCCATGATGGCAGGGTGATGGAACGAAAGGGCGAAGACCGCCGTTCCTCTGCGGTGCGCGTTAAATCCGAATTCATCCTGCGTCATGCACGCTTCCTATCCACCGCCCGAGGCTTCACCAACGGCATTCCGTCTTGTTCGCGTCCCGCCTTGGGGCTACCCCTTTGACGATGGGCTGCGCCAAAGTCTCGACCGCCGGATCGCTTGTCGATCAACATGGCCGCACGATCCGATATCTGCGAATTTCGGTAACCGATCGCTGCGATCTGCGCTGTCGTTATTGCATGTCCGAGCAGATGACGTTCCTGCCCCGTGCCAAGCTGTTGAGCCTGGACGAGATCGCGATCATCGCCGAACGCTTCATCGCGCGCGGCGTGACCCGCATCCGCCTGTCGGGCGGGGAGCCGCTGGTCCGGCGCGATGTGGTCGACCTGGTCCGCCGACTGGGGGGGCATGTCGGAAACGGCCTGGACGAGTTGACCATGACGACCAACGGCACGCGCCTGGCCGACCATGCCGGGGCGCTGGTCGCGGCAGGCATCCGGCGCATCAATGTCAGCATCGACAGCCGCGATCCCGACTGCTTCCGCTACATCACGCGCCATGGTGACGTGGAGCAGGTTATCCATGGTATCTTATCCGCACGTGACGCCGGCCTTTCCGTCAAGCTCAACATGGTTGCGCTCAAGGGTCTGAACGAACACGAAATCGCTTCGATGCTTTCGTGGTGCGTTTCGGAGCGATTAGATTTGTCCCTGATCGAAACGATGCCGCTGGGCGTGATCGACGAGGATCGGGTCGACCGCTTCCTGCCGCTGACCACCGTTTTCGACCGACTCGCAGCGGAATTCCCGCTGGTCCGCGCCGGACACCGGACCGGCGGCCCCGCCCGCTATTGGCAGGTGGAGGGTACGGAAACCCGCCTGGGCCTGATCTCGCCGCTGACCGCGAATTTTTGCGATGGTTGCAACCGGGTGAGGCTGACGACCGAGGGCAAGCTGTATATGTGTCTCGGTCATGAGGATCAGGTGGATTTGAAGGCCGCGCTGCGCGACGGCGGGATCGCGGGGCTGGACGCTGCGATCGATTTCGGGCTGGCCACCAAGCCTGCCCGGCACGATTTCCGTATCGAGACGGGATCGGCTCCGGCCGTGTCGCGCCATATGAGCGTGACCGGCGGATGACCCATCCCGTCCGGCGGGCCCTGGTCGCCTCGCCCACCGCGCCCGCACAGGCGGCGGTCACCGATCTGCACAATAGTGCCGATTGGGTCGATTTCGACGATGCCGACTATGTCATCGCGCTGGGCGGCGATGGCTTCATGCTCCAGACGCTTCACCGCATGCTGGAGCGGCGGCGCGGCCCCGTGCCGGTGTTCGGCATGAATCTGGGCACGGTCGGCTTCCTGATGAACGAATGGCGCAGCTATGGGCTGGAGGATCGCCTCGCCCGCGCCAAGCCGTTCCGTGTCACCCCGCTTCAGATGACGGCGACGGGCATCGACGGGCGCGTCCATCAACTGCCCGCGATCAATGAGGTGTCGCTGCTGCGCGAAACCCGCCAGACCGCCAAGCTGGAGGTGACGGTCAACGGTCGCGTCGTTCTGCCCGAACTGGTGTGCGACGGCATCCTGGCCGCGACCCCGGCGGGATCGACCGCCTATAATTTCTCCGCCCAGGGACCGATCCTGCCGCTCGGCTCCGCGCTGATCGCGCTGACCCCGATCAGCCCCTTCCGTCCCCGGCGCTGGCGCGGCGCGATCCTGCCCGACAAGTCACGCGTGTCGATCAAGGTCCTGGACGCGGGCAAGCGCCCCGTCTCGGCGGTCGCCGACCAGCGCGAGGTTCGCGACGTGGCGCAGGTCGACATCTGCATGGACCGCTCGCGCGAGCTGACCCTGATGTTCGACCCCGAACACGCGCTGGACGACCGCATCACGATGGAGCAGTTCGTCGCTTAAGCGACGGGGGAACAGTTCGTCGCCCAAGCGACAGGGGGGAACAATTCGTCACCTGATCGGATTTTTATCCACAGCTTTGGCGGGCTGGCTTACGCAAATCCGTCAAAAAAGGGGTTGCGGCTTTTTTCGAGCCCTTTATAGGACCCCTCCACAGCGCCGGTACATTCCCTGATAGCTCAGCGGTAGAGCTCTCGACTGTTAATCGAGCGGCCGTAGGTTCGAATCCTACTCAGGGAGCCACCGGCGCTGTAGAATCCCAGACAGCGCCAACCAGGACGGATCAGCCGTCGATCACATGCGGTACGAACCGCGCAGTGTTCGAGGTGATCAGGCCGTCCTCGCGGATACCCATCCCGACCGCCGCGCCGTCGATGACCCAGCTTCCCAGCACCGGAAAACATCCCGGCGCCGCCTCCGGCAATCGGTAGAGCGACTGGTAGATATATCCCTCCTCGCCATAATGGCCGGGCGTTTCGGCCAGGATGCTCCCCGACTTGCGGATCGAGACATTGGCCCCTTCGCGCGACAGCAGCGGCTTGGCGACGGCATCGCCGTCCGGGATCGTGAAGCTGGCGGGCAACAGGTTCGGATGCCCCGGAAACAGATCCCACAGGATCGGCAGGATCGCCTTGTTCGACCAGATCATCTTCCAGATCGGCTCGATCCATATCAGGTCGCCGCGCTCCAGATTGTGAAGCAATGGCACCGCAAACTCCTCCTGGACCAGCCATTCCCATGGATAGAGCTTGAACATCGCCTCGATCCGCATGTCCGCGTCGTCGACGAAGCAATGCGCCTCGTGATGCCAGCCAATGCGCTCCATCAGGATCGGGACGGTGGTGATCCCGGCGGCCTCGGCGGTGTCGCGGACATAGGCGGCGGTGACGGCATCCTCGCCCGCCACATCCTCGACATGGGCGATATGCAAGGTCGAGGGCAGATGCGGCGCGATCTCGGCCCAGCGGGCGACCAGCGCCTCGTGCAGGCTGTTGAACTGGTCGAGCGCCGGGAAACACGCGTCCTTCCACGCCCATTGCACGACCGCAGCCTCGAGCAGCGAAGTCGGCGTATCGCAGTTGAACTCGAACAATTTGGGCGCGCCCGATTCGTCATAGCCCAGATCGAACCGTCCGAAGTTCAGCGACGGCGGCTCGGCTTCCCATGCCTCGCGAATGGGGTCGTGAAAGGCGGGCGGGATTGCAAAGCGGGCGAGCAGCGCGGGATCGCTGACCACCGCCTCCCCCGCCGCCAGGAACAATCGATAGAGTTCGGTCGTGGCGCTCTCGATCGTATCGATCTGCGCACGGGTAAAGCGATAACAGGCGCTTTCGTCCCAATAGGGCCGCTCGTCCCCGGCGTGCCAGATCAGGCCAAGCCCCTCGACCTGGGCCTGCCAGTCCGGCCGGGGCGTCAGGGTCTGACGGATCATGCGTGGACGCTGCCGAAGCGTGAGGCGGACGCACCAAAGCCGCCACGACTGATCGCTGCCGACCGGGTCATCGCACTGCCGCTGGGCGCGGTAAAATAGCGGGTACCGCCAGCAGGGCGAAAGCTGCCGCCCGTGGCCCGTTCGCCGTAAAAGGGAATGGCGCGGCCGCGTCCCAGGAAATACCAGAAGGCTCCACCACCGCCGACGCGGGTCTGGCGACAACGATCGTCGGGCAGGCGCTTGCCCTGCGCATCGGTGCAGATCGCCGTATCCTGGTCGGCGGTCCAGTTGTCGTCCGCCTTGGCGCGGTTGCAGCCACTCGCCAGCAAGGCGGCGGCCATGGCGGTCGTCCATTTCAGGTTGATGCGCATTACGTCCCTCCCGCCGTACATCATGCAGCGGGCGCCCGTCTTTGGCTAGTGGGCCAAGCCACCGGTGTGTCGGAACGACGCCGACGGATGTCCGTCGGCGCCTTCCGTCATTCCGGTATTAGCGGCAGCGGACCTTGCCGCGATCGATCGAGCGGCCGAGCAACGCGCCGCCGCCCGCACCGAGCAGGGTGCCCAGCGTGCCGCCACCGATCACATTGCCCAGCACGCCGCCGCCGAGCGCGCCGACCACCAGGCCGGTGGTGCCGTCGTTGCGCTTGCAATAGGTGCGACCGTCGCGGCCACGGAAGACCTGGTCATCACGGCCCAGGCGGCGCTCGCGGTGGTTACCACGGCGATAGTCGCGCGAGGCGTCCCAGTCATCGCGGTCGCCATGCCAGCGATAGTCGCGATCCTGGGCGACGGCCGGCGTCGCGGCGATCGGGGCGGCAACGGTAACGATGGCCAACGCGGCGAGCATAGCTTTCATGGCAGGTCTCCTTATCTTCAGTCCTGCCCAACGCGCCGCAGACCAACCCGTTCAATCGGCCCGTTCAATCGGCCCACCCGATCGGCCCGCCCGATCGTCCTCTTCGACGGCGGCTGGTATCGAATGGGCGCGTCGGGCATTGGAGACCCATGCGCCAAGCCACCACGATCCTCAGCATCGACACCCACGGCCAGGGCCTGACCGAATGTACCCGGCCGGTCGCGGCATGGGTACGCGAACAGGGCATGGACGAAGGGCTTCTGACCCTGTTCTGCCGACACACCTCGGCCTCGCTGATCATCCAGGAAAATGCCGCGCCGGAGGTGAAGACCGACATCCTCGCCTATTTCGCCCGAATCGCGCCCGAGGACGCTCGCGCCTATGCCCATGACGACGAAGGACCCGACGACATGCCCGCGCATCTGCGCAGCATCCTGACCGGCATCCACCTGTCGATCCCGCTGATCGGGGGGCGCCTGATGCTGGGGACGTGGCAGGGCATCTATCTGTTCGAGCATCGCCGGGCACCCCATCGACGGCAGGTCGCGCTGCACTTGACGGGGGCGTGACACACAATTCATCGCGGGAGCCAAACCGTTCATCGACCGTTTTGGTGACATGATCTACAGGACGTGGGCCTCCCGGCGCGCCCGAGGGGCAGGAAAGGAAGAAAAGTCCATGCAATTCGGTCGGAAGGTCGCGCTTGCCCTGCTGGGCGCCAGCACCCTGATGGTCGCGGGATGCGCGACCGAAACCACCTATCGCCCGGCCACGGGTTCGGGTTTCTATCGCACCGGTTATTCCGATCAGCAGCTGGAGCCGGGTCGCTTCATCGTCAGCTTCGCTGGCAATACGGTGACGTCGCGCGATACGGTCGAGCGTTACCTGCTGTTCCGCGCGGCCGAGCTGACGCTGGCCAATGGCTATGACTATTTCGTGATGGCCGACCGCGACACGCAACTTCGCTCGCGCACCTACTCGACGCCGGGACCGGGTGCCTTCGGGCCAGGCTTCGGTGGCTGGGGTGGCGGCTGGTGGGGCCCGTCCTGGCGCTATTATGGCCGCGGTTTTGGCTGGCGTAGCTGGGACCCGTTCTGGGGTGATCCCTTCTTCGGCAACAACATGGATATCAATACCATCGACCGGTACGAAGCCACCGCCGAGGTCGTGATGCGCAAGGGCCCGATCCCGCGCGACAACCTCCGCGCCTTCGATGCGCGCGCGATCGTCTCCACGATCGGGCCGACGGTGGTGATGCCGAAGTAATTCGGTCAGTTCTGTCCAGGCATAGGGGCGGTCACTCCACCGGGAGTGGCCGCCCTTTTGTTTGGTACGCGCATCCAAGGACTCCCGCCACGCGCGCGGCATGCGTTGACGAGGTCGCGCAAAGCCTCCGTCCAGCTCTGCAACCCCGCCGGTTCGGATAGTGAAAGTCCGCCCTAGCCAGGGCGCTCTCCCAGGCTTCCGATCACGGCCCCTTGTTCCGCCTCCCCGTTTTCTCCCTTCTCAGAGAGTGAAGAAGAGCTGCAGCCTGTTATTTGCCCTCGCCACAAAGAAAAGGGCGGCGGACCGAAGCCCACCGCCCTTTCCAAAGCATCAGGGAGCAGCCGATCAGGCCGTCACCGCTCCGTGGCAATGCTTGTACTTCAGGCCCGAGCCGCAGGGGCACGGCGCGTTGCGGTTGACGCGGCCTTCCCACTGCGAAGGATCGGTCCCCAGGTCGGCGCCGTCCGGCTGCGGGATCTGCATCGGCGGCATCTGCGGCTGGAGCAGCCCGCGCGCGGCCGCATCCCAGTCATTGGTGTTGTCATCGCCGGTGAACGGGTCGAAGTGCGAGGTGATGAAGTCCGGCAGTTCGGGCAGCTCCGGCGGCGCCTGAAGCTGGAACTGGGCATAGGCGATGGTGCGCGTCACATCCTCACGGATATTGTCGAGCATGCGCTGGAACAGCGAAAACGCCTCGTGCTTATACTCGTTGATCGGCGTCTTCTGTGCATAGGCGCGCAGGTGGACGACTTGGCGCAGCGCGTCGAGCGTGGCCAGATGCTCCTTCCAGTGATGGTCCAGATTCTGGAGCAGGATCGACTTCTCGACGCTGGTCCAGGTATCGGGCTCCAGTTCCTTGGCCTTGGCGTCGACCGCCTCGTCGGCCATGGCGGTCACCCGCTCCAGCACGACTTCGGGATCGATCGCTTCCTCGGTCATCCAGTCGTCGATCGGCGGCTCGAGGTTCAGCAGGTCCTTCAACTGCTGCTTCATGCCCGCCACATCCCATTGTTCGGGATAGCTGTTCGGCGGGCAGGCGGTGCCGACGATCGCGTTGACCGTCTCGGCACGCATGTCGGTGACGACTTCGCCCACCGTCTCGGCATCCATGATGTCGGCGCGCTGTTCGTAGATGACCTTGCGCTGGTCGTTCATCACGTCATCATATTCGACGACCTGCTTGCGAATGTCGTAGTTGCGCGCCTCGACCTTCTTCTGCGCGGTCTCGATCGCCTTGGACAGCCACTTGCTGCCGATCGCCTCGCCATCCTCGATATTGTTGCGCATCATCTTGGCGAACAGCGTGTCCGGACCGAAGATGCGCAGCAGGTCGTCGTCGAGGCTGAGGTAGAAGCGCGACAGGCCCGGATCGCCCTGACGACCCGAACGGCCGCGCAGCTGGTTGTCGATGCGGCGGCTTTCGTGGCGCTCGGTGCCCAGCACGAACAGGCCGCCCGCTTCCAGCACCTTCTGCTTTTCGGCGATGATCTCGCCGCGGATGCGGGTCGCCGCTTCCTCATATTCGGGCGTGCCCTCGACCATCTCGGGATGCTCGTCGAGCATACGGAATTCCAGGTTGCCGCCCAGCTGGATGTCGGTGCCGCGACCGGCCATGTTGGTCGCGATCGTCACCGCGCTCAGGCGACCGGCCTGCGCCACGATATGCGCTTCCATCTCGTGATAGCGCGCGTTCAGGACCTTGTGGGGCACGCCCTCCTGGGTCAGGAATTCGCTCAGCAGCTCGGACTTCTCGATCGACACCGTGCCGACCAGCACCGGCTGGCCCTTGGCGGCGTGGTCACGGATCTTCTTGGCGATCGCCAGGAACTTGTCCTGGGTGTTCTTGTAGAACTCGTCCTCCTCGTCGACGCGCGCGATCGGCACGTTGGTCGGGATGGTGACGACGTTGATCTTGTAGATGTCGTAGAATTCGCCCGCCTCGGTCGCGGCGGTGCCGGTCATGCCCGAGATTTTCGGATACATGCGGAAATAATTCTGGAAGGTGATCGAGGCCATGGTCTGATTTTCGGGCTCGATATTGACGCCCTCCTTCGCCTCGACCGCCTGGTGCAGGCCCTCCGACCAGCGACGCCCGTCCATCATGCGGCCGGTGAATTCGTCGATGATGATGACCTTGCCGTCCTTCACGATATAGTCGGTGTCGCGCTTGAACATCATGTTCGCGCGCAGCGCCTGGTTCAGGTGATGGACGACCTGGGTGTTCTCGAAGTCGTAGAGATTCTCGCCCTGGAGCAGCCCGGCGGCCTCCAGCAGGCGCTCGGCGCGCTCGGTGCCGTCCTCGGTCAGGATGATCGACTTCTGCTTCTCGTCCTTCTCGTAATCGTCGGCGGTCAGCTGCTTCACGATCGCATCGACGCCGATATACAGCTCCGACTTGTCGTCGGTCGGGCCGGAGATGATCAGCGGCGTGCGCGCCTCGTCGATCAGGATCGAGTCGACCTCGTCGACGATCGCGTAGTTGAAGGGACGCTGCACCATCGACGAGCGCTCATACTTCATATTGTCGCGCAGATAGTCGAAGCCGAACTCGTTGTTCGTGCCGTAGGTGATGTCGGCATCATACGCAGCCTTGCGCTGCGCATCGTCCAGGTTCGGGATGATGGTGCCGGTCGTCATGCCCAGGAAGCCGTAGATGCGGCCCATGGTCGCGGCGTCGCGGCTGGCGAGATAGTCGTTGACGGTGACGACATGCACGCCCTTGCCCGGCAGCGCATTCAGATAGGTGGCGAGCGTAGCGACCAGCGTCTTGCCCTCGCCCGTGCGCATTTCGGCGATTTCGCCGCGGTGGAGCACGATGCCGCCGATCATCTGCACGTCATAGTGACGCTGGCCCAGCACGCGCTTGGCCGCTTCGCGCACCGTCGCGAACGCCTCGGGGATCAGGCTGTCGAGCGTCGCGCCCTGGTCCAGCTGTTCGCGGAACTTGACGGTCTGCGCGGCAAGCTGCGCGTCGGTCATCGCCTCCATCTGCGGCTCGAAATCGGCGATCTTGGCGATCATGGGCTTGAGCGACTTGACGTAACGGTCGTTGGACGAACCGAACAGGGACTTGGCGAGGCCGCCGAACATAAGCGATTTCCTGACTGAAATATCGTGAGAATGGCGCAGCGCTACCGAACGGACGGCGCGCGCGACTGCAATGGCAAGGAAGGGGTCGGCCAGGAGCCGACGCCGGTGCTATTCGCGCCGGCGGCCCATGAAGATCGCGGCGATCGGCCGGGGCGTGATCGCCCGGAACACGTCGAGCGGCCGTGCGATGACGAACAGCGAGGCCAGCACCTGCACGGGCCGGGTCGCGGCGCGCGCGACGGCGGCCTGCTTGGCGGCGGCCACGATGCAACGCTCGGCCACGACGCCCCGCGCCTCCTGCCCGCGCGCGCTCGCCCCCACGCCGGTCAGCGCGGACAAAAGGGCAGAGAGGAGCAGAAGCAGGTTCATGCGAGGCTTGTCTTAGGCAGATACGCGCGTCGCGTCCATCCGTTGCATGGGTCGTCGCAACGATCGAACGGCCATCCTGCGACGGTATCTCGGGATCGGGTCTGGGACATCGGTCCTATTGCGCATTTGGCTGCAGCGGCAACTGCCATCGAACGTTGAAGTCCCGGTAAATGCTCCTGATCGGCCGACCCTGACGATCAAGGGCGGGCCGAAACCGGACATGCTCCATAGCCATGCGACAGGTCGTCCGGTCGAGGATCGCATGACCGCTGCTTTTCATGACCTCGCAGGCGGTCGGCACGCCCTCCGGATCGACCATGACCGCGACGCTCGAACGGCCCTCCCATCCCCGTCGCGCCGCCTCCGCAGGATAGGCGTCCGGCCCGAAATAGGCGGCCGGGTTGCCGGATATCCGCGGCGGAATCGCCGGAACCGAAAGGTTGCGCGGCAGCAGGCGCGGTTCGTATCGGCGGTGCCATTCATAAGCCCGGCCGATCAGCAGCGACACCAGGACCAGCAGCATCGCAAGCAGCAGCCCCAGAAGGGCCAGCACGCCATTCCGAAGGCCCCGTCCAACACCCCACATACAGCCCCGCCCCTCTGCCCATGTGACGCATCAGAACCTCCCGTCCGCCATCGGTCAAGCGGGCGGAAGCGCTTGCTCCGGTTACACGCTCGGCTATGTAGCTTGCCCCTATGAGCACCGCCACCTCGCCCCTCGCCCAGCCCTTCCCCGCTTTGCCCGCCATCGATGGCGTGACGCTGCGCGTCGCCCGTGCGCGGTACAAGAAGTGGGATCGCACCGACCTGACCTTCGTGACGCTGCCCGAGGGGACCAGCGTGGCGGGCGTGCTGACCACCAGCAAATGCCCCAGCCCGGAGGTCGAATGGTGCCGCCAGGCGCTGGTGCTGGGCCAGGCACGCGCGCTGGTCGTCAATGCAGGCAATTCCAACGCCTTTACCGGCCACCGCGGTCGCGCTGCCGTCGAGGCGATCGCCGCGCGCACGGCCGCCGCCATGGACTGCCAGCCGTCGGACGTGTTCGTCGCCTCGACCGGGGTGATCGGCGTGCCGCTGCCCATCGACAAGGCGGAGGCGGGGCTGGACGCCGCCTTTACCGCCGAGCCCTGCGGCTGGGAGGATGCCGCCGCGACGATCATGACCACCGACACGTTCGCCAAGGGGGCGACGACGACCGCTGTCGTCGATGGCCGCACAGTGACGCTGGCCGGGATCATCAAGGGGTCGGGCATGATCGCGCCCGACATGGCGACGATGCTGGGCTTCATCTTCACCGACGCAGCCGTGGCCCCCGAGTTCCTGCAACGCGCTTTGAGCGCCGCCAATGGCCGCAGCTTTTCGTGCATCACGGTCGATGGCGACACCTCGACCAGCGACACGGTGCTGGCCTTTGCCACTGGCAAGGCGGGCAATGCGCCGCTGACCGACGACGACAGCGACGGGGCCGACGCTTTCCGCGCGGCGCTCGCCGATCTGTGTCACCAACTGGCGCTGCTGGTCGTGCGCGACGGCGAGGGGGCGACCAAGCTGATCGAAATTCGGGTCGAGGGTGCCGAAAGCGACCGTTCGGCGCATCGTATCGCCATGTCGATCGCCAACTCGCCACTGGTGAAGACCGCGATCGCGGGCGAGGACGCCAACTGGGGCCGCGTCGTCATGGCGGTCGGCAAGGCGGGCGAACCGGCCGAGCGCGACAAGCTGTCGATCCGCTTCGGCGAAACGCTGGTGGCGCGCGAAGGGCTGGCGGTCGAAGGTTATGACGAAGCCCCCGTCGCCGCGCATCTGAAGGGTCAGGAGATCGCGGTCGGCGTCGACCTGGGGCTCGGCGAAGGCGTCGCGACGGTTTGGACCTGCGACCTGACGCACGGCTATATCTCCATCAACGCCGATTATCGGAGCTAAGGCCGATGCTGACCATCTGGGGCCGCCTCAATTCGCACAACGTCAAGAAGGTCGTCTGGCTGGCCGAGGAAATGGGCCTGGCCTATGACCGCCGCGACGTCGGCGGGCCGTTCGGCATGGACGAGGCGTATCGCGCGCTCAATCCCAACGCGCTGATCCCGACGATCGAGGATGACGGCTTCGTCCTGTGGGAGTCGAACGCGATCCTGCGTTATCTCGCGGCGAACCATGGGGGCGAGGATGTCTATCCCACCGATCCGAAGGCGCGGGCTTCGGCCGAGCGGTGGATGGACTGGGGCTTCACCTGGGCCGACGCGATCCGGCCGATCTTCTTCCAGATGATGCGGACCGCGCCGGAGCAGCGCGACACGGCGCTGGTCGCGCGAAACGTGGCGCGAGCGGCGGGACTGTCGGCGATCCTAGACGATGTGCTGGGGCAGCAGGAATGGCTGTCGGGCGACGCGTTCGGGATCGGGGATATTCCGGTCGCGGCCTATGCGAACACCTGGTTCCAACTGCCGGTCGAGCGGCCTTCGCGGCCGAACCTGGAGCGATGGTATGCGGCGCTGCAAGCGCGGGCACCGTTTCGCGACGTGGTGATGATCCCGTTGAGTTGAGCCCAAACAGAAGCCCCTCCCGCAGGCGGGAGGGGTTTGGGGAGGGAAGTGCCGCAAGCATCGGTCTCTGTGAGACTTCCTGCCCTCCCCATCCCCTCCCATTTACGGGAGGGGCGTGCTCGAATCGAACCTTACAGCGCGCCTTCGAGCCAAGACTTGATCCGGCCCTTCGGTTCCGCGCCGACCTTGGTCGCGGCCGCCGCGCCGCCCTTGAACAGGATCATCGTCGGAATGCCGCGCACACCGTAACGGCCGGGCGCGTCGGGATTGTCGTCGATGTTCAGCTTGGCGATCGTGACCTGTTCGCCCAGTTCCTCCGACAGCTCTTCCAGCGACGGGCCGATCATCTTGCACGGTCCGCACCATTCGGCCCAGAAATCGACCAGCACCGGCTTGTCGGAGTTCAGGACGTCCGCTTCGAAGCTGGCGTCGGTGATCTGCTTGGTTGCCATAGTCTCAATACTCCTTGGATTGTCATCCATCTAGGATGCCGGCGTTCATCGCTCAACCACCGAGCGGCAAGCTTTGCTCCCGGTCGCGATAGCCGGGCTTGTGGACGGCGAGGACAGCATCGGGCACGGTGATGAGGCGCGGTCCCGCCGTGTAGAGCAATGCGACCGACACCGACCGCCCCGGAAAGATCACCTCCAGCGCGGCGGCATAGCCCGCCATCTGCGCCAGATGGAACACCGGCACGTCGTCGATCCCGCCCGGCCCGCGGCGTCCGGTCTTGTAGTCGATCAGCCGCACCTCATCCGCGCCGATCAGCAGCCGATCGACCCGCCCCGACACGACCAGACCGTTTGCCAGCGTCGCCGCGATCGGTGCCTCCGCCAGCGAGCCCGGCCCGAACAATGGCGCGAAGGCCGGATCGTCCAGGATCGCGAAGACCGCCGCCGTCACATCGGCGCGCAGGCCGGCGTCCTCGACGCCCGCCGCCTGGGTCAGCCAGCGCTCAGCCGCCCCCCGCCGCAACTCGGGCGCGACCGGGGGAAGACGTTCGAGCAGACAGTGGATCAACCGCCCACGCTCGGCCGCCGCGCGCATCGCGGGTGTCGGGGGCGGATCGGCGACCATATCCTCGCCCAGCGACGACGGTGCGAGCGGGCGCGGCGGGCGCGATTCCTGCGGTGCGGGGGAATGAACCCAGTCGGGCAGGACCACCTCCTCGCGCCGGGTCTCCACGACCGCGCTGGGGCGCGCGGCAACCGGGGCCTGCGGCATGGTGCCCAGGAAAAGGCGCGACTGGCCGTCGCCCGGCTCGACCTCGGCCACGCCCAGCGCGGTCATCGCGCGCGCGCAGGTGGCGTACCAGCTGTGCATCGGTGGCACCCCCGCCGCCCGCTTGCCCAGCGCGCCGGTGACCACCAACTGCTCTTCCGCGCGGGTCGCCGCCACGTAGAAGAGCCGCCAATGCTCGGCCAGTTCGCGCGCGGCGATCTCGGCGGCCACCGCATCGAGTGGCCCGCCGCGTTCCTCGGCGCGCGGGGGAAACACCGGAATGGGCTGCGCCCCCGGCTCGGGCGTCCAGCGCAGGATCGAACGCGGTGCAGCGGTCGGATCGGCGGTCGCGTCGGCCAGGATGACGAGCGGCGCCTGCAATCCCTTGGACCCATGCGCGGTCATCACCCGCACCGCATCGAGCGGCGCGGACGGGTCGCGAACGATCTCGACATCGCCGCGATCGAACCAGTCGAGGAAGCGTTGCAGCGAAGGCGTCGTCGTGCTCTCAAAGGTCAGCGCGGCGTTGAGCAGTTCCTCGATCGGATCGCGCGCCTCGGTCCCCAGCCGCCGGATCAGCTTGCGCCGACCGTCGAGCGGCCCCGACAGCAATTCCTCCAGAAACTGATACGGCGTCGACACATCGGCCCGCGCCAGCATCTGGCGCAGCGGTGCGAGATCGTCGGCGGGCAGCGTCCGCGTCAGATGCCCCCAGAGCGATCCCCGCTCCCGGTGCCCCGCCGCCATCAACCGCTCCTGCGACCAGCCGATCAGCGGCGACACCAGCAGCGACGCCAGCGACAAATCATCTTCGGGCTGCAACGCGAAGCGTACCGTCGCCAGCAGGTCCTGCACCGCCAGCGGCGCGTTCAGCCGCAGCCGGTCGACACCGGCCACCGGCACCCCCTCGGCATAGAGCCGCGCGACGATCAGCGAGGCGAGGTCGCCGCGCCGCTTGACTAGGATCATGATGTCCTGCGGTTCCAGACGACGGCCCTTGCTCTCCAGCATCACGCCGTCATCGAGCCAGCGGCGGACGGCGCGCGCGATGTCGGTGGCGACCTTGCGCACCGCATCGTCGATCCAGCCCTCTTCGTCCTCGTCACTGCCGCCCGCCACGACCGGCGGCCACAGGGTGACGCGGCCGGGCCCCTTCACCTCGCTGGCATGGCGTTCCACATCCCCCGCCATGCCCATGCCGGGCTCGCCAAGCGCCTCGATCGCGGCGTCGACGAACTCCAGGATCGGCGTGGTCGAGCGGAAGCTGTGGGTCAGCGAAAGCTGGTTGAACGGCAGGCCACGCTCGTCCTCCGGCCAGTCGTCATCGCCCGCCACCTCGTCCGCACGGCGTGAGAAATGCAGTTCGGCCGCCTGGAAGTTGATCGGGTCGGTGCCCTGGAAACCGAAAATCGCCTGTTTGTGATCGCCGACCGTGAACAGCGTCCGCGTCGAGGGCGCATAGAGCCCGCGGCCGACGAAGAACTCGTCCGCCAAGGCGCGGACGATCCGCCACTGATGCGCGTTGGTGTCCTGCGCCTCGTCGATCAGGACATGCTCGGTCACCTGGTCGAGCTTGTAGCGGACCCACTCGCCGATGCCGGGCCGCTCCAACAGTTCGACGGTGGTGCGGATCAGGTCGTCGAAATCGACCGCGCCGATCGCGAGCTTGGACAGGGTATAGGCCCGTGCATAGTCGCGCCCCACGGTCAGCGCATCGGCCAGCAGATCGGCATGACGCGCCCGCGCGGCCAGGCCCAGCAGATGACGGCACGCCTCGCCCAGTTCGCGCGCCATGTCCTCGTAATCGGGATCGGCGTCGGTGAGTTTCTTGGACGCCTTGCGCGGCTCGCCCTTGGCGGTGAAGACGGTGCCCATCAGCTCTTCGAGCAACGCGACGCGGCCAGCCCGGTCGCTGCCGATCCAACGTTCCAGCGTCGCCGCGGCCTTGTCGCCCGTTGCCGTCCCCCAGGCACGGTTGGCGCCCGCCAGCCGGACGACGGCGTCCTCGTCGATATCGTCGACACCCTCGGCAATCGCCTCGTCGATATCACCCGAGGGCAGGTCGAGCGCGCGGCGGAGCCATGGCTGGATACCGGTGGGCAACGCCTCCAGCGCGCCGGGCGCGCGGGCGCAGGCAGCGAGGAAACCTTCCGCCCCGCCCTCGCCCAGCCGCAGCGACAATGCGCCGACCGTCTCGACCGGGCCGACCCGGCCCTCGCGCTCGGCGGTTTCCAGCATCCGAGCCAAGGCCTCGCGCGCCAGCACCGCCTCCTCGCGCGCCTCCAGCGGACGGAAGCCGGGGGCCAGCCCCGCCTCGACCGGAAAGGCGGCCAACAGTCCTTGGCAAAAGCCGTGGATGGTCTGAATGCGCAAGCCTCCGCCCGGCGCGTCGAGCACACGGGCGAACAGCGTCCGCGCCCGCTCGCGCAGGTCGGGCGTCGCGGTTTCGCCCAGCGCGCGGAGATCGGCGAACAGTTCCGTCTCGGGCATCCGCACCCAGGCGGCGAGGCGGCCGTTGATCCGCTGCGCCATCTCGGCCGCGCCCGCCTTGGTGAAGGTCAGGCACAGGATCGCCTCGGGCGCGACACCGCGCAGCAACAGGCGGAACACGCGGGCGGCCAGCACCTGCGTCTTGCCGGTGCCCGCCGAGGCGGAAAGCCAGACATGCGCGGCGGGGTCGCTCGCAGCGGCCTGATCGCCCTTGAGCGGCGGAAGGTTCGCCATGGGCCGCGCGCTCATGCGGCTTCCTCCGAGCGGCTGGAGTCCCGTGCGCTTCGACTTCGCTCAGCGTGAACGAAGGTAGGCCCCAAGCCCCCGCTCCGTTCAGCCTGAGCGAAGTCGAAGCGCACGCCATCACGTGCGAACACAGCCCAGGATTTACCGGTCACGGCCATACCATTCATCCCGCCGCATCAACTGGTCATATTCGGCATAGGGCGCATATTCCGGCACCAGCTTGGCGGTGAACGGCGCGTCGCCGGTCAGCCACTGCCCCGCCGCCTCGGCGAAGTTCGCCGCCGCGATCGACACGAATTCATCGGTGCGGATCCGCTCGCGCTTGCCATCGGGGTCGACCGGGGTGGCGATATAGCCCAGACCCTCGCGCCCGCGCCCCAGCGACCAATATTCGAACCCGCCCGCCTTGCCGGACACGCCCTCGAACCCACCCCGCTCGGCGATCAGGCCGAGCAGGCCGAGTTGCAGGCTGAACCCCTCGCGCACCGCCGTGGTCGAGGGCGGCTTGCCGGTCTTATAGTCGATGACGAACAGCGATCCGTCCGCCGCCTTGTCGATCCGGTCGAAGCGGCCGGTCAGCGTCACGCCCGCCAGCTTGGCCTCGCCCTTGCCCTCCGCGCTCAGGACATGGCGGCCCTCACCGGCCTTTGCGGCGACCTCGGCGGCGATCCAGTCGATCGCCTCGATCAGCCGGGGCTGCCACAACGCCCGCATCATCGGATGGGTATTCTGGTCGCGCAGCATCGCCAGCGCGCGGGGGCGCAAGGCCTCGACGTCGCACCGGTCCTCCTTCCACCACATTTCCAATATGTCGTGGACGGCGGTGCCGCGCCACGCCGCGCTGGGATCGGCATCGACCGGATCGAGCGGCGACAGGCGCAGGACCCGGCGCGCGTAGAAGGCGTAGGGATCGGCCTTCAGCCGGTCGACCTCGGTCACCGAGATCGTGGTGGGCCGAAGCGCGGCAGGCGGCTTGGGCGCGGGCCGATCGGCGGGGGTGTAATCCTCCGGCCGGTCGAGCTCGACCGCCCAGCGCGCCAGCCACGGATGCGCCTCGAACCGATCCCCCGCCATCGCCTGGAGCCGCAGCCAGAAGCGCGAGGCCAAGGTAGGCCCGCTCGCATCGCGGCGCGCACGGGTCAGGATCGCGCGCGGCGCGCCCATCGCCTGCGCCAGGTCATGCGCGGCGATGCCGATCCGCTGCTCCAGCCCGACCAGTCCCAGCAGCGAGCGGATACGCGGCGCCAGCCACGGATCGGGCGCGGGTCGGCCGGGCCAGACGCCTTCGTTCAGGCCGCCTGCGATCATCAGGTCGGCGGTCTGAAGACGCGCTTCGATCGGACCATAGATGGCGAGGCGCGGATGCTGCCCCTCGCGCGGGATGGCGCGGACGGCGATCTCGTCGAACAGGCTGCGCAGCAGGCCGGGCAGTTCCGTCGGATCGACGCGAGCCGGGCCGTGATCGGCTTCCTCTTCGTAATTCGCTAAAAAGTCAGCTGCTTTTCGACCGGAATCTTGAGACCACAGCACGTCACCGCAAAGCAGTTGACCACATTCGCGCAGACAGGCGAGAAGTCCTCGTAGGCTCTGCGGTCCATCCCTAAAGGTGCGTCCCACCGACTCCAGCATCGGCTTAGCCTTAGCCCAGAAGGCAGCGGCGGCTGGCCTATCGGCGATATGGGCTTCAATACCTTCAAGACCGGGCGCAGGGCGCGGCCCTCGTAGCGCTCGATCAAGTGCACGAACGCCATCGAGCCAGCTAACCCGATCCATTCCGCCAGTAATAAGTGGATGCTTAAGCAGGGCTAAGAGTGGAAGAGGCGCAAAATGCTGGGCTGCCGCTTCCGCGAGTTGCAGTAAGAAAGTACCCGGCAGCAAAATTGATAATGGCCGTCCCGCCGAGTCATCAATGAGAATGCCCCAGCGCCGACAATGCGCGGCCACCCGCCGGGCCAGCGCCCGGTCGGGGGTAACGAGCGCGGCGGTGCGCCCCGGCTCCTCGATCGCCTCGCGCAGCGCCAGCGCGATCGCCTGCGCCTCCTCGGCCGGGGTGGCGAGTTCGATGGTCGAGACACCCGACAGCCGCCGATCCTCGGCGGGCAGATCGGTCCATTTGCCGGTGAAGTCGGCCGGGGCCATGGCATTGGCGATCGCCCGCCCGCGCACAGGGCCCGCATCATAATCGCCGCCGCCGCGCCAGACCGTGACCTCGCCGCGCGCCACGCTCATGCGGTGGAGCAGGAGTTTCAGCGCATATTGCGGATGGGTCTCGACCGAACGGCGGGTGCGCCCGGTGTCCGGGTCGGGCTTGTGCGGGCCCAGCGAGTCCCATTCCTCGTCGGGCATGGTCAGGTCAAGCCCGGCGAAGACCACCGACCCGCCCGGCATTTCGGATACGCAACGCAGCAACCGTGCGACGGCAGGCGCGGTATCGGTGATGCCCGCCGCACAGATAAACCCGGCAGGCTGCGCCTCGGCCCAGCGTCTGGCGGTCCGGTCGAGCAGCAGGGTCCGCCGCCTGGCCGCGTCGATCCGCCCCATCCGCTCCAGCACAGCGGGCCAGCGGTCCAGGACGACCGAAAAGGTCGCCAGTGCCGACTGCCAATGCTCGGTCAGTTCGGGCCCGAGATCGATGCTGGCCAGCGCCGCCGGATCGACCTCCTCGACCAGCATCTGGTCGAGCGTGCGGGCCAGATCGCCCGCCAGCCGCACCGCCTCCGCCGCGGTCACCGGTTGCCCGGCGCGCTGCCGCTCCTGCTCGACCAGCCGGGCTAGGATCATCCGGCGCGCGGACGGCGACATGGCGGGCGGCGGCGGCGCTTCGGCATCGGCGGGGTCGAGCGCGGAGCCCGCCGCCTCGCCCAGTTCGGGATCGCCCAGCGCCACCATGCGCGGCAGGATCAGTCCGCCGCCGCTGGCGCGCACGAACGCTTCGGTGACGGCGCGGACACCGCGATTGGTCGGCAGCAGGATCATGCCCTGCGCCAGCGTCAGCGGATCACCACCGGCGCGCCGCATCAGCCCGGCGACCAGCGCATCGGCAAAGCCGCGATGCGCCGGGATGGTGTGCAACCGTGGGCGGCGTGGCTCAGCCATCCGCGAGGATCAGTTCCGTCTGCGGAATGGCGCGTGGGCTGCCGACATCGAACCACAGGCCCTGATGGACCTGGCCGTACGCCCGGCCCGCCTCGATCGCGCGGTTCCAGAACAGATTGGTCGAGAACGGCCCCTCGGGCGCGTCGGCGATCAGGCGGGGATGCAGGATCTGGAGCCCGGTATAGGAAAAGGGCGCGACCCGGCCGGGCTGGCGCCGCGCGGTGATCCGGCCATCGGCACCCAGATGGAAATCGCCCTGTCCGTCATGGTTGTGCGCGCGCGCCAGCGGCACCATCAGCAGCAGCGCGTCCATCGTCGCCGCGTCCCAGCGCGACGACAGCAGGCGGATCGCGTCGACCGGCCCGTCGATCCACAGATTGTCGCTGTTGACGACCAGGATCGGATCGTCCCCTAAAAGCGGCTTGGCCTTGACCAGCCCGCCACCGGTTTCCAGCAACTGCTCGCGCTCGTCCGAGATGACGATATCGATCCCCGGAAAGCGATCCTTCAGATGCGCCTCCAGCTGGTCGGCCAGATAATGGACATTGACCACCGCCCGCTCGACACCGGCCGCGACCAGCCTGTCGAAGACATGGTCGATCAACGGCTTGCCTGCGACCGAAACCAAAGGCTTGGGCCGCGTGGCGGTCAGCGGGCGCATCCGCTTGCCCAGGCCCGCCGCCATCACCATCGCGGTGCGCGGCACCTGCCCGCCGGGGGTCGGACGGAGCGAGAGTTGCCGGGTCATTCGCCCTGTCCTTCCGTAGCCAGACGCTGCGGATCGCCGCGCATTTCGGGTGGCACATTGTCGTCGAACCAGGCCGCCACCGGGGCCAGCACAGGTTGCGACAGATCGCGTTCCAGATAGGCCCAGACGCGCGGGCAAAGCGCGGCATAACGCGGCTTGCCGTCACGCTTCCACAAGCGGGTGAAGATGCCCAGGATCTTGGCGTTCCGCTGCGCGCCCAGCACATGATAGGCGTTCAGGAACGCCCCGCCTTCGCCGGTCGCGGCCAAGTAGCGGCGCAGCATCGCGTCCTCGATCGACGGCTCGACATCGCGACGCGCATCCTGGAGCAGCGAGACGAGGTCATAAGCCGGGTGCCCCGCCAACGCGTCCTGAAAATCGAGCAGGCCAAGGGTCCGTTCGGGGCCGACCAGCATCAGGTTTTCAACATGATAGTCGCGCAGTACGGTGACAGGCTTGTCGGCCAGCGCATGGGCGAACACCTGGTCCCAGGCGGCACGATAGCCCTCGACATCGACATCCAGGCCGACCGCCGGCGTATACCAGTCCGGAAACAGGCCGACTTCGCGGTGGAGGACGGTGGCGTCATAGGGGGCCAACCCCTCCGGCGCGTGCTCGCGCAGCGCCGCCAGCAGATCGACCGCATCGCCGTAGAGTTTCACCGTCACGTCGGGATCGGCCTCGATCGCCTCGCGCATCCGGTCGTCGCCGAAATCCTCGATCAGGACGAGGCCGCGTTCCTCATCCGCGCCCAGGATCGCGGGGGCGGCAAAGCCCCGGCCGACCAGCCAGCGCGCGATCGCGATGAAGGGGCGCGGGTCCTCATGCGGCGGCGGCGCATCCATCAGGACGGCCCGGCGCGTCGCATGCGTCACCCGGAAATAACGACGGAAGGACGCATCGCCCGCGAGCGGAGCGATCACCGCCCCCTCCCATCCCAGCGTCGTCAGAAAGGCGGCGGCATCCGCCGGAGGGGTCATATCGGCCATCGGTTTTCCCAGCCCGAGGGTATCTTCGCTGTCAAGATGCGTCCGCCGTCCGGGTCCATCGCGATGGTGAGCGCCAGCGCCTGCGGCCAGGCCCCCTCGCCCGCCCGGTCGGGCCACTCGACGACCAACGCCGAGTCCCACAGCGCCTCGTCCAGCCCCAGTTCCTCCATCTGCTCCGGCCCGTCGAGCCGGTAAAGATCGACATGCAGGACGGGGATCGTGGTTTCGGGCGGCGCATAGGGCTGGACGATCGCAAAGCTTGGCGATGGTGCTTCACCCGGCAGGCCGAGCGCGGCGAGCAGGCCGCGCGCGATGCTGGTCTTGCCCGCCCCCAGCGTCCCGGTCAGCGTGACCACGTCGCCGGGGCGAAGATGCACCGCCAGCCGCCGCCCGAAATCCTCGGTGGCGGCGGCATCGGCCAGCCGGATCGTCATGATTTGTCCTTTTCGGGGCGGCGCGGCAGTTCGACGGTCACCAGCGTCCCCGCCCCCGGCTCGGACAGCAGGGTGACGGTGCCGCCATGTGCCTCGACGAAGGTCTTGGCGAGCGGCAGGCCCAGGCCCAGCGCGCGCTCACCAGGCGCGGTGATGCCGGATTCGGCGAAGCGGTCGAAGGCGCGCGCGACCGCCTGTTCGTCCATGCCCCGGCCATCGTCGGACACGATAACCCGCGCCCGCGCCGAATCGCCATCGGCATGAAGGAGGATGCGGCCGCCTTCGGGCGTCTGTTCGACGGCATGGCGCAGCAGATGCTCGATCGTTTCCTGCAGGCGACGCCGGTCACCGGTGATCCGGCCCAGCGAGCGATGAACCTCCACCGCAAAGTCCAGCTTGCGCCGCGTCGCGACCGGCCGGATCGTGTCGGCGGCGGCGCGCGCGACGCGCGACAGCTCGACATCCTCGCGCGCCATCTCGCCATCCGCCTGGCTGCGCGTCAGGTCGAGCACGTCGTCGACCAAAAGGGTCAACCGCTCGGTCGACTCCAGGATCGCCTCGACATAGCTGGTCGCGGTGTCCGGCAAGGGGCCCGCAAAACCGCCGTGCAGCATTTCGGCAAAGCCGCTGATCGACGTCAGCGGCGTGCGCAACTCGTAACTCATATTAGCGACGAAGGCGGTCTTGACCCGGTCGCTCGCCTCCAGCGCGTCGGCGCGATCCCGCAACGCCTGCTCCGCGCGGCGACTGTCGGTGATGTCGAGCAAGGTGAACAGCGCATTGCCATCGGGCAGCGGTACGCCCGCAAATTCGAAATGCCGCCCATCGGCAAAGGCGACGCGGCCGCCGCGCTGCTGCCGCTCCAGCGTCGCGGAGCGGACCAGATCGACGATCAGGCCCGACCGCCCCGGCGTCGACAGCCGCTCGGCGATCCGCTCGGCAAAGGCGTCGACGCGCGGATGGCTGGTCAGGAAATCCTCCTCCAGGCCCCACAGCGCGCGGAAGCGGTTGTTCCACAACTGCAACCGGCCATCGGCGGAGAAGACGCCCAGCGCCTCGAACAGATTGTCGAAGGTCGCGGTCCGCACGCGCAGCAGCGTGTCGCGCGCGGAGGCCAACTGCACCTCCTCGGTCCGGTCCTCGAAGATCAGCAACAGGCCGCCATCGGGCAAGGGCTGCGCCACGACGCGAAGATGCGTGCCACCCGGCAGGTGCCATGCCTCCTCGATACCGCCGCTGGCCTGGCGGAACCAGCCGACCCGCTCGGCCTTCCAGCCCGGAAAATCGCGCACCTCGGGGCTGCGATTGGCCTCCCGCATCCGTTCCAGGACGCGGTCGAACTCGGGATGGTCGGCCAGCCACTCGGCGCGCATCGCGAACATGCGCCGGAACGGCTGGTTGCAGAAGACGAGGCCGCGGTCCGGCCCGAAATGCGCCACCGCCGCCGACAGCCGGTCGAGCATCGCCCGCTGCGCCTCGGCAAAACGCTTGGCCCCGGCGCGCGACTGTTCCAGATCGTCGATATCGACCGCGAACCCGGCGATGCCGCCGGTGGGCAGCGGCACGTCGAAGATGCGCAGCGCGCGCCGGGCGCCATCGATCGTCGCGGGCAGCACCTGCTCGTGCGGCCGCCCCTGATCGCGCGCCGCCGCCGCCCCGGCCAGCGGACCGCCCCGTCCCGATCCCTCGACCAGTTCCAGCCCGCGCCCGACGACATCGGACGCATCGCGTCCCTCGACCGCCTCGACATAGGCGCTGTTCACCATCGCCAGCCGCAGATCGGCGCCGCGATACCACATGGGCAGCGGCGCCGCCTCGATCAGGCCGGTCAGCGCGTGGAACGCGTCGCCCAGCCGCCGCGCCTCGGCATCCAGTCGCGTAATCTCGTCCTGCGCCTCGGTCATGTCGAAGACCCAGGTCACGACCGCGCCGGCCGCACCCTGATCGCCGGGTGCTCGCGCGCCTTCGAACAGCAGCGTGCGGGGCGATCCCTGCGGCCGGACGATCCGGCGAAAGCGTCGCCCGGTCTTCTGCGCGGCGTTCAGGTCGGCGGCGAGGAGCGCCTGATCCTCGGGCGTCAGACCGCCATCATCGGCGGTCAGCTCTTCCAGGAAGCGCGCCGCGTCGATCAGGCCCAGCCAGTCGGCCAGGCGCGGCGGCATCTCGATCCGGCCATCGGTACGAATGATCATCGCCTGCGCCGGTCCCGCACGCAGCAGCGCGTCGAGCCGGTCGTGCTCCACCCGTACGGCGGACGCTTCCGCCCGCGCGCGGATACCCAGGAACAGCAGGACCATGCCCAGGATGACCAGCCCGCACGCGCCCGCCCCCAACAGGACCGCCTCGACGCTGCCGATGGTGATCGTGCCCGACGGGATCATCCGAGAAGGTCTGGTCGAGGACGTTGCATCGGCCCATCTCTAACCCGATCGGCGGGCGATACGCCATATGCAAGACGGGCTCGTCCCGCCCCCGACATGAAAAAGGGGCCGCCCTTTCGGACGGCCCCTGATTTTCCCGGCGAAAGGCCGGACGCTGGATCAGTAGCGATAGTGATCCGGCTTGAACGGGCCTTCGACCGGCACGCCGATATAGGCGGCCTGCTTCTCCGACAGCTTCGACAGCTGGACGCCCAGCTTTTCGAGGTGGAGTGCTGCGACCTTCTCGTCGAGATGCTTGGGCAGGACGTAGACTTCGTTCTTGTAGTTCTCGCCCTTGGTCCAAAGCTCGATTTGGGCGAGCGTCTGGTTGGTGAACGAGGCCGACATCACGAAGGACGGGTGGCCGGTCGCGCAGCCCAGGTTCACCAGGCGGCCCTTGGCCAGCACGATGATCTGCTTGCCGTCCGAGAATTCGACCAGGTCGGTGCCGGGCTTCACTTCGGTCCACTTGTAGTTCGACAGCGCCGCGATCTGGATTTCGCTGTCGAAGTGGCCGATGTTGCAGACGATCGACATCGGCTTCATCGCCTTCATGTGATCGGCGGTGATGACGTCGGCATTGCCGGTGGCGGTGACGAAGATGTCGGCGCGCTTCACGGCCTCATCCATCGTCACGACCTCGAAGCCCTCCATCGCCGCCTGCAGGGCGCAGATCGGGTCGATTTCGGTCACCAGCACGCGCGCGCCGCCGTTGCGGAGCGACTGGGCCGAGCCCTTGCCCACGTCGCCGAAACCGGCGACCGCGGCGACCTTGCCCGCCAGCATGACGTCGGTGGCGCGACGGATCGCGTCGACCAGCGATTCCTTGCAGCCGTACAGATTGTCGAACTTCGACTTGGTGACCGAGTCGTTGACGTTGATGGCGGGGAAAGGCAGTTCGCCCTTCTTCGCGATCTCGTACAGGCGGTGAACGCCGGTCGTGGTCTCTTCCGACACGCCCTTCAGGTTCTTGACGGTCTGGGTCAGATAGCCCGGCTTCTTGGCGATGAACGCTTTGACCGAACGCTGGAACTCGACCTCTTCCTCATTCTCCGGCTCGCCGAAGCTCTGGCCGGCTTCCAGCTTGGCGCCCCACAGCGCGAACATGGTCGCGTCGCCGCCATCGTCCAGGATGATGTTGGCGGTCTGGCCCTCGACGTCGCCGTCCCAGGTGAAGATGTCGCCGACATAGTCCCAATATTCGGCCAGCGTCTCGCCCTTCACGGCGAAGACGGGCACGCCCGAAGCCGCGATCGCGGCGGCGGCATGGTCCTGGGTCGAATAGATGTTGCAGGTCGCCCAGCGCACATCGGCGCCCAGCGCGGTCAGCGTTTCGATCAGCACGGCGGTCTGGATCGTCATGTGCAGCGAGCCGGTGATGCGCGCGCCCTTGAGCGGCTGAGCAGCGCCGAATTCGTCGCGCAGGGCCATCAGGCCGGGCATCTCGGTCTCGGCGATCTTGATCTCGGCGCGGCCGAAATCAGCCAGGCTGATGTCCTTGATGACATAATCGTTCTTGGTGGCGGCAGTCGTGGACACGACGAAACTCCGTGCAAAATGGGGCCGACCAAGACGTGGCTCACGCCGATCGGCACGCGCCACGCCTTAGCGGCCTTCGCATTAGGGATCAAATATAAAGATATCTTTATATGCTTCAGTGCGTGGCATTCTTCCCCTGCATGGAGAAGAAATCGGGTGGATCAGGCCGTGCCGCCCCCGGTCACCAGCAACCGGGGATCGATCCCGGCAGTCCCGAACGCGGCCTGCCACCGATCCTCCGGCGCGACGTCGTAGAGCACCCGCCGCTCGCCGCCGACCGTGAACCAGCAGCCGGGCGCGCTAAGCTCCTCTTCCAGCTGGCCCGCGTCCCATCCGGCATAGCCCAGCGCGACGATCCAGCGCTCGGGCCCCTGCCCGTCGGCGATCGCGCGCAGCACGTCGACGGTGCTCGACAGGACCCAGCGGCCGCTGACGTCCACGCTGTCCTGCCCCTGCCAGTCATGGCTGTGGAGGACGAAACCCCGGCGCGGCTCGACCGGGCCGCCGAAATGGACCGGCGCGTTGGGCGCGTCGCCATGCGGAATCTCGAACTGGTCGAGCAGCGTGTGAAAGCCGATCCCGTCGATCGTCGCACCCAGTCCGATGCCCAGCGCGCCGCCCTCGTCATGCGCGCACATCGCGATGACGGCGTGATCGAAACGGGGATCGCCCATGCCGGGCATGGCCAGCAGGAATTGGCCGGAAAGATAGGTCAGTTGATGCACGCAACCGACTATAGGGATCGACACCGCCCCTCGCCATGCTTGAAATCAGCCATGGTTCGGCCCCATGAACGGCCGCGTTCGCCCGGCATCCCGCCGAGGCCCCCAGCAGGATGAGCAAGATGACGATCAAGGTCGGAGACCGCCTCCCCACCACCACGCTGGTCAAGGTCACGCCCGAAGGCCCCGAGCAGGTGACGACCACCGACTTCTTCGCGGGGCGTCGCGTGGCGCTGTTCGCGGTGCCCGGCGCCTTCACGCCGACCTGTTCGGCACAGCATCTGCCGGGCTTCGTCAACCAGGCGGCCGCGCTGAAGGCCAAGGGCGTGGACGAGATCGCCTGCACCTCGGTCAACGACGTGTTCGTCATGAAGGCCTGGGGCCAGGTTAACGGGACCGATGCGATCACCATGCTGGCGGACGGCAATGCCGACTTCGCCAAGGCGACAGGCCTGACCATGGACGGCTCGAAGTTCGGCATGGGAACGCGCAGCCAGCGCTACACGATGCTGGTGAACGACGGTGTGGTCGAACAGCTGTTCGTCGAGGCGCCCGGCGAGTTCAAGGTCAGCTCGGCCGAACACCTGCTCGAGACGCTCTGATCCGGCGAACCGGATGACCGATCGGATCGGGGGCGGAACAGCACCGGGCCCTGCCGCGTTTTTCATGGGCAGGTAAGTTCATACGAGAGGAGCACCGGCCATGACCACCTATGTCCCCCCCGAAAAGCAGGCCGCGCCCAAGAGCCTTGGCGAAAAGGCGCAGGATGCCGCCAAGGCCGCCGGCGACAAGGTCAAGGAACATCCCTACGCCGCCGCCGGGATCGCGGCGGGCGTCGCGGCCGCCGTTGCGGGGGCAGCCTTCGGCGCCTCCAAGCTGCGGTCGCCATCGGATGACGACAACTCGATCCAGGGCGCCTGAGCCCCATCAGGCTTTCTCCCCAAGCAATGCTTGGGGAGGGCTTGGGGTGGTGGCCCACTCTATTCTTACCCAACTCCGTTCAGGCTGAGCGGAGGTTGGAATTCCAGGCTCAGGCCTGACCAGCATCACTTCCCTCAACCCCGCTCCGGCTTGCCAGAACCGGCGGTACGGCTTAGCTCTGGAAGATGACTCAAGCCGTTCAGATCGTCGAGGACCTCGACCGCCTTTATACCGCCTCCGTCACGCGTCTGAAGGAGGCGTTGACGCTTTATCTGCGGGACGGAACCGCCCCGACGCTCGAGGATCGGGCGCATGGCTGCTTCGCCTATCCCGAGATCCGCCTGGTCTATCGCGGCGAGGGCGGCCGTCCGGCCCCGATGCGCTCCTTTGGTCGGCTGGTGTCGCCGGGCGACTATCGGATCAGCGTTACCAAGCCCGCGCTCTTCAAGGATTATCTGGTCGAGCAGTTGACGCTGTTGATCGAGGATTACGACGTCTCGGTCGAGGCGGTGGCCGGGCGGCAGGAAATCCCCTTCCCCTATGTCCTCGATCCTGGTCATGCGCTGAGCCTGGACACGGTTTCCGCCGCCGAGCTGGCGCGATTCTTCCCCGCGACCGAACTGGCGCATATCGGGGACGAGATCGCCGACGGGCTGTGGATGACGGCCGACGGCAACCGGCCGCTGGCGCTGTTCGATGGCCTGCGCACCGACTTCTCGCTTGCGCGGCTTCGCCACTATACCGGCACGCCGCCCGAGCATTGCCAGCGCTTCGTGCTGTTCACCAACTATCACCGCTATGTCGACGAGTTCGTCCGCTGGGGCGCGTCGCAGCTCGGCGAAGGCTCGCGCTTCACCGCGCTGTCGGGTGCTGGCGGGGTGGTGATCGAGCGGCCGCAGGATGTCGACAAGATCGTCACCGACAGCGCGTGGCGGCGACACCAGATGCCCGCCTATCACCTGGTCGCCAAGGACGGCACCGGCATCACGCTGGTCAATATCGGCGTCGGCCCATCCAACGCGAAGACGATCTGCGACCATCTGGCCGTGATGCGGCCCGAGGCGTGGCTGATGATCGGCCATTGCGGCGGCCTGCGGCCCAGCCAGCGGATCGGCGACTATGTGCTGGCGCACGCCTATCTTCGCGACGACCATGTGCTCGACGACGTGCTGCCCCCGGAAATTCCGGTGCCCGCCATCGCCGAGGTGCAGGTGGCTCTCGCCAAGGCGGCCGAGATCGTGTCGGGCCAGTCGGGCGACGATCTGAAGCGCCGCCTGCGCACCGGCACCATCGTCACCACCGACGACCGCAACTGGGAGCTGCGTTATTCCAAGTCGGCGCTGCGCTTCTCGCTCAGCCGCGCGGTCGGCATCGATATGGAGTCCGCGACGATCGCGGCGCAGGGTTATCGCTTCCGCGTGCCGTACGGGACGCTGCTCTGCGTGTCGGACAAGCCGCTGCACGGCGAGTTGAAGCTGCCGGGTCAGGCCAACCGTTTCTACGAGCGGGCGATCAGCGAACATATGCGGATCGGTATCGAGACGTGCGAGCAGTTGCGCCGGGAAGGCAACAAGCTGCATAGCCGCAAGCTGCGCGCCTTCAACGAACCGCCCTTCCGCTGATCGGCAACCGGGGGCGGGCAAAGGCGTTACGGTGACGAACCGAAACTGTTTTGATCAAATGGGGGATTTCGTCATGGTCGACACCACGGACCCGAAAAAACCACGCCCGCCCCGCCGCCGCGCCTCGCCCAAGGCGGCCGGTGCCCCCGCGCCCCGCAAGCGCCCCACCGTCAAGCCCGAGCCGGTGACGGACGATACCGCGCCCGTGGCCGAACCGATCGAGGGCGGCGAAACCCAGGCCCACCAGCCACCTGTCCAGCCCCCCGCCAAGGCCAAGGCTCCGCCCAAGCCCCGCTCGACCAAGCGCGTCACGCCCCGTAAAGCCCCCCCGCGCAAACCCGCCGCGATCAAGCCCGCTCCTGCGCCCGCGCTCGGCAAGCACGGACTGGACCGGGTCGGCGGAAAATGGGGCGTGGCCTCGATCCTGGGCAGCCTGGCGGCAGCGGCCGGGCTGACGGCGGCGCTCCTGTCGCTGAAGGGCAGCACTCCCAAGCGGGATGGCGGGAAGGGTAAAGGCAAGGACGGTGGGACCAAGAAGGACTGACGCCTTAATCCTCCGTTCGGCTTGAGCGAAGTCGAAGGCCGAGGGGACCCCTCCTTCGGGGATGCGCCAGGCGTCGCCTTCCGCTTCGCTCAGGCTGAACGGGGGTAGAGGTAGGATCGAGCCGAACGGCAGCCGAAACTTGCTTCCCCGCAAGACAATGTGGCAGCCAAAGGACTTACCGAGGCCGACAAGCCCCTCCACCACCGCTTCGCGCCAGTCCTCCCCAAGCAAGCTTGGGGAGGACTGGCGCGGGTCTTCTTAATTCCTCCCCAAGCTGCGCTTGGGGAGGGGGACCGCTCGCGTCAGCGAGGGGTGGAGGGGCCAGGCCTGCGAGGAACCCCCCGACCCCGCCCCACTTCGGATATCACCAGCCCTGCGGCTTGCCCTTGTTCTGCTGGTCCAGCCACGTCTTGAGCGGCGCGAAATATTCGACCAGCGCCTTGCCCGACATTTCGCGGCTGCCGGTGAACACCTGCAACGCATCCGGCCAGGGCTTGGACTGGCCCATAGCCAGCATCGCGTTCAGCTTCTGGCCCACCGCCTTGTTGCCATAGAAGGAACAGCGGTGCAGCGGCCCCTTCCACCCGGCCTGGTCGCAGGCCGCCTTGTAGAACTGGAATTGCAGCACGCGCGCCAGGAAATAGCGCGCATAGGGGACGCCCGCCGGGATGTGATATTTAGCACCCGGATCGAACTTCGTCTCGTCGCGCGTGACCGGCGGCACCACGCCCTGATATTTCAGGCGCAGCGCGTCCCAGCCAGCCTGATACTGGCCCGCCGGGATCTGGCCCGAGAACACGCCCCAACGCCACTTGTCGATCAGCAGGCCGAAGGGCAGGAATGCGACCTTGTCCATCGCCTGACGCAACAGCAGGCCGATATCCTTGTCGGCGCTCGGGACCTTGGCCGGGTCGAGCAAGCCGATCTTCACGAGATAATCAGGCGTGATCGACAGCGCGACGGTGTCGCCGATCGCTTCGTGAAAGCCGTCATTCGCACCGTTCTTGTAGAGGAACGGCTGGTCCTTGTACGCGCGCTGATAGTAATTGTGGCCCAGCTCGTGATGGATGGTCACGAAGTCGTCGGCATTCACCTTCGTGCACATCTTGATGCGGATATCGTCCTTGTTGTCGATATCCCAGGCCGAGGCATGGCAGATCACCTCGCGGTCGGCGGGCTTCACGATCTGCGAGCGCTGCCAGAAGGTCTGCGGCAACGGCGCGAAGCCCAGCGAGGAGTAGAAGCCCTCGCCCGTCTTCACCATCCTGATCGGGTCGTAGCCCTTGGCCTTCAACAGCTCACCGGTGTCGTATCCGACGTCGCCCGCCCCCTTGGGCGCGACAATGTCGTAGATATTGCCCCATTCCTGCGCCCACATATTGCCCAGCAGGTCGGAACGGATCGGGCCCGACTTCGCCTGGACCGCATCGCCATACTTCTCGTTCAGCTTCCAGCGGACATAGGTATGCAGCGCCTTGTAGAGCGGCTCCAGCTCGCCCCAGATCTTGTCGGTCAGCTGCGCGAATTGCTCGGGGCTCATGTCATAGCCCGACCGCCACAAGGCACCCGCATCGGCATAGCCGAGTTCCCTCGCGCCCTGGTTCGCCAGGCCGGTCATCTGGGCATAATCGGCCCGCATCGGCGCGCCGACATTGTCGTGCCAGCTTATCCACATCTCCTTCAAGCGAGCCGGATCGCGCTCGTCGCCCATCGCGGCCTCGATGTCCGATCCGTTGATCGGCTGGCCGTTCCGCACCCCCTTGCCCTTGCCGTAGGAGGAGGACATGCGCGTCGTGAGCATCGACAGCTGCGCCGCCGCACCGGGTGTGGTGGGCGCTGGCAGGGTGATGCCGCCGCGCAGCAGGTCGAGCTTGCGCTTGGTGTCATAGGACAGGCCCGGCAATGCCTGATAGCGCGCCGCGCCCAGGCCGTAGCGGACGGCCAGATCGGTCATCTCCGCGCCCGAGGCAGCGGCCAGCGCATCGGTGTCGTCGGTGATATAGGTCGCATTGACCCATGCGACCTGCTGCGCACCGACCGACTTTTCGGCCAGCGTCTTCTCGGCCTCGGCGACGAAGGCGTCGGCCCCGGCGACGGTCGCGGGCGGCTGGGTCGCCGGAGCGGCGGGCGCGGCGGGCGCGGCGGTCTGGGCATGGGCAGCCCCGGCGAGCGCAAAGGCCAATACGGTGCCGGATACGGCGGAACGGATCATGCTATCCCCCTGAACATCTGAAACGCCCTCGAACCGGGGCGGATGGCGTGCAGATGCGCGGCTTTGGTCGCCGCCGTCAAGCGGCCAGGAACTGCGCGATCGCCGCGCCCAGCTCGGCTTTGGTCACCGATCCCATATGGTTACCCGGAATCTCGACATAGCGCCCGCGCGGCAGCGCGTCGGCCAGCTCGACCGCCGCGCCATTGTCGAAGTCGTCGACGCCCGCCACGACCAGCGCCGGCAGGTCGAAGCCCTCGATCGCCGAAAGGGGCGTATCGGCAAAGGTCTGAAGGATATGCAGCAGCGCCACCGGATCGCCGCCGGTCGTCTTCAGGAACGCCTCCGCCATCCATTCGGGGGTGCCGCGCGGATGCTCACCCAGCCGGGTCAGGATATTGGTGAAATGAGCGACCCGGCGGTCGGTATGGAGCAACCCCTCCAGCCCCATGCCCGCAAAGATCGCCTTGCCCGGCTTCGCCCCCGTCGCCAGCATCCGGCTGACCGTCCGCGCGCCCAGCGAATAGCCGCCCAGATCATAGTCGGTCAGCCCCAGATGCTCGATCAGCGCATGACCATCACGGGTCAGCGCGTCCTTGGGATAGGCGGCGGGGTCGTGCGGCTTGCCGCTTTCGCCATGGGCACGCAGGTCCGGCATGATCACCCGGTAGCCCTTGGCCGCGATGGCGGCGGCGTGGCCGTAGCGTATCCAGTTGGTCTGCGCGTCGGAGAAATAGCCATGGATCAGCACCACGGGCCGCCCCTCCCCCATTTCACGCCAGGCGATCGGCGTGCCGTCGAAGCTGTCGAAGAAGCGGGTTTCGGGGGCGGTGTCGGCCAAGGGTTCTGTCTCCGGCATGAAGGTGTACCGGGCCCTCCTAATACGGATCGGGCGCGATGTGGACCTCTCTTGCCGCCGCGACCGCCCTCACTTCTTCGACCATTCCTCCATCTGCAAGGGAAGGAGTAGGAGTACCCCTCCTACCCCACGTAAATCCCGGCAACCCGCCACTTGCCATTCTCACGCTCCAGCGTCACGGTTTCGACGATGGCGGCCGCAGTGCCGAACCGCGTGTTGAACCGCACCATCCGATAACCGGCGGGCGGCGCGGGGATGTCGTCCTGGCTCAGGAAGGCGCGCGACACCATATTGCCCAAGGGCGCCCGCACCTTTTCCGACGTGCTTGCCCAGACCTGTTCGGTGTTGAGCCTGCGGAAGCTGTCCGTGGTCATGCGATAGCTGTCCGCCCAGCGACCCTGGTCGATCAACTGGACGAAATGTTGCGCGACCTCGACCACCGCCGGATCGGTCGCCGTGGACGAAGCCGGAGCCGGAACCGCCTGGGGCGGTGCGGAAGCCATATGGATCAGGCCAGGAAGGGCCAGAAGGCTGAGGGCAAGGGTCATGAGCGTCGCTCCGATGATGATCCGGGGACGGCCGCTGCCGCGCCCCGCGCCGATGACCGGCGCCGGTGCTTCATCCGTCACCCCGACCGAGCGATCTTCCCCGATCCTCATGTCCCCCAAGGAATAGGGGGTCGCGACCTGCGGTTCACCCTCCACCTCCAGCAGCATCCGCGCCGCCTCGCGGCTGCTCGACACGGCCAGTTTACGGCGGGCGTCGCGCAGGCGCTCGTTGATGGTGTGGACCGACAGGTTCAACTCGCGCGCGATCGACTTGGCGTCATGCCCCCGCACGATCAGGCGCAGCGTCTGTTTTTCGCGGTCGGTCAGCGCCGCGACACCGGCTTTGGCCTGCATGGTCATGCCCCCGACTATGCCGCAGCGACCGGCCACGACCACCCTCAAAAAATTGTACCCTTGACCTGTTCGGAAGAGCGACGAGCCCGTCATGACTCTGCTTCTGATCAAGCCGACGCAAAATGGCGGGAATCCGCAGTTTTTTTCTGGTTTCCCGCGAGTCGCGAACATGGACAAAAGGAGTACAAGCCGTTAGCCGCCGCCCATGGCAGCATCCTTGTTCCTTCTACTGGCGGTGATCCTGGCGTTCGCCGGTGGGGGTGGACCGTGGATGCTGATCGCCACGGTCGCGGCGGCGACGGCGGCGGGCACGCGGTTGCCCGATCTGGACACGCCGCTCCAGCTTCAGCATCGCAGCGCATTGGTCCACAGCGTCCTGCCCTTCTATATTGCGACGCTCGACCTGCGGACCTGGCCGGTCGCGGCCGGGCTAGGCTTCGGGGTGGGCTTCCATCTTGCCGCCGATCTGTTTCCCGGCACCATGCGGGGCTTCGCGACGATCAAGATCCCGCTCCTCGGATCGATCGGCGCCTTGCCCTCCTATCTGTGGATCGCGGTCAACGCGGCGGCGAACATGGTGGGGGCGTTCGTCATCCTGGAGTGGATCGCCGCCGACCGGGTCGCGGCCTGCGCACTGGCCGCGACCGGGGTGCTGGGGGCCAGCTATCTGCTGCGCACCAAGGGCGGGCTCTATGCGCTGGTGGTGCTGATGGGGCTGGGCTGGCTGATCCTGCGCTAGGCGAAGGAATTGGCCTTTTTGCATCGATTGCGATAAGGGTCCCGTCTCTGCCGCCAAGAAGCAGGCCAATCGGGAGTGGATGCCGGACCCTTGATCCGGACCCTCGATGACCGCAGCGACCGCTTCCCCTGCCGAAACCCTGCCGCCCAGCCCGATGGGCCGACCGCATAGCCTGCTGGAGGACGCCTATGCGATCTTCATCGGCGTGACGCTGCTGGTCGTCGGGCTGATCTTCCTGAAGGCGGCGGGACTGGTGACGGGCGGGATCGCGGGCGTCGCGCTGCTGCTGTCCTATCTGGTGCCGCTGCCTGCGGGCGTGCTGTTCACGCTGGTCAACATTCCCTTCTTCCTGTTCGCGCACAAGGTGATGGGCGCACGGTTCGCGGTGAAGACGGTGCTGGTCAATATCGGCATCGGCGTCGCCTCGGCGATCACGCGGGTGTCGGTGCATGTCGACGGCGTGCATCCGGCCTTCGCCGCGCTGGTCGGCGGCACGGTCATCGGCATGGGCATATTGTCGCTCGCCCGGCATCAGGCTGGGGTTGGCGGCACCGGGGTCATCACCATCTGGCTGTATCGCAAGCGCGGGTGGAACATGGGCATGACCCAGGTCGCACTGGACGTCTTCATCCTGGCCATGGCGATCCCGGTCGTCTCGGGCATGCAGATGATGTGGTCGGCGATCAGCGCGGCGGCGATCAGCCTGATCCTCTTCGCCTGGCACCGGCCGGGCCTGTATATGGGGCGGTGAACCAGTCCTCCCCGGTACGGAGAGGTGGCAGCGCGCCAGCGCTGACGGAGGGGGGCTTCCACATAGGACTTGCCCAGCGGAAAGCCCCCACCACCACCGCTTCGCGGCGGTCCCCCTCCCCGTTGCCGGGGAGGAATCGTAGGGCTCAGTCGCCCTTCTTCAGGTGACGGCGGCCGAGCAGTTCGGCGATCTGCACCGCGTTCAGCGCCGCGCCTTTGCGCAGATTGTCCGACACGCACCACAGCGACAGGCCGTTATCGACCGTCGAATCCTCGCGAACGCGGCTGACGAAGGTCGCGAAGTCGCCGACGCATTCGACCGGGGTCACGTATCCGCCGTCCTCGCGCTTGTCGACCAGCATGATGCCGGGGGCCTCGCGCAGGATGTCCTGCGCTTCCTGGGCCGAAATCTCGTTCTCGAACTCGATGTTCAGCGCCTCGGAATGGCCGACGAAGACGGGCACGCGCACGCACGTCGCCGTCACCTTGACCTTCGGGTCGAGGATCTTCTTGGTCTCGGCGACCATCTTCCACTCTTCCTTCGTCGAGCCGTCGTCCAGGAAGCTGTCGATGTGCGGGATCACGTTGAACGCGATCTGCTTGGTGAACTTCTTGGGCTCGGCCGGATCGCCGACGAAGATGTTGCGGCTCTGCTCGAACAGCTCGTCCATGCCCGCCTTGCCCGCGCCCGACACCGACTGATAGGTCGCGACCACGACGCGCTTGATCGTCGCCTTGTCGTGCAGGGGCTTGAGCGCCACGACCATCTGCGCGGTCGAGCAGTTGGGATTGGCGATGATGTTCTTGGCCTTGTAGCCGTCGATCGCATCGGGGTTCACCTCCGGCACGATCAGCGGCACGTCCGGGTCCATGCGGTAGAGCGACGAATTGTCGATCACCACGCAGCCGGCGGCGGCGAATTTGGGCGCATAGATCTTCGTCGCGTCGCTGCCGATCGCGAACAGCGCGATGTCCCAGCCGGTCGGATCGAAATGTTCGATATTCTTGATGGTCAGTTTCTTGCCGGTCTCACCGAACTCGACCTGATCGCCCTGGCTGCGCGACGACGCGACGACCGCGATCTCGTCGATCGGAAATTCCCGCTCCGCCAGAATGTTGAGCATTTCCCGGCCGACATTGCCCGAAGCCCCGGCGACCACAACGCGATAACCCATTCAACCCTCCACTCGGAAGCGTGAGCCGGTAGCGTCATTGCGCGGATACGTCCACCAACTTTGCGAAAAGTGCGCATTTGCGCTGGACAAGCGGGAGTTTGTCGGACCCCCGCCGCCCGGATCACGCCGCATGATCGAGCGCCGTGCCACTCAGCCAGTCCGGCACCATCTGCGGCCGGATCGCCGCCGCGTCGATGCGCGGCGCAATGACGGCATAGCGATCACCCTCGACCATCACCTCGGCCGCCAGCGCCCGGCTGTTGTAGCAGGATGCCATGGACGCGCCGTAAGCCCCGGCGTCGCGCAGGACGGCCAGATCGCCCTCCTTCACCCGGTCAACCAGCCTTGCCCTGGCGAAACGGTCGCTGCTTTCGCAGACGGGGCCCACGACATGCGCGCGCATCGTCGCGCCGTTCGGGGCGACCGCCGCGAAGTCGTGCCAGGCATCGTAGAGCGCAGGTCGCGCCAGATCGTTCATGCCCGCGTCGATCACGACGAACGGACATTCCGCGCCCGGCTTGACCCACAGGACTCGGGTCAGCAGCACCCCGGCATGGGCCGCGATGTAGCGCCCCGGCTCGAACATCAGCGTCACGTCCCAATCCTGGGTCACCCGCGCGACCATCGCGGCATAGGCGGCGACATCGCCGTCCGGCCCGCCGCGATAATCCACGCCCAGGCCGCCGCCCAGATCGACATGGGTGATGACATGCCCCCGCGCCCGCAGCGCCGCGACCAGCTCGCCGATCCGACGATAGGCGGCCTCCAGCGGCGCCAGGTCCATGATCTGGCTGCCGATATGCACCGCGACGCCGTGCAGCGTCAGGCCCGACCGACACGCCAGCCGATCATAGATGCCGATCGCATCGGCGATGGGGACGCCGAACTTGCTGTCGCTGGTGCCGGTCGTGATCTTGGCATGGGTGCCCGCATCGACATCGGGATTGACGCGCAGCATCGCGGTCGCCTCCAGGCCGAGCCGGACGGCGGTCGCCGCCAGTACCTCACCCTCGCGCTTGCCCTCCAGGTTGATATGGCCGACCCCGGCCCGCAGCGCCCGCGCCAGTTCCTCCGGGGTCTTGCCGACGCCCGAATAGACGATGTCACGCGCCATCATACCGGCCCCCAGTGCCGCGGTGAGTTCGCCGCCGGAGACGATATCGGCGCCGAAACGCTCGTCGCGCAGGATCGACAACACGGCCAGCGACGGGTTCGCCTTGACCGCGAAGGCCAGCGATTTGCGGGGGATCGGCGACAGCGCCTCGCGAAACCGCCGCGCCGCCGCGCGCAACGCGCCCGCCGAATAGACATAGGTCGGCGTGCCGACGTCTTGCGCGATCCGGCTCAGCGCGACGCCCTCGGCATGGAGCGCGTCGCCGCGCAGGGTAAAGCCCGTGTCCCGGCTCATGACCGCCGCCCCCGGCGCAGGCGCGCGGCATGAATGGCCTCGGCCGTGTAGGGATGCCCGCGCCGTTCGGCGCGCAGCGCCTGGATCAGGTGCTTGCCGTTCAGCATCAGCACGACACCGCCCAGCGCCACCAGAAACCAGAACAGCGCCAGCAACGATTCCGCCGGGCCGGTCAGCGTCGCCACCACCGCGCCCTGCGTCATCACCGCGCCCAGTGCCCGCCATGCCATGTCCCGCCCGCTCATGCCGCCATCTCCTGTTCGTATTCGTCGCATGGATCGCCAATCACACATGCCGCTGCGGCCCGAAGCGCGTCCTTCTGAGTGTCGCACCGATGACAGACCAGAATGTCGGCGGGAAAGTCGCGTTCCTCGGCCAGCGCCGCGATGGGATCGCCGCGTTCGAACACCAGGCCCATCGCGGCATGGCGGTGACGCCAGGCAGCAGCGCGGGCGCGTCCGATCAGCGCAGGCGAGCCACCGAGCCCCCGCCCCTCGATCGCGGTGAAGCCCATCGCGCGCGCCTGTTCGGCCACCGCGATCAGGAACCCGCCCGCGCCGCAATCGGTATCGACGATCCGCACCGCGCAGCGATGCCGCTCGCGTAGGGCGCCCAGCGCCGCCTCGACAGCGGGCCAGCGGGGGTCGTGGCGGTATCGCATGGCCTGCCGCTCACTCATGCCGCACGCGACAGCATGGGGGCGTCGGCCGCCACCGGGTCGAACGATACCAGCGGGGTCAGCGCCTTTTCGGCGACCGCGACGCTGGCATGATAGATTTCGGCTTCCTCGACCGCATAGCGCATCGCCGCGCCGCGCGAGATGAAACGGCCCTCCAACTGGCCCGCGCTATCCTGGACCAGCCAGTGACCCGCCCGGTCCTGGCCGACATAGATAAGCGGCGCGTGCGGGTCGGGTTCGATAGGGAAATCGGTACGCATGGACACTACAGACCTCTGCCGAACGGGCATTCATCGCCCGCCCGCATCAGCTACGCCTCGCCCCATAGGGTTTCGAGATCGATTTCCCGCTATCGCATAGCGGCGGCATAGTGGGGCGTAGGTGCGTGTTCCGCCATTCCTTCCCTGGCAGGAGAGGAATAGAAGTCCAGCCTCAGTCGTGCGTGCTGGCGGCCCAGGTCGCGTGGGCGATGCCGTGGACGGTCTGGAAATGATCGGTGATGCGGTCGAGTTCGCGCGCCTCGACGATGGTGCTGGTCAGGGTGGCGGCGACCGTGACCTGATCCTCGCCGAGTTCGACCGTTTCCAGCTCGGCGACCGGCAGCCCGGCGCGCTCCAGATGCTCGACCAGCATGTCGCCGACGGGCCCCGCCTGTGCGGCAGCGGTCGTCAGGCTGACCGAATAGGTCGCCTCGACATGCCGTCCCTCGACCGGGATACGGTTGATCGCATCGACCAGCGGGCGCAGCGCGGTGTTGGCGAGCAGGACCATGACGGTCAGCAGCACGGCTTCGGCGACCATGTCGCTGCCCGCGATCGCGCCGACCGCCGCCGAGCACCAGAGGGTCGCCGCGGTGTTCAGCCCGCGGACGTTCAACCCCTCCTTCATGATGACGCCCGCGCCCAGGAAACCGATGCCGGAGACCACATAGGCGATGATGCGGATCGACTCGACATCGCCGCCCAGCCGCTGGCCGAGATCGACGAACGCCGCCGCGCCGATCGCGACCAGCGCGTTGGTGCGAAGGCCCGCCGTACGCTGGCGATACTGGCGTTCGGCCCCGATCACGGTGCCCAGGATGAACGCGGTCAGATAGCTGACCATCGTGTCGAGGAACGGCCAGAGGTGGAAGGTCTTCAGGAATGCCATGTGCAGGCCCTTAAATCCTCCCCGTTACGGGGAGGTGGCAGCGCAACGCGCTGACGGAGGGGGGCCGCCACATAGGTCAACCCTTCCGGGACGCCCCCTCCACCATGGCTAGCGCCATGGTCCCCCTCCCCGTGCCGGGGAGGAATGATCATTTCGCCTTCTTGTTCTTCACCGTGCGATCCAGGAAGTTCAGGATCGTGTGCCACAGATGCTGCGACACGCCGGGCCCACCGACGCGGTGGGTCTGGCCGGGATAGAGCATCATCTCGAACGGGGTGTCCGTCTTCTGCATTTCGGCCGCGAACGCCGTCGCATTGTCGAGGAAGACGTTATCGTCCGCCATGCCGTGGATCAGCATCAACGGATCGCGGATCCTGGCCGCGTCGGTAATGGCTTGCGACGTCGCATAGCTTTGCGGATCGGTGCGCGGATCGCCCAGATAACGCTCGGTATAATGGGTGTCGTACAACTGCCAGTCGGTGACGGGCGCCCCCGAGACGGCGGCGGCATACACGCCCGGCGTCTTCTCCAGCATCTTGATCGACATATAGCCGCCGTACGACCAGCCATAGGTCGCGATGCGCGCAGGGTCGACGAAGGGCAGGCCCTTCAGATAATTCGCCCCCGCCAACTGGTCGGCGACCTCGACCGTCCCCATCGCATGATAGATGGCATCCTCGAACGCCTTGCCGCGATTATAGGAACCGCGATTGTCGATCTGGAAGAAGATCCAGCCCTGATCGACCAGATATTGCGGCAGCGCCCCCTGCCAGCCGCGCGTGACCTGCTGGCCGGTGCCGGGGCCGCCATAATGCTGGAAGAACACGGGGTAGCGCTTGCCCGGCTCCAGCTTGGGCGTGATCATCTCCCAATAGAGCGTCGTGCCGTCATCGGCCTTGATCGTGCCGAACTTCGTCTCGCGGTGGCTGGCGAGATAGGGGGCATAGGGGTGCCCCGCCCGAATCGCATTCTCGTTGATCCAGCTCAGCCGCTTGCCCGCCGTGTCGGCCAGATAGACCTGGGTCGGCTGGCTCGGGCTGGAGCGTGAGACGATGAAGCGGCTGGCCGACGAGTCCATCGTCGCGCTGTTGGTATAGCCGCGCTCGGTCAGGCGGGTAATGACGTTGGGCTGGGCGATGTCGACGGCATAGAGATGCTGCTCAAGCACGTCGTCCTTCAACCCGGTGAAGTACAGCCGCCCCTTCGCCTCGTCGACGCCGACCAGGTTGGTGACGACCCACGGCCCCTTGGTCAGCTGCGTCCACTGGCCGTTCGCGAAGTGATAGAGATGGCCATAGCCATCGCGCTCCGACCGCCAGATCAGGCTGCCGTCCTTGAGCGGGCGATAGGCGTCGGACAGGTTCAGCCAGCTGCGATCGCCCGACCGCTCGGTGAAGAGGATGGTCGACTTGCCGGTCTTCGGATCGACGCGGAGCATGTCGAGCGTCTTCTGGTCGCGGCTCTCGCGCTGGACCAGCATGGCCGAGCCGTCCGGCGTCCAGTCGACCCGCGCCAGATAGATGTCCGGGTTGGTGCCCAGATCGACCTTCACCCGACCCGAGCCGTCCGCCTTCATGACGTACAGGTCGACCAGCGCATTGGGCGTCCCCGCCGCCGGATAGCGCTGTTCATAGACCTTGGTGCCCGCTGCGCCGATGGCGGCACGGACCGCGACCTTGACCGGCGCGTCATCGAACCGCTCGACCGCGATGTAGCGCTCATCGGGGCTCCACCAGTAACCGGTGAAGCGGTGCATTTCCTCCTGCGCGACGAATTCCGCCTCGCCGAAATGGACGGTGCCGCCGCCCTCGTTGGTGAGCGCCCGTGCCTCACCCCCGCCCAGCGGCATGGCCCAAAGATTCTGGTCGCGCACGAAGCTGACATAACCGCCCTTGGGGCTGACGATCGGGTTCAACTCGCCGCCCGGCGTGTTGGTCAGGCGACGGACCTGCCCGTCCAGCCCGGCGAGGTAGAGATCGCCGTCCAGCGGCACCAGGATCGACTTGCCGTCGGGGGCCCAGTCATAGGCGACGATGCCCTTCGATCCGCTGATCCGCGCGCGCTCGCGCTGCATCTTCTCGGCCTCGGACAGTTCGGCGCCCGAGCCGACCTTCTTGGAGTCGACCAGCATCCGCTCCTCGCCGGTGCGGGTGTCGCGCGCCCAGAGGTCGAGCCGCTCGCGCTCGTCGGCACGCGGGCGCAGCGAGGTCAGCAGCGTGCCGTCGGGCGACAGGCGAAGGCCGCGCGGCTGGGATCCCGACAGGTCTGGGCTGCCGAAGACGCGGTCGAGAGTCAGTTCGCCCTGCTTCGCGCCCTGTGCGGACGGCGCATCAGCCGACATGGCCGACGCCCCCGAACCCATGGCGATCGACGCCCCCACCGACGCCAGCGCCAGACCCAGCACCAATTTGCGCATCCATACCACTCCAGATCCTGTCATGCCGGGTCCCTGCCCGGCCCAATGGCAGCGCGTTATCGCGACGCCGCCCCGATCCGGCAAGCATGATCAGCAACCGCCCGCGCAATCGGCTCGGTCCATCGTGGAAAACGCGGGATTTCAGCGTTAACCCTATCTGTTACGGGGGGCGTTTCATATTTCGTAAACCCGGCATTAACGAAAACTGTTTAGGCCGTCCTTTCGGGACCGGAGAAGGGATGACCATCCCAATGCCGGGATCGCCGCACAATCGGAACGGACATGGTGACCAACACGGCATTGGACATTCAGCATGATCGACGCGGGGACATCCGTGCGATCCTGGCGCGCCTGGGCAGCGCCGGGCATCCGCATGTCCAGGCGCTGCTGCTGCCCCATGTCCTGCTCCACGACCTGACCGATGCGATCCATGCGGTATGCGCGGTGCACGGCAACCACCCGTGCATGATCGATTATGCCATGGCGCGCGGGAGCGAGATCGACACGCTGCCCTGGCTGATCGGATCGTCCAACGCCTTTGCCCATGAACGCGCCTTCCTCGCCAACCTGACCGCCGCAGCCGGTCCGCTGCCCTCGACGCCGGGCCAGGCGCAGACCGATGCGGCGCTGACCCAGTTGCGCCAGACGCTGGAAATGCTGGCCAACTCGGATCGGCGCGGTTGCGCGACGGGCGCGGTGTCTGCCCTGATCCTCGACTGGCGTGCGATCCGGCAGGTCATGGCGCAGGCCGCGATGCGCTTCGGCGTGTCGGTGCCGCCCAGTACCCTGCCGGAGCCATTGCTCGACTTCAACGACGACGAATCGGCGATCGGCCTGCCCCGCGCCCGGGGTTTCGGGGCCAGCCAGTTGCTGGGGCAGCACAGGGGTCTGTGGGACCTGCTGGAGGCTCGAGCCAGCGCGCGGCGAGGTTGAGCCATGCTCCGCGCGACCCTTTTCGATCGGTCGCGCCAGCGGGGCGGTGCATCTCGTTACCGCACCGTTAACCAAGCCGGACAGGTTCCGTTTAAATACACCGGCTTACGGTCGTTGGCATGAAAGGCATGGTCTCCAAGGCAATCCTTCCGCTCTGCGCACTCGCGGCCGCCATCCCGGCACATGCGCGCTCGCTGCTCGATTATGTCGGGCAGTGCGTCCCCTTCGCGCGCGCGGCATCGGGCATATCCATCTATGGCGATGCCTGGACCTGGTGGTCGCAGGCGGAGGGCCGCTATCCGCGTGGCCATGCGCCGCGTGTCGGGGCTGTCGTCGTCTTCGAAAAGACCGGTCGCCTGCCGCTCGGCCATGTCGCGGTGGTCAGCCGCATCGTCGAGGACCGCGTGCTGATGCTGACCCACGCCAACTGGTCGATCCAGAATGGCGAGCGCGGCCATGCCGAACAGGACGTGACCTTGTTCGACGTCTCGCCCGGCAACGACTGGAGCACGGTCAAGGTCTGGTTCCGCGATTCCGACGGCCTGGGCAGCTCCACCTACCCCATTTACGGCTTCATCTATGGCAAGGGCCGCCCCGCGCCCGAGTTGACCAGCGAGAAACCCGATTATGTCGGCGCGCTGATCGACGCCTATGTCGCGCGCTGATTGATCGACTGCACTCTTTGATTTAGATTGCGACCACCCTCAGGGAGGACGCATCATGATGCTGCTCGTCACGCTTGCCTTGATCGCGGATGGCGCAACGCCGCGACAGACGATGCCGACCATCGGCCAGCCATTACAACAGTGCATCCGGACGGAACAGCGGGTCGCGCAGACCAAGCCCTCCGCCGGTCCCCGAAAGCTGAACGAACTGCCCGACGCGGAACCGCAATTCGCGGTCGTGCGGAACATCGACGGCTGCAACGTTCCGGCCAAGGTGAGCCGACAGACTATGCGACGGTGAAGGATCGACCCTAGAGGCGCTGCGCTTTCATTCCTCCCCTGCAAGGGGAGGAACAGTGTCGATGGATTTGGCTCAATTCATGCCCGGCCGATGGATCACCCCCCCGGTCATCGCATGCACGACGCCGGTCGTGCCGGGAAAGCTGATCGGCCGGTCGTTCAGCCGTCGCACCGCCATGTAGGCGAACCCCTGCGCCTCCATCGCGTCGCCATCCCAACCGAGCGTGTCGGTCGGCTCCGGCGTCAATCCCGTCGCGGCTGCGATCATCGCGAGCATCGTGGCGTTGTGCCGCCCGCCCCCGGCGACCAGCAGCCGCCTGGGCCGTCCCGGCAGATGGTCGAGCGCGCGGGCCACGGTCTGCGCGGTGAAGGCGGTCAGCGTCGCCGCCCCGTCCGCCGCCGACAATCCGCGCGCGGGCTGAATGGTGAAGTCGTTGCGGTCGAGCGACTTGGGCGGGGCCAGATCGAACCAGCCATTGTCCATCATCGTGTCGAGCACCGTCGGTTCGACCCGACCACTCGCCGCCAGTGCGCCGTCCGCATCGTAGCGCTGGCCGGTCTCCGCCTCCATCCAGCTGTCGACCAGTCCGTTGGCGGGCCCGGTGTCGAAGGCGACCAGCGCGCCGTCCTGCCCGATCCAGGTGATGTTGGCGACGCCTCCCAGGTTCAGGATCGCCACCGGCCTGGCCAGATCGGCGGCCAGCGCGGCATGATAGACCGGGATCAACGGCGCGCCCTGCCCGCCCGCGGCGACATCGGCGGAGCGGAAGTCGGACACGGTGACGATACCCGTCGCGTCGGCCAGCGACTGGCCATCGCCGATCTGCCAGGTCCAGCCGCGATCGGGGCGGTGCGCGACGGTCTGGCCGTGGAAACCGATGACGTCGACCGCCGCCGCATCGACCCCGGCATCGCGCAGCAGCTTCTGGACGACCATCGCATGGGTGCGCACGATCAGGTCGCTGGCCGCGACGATCGGCGGGCTGGCGCGCGGCCGGTCGAAGGTGAGCGCGAGTGCCGTCGCCTCCGCCAGTTCGGCACGGGCCCCGTCCGAATACCCCTCGGTCCGGAACGCGATCGGCCGGACATGCGCCTCGCCATCCGTTTCGATCAGTGCGGCGTCCACCCCGTCGAGCGAGGTCCCCGACATCAATCCGATCGCCAGCATCGCGCCCCAAATCCCGTGAAGTTCGCATCCTCCATGCCGGGATCGCACGCCCCTGTCGACCGTCAGAGGTTAAGGCATCGGTGCATCTGGAAAAGCGTGGCGATTTGGCCTATGTGCGCGCACGTCCCATGGCAACCAAACTCCCTACTCCGCCGCGCGTCGGCATGGTCTCGCTCGGCTGTCCCAAGAATCTGGTCGACAGCGAACGCATCCTGACGCAGCTCCGCGCCGATGGCTATCAGATGTCACCCGACTATGCCGGGGCCGATGTCGTGCTGGTCAACACCTGCGGCTTTCTCGACTCCGCCAAGGAGGAAAGCCTGGAGGCGATCGGCGAGGCGATCAAGGAAAATGGTCGTGTCATCGTCACGGGCTGCATGGGCAAGGAGGCGGAAGCCATCCGCACCCGCTTCCCCGACGTGCTCGCGATCACCGGCGCGCATGAATATGAGCACGTGGTGGAGGCGGTCCACGCCGCCGCGCCCGCCAATTTGTCGCCCTATATCGACCTGATCCCCGATGCGGGCCTGAAGCTGACCCCGCGCCATTACAGCTATCTGAAGATTTCGGAGGGCTGCAACCACCGGTGCAGCTTCTGCATCATCCCATCGCTTCGCGGCGATCTGGTCAGCCGCCGTCCCGACGCGATCCTGCGCGAGGCGGAGAAGCTGGTCGCGGCGGGCACGCGCGAACTGCTGGTGATCAGCCAGGACACGTCCGCCTACGGCATCGACATCCGCAAGGAGCCGCGGATGTGGAAGGGGCAGGAGGTCGTGCCGCACATGACCGATCTCGCCCGCGAACTGGGCAAGATCGCGCCCTGGGTGCGGCTGCACTATGTCTATCCCTATCCGCATGTGGATCAGGTGATCCCGCTGATGGCGGAAGGGCTGGTGCTGCCCTATCTGGACATCCCGTTCCAGCACGCCGCGCCGTCGGTGCTTCGCCGCATGAAGCGCCCCGGCAACGATGCCAAGGTGCTGCAACGCATCCATCAGTGGCGCGACATCTGCCCCGACATCGCCATCCGCTCGACCTTCGTCGTCGGCTTCCCCGGCGAGACCGAGGAGGACTTCGAGTATCTGCTCGACTGGCTGGACGAGGCCCAGCTCGACCGGGTAGGCGCCTTCCGCTTCGAGCCGGTCGAGGGTGCCGCCGCCAACGCGCTGCCCGATCACGTCCCCGAGGAGGTGAAGGAAGAGCGTTACGCGGGGATCATGGAAAAGACCGCCGCCATCTCCGCCGCCAAGCTCGCCGCCAAGGTGGGTCGCACGCTGCCCGTCATCATCGACGCGGTGGACGAGGAAGGCGGCGCGACCGGCCGCAGCCAGGCCGACGCGCCCGAGATCGACGGCGAGGTCTTCCTGCGCGATGCCGGGCATCTGAACGTCGGCGATATCGTGCCCGTCGCCATCGAGGATGCCGACGATCACGACCTGTACGGCGTTCCCGTCACAGGAAACGGATAAGCATCATCACCAGTCCGATCATCGAGACGATATAGGCCAGCGACCGCACGTAGCGGACACCGAAGATATAAAGCGGCACATAGGCGACCCGCGCGAGGAACCACACCCACGCGCCGGTCGCCGCGATGCCTCCGCTCTGTCCGGTGACGGCCAGGCCCAATGCGAGCGCGATGAAGATGGGCCATGTCTCGCGATAATTGGCCGAGGCCCGCTCGGCGCGACCGCCATAGCGGCCCAATGGCGCAGGCGTCCCGTCGCGCGGCCCCGCATTCCAGCCGATACCCCGGTCCAGCGTCGCGAGTTGCGATTGCAACGCGATATGGACGAAGAGCAGGATGATCGACCAGCCGAGGATGGTCAGTTCGGTGGTCATCTTTTCCGTGTCCCTTTTTTGCTCTCCACCCTGGCGAAGGCCGGGGTCCAGCTTGACCGCCAAAAGCGGCGCGCCTTGCGCTCTACAACGCGACACACGCCACCTGGACCCCGGCCTTCGCCGGGGCGGGAAGGAATGTTGCGTTGGACTTTGCTGGCGAGCGGCTAGCCCTGCCCAGAAAGCCCCCCGTTGCACCGTCCCCACAAACCTGCTTCCTTGCGCGCCATGAGATACCCCCATTTGCTGGCGGCGATCGCGTTCATCGCCCCCGCCCCGCTGCTCGCCCAGGCGCTGACCCCGGCGGAAACCCAGAAGATCGATGCCCTGGTGACCAAAACGCTGGCCGATACCGGCGTACCGTCCGCCTCGATCGCGGTCGTTCGCGGCGGTCGGATCGTCCTCGCCAAGGCGTATGGCAAGCAGTTCGAGGGGCAGACCGGGCCCGCCGATCCCAAACTCCCCTACCAGATCGCCTCGGTGTCCAAGCAGTTCACCGCCACCGCGATCCAGTTGCTCGCCGACGAGGGCAAGCTGTCGCTCGACGACACCGTCTCCAAATACGTCCCCGGCATCACCGGCGGCGACACGATCACCATCCGCCAGTTGCTCAGCCACACCTCTGGCCTGCGCGACTATTGGCCGCAGGATTACAGCTTCAAGGCGATGGCGACGCCGACCACGCCGCAAGGGATCGTCGACCGCTGGGCCAAGGCGCCGCTCGACTTCGCGCCCGGCACCCAGTGGCAATATTCCAACACCGGCTATGTCGTGGCGGGCATGATCGTCGAGAAGGTATCGGGCCAATCCTTGCTCGATTTCTTGCAAGCGCGCGTGTTCAAGCCGCTCGGCATCCGCGCGATCGACCAGGACAAGGCGGTCGGCCCCGGCTTTCCGCAAGGCTATCTGCGCCACGCGCTGGGCCCCGTCCGGGTCGAGACGCCGGCGGCCCCGGGCTGGCTCTACGCCGCGGGCGAACTGTCGATGTCTCCGCAAGATCTGGCAAAATGGGACGTCGCGCGCATGAACCGCACGCTCCTGCCGCCCAAGACCTGGGCCGAGCAGGAAAATCCGGTGAAGCTGACCGACGGCTCGAACACCAATTACGGCCTGGGCGTCAGCGTCGGGACCGCCGACGGCCGTCGCTTCGTCGAGCATAGCGGCGAGGCGGTCGGCTTCCTGACTGAAAATATCGTGTACCCCGACGACAAGGCCGCCGTGGTGGTCGCGGTCAATGCCTGGTTCGCCGATGCGCAGGGCCGCATCGCCAAGGGTATCGCCGACACGGTCCTGCCCGCGCCCCAGGCCAGTGCCGAGGACGCCGCCGCGCTGGCCCGCACCAAATCGGTCTATGCACAGTTGCAGGCAGGCCAGCTCGACAAGGCTCTGCTGACCGAGGACGCGGCCTATTACTTCACGCCCCCGACCATCGCCGATTACCGCACCAGCCTGTCCCCGCTGGGCGCGCAGGGCAAGATCGAGCAGACGGGCCGCACACGCCTTCGTGGCGGGTTCGTCAACCGGTCGTACCGCGTCACCTATCCGAACCGTACCCTGCGCATCAGCACCTATGCCGAGCCGGGGGCGAACGGCCGTATCGAACAATTTCTCGTGAGCCCCGCCGAATGACCGATTTTGCCTCCCTGCTTCAACCCGATCGCGGCCAGAGTGCGCGCACGATCACCCTGGTCGCGCCGGATACGTTCGACGCATGGCTGGGCCGCCAGTCGGTGGCGACCCGCGCGCTGGCGACGGCGCAGCGTTTCACGGGCAAGTCCGGCACGCATCTGTTGTTCCCGCAAGACGACGGGATCGCGGTCGTCGCGGGGGTCGGCGATGCCGCCTCGCCCTGGGCGCTGGCGAAACTGGCCGAAACCCTGCCCGAGGGCAGCTATCGGCTCGATGGGGCGGAAGTCGGTGCCAATGCGCTCGGCTGGTTGCTCGGCCAGTATCGCTTCACCTGCTATCGCAATGCCGAGGATCAGGGGCCCCGTATCCTGCTGACCCGCGATGTCGCCCACCGGGATGAGATGATCCGGCTGGCCGCCGCGACCGCGCAGGTGCGCGATCTGGTCAATACCGGCGCGGGCGACCTGGGCCCGGCCGAGCTGGAAGCCGAGGCCGAGGCGCTGGCCCGCACGCATCACGCGCAGGTCACCGTGACCAGCGGCGATGCGCTGGCCCGCGACTATCCGATGATCCATGCGGTCGGCCAGGCCGCAACGCGCGAGCGCGCGCCCCGCCTGATCGAGCTGCACTGGGGCGACCCCACCCATCCACGCATCGCGATCGTCGGCAAGGGCGTGTGCTTCGACACCGGCGGGCTGGACATCAAGCCCTCGTCCGGCATGCGATTGATGAAGAAGGACATGGGCGGCGCGGCCCATGCGCTGGCACTGGCCAGCCTGGTCATGGCGGCGCGACTGCCGGTGCGGCTCCACCTGCTGATCCCGGCGGTCGAGAATGCGGTATCGGCGGCATCCTTCCGCCCCGGCGACGTGCTGAAGACGCGCAAGGGCCTGACGGTCGAGAACACCAACACCGATGCCGAAGGCCGCCTGATCCTGGGCGACGCGCTGACCCGCGCGGGTGAGGAAAGCCCCGAGCTGATCCTCGACTTCGCCACGCTGACCGGCGCGGCGCGCGTTGCGCTGGGCCCCGACCTGCCGCCGCTGTTCACCGATGACGAGGCGCTGGCGACGGACCTGCTCGCGGCCGCGGCGGCGGAGGACGATCCCGTGTGGCGGATGCCGTTGTGGGACGGGTATGACGACATGCTCAAGTCCGACATTGCCGACATGGTCAATGCCCCGGACGGCGGCTTTGCAGGGGCGATCACCGCAGCGCTGTTCCTGCGGCGCTTCGTGCCCAAGGATACGGCCTGGGCGCATCTGGATGTGTTTGCTTGGCGGCCTTCGGGTAAGCCAGGGCGACCCAAGGGGGGTGACGCCTATGCCCTGCGCGCGGCGTATCGGATGTTGAAGGGGCGGTATTCCCGGGGGTGAGGCCAGCGGTCTAGAGTTTGTTCCATCCAATCCGAAGCGCCACCCCGGCGGAGGCCGGGGTCCAGTCGGGGGTGCTGTTGTGATGGTCCGGCTCGCTCCATCAATGAAGCCTTCGCAACTGGACCCCAGCCTGCGCCGGGGTGGTAACGCAACAGGTCTGGTCTGGTGGATCAAACTCTGGCGTGCGCTTCGACTTCGCTCAGCGTGAACGGCCGTTTGGTTTTAAACCTTACCTCCGTTCAGCCTGAGCGAAGTCGAAGGCTACGCCCCGCCGTTACAGCCCCGCCGCCGCCTCGATGATCGGCACGAACTTCGCCGCCGTCAGGCTCGCGCCGCCCACCAGCGCGCCGTCGACATTGTCCACCGCCAACAGTGTCGCGGCATTCTCGCCCGTCACCGAGCCACCATACAGGATCCGCACCCCGTCCGCCGCGTCGCCGATCAGCATGCGCAGCTTGGCGCGGGCGATGGCATGGATGCTGGCGACCTCGTCCACCGTCGGCGTGCGGCCCGTGCCGATCGCCCAGCGGGGTTCATAGGCCAGCGTGAACCAGCTGCCGTCCGCATTGTCGGGCACCGACTTCTCGATCTGCGCCTGGACCACGCGCTCGGCGCGGCCCGCATTGCGCTCCGCCTCGGTCTCGCCACAGCACAGGATGACGTTCAGTCCCTGGCGATGCGCCGCCGCCGCCTTGGCCCAGGCGTCCTGGCTGGTTTCGCCCTGGTCGGCGCGGCGCTCCGAATGGCCGACGATCGTGAAGCGGGCCCCCGCCTCCTGGACCATCGCGGCCGAGACGCAGCCGGTATGCGCGCCCGAATCGGCTTCGTGCACATCCTCGGCGCCGATGGCCAGTCCGGGCGCCCGCTCGGCGGCGGGGGCGATCAGCGTGAAGGGCACCGCCATCGCGACATCGACACCAGGAGCCGCGTCTGCGGCCTGCGCGATGCCGTCCAGTTCGGCCAGCGCGGCACGCGAGCCGTTCATCTTCCAGTTGCCCGCCACCAGTTTGCGCCGTGCCATATCAGGCTCCCAAATGAGTCGCATGTTATACGTGTTCAACACCGATAGCGATTTGCGCCTCCTGCACAAGCTTGATGCGAAGCCGCCTCCCCCCTAAAGCACATCCCGATTTTCTTTCTTGCCGATCGGTCGTCCATGCTCAGCTTCTTCCGCCGGATCATCAATTCCAAGGCCGGCGTCGTCGTCACCTTCATCGTGCTGGGCGTGATCGCGATCGCGTTCGCCGCGGGCGACGTGACGAACATCTCCAGCATGGCTGGTGGCATCACCGGCTCCGAAGTCGCCAAGGTCGGCAGTGCGAAGATCACCGCCAACGACCTGCGCACCGCCGCGCAGAACGAGGTCGCGGCCTATCGCCAGGAACAGCCCACGCTCGACATGGCCCAGTTCATCGCGGCGGGCGGCTTCGAGGGCACGCTCCAGCGCGAGATCACCGGCCTGTCGCTGGAACAGTTCGGCAAGGACCAGGGCATGGTCGTCTCGCGTCGTCTGATCGACGGGCAGATCGCCTCGATCCCGGCCTTTCGCGGGCCCAACGGCCAGTTCGATCCGGCGCTGTACCAGCAGTTGCTGGCGCAGCGGAAGATGACCGACCTGCAGGTCCGCACCGACCTGGAGCGTACGACCTTTGCCCAGCAGCTGACCGTGCCGACGATCGGCGCGACCCAGTTCGCGACGCAGATGGCGCTGCCCTATGCCTCGCTGCTGCTCGAAAAGCGTCAGGGCGAGGTCGGCTACATCCCGACCCGCCTGGTGCCCGCAGGCGCAGCGCCCAGCGATGCCGACATCCAGACCTTCTACACCCGCAATGCGCGCCGCTACACGCTGCCCGAGCGTCGCACCGTCCGCTATGCGCTGGTCAACACCGCCGCCGTCGCCACCCAGTCGAGCCCAAGCGACGCCGAGATCGCGCGCTACTATCAGACCAATGCCGCGAAATATGCCGCCGCGCAGAAGCGTGACGTGACCCAGGTCGTCGTCCTGGACCAGGCGGGTGCGAACGCGCTGGCCGCCAAGGCGAAGGCAGGCACCTCGCTTGCCGACGCCGCACGCGCCGCCGGGCTGGAGGCGTCGGTCCAGAAGGGCGTCGTCAAGGCCGCCTATGCCGCGCAGAGCTCGGCCGCCGTCGCCGATGCCGTCTTCGGCGCGGGCCAGGGTGCCATCGTCGGTCCGGTTCGCGGCACGCTGGGCTTCGTGGTGGCCAAGGTCGACGCGATCACCCAGGTTCCCGGCAAGACGCTGGCGCAGGCGCGGCCCGAGATCGTGACCGAGCTGACCAAGCAGAAGCAGGCCGCCGCGCTGGGCGAATTGCGCAACACGATCGAGGATGCGCTGTCCGGCAACGCGACCTTCGACGAGGTGGTCGCCGACCGCAAGCTGCAGGCGCAGACGACCCCGGCGGTGACCGCACAAGGCGCAGCCCCCGACGCCCCCACTTTCCAGGCGACGCCGGAACAGCGCGCGATGATCACCGCCGCCTTCACCGCCGAGGACGGCGACGCGCCGCAGATCGTGCCGATCGGCCAGGATGGCAGCTTCGCCGTCGTCGGCGTCGGCCAGATCCAGCGTTCCGCCCCGCGCCCGCTGGCGCAGGTCCGTAACCAGGTCGTCGCCGACCTGACCGCCGACCGCGCCCGTGCCGCCGCCCGCAAGCTGGCGAACGCCGTACTGGCCAAGGTCAACAAGGGCATGTCGATGGCGCAGGCGCTGAAGGAAACCGGCTTGGCCGTGCCGCCCGCCCGCCCGATCGCCGCGGCGCGCCGCGACCTGGCCGCCGCGCAGAACACCCCCGCCGCCGCCCCGCTCGCCCTGCTGTTCTCGATGCCGCAGAACAAGGCGCGGACGCTGGAGGCCCCGCAGAACGAAGGCTGGTACGTCATTCGCGTGACCAAGATCGAACCGGGCAACGCGACCGGCAACGACGCCGCGATCCGCGCTGCCCGCGCCGATCTGGGCCGTCTGATCGGCCGCGAATATGTGTCGCAGTTCGCGCGTGCGGTGCGTGACGCGGTAGTCGTGAAGACCGATCCCAAGGCGATCGCCAAGGTCCGCTCGGAGCTGCTGTCCAATGGCGGCAACTAAGGGCGACGGCGGCGTTGCGCGGTTGGCCGATGGCCAGCCGCAGCTGATCTGGCGGCGGCAGATCGCCGATACCGAGACGCCGGTCGCCGCCGCGCTGAAGCTGATCGAGCCGGGTCGCGGCGATTTCCTGCTCGAATCGGTCGAGGGCGGCGCGACGCGTGGACGCTACAGCCTGATCGGTCTCGCGCCCGACTTGGTCTTTCGTGCCGAGGGGCACGATGCCGCGATCAACCGGCACTGGGCCAGCGATCGCGACGCGTTCGTGCCGTGTACCGCACCGACGCTGGAGGCACTGCGCCAGCTGGTGGCGGAATGCCGTGCCGAGGTGCCCGAGGGACTGCCGTCGGCGCTCGCGTGTCTGGTCGGCTATTTCGGCTATGAGACGGTGGGACTGGTCGAAACGCTGCCCCAGCCCGAGGCCGATCCGCTCGGCCTGCCCGACATGATCTTCGTCCGGCCGACCGTCATCCTGGTCTTCGACCGGCTGGCCGATGCGCTGTACCTCGTCGCGCCGGTCTGGCCCGATGCCGCCCGCGATCCCGCCCGGATGATCGCCGAGGCGGAGGAGCGGCTGGACGCCACCGCGGCCCGGCTGGCGACCGCGACGGTCCCCGCCCCGGTTCGCGCCGAACTGCCCGAACCATCCTATCGACCCGCCCTGCCCCCCGGCCGCTATGACGAGATGGTGGCGCGCGCGAAGGACTATATCGTCGCCGGCGATATCTTTCAGGTGGTGCTGGCGCAGCGTTTCTCCGCGCCCTTCACGCTGCCGCCGTTCGAGCTGTATCGCAGCCTGCGGCGGATCAACCCGTCGCCCTTCCTCTATCACCTCGACCTGCCCGGCTTTTCGCTGATCGGATCGAGCCCGGAGATTCTGGTCCGCGTCCGCAACGACGAGGTGACGATCCGCCCGATCGCGGGCACGCGCCCGCGCGGCAAGACGCGTGCGGAGGATGCCGCCAATCGCGACAGCCTTCTCGCCGATCCCAAGGAACGCGCCGAGCATCTGATGCTGCTCGACCTGGGTCGCAACGACGTTGGTCGTGCATCGTCGTCGGGCAGCGTGCGGGTCACCGACAGCTACATGGTCGAATTCTACAGCCATGTGATGCACATCGTATCGAACGTCGTCGGTCACCTTGCAGAAGACAAGGACGCCCTCGACGCGCTGTTTGCGGGTTTCCCGGCAGGCACGGTCAGCGGCGCGCCCAAGGTTCGCGCGTGTCAGATCATCGCCGAACTCGAGCCGGAGCGGCGGGGTGCCTATGCGGGCGGTGTCGGCTATTTCTCGCCCGACGGCTCGATGGATTCGTGCATCGTGCTCCGGACCGCGGTGGTCAAGGACGGCACGATCCACGTCCAGGCGGGCGCGGGCATCGTCGCCGACAGCGACCCCGCCTATGAGCAGCGCGAATGCGAGGCCAAGGCCGGTGCGATGCTCGCCGCCGCCCGCGACGCGGTCGCCCGTGCGGGTGAGGGTCGGTTCGGGCAGTAGGTCTTGCCAACCGTGATTTGAATGGACGGGAGGCCGGTGCCGACCAGGGCGGAAGTGCTGTCAGACGCCGCGTGGCAGGCGGCGCGTCACGGCCTGCGGCTCAAAGCAGCGCCGGAACCATGTCGACTATCGCCGCCGCCCCGAAGCATCCGGGCGCGATCATTGGGTTGCCTGCCGACCGGCACGTCGATATCCCGTCTGCAGTGACGATAAACCAACCTGACAGTCGGCAGGAGCTTGCAAAAGCCCTGATCGCGACCGGTATCGAGGATCGCGCCGCTTTTCGCCAACTCTATGCGCTGACGTCGGCAAGGCTCTTCGGTGTCTGCCTGCGCATCTGTGGCGAGCGACAGGCGGCGGAGGATGTGCTGCAAGAGGTCTACGCCATCATCTGGCGGCGGGCCGGTGCCTATCAACCGGGGGAGGCCAGTCCGTTTGCCTGGTTGGCCACCATCGCCCGCAATCGCGCGATCGATTATCGTCGGGCCATGGGCCGTCGGCCCGCCACGTCGTTGGACGAGGTGGCGGAACCTGCCGCATCGGGCCGTCTCGCCCTCGAGGGTCTTTTGCTGGACGAGGAGGAGCGCAAGCTGCACGGGTGCCTGGACCGCCTGAGCGATACGCAGCGCGACGCGATCCGAACGGCCTTCTTCGAAGGGATCACATATGCCGGGCTAGCCGATCTGCGCGAGGTGCCGACGAGCACCATCAAGAGCCGGATCAGGCGTGGCCTCGAACGCCTCAAGGAGTGTCTCGACAATGACGCCTGACGAGGCCGATCTGTCCGCGGCAGAGCTGGCACTGGGTGTGCTGGAGGGTGACGAATATCGCGCGGCATCACGCCGGATGCTGGCGGATCCAACCTTCGCGCGCGATGTCGCATGGTGGCGACGGCATCTGGCCGCCTTCTATCTCGAGGTCGAACCCGTCGAGCCGAGCGTCCAGTTGGAGCGCAAGATTCTGGCGGTGGGCGACAATGACAATCGCCCGGCGGGACCGTGGCGCGCGATCGCGGGTGTCGCCGGCATCGCGGCCGCCGTCCTGCTGACGGTCGTCGTCACCCGTCCCGACACGCCAGCCCCTGTCGCATCGCGTGTCAGCCAGCCCGCCCCCTTGCTCTTTGCGGTGCTCACGCCCGAAAAGGCCGCGCCGATCGCCGCATTCTTCGATCCCAATACCCGCATATTGAAGCTGCGCGACGTACCGTCCGTGAGCCGTGGCCAGGATGCGCAGCTATGGGCGATCGGAAATGACGGGGTTCCCCATGCGGCGGGCCTCTTGAGCCGTGGGCGCGGTATTCCCCTGAAAATCTCTCCGCAGATTGCCATGGCGGCGGGCACCACCCTTGCCATCTCGGTGGAGCCGATGGGCGGCTCGCCCAAGCCGACACCGACAGGACCGGTCATTGCCACGGGACAGCTGACAAGAATCTGAGGGCCGATCCGCGCCGCTGCGCCCGAAGACGGGTCGTGAGGTCAGTCAGGAGCGGCACACCATGCGGCGGGAGGGATCGTAATGACCCCGGACGATCCGTGGCGCGATGACGGCGGCCGCGCTGCCCCGGGCACCGCCGCATTGGTACGATGATGATGCCAAGAAGGAACGGGGAGGCGTGGCGACGCCTCCCCGTTCCCCTATCGAGCCGCGCCGTACGCTCCGTTATCCGGCCGCCGCACGCCGATATCGGTGATCGTCGAGGCGAGAGACATTACTGGCGTCCTGCCCGCCATGATGGGCGATCGAGAAGCGTGACATTTGCCGGGAAAGTTCGTCGGCCTCCCCTGCCAGGCTGCGGGCGGCGGCGGTCGCCTCCTCGACCATCGCGGCGTTTTGCTGCGTGACCATATCCATCTGGCTGACGGCGATATTCACCTGCTGAAGCCCGCTGCTCTGGTTTTCGGCCGAGACGGCGATGTCGTTGACGAGTTGGTTGATCTCGGTGATGCGCGACACGATGCGCCCCAGCGCCTTGCCGGTCTCGTTGACCAGGCCGACGCCCGCATCGACTTGTTCGACGGACACCGAGATGCGCTCCTTGACGTCCTTGGCCGCGTCGGCGGACCTTTGGGCCAGGGCACGAACCTCGGAGGCGACGACCGCAAAGCCCTTGCCGGCATCGCCCGCACGGGCAGCCTCGACCCCGGCGTTCAGGGCCAGCAGATTGGTCTGGAACGCGATGCCGTCGATGACCGATATGATGTCGGAAATTTCGGTGGAGGCCCGCTCGATCCCGTTCATCGCGGCCACGGCATCTTCCATGATCCGACCCGAATGCTGGACCTCATCCTTGGCGTGACCGACCATCTCGCGCACCAGCCCGGCCTGCTCGGCCGTCTTGCGCACGGTGGTCGTGATCTCGTCCATCGCGGCAGCCGTTTCCTCCAGGCTGGCCGCCTGTTGCTCGGTCCGCTGCGACAGGTCATCGGATGCCTGCCGGATGTCCAAGGCGCTGTTGATGATCTCGCCGGACGACACCGATACCTGGGACATGGCGCCCTGAAGCGCGTCCGCCGCGCGATTGAAGTCGTTCTTGATCGCGGCGAAGGGACCATCGAGTTCATTGTCCAGACGGGACAGCAGGTCGCCCTCCGCCAGCTTGGACAGCGCGGCCCCCACGCTGTTGACGATCAGGGTCGCCTGCGCCTTCTTGGCCTGATCCGCCGCCAGCAGCTGCCCGCGCAGATTGTTGAGTGCGGCGGCCAGTTGCCCGACCTCGTCACGGCGATCGGCATCGATCGACGCGACGGCCATGTTCCCGCTGGCCAGTTCGGTCAGCCCCTGGGTGACCGCATTCACCGGCCGGGCGATCTGCCGCACCAGCAGGACGAGGATGGCGATGGCCAGCAGCAGGCTGACCAGCATTCCGCCGACGATGGCGCGGGAGATCATGGCGAAGGCCGCCTCCTGCGACGCCTGTCGCTCGGCCAGCAGCAGGTTTTCCGTGGCGATCACCGCCCCCGCCTGCGCGCGAAGCCGATCCATCAGCGCCTTGCCGAGGCCCTTCCCTGCACTGGCGCGCGCCTCCGCCTGCGTCGCCTGCGCCGCCATCAATGCGATATTCGGTAGTGCGATTTCATCACGCCAGCGTCGGGCCAACGCACCGACATCGGTCAGGCGGACCTGCTGCTCCGGATTGTCGCTGGTCAGTCGACGGGCTTCTTTCATCACGCGATCGAAGTCCGACATACCCTGGTCATAGGGCGCCAGGAAATCTCGGTTGGCCGTCAGCAAATAGCCGCGAAGCCCCGTTTCCTGATTGATCATCGCTTCGACGAGCTTGTTCGAGGCCATGATGACCTTGTACGTGTGCTCGTTGATGTTCGTTGTCTCGCGAACCTGGTTCTTTTTGGTGTATATGACGAAGTTCATCGTCAACGTCAGCGCCAGAATAACCCCCAAACACAGGGCAAGCTTTCTCACCATTGTCAGGTTATCAAAAAAGCGCATAGGATCATATCCCGATGATATCCGCCATCTGCCATACACGGGCAATCTGGCGGCAAACTGATAACAGATCATGCCCCCCGTATTTTCGATACTGATGACAGCTGCGCGATCATACACAGCATCAATCCGAACATGACGCGCAGCCGGATATGACCCACTCCGTTAAAAAGCGGTATACGGCCTGCACATGCGCCGTGATCTCATACATGTAATTTCTGCCGTTCTAGCGATTTTTCACGGAACCTATGAGTTTTTCACGCATTTAAGCGTGTTTTCTTTTCTCGCAGACCTTATGAGAAGAACGCAACGCCCGACATCTTCTCCGCTACTGCACTGTCTGCAATAACTATTTCCAAGCACCGCGTGCAAATGAGGGTTGCTGCTCTCACATCTGATCTCGATACACCGCCAGCGTTCTTGCCAGCGCGGCCTGGTCGAGCATCACGCGCTCGACATTCTGCTTGAGCTCCACCCCCAGCGCCTGGGTTGTCGGACGGGCATGAGGCAGGGCTTCACCCAGGGCATGAAGAACCTTGAAGGCGCGAATGGCCACCTCTTCCTCGCCAGCCCCCTCGCGCACGATCGGCGCGAAACCGGCGCGCACCAACTCGTCCACGGACGGACGCGGCACATGGACCGGCGGCAATTCATCGCCATGCGAAGGCGTCTGCGCCGGCAGTTCGCTCAGGGTCCGCAGCAGCGCGCTCAGCACCTCTATGGCCGTACCGGGATCGTTGGTGGCGGGGGCAAGCGCCCGCCCGGCAATCTCGCCAAGTGCGATCTGCCCCAGCCGGGGATCATGATCGAAATCACGATGCCGCTCGATCACGAACGCGTCCGACAGTTCGTCATCCCGTACCGCGCTACCGCCGACCACGCGGAGCAGCGGACGCCCCTTATGTACCAGGGTGCCGGGGATCGCCTCCACATGCACGATGATGCCGTGGCTTCGCGCCACGCTCGCGAGGCGCCCGATATCGACATGGGTGACATAGCCGATGGCCTGCGACAGCACCGACCGCGCATTGGCCGGAACCGGGATAGCCGGTCGTCCGCCCTGATAGGGATCCTTCGCGAACGCCACGATGGCGGATCGCGCCGCATCCTCGACCCGGTCGATCACATCCGACATCCGCCCGAATGCGGCAAGATGGGCGATCCAACGCAAGAGGGTGACGACCACCAGCGCCACGAGCAGGACCGTGGCGATCAACAGCAGCACCCGCCCCTGCCCACCGTAAAGGCGGGTTTGCAGGCCGATGATGCCCACCACGGCAAAGATGAACGCCCCGAGGAATGTCGAAAGCGCATTTTGCGACATGCGATCCGAGATCAGCAGCTGTGTCGCCCGCGGCGTCGCCAACTGGGTTGCCGACGAGTAGGCGCTGACCATGGCCGTCAAGGAGAAGGTCGTCACCGCCAGCATCGAGGAGGCGATGATCTCCAATACCGTGCCGACGGCATTCTGACCGATATCGCCGGTAAAATGATAGGGGACGGCTCGTGCGACGATCCCCGCAAAAGCGGCGACCACCACGCTGCCCGCGCTGATGAGCGCGGCGCGGAACCAGATCTTCCGAGCGATACGATGGAGGAGCCATCCGATACGAGCCTTTGAAAGCATTTGGCGCCTCTATACTTTGTCGCGGCTTACGCCACCTTGGCCGAAGATGGTCGTCGTCACCCGTGCTCGGCGCGTCGGGCATGATCGAACAACCACTGCAGGGCATCGAATGCCCGGTGGGTTATACGCGGGCCCGTGATGATCGGTTCACGATTCCCCTGAGCACGCCCGTTTCCCCTACCATGCCGCTCACCGCGACACGCCGTCCGGACGATCCGGAACCGGTCATCCGTGATTGGCGCTTCGTCGCCCGATATCGGCTGGTCGCGCAGCCAGGTGAACTGGGCGCGGGCTTCGCCTCGGTATGGCGCAAAATGCGATTTTCATGATAGCGACGCGCGCAGGAACAAGCCACAAGAACGCCCTATGCGCCGACCATTCCTCGCCTGCACCCTTCTCTGCTGTATCGTCGGGGGCACGCTTCTCCCCGCCCCGGCGTCAGCGAGTTCGCCGGAGTTGACGGGCCTGGAGCGGACGCTCAACGCCCTGGTTGCCAGCCGCTCGAGTGATTATGGCATCGCCGTGCTCGACCTGCGCAACGGTTCGGCGGCGTCCGTCAAGGGTGACATAGCGTACCCCATGGCCAGCACGGTGAAGCTTGCGATTGCCGGTGCCTATCTTACTGATGTCGACCATGGCCGACGTAGCCTGAGCGACATGATTGCGGGTCGGTCCGCCGCCACCCTGATGGAACTCATGATCGTGCGCAGCGACAATCACGCGGCCGATCTACTCCTTGCAAGGGTCGGCGGCCCGGCGGCGGTCCAGCAATGGCTGTCGTCGAACGGCATTTCCGGCATTCGGATAGACCGGAACATCGCACAATTGCTTCGCGAGCGTGGGCACCTCTTCGACAGCAAGGACGTCGCTACACCCAATGCCATGGTGTCTCTGTTGTACAAGCTGAATAGCGGCACGCTCCTGACTGTCGAGAGCCGCAGCCTGTTGTTCAACCTGATGAGCCGGTGCGTGACGGGTACGCGCCGCATCCGCGCCCTTCTGCCCGCAGGCACCCGCGTGGAGGACAAGACTGGAACGCTCGATGGCGTGACGAACGATGTCGGCTTTATCAACATGCCTGACGGTCGTCGGCTGGCCGTCGCCGTCTTCGCCAAAGGCGGTCGTGATCGCCAGGTCGGCATCGCTCAGGTCGCACGCGTCATCTACGACCATTTCGCAGACCTCGGACGCAACGCGCTCACCTATTTCATGGAGCTGAAATAGGTCGGTTGGACTACGGCTGATCCGAAAGGCCTTGCTGCGCGAATGAGCGCGTCACCTGTCTGAGGCAGGTAGCGAACACGCAAACCAGATTGCTGCCTGTGGCGATATTCGTTGCCGCCAAGTCTTAACGGCGGCGAGTGCCACGACACCATTGAAAGAAATGGTAAGGCCGCGGTCGTCAGGTCGCGCAGCACCCAATCGCCCTGGACCGGCGGCCGGGCCCTTACTCTCCGTCAGCCGTGGTAGGCGGCGTTGCCTCGGCACGGCGGGCGCGGCGCTCGGCCTGGTATTGCTGGTTCCACATCATGCTGCACCCGCTCTGGCCGCCCGTCCCGACCGGCGAGCAGGTGTCGGGGATACCGCCCGCCACGCGACCGACCTGATCCATGGTCGCGGCGCGGTTGACCCAGCTCTGGTTCTGCGCCGGGATAGGGTTGTCGTTCCGCAGCGCCTTGGGGATGCGGTAGGGCTCGTCATCGCGACCACACACGACCACCTCTTCGGCCGTGCTTGCGGGGCATTTCTGATCACCGGTCAGCGTCACCTGGCGCACGCGCTTGGGCGGCTGTCCGGTCGAGGCCTGCTGATCCTGCGACGCCTGCTGGGCAAGCGCCGCCCCCGGGGTGAGCAACAAAGCGGCGATCAGGGCGACACGAACCATGGCGTTGAAACTCCTTCAATCCCTACAACGTCGAAGGCCGCGCATGGCTCCACGCTGAACGGCCGCCACACCAGAACCGGAATCGGGCGAATTTAGGGCCGTGGTGCGCCGGGAAGCGTGATTTTGTCGTGCCGGGCGGCGGCGTCGGGCGTTGCACGCGGCGTACGATCGGCTATGGCAAGGCCATGATCCTGGTCGTCGACAATTACGACAGCTTCACCTGGAACCTCGTCCATTATCTTCAGGAATTGGGCAGTGAGGTGGAGGTGGTCCGCAATGACGCGATCTCGGCGGGCCAAGCGCTCTCGTCGGGAGCGCAAGCCTTTCTCATCTCTCCCGGCCCGTGCACGCCGACCGAGGCGGGCGTCAGCCTGGACCTGGTCGCCGCCGCCGCCGAGGCGGGTCGCCCGCTGCTGGGCGTATGCCTGGGCCATCAGGCGATCGGCCAGCATTTCGGCGGCCTCGTCCAGCGTGGCGGGCTGATGCATGGCAAGACCTCGCCCGTCCATCACGACGGCACCGGGCTTTTCCGCGGCCTGCCCTCCCCCTTCACCGCGACCCGTTATCACTCGCTGATCGTCAACGACGTGCCCGACAGCCTGGTCGTCAATGCACGTGCCGAGGATGGCACGGTGATGGGCTTCCGCCACGCCACGCTGCCGATCCACGGCGTCCAGTTCCATCCCGAAAGCATCGCCACCGAATATGGCCATGCGATGCTCGCCAATTTCCTGCGCGAGGCGGGCGTGGCGCATGAATTGCCCGAGCGGCTTCGCCCACCGGTCGGACACGCCGCGTGACCACCCTCACCCTGCTGCCCGATCCCGTCAGTCCGCTGTCGCGCGAAAGCGCCTATGCCGCGTTCGCCGACATTCTCGACGGCCGTGCCGGTGAAGAGGCGATCGCGACCTTCCTGATCGCCTTGTCCGAGCGCGGTGAAACCTCGATCGAGATTGCCGAGGCGGCCCGCGCCATGCGCGAACGGTTGATCCCGATCGAAGCGCCCCAGGGCACGATCGACGTCTGCGGCACCGGCGGCGACGGGCACCATACGCTGAACGTGTCGACCGCGGTATCGCTGGTCGTGGCGGCGCTGGGCGTGCCGGTCGCCAAGCATGGCAACCGCGCGGCGTCGTCCAAGGCGGGGGCCGCCGATACGCTGGAGGTGCTCGGCCTCGACATGGAGCGTGCGGGGCTGGTCGCGCAGGCCAGCTTGGCCGATATCGGCATCGCCTTCCTGTTCGCCGCCAACCACCATCCCGCGATGGCGCGGATCACGCCGATCCGACGGCGGATCGGTCGGCGGACGATCTTCAACCTGATGGGGCCGCTCGCCAATCCCGCGCATGTCGGCCGCCAGTTGATCGGCATCGCGCGTCCCGATTACGCCAGCGTCTATGCCGAGGCGCTGGACCAGCTGGGTGCCGAGGCGGCGCTGGTCGTGTCGGGCGAGGAAGGGCTGGACGAGCTGTCGGGCGCAGGCCCCAGCATCGCGGTGTCCGTCGGCGACATCACCGCGCCCGCGACGATCTCGCCCGAGGATGCGGGGCTCCCTCGCCACCCCATCACCGCCATTCGCGGCGGCGACGCCCGGCACAATGCCGAGGCGCTTCGTCGCCTTCTCGCCGGAGAGACGGGCGCGTATCGCGACGCCGTCCTCCTCAACGCCGCCGCCGCGCTGCTGGTCGCCGGGCACAGCCGCGACCTGCATACTGGCGCGGTCGCCGCTGCCCGCGCGATCGACACGGGCGAGGCCGCGGCGCTCCTCGATCGATGGATTGCCTACCGATGACGATGCTCGACCGCATCCTGGAAACCAAGCGTGCCGATGTCGCGGCGCGCAAGGCGACGATGTCGCACGCCGATCTGGACGCCAAGATCGCGACCGTCTCCGCGCCGCGTGGCTTTCGTGCCGCGCTCGACGCCAAGACCGGCCATGCGCTGATCGCCGAGGTCAAGAAGGCCAGCCCGTCCAAGGGGCTGATCCGCGAGGATTTCGATCCCCCCGCCCATGCCCGCGCCTATGAGGCCGGGGGTGCGGCCTGCCTGTCGGTGCTGACCGACGAGCGCTGGTTCCAGGGGGCGGACGTGTTCCTGGAACAGGCACGGGCGGCGGTGTCGATCCCGGTCCTGCGCAAGGACTTCATGGTCGACCCTTGGCAGGTCCACGAATCGCGTGCCCTGGGCGCCGACGCGATCCTGATCATCGTCGCCGCGCTGGACGACACGCAGATGCAGGAGATCGAGGCCGCCGCGATCGAATGCGGCATGGACGCCCTGGTCGAGGTGCACGACGCCGCCGAGATGGAGCGCGCCGCTCGGCTCAAGTCGCGCCTGATCGGGGTGAACAACCGCGACCTTCGCGACTTCTCGGTCGACTTCCAGCGGACCTACGAACTGGTCGGCCATGCCCCCGCCGGATCGACCTTCGTGGCCGAGAGCGGCCTGACGACGCGTGCCGACCTGGATGCGATGGCCGCACATGGCATTCGTTGCTTCCTGGTCGGCGAGGCGCTGATGCGTCAGCATGATGTCGAGGCGGCAACCCGCGCGCTGATCGGATGAGCGGCCTCACCCATCTGGACGACGAAGGCTCGGCCCGCATGGTCGATGTCGGGGCCAAGGCGGTGACGGCGCGGCAGGCGATCGCTCAAGGGCGTGTCACCATGGCCCGCGACGCCGCCGCCGCGATCCGAGCAGGCAGCGTCCAGAAGGGCGACGTGCTGGCGGTCGCGCGCGTGGCCGGCATCATGGCCGCCAAGCGGACCAGCGACCTGATCCCGCTCTGCCACCCGCTGCCGCTCAGCAAGGTCGAGATCGACCTGATGCTGGACGAAACCGGCGTGACCGCGACCGCGACGGCCGCGACGGCGGGCCAGACGGGCGTCGAGATGGAGGCGCTGACCGCCGTATCGGTGACGCTGCTGACCATCTACGACATGGCCAAGGCACTCGATAAGCGCATGACGATCGGCGACATTCGTCTGATCGCCAAGACCGGCGGCAAGTCGGGCGACTGGCACGCCTGACGCCGCCCCCCCCTTCCGGGAACGCGCCGCCGTCCCACGCGTCATGGGTGCAACAGGAGCGACCGTCATTCTCTTACCCGTCCCCGAAGCCCAGAAGCGCCTGCTGGCGCTGACCACCGAACGTCCGATCGTGGACGTGCCATTGCGTGAAGCGGCTGGGCGCTGGGCCGCGCGGGACATTGCGGCCCGGCGTACCCAGCCGTCCAGCGACCTGTCGGCGATGGACGGCTATGCGATCCGCTTCGCCGACATGCCGGGGCCCTGGACGGTGATCGGCGAGAGCGCGGCGGGACGGCCCTTCGCCGGGACCATCGCGGTGGGAGAGGCCACCCGGATATTCACCGGTGCGGCGCTGCCGCCGGGTGCCGATACGGTCCTGATCCAGGAAGAGGCCGGACGGGATGGCGATACCCTGCTGCTGACCGGCGAAGGGCCCGGCCATCTGGGCCGCAACGTGCGGCGGCGCGGACTGGACTTCGACGAGGGCGCGACGCTGATCACGGCGGGTCAGCGGCTGACTCCGGCCCGGATCGCGGTGGCTGCGACCGGCGGGCATGGCACCCTGCCCGTCCGCCAGCATGTCCGCGTCGCGATCGCCGCCACCGGTGACGAACTGGTGCCGCCCGGCTCGGGCGATCCCGCCACCTTGCCCGAATCGAACGGCGTCATGCTCGCCGCGCTGCTCGCCGACCTGCCGGTCGAGATCATCGACCTGGGCATCCTGCCCGACGACCTCAATGCCTTGCGCGATGCCTTTGCCGGGGTCGGGGCCGATCTGCTGGTGACGACCGGCGGTGCCTCGGTCGGCGACCATGATTTGGTCCAGCCCGCGCTGAAGGCGGCGGGCGGCCAGGTCGATTTCTGGCGGATCGCGCTTCGCCCCGGCAAACCGATGATGGCCGGACGCCTGGGCGGCACGGTCGTACTCAGCCTGCCGGGCAATCCCGTATCCGCCTTCGTGACCGCGACGCTGTTCGTTCGGCCGCTGATCGCACATATGGCGGGGGCGGCCGATCCGTTTCCCGCCCCGATCCCGACGATCCTGGGGGAAGACCTGCCCGCCAACGGCCCACGGATCGATTACCTGCGTGCCGCGATGATCGACGGCCGGGTCCATGCCGCCGCCATTCAGGACAGCTCGATGCTGCTTACCCTGGCGCGTTCGACCTGCCTGATCATCCGCCCGCCGCATGTCCCCGCCGCCCAAGCCGGCGACTCGGCGGAAATCCTGATGCTCGCTTGACGCAAGCCAAAACGTTCCATATAAGTTCCACGTCTGTTCTGGACGGAGGATCGCGATGCTCACCGCAAAGCAGCATGAGCTTGTCTGCTTCATCAACGACCGTTTGAAGGAAACCGGCGTGTCGCCGTCCTTCGAGGAGATGAAGGAGGCGCTGGACCTCAAGTCCAAGTCCGGTGTCCATCGCCTGATCTCCGCGCTGGAGGAACGCCACTTCATCCGTCGCCTGCCCAACCGCGCCCGCGCGCTGGAAGTGCTGCGGATGCCCGATCGTCCCGAAAAGCCCGTGGCTGCGCCGACCGAGGCCAATGTACGGCCCCCGGCGCCCAAGCCGATCGCCGAACCCGCCAATGACGTGGTCGAGATTCCGCTGCATGGCCGCATCGCCGCCGGTCTGCCGATCGAGGCGTTCGAGGGCAGCTCGACGCTGGCAGTGCCTGCTGCCCTGCTGGGTGCAGGCGAGCATTATGCGTTGGAAGTGTCGGGCGATTCGATGGTCGAGGCGGGTATCCTGGACGGCGATTATGCGCTGATCCGCCGCACCAACGTGGCCCGCGACGGCCAGATCGTCGTGGCGCTGATCGACGATGCGGAGGCGACGCTCAAATATTTCCGGCGTGAAGGCTCGATGGTCCGCCTGGACCCCGCCAACCGTGCCTATGACCCGCAGCGTTATGCCCCTGCCCAGGTGCGCGTGCAGGGCAAGCTGTCGGGCATCCTCCGCCGCTACGACTGAGCTTGGGTTGGTCCGTTGCCCTGCCCTTTAACGGGGCAGACGGCGAAGACCACGGAAAGCGAGAAGGGGCTGCTGGCTATCGGCCCTTCCCTCGCCTTTCCCCAAAGGAGAGGCTTACGCAGACCCGGGCATTACATGGCAAAGGCTTGGAGGCTGATCCAGTCTAGCCGAAACACCACCCCGGCGGAGGCCGGGGTCCAGTTGGGGGTGCGGTGGTGGTCGACCGACGCGTTCCATCAATGAAACCTTCGCAACTGGACCCCGGCCTCCGCCGGGGTGGTAAGACCATAGTTCAGGTCAGGCGGATCAAACTCTAGCGCCCCTGCCCCATGGCCGTGGGGATCCACGGATGCCCGTCCCCCGGCTGGCGCACCATCCGAACCGACGGCGGATCGAGCCGGATCGAAACCCCACCGGTGTGTCGCAAGGCTCCGCTATCCAGTTTCAACCACCGCGGCCGACACGCCGCGGGCAGACGCCGGTCGGCAACGACGATATCAACTTTACTGCACAGTTCGATCAACCGCGCCCATGGCACCGGATAGCCGCTGCGCGTCGCCGCGATCCGCCAGGTCCGATCGCCTCTCACCAGCCCTGTCACGCACATATCGGGCCCGCACCGCGCATTGACCTGATCGGCCAGCGCCAGCGGCTCGCCACCCGCCCCGCTCAGTTCGGTCAGGGTGGTGCGCATATAATCCCCTGCCCGGTCGCGCAGCAGCGCCACGCGATCCCCCGCCATGACCGCGACATGCCGCCCGTCGCCGGTCACGATCAGGTCCGGCGTCGGCGCGGCCAGCATGATGCCGATCGCCAGCATCAAGGGCGGCAGGCCCAGCCACCGCCACCGCGTCCGCCACAACGCGATCCAAAGTCCCCCGGCCACCGCCACCGCAAATGCCCAGGGCGGGGCCACCGGCAATGCGACGACCGACCCCGGCATGGCCGACACCCAGCGCGCCAGGGCCAGCAGCAATCCCAAGGCCTTGCCCAGCAGCCACCAGAAGGGGCCGCCCCAGCCCAGCGGCTCCAGCAGCAGCGCAATCATCTCCAGCGGCATCGCCACGAACGTCGTCCAGGGGATGGCGACGATGTTGGCCAGCGCGCCGTAAAGCCCCGCCTTGTGGAAGTGAAAGACGGCGATCGGCATCAGCGCGGCTTCGACGACGATCCCGGTCGCGAGCAACGCGCCCAACTGGCGTAGCGCCGACCAGCGCCAGTCGGGATGCGGCCCCAGCCACCGTCGGACCGTCGGATGCTCGTGCAGCGCGACGATCGCGGTGATCGCGGCGAAGGATAGCTGGAAGCTCGCGCCGACCAGCGCCTCGGGTCGGAACAGCAGGACGATCAGCGCCCCCGCCGCCACCAGCCGCAGGGTCATCGCCTCGCGTCCCAGCGCCAGGGCGGTCAGGACCAGGATCGCGGCGACGCAGGAACGGATGGTCGGCACCTCCGCGCCCGTCAGCCAGGTATAGCCGATCGCCGCCACCGCCCCGGCCGCCGCCCCCACCAGCGGCAGCCGCACGCGCAGCGCCAGCCATGGCCACAGCGCGAGCAGCCGGATGGTCAGCACCATGACGATCCCGACGACCGCGGTGATATGGAGCCCGCTGACCGATAGCAGATGGGCGAGACCGGCACGCCGCATCGCCTCGGCATCCGCCTCGCCAATCGCCCCGACATCGCCGGTCGCCAGCGCCGCCGCGATCCCGCCCTCGCTTCCCGCCAGTCGGCTGGTGATACGGTGCGACAGGCGCTGGCGCAGCCCCTCGCCCCGATCGGCCGGGCTGAGCAGCGTCACCGGGGCGAAAGCGCGTCCCGTCGCGCCGATGCCCTGGAACCAGGCGGCACGTGCGAAGTCGTACCCACCGGGGGCAATCGCCGGCGCTGGCGGCATCAGGCGGGCACGCAACCGGACCAGCGCGCCGGGACCCAGCCCGGCGGGCGCATCCTCCTCGTCCAGCGATACCCGGATTCGGGGTGGCAGGACGACACCGCGCGCCCGCCCGTCGGCGACTCCCATCGGTCTGAGCATCAGTCGGACGATCCGCCGGGCCGCCAGCCGATCGCTCGCCTCCACCACGGCGGTCAGGTCGACCGTCATCGGCCGTGCAAGCACCGGGGCGCGAACCGACTCGGCACGCCCCCAGACGATCGCCAACCCCGCCAGCACCAGGAACGCCGCGATCCCCACCGATCGCGCCACCCGGCCAGCACCCATCCCGGTCACCGCCGCCAGCCCGATCCCGGCGACCAGCAGCGCGACGGCGCACCACGCGCGGGGATCGGGCAGGACGAACCAGGCCGCGATCCCGATGCCGAACATCACCGGCACCCACAGCGCCAGCTGATCGCGTTCGGCCTGCGCCCATGTCTCGATCATCGCCCCGATCTTCGTCAACAGAAGGCGCGGCATTTGGCGGCGCGGTCGCTTGATGCTAGGGGCTGCGGCGGCTGAATGGGCCATCGAAATTCATGATTGGGAGTATGCGCGGTTGAGCGCAACTAATGATATCGCCACCGGGTCGAATGCCACGCCAGTGGTAACCCGTTTCGCGCCCTCGCCGACCGGCTTCCTCCATATCGGCGGCGCGCGGACCGCGCTGTTCAACTGGTTGTTCGCGCGGGCGAACGGCGGCAAGTTCCTGCTGCGCATCGAGGACACGGACCGCGCCCGCTCGACCCAGCCCGCGATCGACGCGATCCTGGACGGCATGCGCTGGCTGGGCCTGGACTGGGACGGCGATGCCGTGTTCCAGTTCGCCCGTGCCGACCGCCATGCCGAGGTCGCGCGTGAGATGATGGCGCAGGGCAACGCCTATCGCTGCTACATGACGCAGGACGAGATCGCCGCGCAGCGCGAAGCGGCGCAGGCCGCCAAGCAGCCGCTGCGCATCCGCTCGCCCTGGCGCGACGCCGATCCCGCCACCGCGCCCGAGGGCCAGCCCTTCGTCGTCCGCCTGCGCGCGCCGCGCGAGGGGTCGGTGACGATCGAGGACCGGGTGCAGGGCAGCGTCACCGTGCAGAATGCCGAGCTGGACGATCTGGTCCTGCTCCGTTCGGACGGCACGCCGACCTATATGCTGGCGGTGGTGGTCGACGACCATGACATGGGCGTGACCCATGTCATTCGCGGCGACGATCACCTGAACAACGCCTTCCGGCAGTTGCCAATCTATAAGGCGATGGGCTGGGTCGAGCCGATCTATGCGCATATCCCGCTGATCCACGGATCGGACGGGGCCAAGCTGTCCAAGCGCCACGGCGCGGTCGGGATCGAGGCGTATCGCGACGAGATGGGCATCCTTCCCGAAGCGCTCGACAATTATCTGCTCCGCCTGGGCTGGGGTCACGGCGATGCCGAGATCATTTCGCGCGACGAAGCGGTGAAGTGGTTCGACCTCGCCGCCGTGGGCAAGGCGCCGTCGCGCTTCGACATTAAGAAGCTGGAAAACCTGAACGGCCATTATATCCGCGAGTCCGACGATGCGCGGCTTGCCGAACTGGTCGCCAAGCGGATGGGTGAAACCGACACCGCGCTGCTGACCGCCGCCATGCCCTCGCTGAAGCCGCGCGCGGCCAATTTGAACGAATTGGCCGAGGGCGCACGCTTCCTTTTCGCGCGTCGACCGTTGAGCCTCGACGAGGCTGCCACCGGCCTGCTCGATGAAAAGGCACGGGGCATTCTCGTTTCTGTTCACGCCGCGCTTGACGCGGTGCACAACTGGGATACGGAGCTTTTGGAAGACGCGGTACGCAAGGTGGCCGAAACCGAGGGCGTAAAACTCGGACAGGTCGCCCAGCCGCTCCGCGCTGCCTTGACCGGACGCAAGACGTCCCCGGGGATCTTCGACGTGCTCGCATTGCTGGGCCGTGAGGAAAGCCTGGGGCGGATCGCGGACCAGATGACCGCAGATAGGAAGGATCACTGAGTATGAGCGACACCGCGAAGTTCAATGTCGGCGGCAAAGAGTTCGACTATCCGGTCATGTCGGGCACGATCGGCCCGGACGTGGTCGACATCCGCAAGCTATATGCCCAGACGGGCGCCTTCACCTATGATCCCGGCTTTACCTCGACCGCGTCGTGCCAGTCGGAACTGACCTATATCGACGGCGACGAGGGCGTGCTGCTCCACCGCGGCTATGCGATCGGCGAGCTGGCCGAGCAGTCGAGCTTCATGGAGGTCGCCTATCTCCTGCTGAACGGCGAACTGCCGAGCAAGGACGAGCTGTCGGGCTTCACCACCACCATCACGCGCCACACCATGGTGCATGAGCAGCTGGCGGCGTTCTTCCGTGGCTTCCGCCGCGACGCGCACCCGATGGCGATCATGTGCGGTGTCGTCGGCGCGCTGTCGGCCTTCTATCACGACTCGACCGACATCCATGACCCGGTACAGCGCACGATCGCGTCGCACCGCCTGATCGCCAAGATTCCGACGATCGCGGCGATGGCGTACAAGTACAGCGTGGGCCAGCCCTTCCTGTACCCGGACAACTCGCTGTCCTACACCGGCAACTTCCTGCGCATGACCTTCGGCGTTCCGGCCGAGCCGTATGAGGTGAACCCGGCCGTCGAAAAGGCGATGGACCGCATCTTCATCCTGCACGCCGATCACGAGCAGAACGCCTCGACCTCGACCGTCCGCCTGGCCGGTTCGTCGGGCGCCAATCCGTTCGCGTGCATCGCGGCGGGCATCGCCTGCCTCTGGGGTCCGGCGCATGGCGGCGCGAACGAAGCCGCGCTCAACATGCTGCGCGAGATCGGCACGCCCGACCGCATTCCCGAGTTCATCGCGCGCGCCAAGGACAAGAACGATCCGTTCCGCCTGATGGGCTTCGGTCACCGCGTCTACAAGAACTATGACCCGCGCGCGACCGTGATGCAGAAGACCGTGCGCGAAGTGTTCGACGCGCTGAAGGTCAACGATCCGCTGTTCGAGACGGCGCTGCGCCTCGAAGAGATCGCGCTGAACGATCCGTATTTCGTCGAAAAGAAGCTGTTCCCGAACGTCGACTTCTATTCGGGCGTGATCCTGTCGGCAATCGGCTTCCCGACCGAGATGTTCACCGTGCTGTTCGCGCTCGCCCGCACCGTCGGCTGGGTCGCGCAGTGGAACGAGATGATCACCGATCCCGACCAGAAGATCGGTCGCCCGCGCCAGCTGTACACCGGCCCGACGCAGCGTTCGTACGTTCCGGTCGAGCAGCGCTAAGCCATGAACCGGGCCCGGCCGATCCTGATCGCCATCGGCGTCCTTCTGGCGCTGACCGGTGGCTTATGGATCGGCCAGGGCCTTGGCTATATCCACTGGCCGGACGAAAGCTTCATGCTGGGTCGTGGCGAGTGGGCCGATCGGGGCGCGTTCGTCGCGATCGGCGGGCTGGCGCTGATCCTGGTCGCACGGCGGCTGCCCAGACGGCGACGCTGAACGACCGGATCACGGATCGGAAAAGGGCTCCTTCGGGAGCCCTTTTTTATTGCGCGCGCAGGCGGAAGGTAAAGGTCGCGCCTTCGCCGGGCACGCTGTCGACGCTCAGTTCGCCGCCCATCGCCCGCGCCAGACGGCGGGCGATATACAGGCCCAGGCCGTTGCCACCGGCCTCGCTGGGATCGACCCGTTCGAACTTTTCGAAGATGCGGGCCTGATCCTCATCGGCAATGCCCTTGCCCCGATCGGCGACGCTGACGAGCGCCCAGGGCCCATCGCGCTCGACCGCCACCACCACCTCGCTCCCACGCGGGGAGTAGCGAACCGCATTGCCGATCAGGTTTATCAGGATTTGGAGCGAACGGCCGAAATCCCCGATGGCGGGCAGGCCTTCGTCGGCGGCCGGGCGGCGGATCGTGACACCCGCCGTATCCGCGCGAACGCCGAGCAGCCCGGCGGCGCGGCGGGCGACGTCAGCGAGATCGATCGGTGTCGCGGCCAGGCGAAAATCGGGTTTTTCGATCGCCTGCAACTCGACCAGATTGTCGACCAGGCCGATCAGATGGCGTCCGGCATGGGCGATATCCTGCGCATAGCCGGCATAATCGGCGGCGATCGGCCCATCGGCGCGCGCGGCGATGCTGTCGGCATTGGCGACGATCCGCGCCAGCGGCGTGCGCAGCGCCTTGTCGAGCCCGGCGGTAAACGCCTCGGTCAGCGGCGGACCACCGGGTGCGAGGAGAAATTCGTCATCCGCCTCGCCCGGCTCGTCGATCAGGAAGGTCGCTCCGAACAACCCGGCAATGCCGCCCATCCCGTCATGCCGGATCGCGGCCGACAGGCGAACCGGCACATCGGTCGGGCACAACCGGGCCGCCCGCCCGTCGAGCGTCGCGGTATCCGCCAGCAGGCGGCCGGCGCGGCCCGTGGGCGTTTCGAAGGCGAACAGGGCGTTGAGCGGACGACCGAGCATCGCCTCTGCATCGAAGCCGTGCCGCTGTCCGGCACCGGGGGACAGGAAGGTCAGGCGCAGCGCGGCATCGGTTTCCCAGCGAAAGTCCGCGCCCGCCGCGGCATGGTCGGCGGGTGTCGCCATGGGCCTCCATGCGGCACGGTCGCGCCAGCCGCTCACGCTCAGGCGGATCTGGCCGGTTTCGGGCCGCGCCTGGACCCACAGGTCGAGATCGCCTTCCTCATCGGCGACCACGACCTTGCGCGACACCATAATGCCCAGCCGCCGGGCCAGGCGGGCGATACGCGCGATCGGCGCCACCGCCAGGCGGTCGGTCGCCCCGCCACCGGCGCGCATGTGCAGGAGTTCGATCGGAGGATCCGCCGACAGGATATGATCGCCCGCATCCAATATCGCGCGTGCGACCATCGATTCGCCGGGGCTGTCGATCGATGTCATCGACGCTCAGGACCTTCCAGACGCTCCATGGCCACGCGGAAGGTTCGCGGCAATCGCAGGACGGCGGTCGCGTGCCGCGCCTCTTCGGCCGAGATGGCCATGATCCCGTCGAGCGCGTCGGCGAACCCCTCCACATCGCGGCGGCCATCGGCCTCGCACAGCGACAGGCCGATCCGCGCGATCGTCGCCCGGTCCAGGTCGAGCGCGCGCAGCACCAGCCACAGGCGATCACCCTCGGGCTCCAGCACGATTTCACGCACCAGATCCACGTCGATACCGGTCGCATGGACAAGCAGCGCGATAAAAAGACCCGGCTGGCGATCAAGCAGGCTTTCGACCAGCAGCTCCGGCAGCTCGCTGGCTCGCGCATCGATCGCGGCGGCCAGCTTCAGCGCGGCGGCCAGCGGGCGTTCGCTCGCATCCTGCGCCGCCAGGACGCGATCGACGGCCTGGGCCAGCGCCTTGTCGAGCGGCGCGTCATCCTGCCGGCGAAGTGCCGCGGCGATGATCCACACCAGCCGCTGCTGCAATTCGGCGGGGAGCGCGACCGCCTCGCCCTGCTGGCCCGCAATCCGGCCCTGCCCCTCGGCAATCAGCGCAGCCCGCGCCGCCGCCGCGACGATCCGGTCGGGGGCTTCGGTCAACCGGACGAGCAGGCTGGGCGCGTCGCCTGCGACGCTTTCGACCGGCAACGCCTCTGCCAGCAAGGTCTGGCGTGCCTGCGCCACCAGTTCGTCGATCAGATCGGGATCGGTCAGGCATCCGGCCTGTCGCAACCGCTCGACCACCCGATCGTGCGGCAGCAGCGCGGCGGCGATCTCGCCATCATCGGCCAGGCGTTCGACCTGGCGCGACAGGTCACGCGCGATCGTCTCGACCAGCAGGCGCAGGTGCGCCGTCACCTCGAACCGGATACGCTCGGTCAGCCGGATGTCGTCATCGAGCCGCAGGTCCGCCACCGCCCCCGACCGCCGCGCGGCGGCACGCGCACGCGCCGACGCCATACGCGTCGACAATGCCGCGCCCTGCCACTGGGGAGGCTCAAATGGGTCCGGTTCGACCGCCATGCCTCACCGCTAACCCCAATGGTGTTAAAGCGACACTAAACTTGCGCCCGCAATGTCTCGATTGCGGACGCCAAGGTTACGATTGCATAGATGCTCGCCAACGCCAGTCCCCACAGCCCCGCACCCAAGAGAGCCAATGGCAGGATGACCAGCAGATAGGCGGGCGGGCTCGCCCACCAGCGGCGGCGAAAGCGATAAAGCCCGGCCCGTTCGGCCAGGATACCGAGAATGATCAGCATCAGCGCCAGGATCGGGGCGACTTCCTCCGCCAGGGCATGATAATAATGCCAGCCCAACGCGGCGATGGCGAGCGCGGCCAGCCCGGCGATCGCGGCGGAATGGCCACGCGCCGCGCCCTGCTCGTCCCGCAAGCCCGCCAGTGTTTCGCCGAGCCCCAAGCCCAACGTACCCAAGACGGCGACGATCAAGCCCATGGCGGGAAAGCCGAACACGATCAACGCCAGCCCCAACAGCCCCAGCCCGGCACCCGCACCCCCCGCGACATGCGCAGGCACCGCGCGTTCGACCAGACGCGGCAAGGCCAGTCGCGCGACGGGGGCCAGGATATAGCGGTCGAACCAGCTTCGCCGCCCCGATACCAGCCGTGCGACCACCGCGCGGCCGCGTGCGTCCAGTGCCTCCGCCCGGTGAACGATACCGTGCCCGGCCTTTTCGGCATCGGCGGGCAACAGGATGTGCGTCGCCCGCGCCTGCGCCGCCATCCGCAACAGGGTGGATTGCAGATCGTAGTCGCGCGGAAGGGCCGCAACCTCGGCGACGCGGCGGGGATCGAGCCGGGCGACACCCGACCAGGCCATCTGCCCGCCGACCCGCTCCAGCCCCGGTTCGGCCCCTGCCTCGGGCACCACCACCAACGCGTCCTGCCCACCGTCGCGCAGGACCAGCGCGATCATGTCCTCGGTCGTGATCAACCCGTCCGCCAGTACGACCAGCCGCGACAAGGGATGCAGCTTTTCGGCGGCCTCGACCGCGCTGCGCACCGTGTCGACCACGGCACCGCGCTGGGCGATGCGGGCAATCGCGCCGAGCAATTCGGGGGTCAGCCGGGCGACGACGATGATGATCTGCGCCGCACCCGCCGCCACCAGCAGCCGGGCTTGATATTCGATCAGGGTCACCCCGGCGAACGGCAAGGTGGCCGTCAACCGCCCGGGGCGGTCGTCGGCGTCGTCAATCGCGAAGAGAAGACCTGACAGCATCGCGTGCTGTTAAGCCCTCCCGCTCCGCCATGCCAGCCCCCGAACGCGGCAAGCATCGGCGGGACCATGTCAAAGACGGGCGACGACCTCGGCAATGCGATCCAGCAGGTCGCCGTCGCGCGTATCGCGCTCCGCAGCCTGCCCGGCCAGGGTCATCAGCGGCAGCGCGTTGACGCTGGCGGCAAGGCCCTTGAGCCGCAGCGCGGCCTCGCGCCACTCCTGCCCGTCGCGCGCCGCCTTCATCGTCTCCAGAGCACGTGTCACGCCTTCGAGGAAAGCGCAGCGCAGATCCTGAATGACGGCCGGCTCATCCCCGGCAACGGCCGCCAGGGCGGAGTCGATCGTTCCGTGCTCATAAGTCATCCCAAGCCTCTAAACCGGGATGGCCGTCGAACGGAATAGCGCAATTCGCTTTCTGCGACGAGCAAACGTGATAAACCGGCCCATTGTGACACGGGGGCCTAGATGATCGTGGATTTGCGCGCGGAGCGTCAGGACAGGTCGGACATGCCGGGGGCCGAGGCGCTGTCGGGCGATCACGCCGCGCCCTATGCCAGCGATGCGGGGGGCTCCGCGCTCCCCCTGCCCCCAAGCCCCTGGCTGGACGAAGGCACCGATGTCATGGCGCACGAACCCGAACCGACCTCGCCCATTCCCCTGATCGTGGCGGGCGTCGCGGCGATCGGCTGGTTCGGGGGGGCGCTGGCCTGGGGGCTGAGCGGGACGGCCACGATCGCCCCCGTCACACTGGCGCCGATCGTCACGCTGGCGCTGGCGGGGCCGCTGCTGATCGCGGTGTTGTGGCTGGTGACCCAGCGTAACAGCCAGGCGGAACAGCGGCGCTTCGCCATGACCGCGCACGACATGCGCCGCGAGGCCATGGCGCTGCAGCAGGCGGTCACCGCGATCGGTAACGCGCTGGCCGCCAACCGATCGGAATTGTCGGCCCAGGCCATCGCCCTGTCCGAAATGGCGCAGGCGGCGGAGACGCGCTTCAACACGATCGCCCGCGATCTGGCCGACGATATCCAGATGGTCGAGTTGCATGGCCGGACACTGGCCGAGGTCGCGGGCACCAGCCAGGCCAGCCTGAACCAGTTGCTCGACGCCTTGCCCCAGGCGACCGACGCGGTCGGCGAGGCGGGCGACCGGATGGCGGAGGCCGCTCGGTCGGCCCAGACGCATGCCGCCGCGCTGGATGCGCAATTCGTGGCGCTGGGCCGCCGTGGGCAGGATGCGGACACCATCGCCAGCGGCGCCGCGCTTCGCCTGGCCCAGCATATCGAACAGATGGAGGCGACCAGCCGGACCGCCAGCGAGCATCTGGAAAACGTCACCGCCAATGTCGCGGTGACGATCGACGAACTGCTCGACCGGACGGCCGAGGCGATCGACCAGTCGCGCAAGGGCATCGCCGCCCAGGGCGACGCGATGCTCGCCATGGTCTCGGCCAACCAGGCGGCGCTCGACAGCGCGGCGCGGGACAGCGCCGATGCGCTGGCTGAGCGGATCACGACCGTCGACGGCGCCGTCGCGCGACTGAGCGGCGAACTGGATGCGCAGCGGATCGCGGGCGAGGCGATGATCGATGCGCTCGACACCGCGCTGGACCGCGTGGAAACCCGGATCACGGTGCTGCATGCGCAGGGCACCGAAAAGTCGCAGATGCTGGCGGCCTCGATCAGTGCACTGGGCGGTTCGGCCGATGCGATGACCGGCGCGCTGGAAGCGGGCGAGACCATGGCCAACCGCGTCATCGGCACGACCGAGACATTGCTGATCGCGCTCGACGCGGCCGCGCGCGAGATCGACGAGACGCTGCCCGAAGCGCTGGGTCGCCTGGACGAGCGGATGCACGCCAGCCATGAAATCGTCGTCCAGACCAAGCCCGAACTGCTGGCGCTGGTCGCGGCGGCGGAAAGCACGCATGAGGCGATTGAGGCGATTGCCGACGTGATCGCCGAACAGCGCCAGACGCTGGAGACTCTGTCGGGCTCGCTGATCGAGACGCTGTCGAGCGGTCGGGCCAAGGCCGATGCGCTGGGCATGATGGTCGACGAGACGATCGAGCGCACGCACCGCTTCGCTGACGAGGCAGCCCCGAAGCTGGTCGATGCGCTGCTGCGTGTTCGTGAAACCGCGGCGACCGCGGCCGAGAAGGCACGCGAGACGCTGGCGGAGGTCATTCCACAGGCGGCCAGCGCGCTGGAACAGGCCAGCGCCGACGCGATGCGCCGCGCCACCGGCGATACGGTCGAACGACAAATCCATGCCATCGTCGATGCCACCCAGGGCGCGGTCGAGGCCGCCACCCGCGCGACCGAGCGGCTGGCACGGCAGGCCGATCTGATCGTCGAGAAGACCGGGATCGTCGAGGCGCGTATCGAGGAAGCGCGCACCGAACGCGAGGAAGCCGATCGCGACAATTTCGCCCGCCGCGCCTCGCTGCTGATCGAGTCGCTTAACTCGGCGTCTATCGACATCGCCAAGATCTATGCGCCCGAGGTCACCGACAGCGCCTGGGCCGCCTATCTGAAGGGCGATCGCGGCGTCTTCACCCGCCGCGCGGTGCGTATCCTGGACTCGCACCAGGCCCGCGAGATCGCCGACCTGTATGACGACGACCCCAAGTTCCGCGATCACGTGAACCGCTATATCCACGATTTCGAGGCGATGCTGCGCGGCGTGCTGGCTCAGCGCGACGGATCGCCGCTGGGCGTGACGTTGCTGTCGTCGGACATGGGCAAGCTCTATGTCGCGCTGGCACAGGCGATCGAGCGGTTGCGGTAAGGGGATTCCCCTACGCTCCGACTTTGCTCAGCGCGAACGGTCGCGTCGGCAACCGGCGACGGTCAAGGCGAATAGGCTCACGCCACACCCGCCGTTCAGCCTGAGCGAGGTCGAAGGCCATGCCCCGATCTCACCTCTCACCCACGCCGCGTTCGACAAGCCGGAACCGTTCATGCGGCACCCCATCCGCCTGACGCCATTCGCCCAGCAGCACCGCGCGCGGGCGGGGATAGCGGTCGAGTAACACCCGTGCCGCGACGATCCGGTCGATGCGAAAGGTCCGGTAATCACGTCGCAATTCGCACCAGCCAAGCAGCACCTCAGCCCGGTCGAACAACGCCATCGCGAATGGCCAGATGACCCTGTCGGTCACCTCCCCCGCCCCATCCTCATAACAGAGGGCCAGCCGCCGTTCGCTCTGGATAGAAGCGTGCAGAGGCGCAGGGTCGAAGTCGAGTTCGTCGAATGCGTCATCGGCATGCGGACCGACGAACAGCGCAATGCCCCGGATCGCCTCGGCCTGCTCCGGCGTCAGCGCGTCCATGATACGCGCAACCGCCTGTCGCGCCGCTCCCGCCGCCTCCGGGGCCGCATGTTCGGCGACCCAGCGCGCGCCCAGCACCAGCGCCTCGACCTCCTCAAGCGGAAAGGATATCGGCGGCAACGAGCGCGAGCCGGCCATTAGATACCCCGGCTGACCCCGGTCCAATCGAGCATGTCGGCCGTGATCCAGCCATTCACGTAATTCAGGTAAAAGGCCGCGAACATCACCGTCGCGACGATCGTGGTCCGCACGAAGAAGCGCCCGATCAGGAACACATGCGGCGCGCTTTCGGCGGTGCCGCGGATATGCTGCTCCCCCAGCTCGTGCGTGGTCCTGACCCCGAAGGGCAGGACCAGGAACACGGCGAGGAACCAGAACAGGACGTAGATCGCAAGCGCCGACGTCCAGTGCATGGCATCAGCCCTCGATCAGCAGGACGTCGACGATCGGCTTCTTGCCGGTCCAGCGCGTCGCGACCTTGCGCACCGACAGGCGGATATCCTCTCGCAGCTTGTCGGTGCCGCGACGTCCGCCATCGACGGCCTTGGCCGCGGCGGCGACCGCCTCGGCGATGAAGGCATCGCGCTCGTCCTCGACGGGCACGCCTTGCACACGAATCTGCGGGCTGCCGACCAGCCGCCCCTTGGCGACCGCAACACCCACCGAGATTTGCCCGTTGATCGCCAGCTTGCGCCGCTCGTTCATCGTCGAGCCGTCCGACGGCAGGATGACGTCGCCGTCCAGCACCAGCCGCCCGACCGGCACATTGCCGATCTTGGTGGCGTTGCCGGGCAACAGGCGGACCATGTCGCCGTCCGACTGGACAAGCGTCTGCGGCACACCCTGCGTCGTTGCGAAGCGTGCATGTTCCATCATGTGGCGCATCTCGCCATGCACCGGCATCAGTGTGCGGGGGCGCAGCCACTTGTACATCTGCGCCAGTTCGGGCTGGCCCGGATGGCCCGACACATGGACATGCGCCTGACGCTCGGTGACCATGCGGACGCCCTTGCCCGCCAGGATGTTCTGGATACGGCCAACCGCCGTCTCGTTGCCCGGAATCTGGCGCGCCGAGAAGATCACCGTGTCACCGGTGTCAAGCCGGATCGTATGGCTGCCCTCGGCGATGCGCGATAGCGCCGCGCGCGGCTCGCCCTGGCCGCCAGTCGCGACGATCAGTACGCGGTCCTTGGGCAGGCGCATCGCGGTTTCCGGGTCCACCGTTTCGGGGAAACCCTTGAAGTAGCCGCAGGCCTTGCCGACCTTCAGGATCCGGTCGAGCGAGCGGCCGGTGACGCACAGCTTGCGTCCCGTCTCCTTGGCCACTTCGCCCAGCGTCACCAGACGCGCGGCATTGGAGGCGAAGGTCGTGACGACGACGCGTCCCTTGGCCTTGGCGACCGTCTCCGTGATGCCCGGACGCACGCTGGCTTCCGAACCCGAAGCTTCGGTGTTGAAGGCATTGGTCGAATCGCACACCAGCACGTCGACGCCCATGTCGCCGATCGACGCCAGTTGCGCGGGGCTGGCGGGCTTGCCGATGACCGGGGTCTGGTCGAGCTTCCAGTCGCCGGTGTGGAATACGCGGCCGACCGCCGTCTCGATCAGCAGGGCGTTCGCCTCGGGGATCGAGTGCGACAACGGCACGAAGGTGAAGTCGAACGGGCCGACCTCGAACGTCTTGGCCGTCTCCATCACGCGGATCTTGACGCGGTTGGCGCTTCCCTCTTCCTCCAGCTTGCCACGGACCAGGCCTGCGGTAAAGGCGGTGGCATAGATCGGCACGCCCAGATCTTCGGCCAGATAGGGCAACGCCCCGATATGGTCTTCGTGACCATGGGTCAGCACGATGCCGACCAGATCGTCCAGCCGGTCCTCGATAAAGCTCAGATCGGGCAGGATCACGTCGATGCCGGGATAGGCCGGGTCGGCAAAGGTGATGCCGCAATCGACCATCACCCACTTACCTTCGGTGCCGTACAGGTTCACGTTCATGCCGATTTCGCCCGACCCACCGAGCGCGCAGAACAGCAATTCTTTCTTCGGAGTCATTCATTTCCTGACAGTAGGACCCCCGCCCCGCTGCAAGCGGGGTCAAGGGGCATAGGGATTGCGCCGGTCAGGGCGCGGTCATCTCTCTTGCGGTTTCGAACGCCCGGCGGATCTTCGCGGGCTGTCCGAACCGAAACTCGTTCAACCGATATGGGCCCGTTCCCACAGGATCGCCAGCCCCTGAATGGTCAGGTCGGGTTCGATATGATCGAAAACATCCGTGTGCGGGCTCAGAAGCGCAGCCAGACCGCCGGTTGCGAGCACCTTGACCGGGCGTCCCACCTGCGCCTTCAGCCGCGCAACCAGTCCCTCGATCATCGCGACATAGCCCCAGAAGATGCCGATATGCATCTGGTCCACCGTGTTCCGGCCGATGACGCTGCGGCTCTCGGGCGCCTCGATCGCGATACGCGGCAGCTTGGCCGCGGCGGTGACCAGCGCGTCGAGCGACAGGTTGATGCCCGGCGCGATGATGCCGCCCTTATACGCGCCTTGATAGTCGCTGATGTCGAACGTCGTCGCGGTGCCGAAGTCGATGGTGATCAGGTCGCCGGGATGGAGCTCGTGCGCCGCGATCGTGTTCACCGCGCGGTCGGCACCCAGCGATGCGGGCTCGTCCACGTCGATCGCGATCCCCCACTCCACCGGCGCACGTCCTGCGATCAGGGGATCGACCTTGAAATATTTCTGCGCCAGCACCTGAAGGTTGTGGAGGGCGCGCGGCACGACCGTGGCGATGATCACGCCGGTCACATCCTCTCGCGCATACCCCTCCAGCGCCAGTAACTGGCTGAGCCAGACCGCATATTCGTCGCCCGTCCGGCGCGGATCAGTCGCGATGCGCCAGCGGCCCTTGATCGTGCGCCCTTCGAGCAGAGCGAAGACCACGTTCGTGTTCCCGGCATCGATCGCAAGCAGCATGATTGTCCCTCAGACCAGGAAGATGTCGCCGGCATGGATGACATGGGCCGTGCCGTCCGCCAAGCCGAGCCGTAGCGCGCCGTCGCTCGCCAGCCCGTCGAACAGACCGGTCAGCACCTGTCCGTCGGGCAGGCGTGCCGTCAGCGGGGTACCGCGCGGATGCGCCCGCGCCTCCCAGCGTTCGATGATGCCGGCCAGCCCCTCCACTCGCCAGACCGCCAGCCAGCGCGTCATGGCGTCGGCAAGCAGCGCCTGCATCGTCGCGGGCGCGACATCGACGCCATGATCGACCAGCGCGGTCGTGGCGCGGTCGGGTATGTGCGGGGCCGACGCCAGATTGATCCCCATGCCGATGATGACCGCATCGCCGGTCCGCTCCAACAAGATACCCGACAGCTTGGCACCGTCGATCATCAGATCGTTCGGCCATTTCAGCGCAAGCCGCGCACCGATTTTCGGAAGACAGGTCCGAACCGCGTCCTCGATTGCGATCGCCGCGACCAGCGCCAGCGTTGCCGCCATCGGATCGCCCGTGCGAAGCCGGACGAGCGTCGAACCATAATAATTACCATAGGGCGACGACCAGTCCCGCCCCTGGCGTCCGCGCCCCGCCGTCTGGCGGTCGGCGCGGAGCCAAAGACCGTCTTCGCCGCCTGCCTCGGCAAGCTGGCGAAGATCGGCATTGGTCGATCCCGTTTCCGGGACGTGCAGCAATCGGCTCAGAACAGCGCCCGTGCCGCCGCCAGCGACCATGCGCCGAGCAGCGGGATCGCCAGGTAACCGAAGGGCGAGACGAACAGCGCCGACAGGGCGATCAGGCCGTTCTCGACCGGCTGGGCATCGCTGTTATCCCAGGCCCCTGCGGGCTCATCGAAGAACATCGTCTTGATGATACGCAGGTAATAATAGGCACCGATCACCGAGGCGACGACACCGATCACCGCCAGCGGGAACAGCCCCGCCGCGACCGCCGCATTGAACACCGCGAACTTGGCATAGAAGCCGAGCAGCGGCGGAATGCCCGCGACCGAGAACATGAAGAACGCCATTGCCCAGGCGAGTGCCGGGCGCGTGCGCGACAAGCCCGACAGGCTGGAGATCGACTCGAGCGGATTGCCATTCTCGTCACGCATACGAATGACGATCAGGAATGCACCCAGCGTCATGATGACGTAGATGGTGAGGTAGGTCAGCACCGCCGCGACGCCCTGCGCCGTGCCCGCCGCCAGACCGATCAGCGCAAAGCCGACATTGTTGATCGACGAATAGGCGAGCAGCCGCTTGATGTTCGTCTGTCCGATCGCCGCGACCGCGCCCAGGATGATCGACGCGAGTGCCGCGAAGGTCACGATCTGCTGCCACTGCTGCGCGGCCGAGCCCATCGCCTCGACGGCGACACGCACTGCCAGCGCCATCGCCGCGACCTTAGGGGCGGAGGCGAAGAAGGCCGTTACCGGGGTCGGCGCGCCCTCATAGACGTCCGGGGTCCACATGTGGAACGGCACCGCCGACATCTTGAATGCCAGGCCGGCGAAGACGAAGACCAAGCCGAACATCATACCCAGCGAACGCGTGCCGGTGGCGGCGTCGCGACCATAGGCACCGGCGATCTGGGCAAAGTCGGTCGAGCCCGAGAAGCCGTATACCAGCGAGATGCCATAGAGCAGGATGCCCGAGGCCAATGCGCCCAGGACGAAATATTTCAGGCCCGCTTCGGCCGAACGCCCGTCGCGACGCATGAAGCTGGCCAGCACATAGGCCGACAGGCTCTGCAGTTCGAGACCGACATAGAGGGTCAGGAGATCGCCCGCCGACACCATCATGCCCATGCCGACCGAAGAGAGCAGCATGAGGATGGGATATTCGGGCCGCAAATCCTCACCCGGCGAACGGGCGAAGAAACGCGGTGCCATGATGATCGCCACGGCGGTCGCCAGATAGATCAAGACCTTGGCGAAACCCGCAAAGGCATCCGCCCGGTACAGGCCGCCAAAGGCAAGCCCGCCCGTGGTGGCCGGACCAGCCAGAGCGACCATCGCCCCCGCCAGCACGAACACCGCGGCAATGGAGATGCCACGCGTCGCGGCATTCCCACCCCAGGCGGCGACCAGCATCAGCGCGATCGCGCCGACGGTCAGCACCAGTTCGGGCAGGACCATCAAAAGGTTCAACGAATAGCTCATCAGTGCGCCTCCCCGTGCGCAGCTTGGTGCTCAGGGGCATGGGTGACAGCCAGCGCGGGGTTGCCAGCGGTCGGACGGCTGTCCGAACCGGGGTTCGCCCGGTCGATCCGCTGAAGCAGGATCTTCACGTCGTTCCGCATCGGCGCCAGGAAGCTCTCCGGATAGACACCCATCCACAGCGTGACCGCCGCGATCGGTGCGAGAAGCCAAAGCTCGCGCGCCGACATGTCGGACATCGCCGCGACCTCGTCCGACTTGATCTCGCCATAAGCGACCCGCCGGTAAAGGTAGAGCATATACGCCGCACCCAGGATGATGCCGGTGGTGCACAACAGCGCCGTCCAGGTCGACACCTGATAAGTGCCCATCAGCGACAGGAACTCGGCGACGAAGCCGCTGGTGCCCGGCAGACCGATCGACGCCATGGTGAAGAAGAGGAAGAACACGGCATAGCGCGGCATGTTGATCGACAGCCCGCCATAGCGCGCGATCTCACGGGTGTGCAGCCGGTCGTAGATGACACCGACGCACAGGAAGAGCGCGCCCGACACCAGACCGTGGCTGAGCATCATGATCATCGCGCCTTCGATGCCCTGCTGGTTGAAGGCAAACAGGCCGATGGTCACGATCGCCATGTGCGCGACCGACGAATAGGCGATCAGCTTCTTCATGTCGGACTGTACCAGCGCGACCAGCGAAGCATAGATCACGGCCACCGCCGACAGCGCGAAGATCAGCCAGGTCAGCTGTCCGCTCGCTTCCGGGAACATCGGCAGCAGGAAGCGCAGGAAGCCATAGCCGCCCAGCTTCAGCAGCACGCCCGCCAGGATGACCGAACCCGCCGTCGGCGCCTGCACGTGCGCGTCGGGAAGCCAGGTGTGGACCGGCCACATCGGCATCTTGACCGCGAACGAGGCGAAGAAGGCGATCCACAACCAGGTCTGAACCGAAGCCGGGAAGTCATAGGCCAGCAGCGCCGGGATCGAGGTCGTGCCCGCCGTGCGCGCCATATAGAGCATCGCGACGAACATCAGCAGCGAGCCAAGCAGCGTGTACAGGAAGAACTTGTACGACGCGTAGATGCGGTTCGCCCCACCCCAGATGCCGATGATCAGGTACATCGGGATCAGGCCAGCTTCGAAGAAGACGTAGAAGAGGAACAGGTCCTGCGCCGCGAAGGTGCCGATCATCAGCACTTCGGTGAACAGGAACAGGCCCATATATTCGGGCACGCGCTTGTCGATCGCGCGCCAGCTGGCCCCGATGCAGATCGGCATCAGGAAGACGCTGAGCATGATCAGCAGCAGCGCGAAGCCGTCGATGCCCAGCGACCAGCCGAACGGGCCGAAGATGCCCGGGGCATGTTCGACGAACTGCCACTGGGCGCCGCCCACGTCGAACTGCGTCCAGAGCACGATGCCCAGCACGAAGTCGACCAGCGTGGCGGCCAGCGCCAGCAGGCGCGCGCCTTGCGCGTTGAGGAAGAGGCAGGCGATCGCGGCAACAGCCGGGACCGCCAGCATGACGGAGAGGATCGGGAAGCCCTGCATCACGCGATCAACCCAAAATGGCCCAGGTGACGGCGGCGGTCAGGCCGATCAACATGACGAAGGCATAGCTGTAAAGGTATCCCGTCTGGAAGCGCGCCGCACCCTTGCTGCCCTGCTGGACAAGCCAGGCGACACCATTGGGGCCGAAGCGGTCGATCGTCTTCTCGTCGCCACGGTGCCAAAGCAACCGGCCGATCGCGAAGGCGGGGCGCACGAAGAGGAAATGGTAGATCTCGTCGAAATACCATTTGTTGAGGAGGAAGCGGTACAGGATGCGGAACTGGTCCGCGAACTTGGCCGGGAACTCCGGTGCACGGATATAGGTCAGATACGCGGTCAGCAGACCGAGCAGCATCACCACCGTCGCCGACAGCTTCACCCACACCGGCACGCCGTGCATCGAATGCATCAGATGCTCGTTGAAGGCGACCGCGCCCTTCCAATAGGTTTCGCCCGACTCCGGCTCGATGAACCAGCCGTGGAAGACGAAGCCCGCCGCGATCGCACCGATCGACAGGACGATCAGCGGGATCAGCATGACCAGCGGGCTCTCATGCGGATGATAGCCGCCGGTACCTTCCGGCATGTCGGCATGACCCGCAGCGTGCGTATCCGGCTCGTGACCGGCATCCTCCGAATGCGCATCGTTGTGATGCGCATCATGGGCGTGGCCGTGCGCATGATCGTCATGGCCGTGTCCATGCGCGTCATGGATCGCATGCTGGATATGCTCCGACCCGGTCCAGCGCGGCTTGCCCCAGAAGGTCAGGAACATCAGGCGCCAGGAGTAGAAGCTGGTCAGCAGCGCGGCGATCACGCCCGCCCAGAAGGCAAAGCCCGAACCACCCGCATAGGCCACTTCGATGATCGCGTCCTTCGAATGGAAACCCGCGAAACCGAATGCCATCGGATTGCCGAACAGAGCCGGGATACCGACGCCGGTGATGGCCAGCGTGCCCATCATCATCGCCCAGAAAGTAACCGGGATGTGACGACGCAGACCGCCATAATAGCGCATGTCCTGCTCGTGATGCATCGCATGGATCACCGAGCCCGCACCCAGGAACAGCAGCGCCTTGAAGAAGGCGTGCGTGAACAGGTGGAACATCGCCGCGCCATAGGCGCCGACACCGGCGGCGAAGAACATGTAGCCGAGCTGCGAACAGGTCGAATAGGCGATGACGCGCTTGATGTCGGTCTGCACCGTGCCGACGGTGGCGGCAAAGAAGCAGGTCATGGCACCGATAACGGTGATGACGCCCAAAGCGGTCGGCGAGGTTTCGAACATCGGCGACAGGCGGCACACCATGAACACGCCCGCGGTCACCATGGTCGCCGCGTGGATCAGCGCCGACACCGGGGTCGGGCCTTCCATCGCGTCCGGCAGCCAGGTGTGGAGACCGAGCTGCGCCGACTTGCCCATCGCGCCGACGAACAGCAGCAGGCAGAGCACCGTCATCGTGTCGAACCGATAGCCCAGGAAGCCGATGGTCGATCCGGCCATGCCCGGCGCGGCGGCCAGGATCGCGGGGATCGAGACGGTCCCGAACACCAGGAAGGTGCCGAAGATGCCGAGCATGAAGCCGAGATCGCCGACGCGGTTGACGACGAACGCCTTGATCGCGGCCGCATTGGCCGATGGCTTGCGGAACCAGAAGCCGATCAGCAGGTAGGACGCAAGACCCACGCCTTCCCAACCGAAGAACATCTGGACCAGATTGTCCGCCGTCACGAGCATCAGCATCGCGAAGGTGAAGAGGCAGAGATAGGCGAAGAAGCGCGGCTGATCCGGCTCTTCGCTCATATAGCCCCAGCTATAGAGGTGGACGAGCGCCGAGACGCTGGTGATGACCACCAGCATGATCGCGGTCAGCGAGTCGACGCGCAGCGCCCAGTCGACCGACATGGTGCCGCTGGTGATCCAGTGGAGCACCGGCGTCACGGTCGCGACATTGTGGCCCGACAGATAGCCGATGAAGATCGGCCATGAGAGGGCACAGGAAATGAACAGCGCGCCGGTCGTGACGACCTTGGCGGGCACGTTCCCGATGGCCTTGTTGCCGAACCCCGCAATGGCGGCGGCCAGCAACGGCAGGAAGACGATAGCGAGGATCAACCCGATTACCCCTTCATCCGGTTGACGTCGTCGACCGCGATGGTGCCGCGGCCACGGAAATAGATGACCAGGATCGCCAGACCGATCGCCGATTCACCGGCGGCCACGGTCAGCACGAACATGGCGAAGACCTGCCCCACCAGATCCTGAAGCGCGGCCGAAAAGGCGACGAGGTTCAGGTTCACGGCGAGCAGGATGAGTTCGATCGCCATGAGGATGACGATCAGGTTCTTCCGGTTGAGGAAGATACCCAGCACCCCCATGGTGAACAGGATCGCCGCGACGACCAGATAATGGACGAGACCGATCGTCACAGTTCCACCCCCTGCCCGATGGGCTGATTGATATTGCGGATCGCCTCATGCGGCTGACGCGCATTCTGCTTGGCGATGTTCTGCGGACGGACGCCGCCACGCTTGCGATGCGTGAGCACGATCGCGCCGATCATCGCGACGAGCAGGACCAGGCCTGCCCCCTCGAAGATGAAAAGGTAGCGCGTGTACAGCAGGTTGCCGATCGCCTGGATGTTGGACACCTCCGGTGCGATCGGCGCGGCACGGGCCGCCAACTGCACGCCGCCGACGCTCCACGCCTGGAACGCGATGATGACCTCGGCCAGCAGCGCGACCGCGAGCGCAAGGCCCAGCGGCAGATAGCGCGCAAAGCCCGCCCGCATCGCCGCGACCTCGATATCGAGCATCATGACGACGAAGAGGAACAGCACCGCGACCGCGCCCACATACACGATGACCAGCAGCATCGCGATGAACTCGGCCCCGCACAGCACCATGAGGCCCGCGGCGTTGAAGAACGCCAGGATCAGCCACATGACCGAGTGCACCGGATTCCGCGACGCGATCGTGAGCCCTGCGGACACGATCACCACGGTCGCGAAAATATAGAAGGCGATAGCCTGTATCACTGCCTGTCAGGCCCCTTTTCTGTCCGCCCCGAACCGTTGGTCGCGGGCTTTAACGGTACGGCGCATCGGCGGCAAGGTTCGCCGCGATCGCGCTTTCCCAGCGGTCACCGTTATCGAGCAACTTCGACTTGTCGTAGATCAGCTCTTCGCGGGTCTCGGTCGAAAATTCGAAGTTCGGACCCTCGACGATCGCATCGACCGGGCACGCCTCCTGGCACAGCCCGCAATAGATGCACTTGGTCATGTCGATGTCGTACCGCGTCGTGCGGCGGCTGCCATCGTCGCGGGGTTCCGCCTCGATCGTGATCGCCTGGGCGGGGCAAATCGCCTCGCACAGCTTGCACGCGATGCACCGCTCCTCGCCATTGGGGTAGCGACGCAGCGCGTGCTCACCCCGGAAGCGCGGGCTGATCGGGTTCTTCTCGAACGGATAGTTGATCGTCGCCTTCGGCTTGAAGAAGTAGCGAAGGGTCAGCGCGTGCCCCTTCACGAACTCCCACAGCGTAAAAGCCTTGACGTACTGAGCGACGCTCATGCCGGAACTCCCACGCGCGCGAACATCAGCACGCCAGACACCAAGAATACCCAGAACAGCGACACCGGCAGGAATACCTTCCAGCCCAGCCGCATCAGCTGGTCGTACCGATAGCGCGGCACGGTCGCCTTCACCCAGGAAAAGACGAAGAAGAAGAAGCACATCTTCAGCAACAGCCAGACGATACCCGGCACGACATAGAGCGGCGCCCAGTTCACCGGCGGCAGATAGCCGCCCCAGAACAGGATCGCGTTCAGCGCGCACATCAGGATGACGTTGGCATATTCACCCAGCCAGAACAGCGCGAACGACATCGAGCTGTATTCGGTCTGGTAACCCGCGACGAGCTCCGACTCCGCTTCGGTCAGATCGAACGGTGCACGCTGCGTCTCGGCCAGCGCCGAGATGAAGAACATGATCGCCATCGGGAAGAGCAGCGGGTTCAGGAAGAAGCCGTTGACGCCCGTGTTCAGCACACTCTTCTGCGCCTCGACAATCGCCGTCAGGTTGAAACTGCCCGACCACATCACGACCGAAATCAGGATGAAGCCGATCGCGACTTCATAGGACACCATCTGCGCGGCCGCACGGAGCGCCGAGTAGAACGGATATTTCGAGTTCGACGCCCAGCCCGACAGGATTACGCCGTACACGCCCAAGGACGAGGCGGCGAGAACATAGAGCAGGCCGACATTGATGTTGGCGACGACGACACCCGGCTGGAACGGCACCACCGCCCAAACGATCAGCGCGACCGTGAAGGTGATGATAGGCGCCAGCAGGAACAGCCCACGATTGGCAGCCGAGGGAACGATGGTTTCCTGAAGGAAGACCTTCAGACCGTCGGCGAACGACTGGAGCAGACCAAAAGGACCGACCACGTTCGGCCCCCGGCGCAGCGCCATCGCCGCCCAGATCTTGCGGTCGACATAGATGACCATCGCAACGGCCAGCATCAGCGGCAGCGCGATCGCCAGGATCCCGACGAGCGTCGCGATCCCCCAGGCCCAGCCATAAGGAAGGCCGAGCGTCGTGTTGAAAAACGCGGTCACTCCGCTGCCTCCGCATAGCTCTCACCATGGACCAGTTCGACCGAGCAGCGCTGCATCGTCGGGCTGGCGCGGCAGATCGCGTTGGTGAGGTAGAAATCCTTGACGGGATAACCGTCGAGCGTGCCGGACGCGGTCACGTTCAGCGACGGCGCGGCCCAGTCGAAGGTCACCAGGCCGAGCCGGCCCAGCGCCGGAACCTCGGCCGCCATGGCGGCGCGCAGATCCTCGAGCGTGTCGAAGCTCAGGGTCTGGCCCAGCACTTCGGACAGCGCGCGGAAGATCGTCCAGTCGTCGCGCGCGTCGCCCGGTGCGAAGACCGCACGGTCGCCCCGCTGCACCCGGCCTTCCAGATTGACCCAGGTGCCCGACTTCTCGGCAAAGGTCGCGCCCGGCAGGATGACATCGGCGTGATGCGCACCCTTGTCGCCATGATGGCCGACGAACACCTTGAAGCTGCTGCCGAACTTGGCGAAATCAACCTCGTCGGCGCCCAGGAAGAAGGCCAGCTTCGGCGCGGCCGCAACCACGTCGGCGATGCCGCCCTTCTGCGCATAGCCGAGCATCAGCCCGCCCATGCGCGACGCCGCCATGTGAACGACGTTATAGCCGTTCCAGGCCGAACCATCCTCCAGCGTCCGCACCAGATTGAACTGGTCAACCAGCTTCAGGCTCGCGCCATGCGCACCCTTCAGCGCGCCACCACCGACGATCACCATCGGACGCGCGGCCTTGCCGAACAGCTCCGCCACGGCCTCAGGCAGGTTGCCCAGCACCGACAGGTCGGCGCCCAGCCACTCGACCTTATAGGTCAGGTCGGTCTCGGGGCCGATCGCGAAGACCTTGGCACCCTTCTTGATGGCCTTGCGGATGCGCGTGTTCACCAGCGGCGCTTCCCAGCGCAGATTGGTGCCGATCAGCAGGATCGCATCGGCGCGCTCGACGCCCGCGATGGTCGTGTTGAAGTTGACCGCCGCCAGGCTGGACACGTCATAGTCCATGCCGGTCTGACGACCTTCGAGCAGCGACGAGCCCATCTTGGCCAGCAGCGCCTTGGCCGCGAACATCGTCTCGCAATCGACCAGATCACCGGCGATGGCGGCGACGCTCGAACCGGCGTTCACGTCACGGATCGCGGCGAAGGCCTCGTCCCAGGTGGCGGGCACCAGCTTGCCGTCGCGGCGGATAAACGGACGGTCGAGACGACGACGGACCAGACCGTCGATCGCGTGACGCGTCTTGTCGCTCGCCCACTCCTCATTCACCTCGTCGTTGATGCGCGGCACGCAGCGCAGCACCTGACGACCACGGCTGTCAAGGCGGATGTTGGTGCCGACCGCGTCCATCACGTCGATGGCGAGCGTCTTCTTCAGCTCCCAGGGACGCGCCTCGAACGCATAGGGCTTGGACGTCAGCGCACCCACCGGGCACAGGTCGACGACATTGCCCGACAACTCGCTCGACACGGCCTGTTCGAGATACGAGGTGATCTGCATGTTCTCGCCGCGATAGATCGCGCCGATCTCCTCCACGCCCGCAACCTCTTCGGCAAAGCGGACGCAGCGGGTGCACTGGATGCAGCGGGTCATGACCGTCTTGACGATCGGCCCCATATATTTCTCGGTGACGGCCCGCTTGTTCTCGTCATAGCGGCTATGGCCCTTGCCATAGGCCATGGACTGATCCTGCAGGTCGCACTCGCCGCCCTGATCGCAGATCGGGCAGTCCAGCGGGTGGTTGATCAGCAGGAATTCCATCACGCCTTCGCGCGCGGCCTTCACCATCGGGGTGGTGGTGAAGATTTCCTGATTGTCCGCCGCCGGAAGCGCGCAGGACGCCTGCGGCTTGGGGGGGCCCGGCTTCACCTCGACCAGGCACATGCGGCAGTTGCCCGCGATGGACAGCCGCTCGTGATAGCAGAAACGCGGGATTTCCTTGCCGGCAAGCTCACAGGCCTGCAGCACGGTGGCGCCCTGCGGCACCTCGATCTCGACGCCGTCGACTTTGACCTTAGGCATTATTCGGCAGCTTCCATCATCGGGGCGTTGCCGCCCGTCTCGCCTTTGCGTTCACGGATCCGGCGTTCCATCTCCGGGCGGAAGTGGCGGATCAGGCCCTGGATCGGCCAGGCCGCCGCGTCGCCGAGCGCGCAGATGGTGTGGCCTTCGACCTGCTTCGTCACCTGGAACAGCGTGTCGATCTCGGACACATCGGCATCGCCAGTGCGCATCCGCTCCATCACGCGCCACATCCAGCCGGTGCCTTCACGGCACGGCGTGCACTGGCCGCAGCTCTCATGCTTATAGAAATAGGACAGACGGCTGATCGCGCGGACGATGTCGGTCGACTTGTCCATAACGATGACGGCCGCCGTGCCGAGGCCCGATCCGACCGCCTTCAGGCCGTCGAAGTCCATCGGCGCGTCCATGATCTCGGCGGCAGGCACCAGCGGTACCGACGACCCGCCCGGGATCACCGCGAGCAGATTGTCCCAGCCGCCACGAATGCCGCCGCAATGCTTCTCGATCAGCTCGCGGAAACTGATCGACATGCTTTCCTCGACCACGCAGGGACGATCGACATGGCCGGAGATCTGGAAGAGCTTGGTGCCCTTGTTGTTCTCGCGCCCGAAGGACGAGAACCACTCGGCACCGCGCCGCAGGATCGTCGGGGCGACCGCGATCGACTCGACGTTGTTGACCGTCGTCGGGCAGCCATAGAGGCCAGCACCCGCCGGGAAAGGCGGCTTCAGGCGCGGCTGGCCCTTCTTGCCTTCCAGGCTTTCGATCATCGCGGTCTCTTCGCCGCAGATGTACGCGCCGGCACCACGATGGACGAAGACGTCGAAGTCATAGCCCGAGCCACAGGCGTTCTTGCCCAGGAAGCCCCGGTCATACGCCTCGGCCACCGCCGCGAACAGCGTCTCGGCCTCGCGGATATATTCGCCGCGAATGTAGATATAGGCCGCCCGCGCGCGCATCGCGAAGCCCGCGACCAGCGCGCCCTCGATCAGCTTGTGCGGATCGTGGCGGATGATCTCGCGGTCCTTGCACGAACCGGGCTCGGACTCGTCGGCGTTGATGACCAGGAAGCTCGGCCGGTCGGGGCGCGGTTCCTTGGGCATGAAGCTCCACTTCATGCCGGTCGGGAAGCCCGCACCGCCGCGCCCGCGCAGACCCGACGCCTTGATGACGTCGATGATCTTGTCCTGGCCCAGCTCCAGCAGCGCCTTGGTATTGTCCCAATCGCCGCGCTTCATCGCCGCGTCGACGTTCCACGGCTGATAGCCGTAGAGATTGGTGAAAATGCGGTCCTTGTCAGCGAGCATTATGCGCCCCACTCCCCGCGATAGTCGTGATTGTCGCCGACCATGGCGGTCAGCGTGGTCGGACCGCCGATCGGCTCGACCGTATGGCGACCCGGCTCCTGCGTGCCGGTCTTGGGGCTTTCGCCACGGGCCAGCGCTTCAAGGATCGTGACCGTGCGGTCGTAATCCAGATCCTCGAAATTGTCGTCATTGATCTGGACCATCGGGGCCGAGGCGCAGTTGCCCATGCACTCGACCTCGGTCAGCGTGAACATGCCGTCGGGCGTGGTCTTGCCCTTGATCAGCCCCTTGTTCTTGCAGGCCGCCAGCACGTCATCCGACCCGCGCAACATGCACGGCGTCGTGCCGCACACCTGAACGTGATAGCGGCCGACCGGCGCCAGGTTGAACATCGTGTAGAAGGTCGCGACCTCATAGATGCGCATATAGGCGACGCCGAGCTGGCGCGCGACGAACTCGATTACCGGCACCGGCAACCAGCCTTGGGTCTGCGTCTCCGCACCGACCTGACGCTGGGCCAGATCGAGGAACGGGATCGAGCAAGACTGTTCGCGGCCCTTGGGATAGCGCGCGAGGATCTCGTTCGCCTTCTTCTGGTTTTCGTCCGTCCAGGCGAAATTGCCCCAGCGGGCGCGGACTTCGGCCTCGTCGGGGATGATGGCTGCGTCGGCCATTAGCGAATGAACTCCACGCGCGACACCTTGTCGTTCTCGAAGGAATAGATGGACATGACCTCGAACGCCTCGCCACCCGGCGCACGTTCGACCTTTTCATGCAACAGCACGGTCTCGCCGAAAGCCTGCTCTGCGACGATCTCGGCGCGGTTCTGCGGAAACTGCGCGAACATCGCCTTCAGGCCCGAGCGAACACCCTCGCGCCCCTCGCGCAGGACGGCACCGCGATAACCCGCTTCGCAGGCATCCTCGGTCATCAGCGCGACATAGGCGTCGGCGTCCTGCGCATTGTAATGCGCGACCATCTGACGTGCGATCGCGATGCGCGCAGGAGTATCGATCACGCTCAACGATCGCACTCCCCGAACACGATATCCATCGCGCCCAGGATCGCGGTCGTATCCGCCAGCATGTGGCCCTTGGACATGAATTCCATGGCCTGCAGATGGCTGAACGCGGTCGGGCGGATCTTGCAGCGATAGGGTTTGTTGGTCCCGTCGGAGACGAGATACACGCCGAACTCGCCCTTCGGGCTTTCGGTCGCGACATACACTTCGCCTGCGGGGACGTGATAGCCCTCGGTATAGAGCTTGAAGTGGTGGATCAGCGCTTCCATCGAGCGCTTCATCTCGGCGCGCTTGGGCGGCGTGACCTTGCGGTCGGTGGCCATCACCGGACCTTCGGGCATCTGCGCCAAGCACTGCTTCATGATGCGGGCCGACTGGCGCACTTCCTCGACGCGTACCATGAACCGGTCATAGCAGTCGCCGCTCGTGCCCACCGGCACGTCGAAGTCCACCTTGTCATAGGCGTCGTAGGGCTGCGACTTGCGCAGATCCCACGGAATGCCAGAGCCTCGGATCATCGGGCCCGAAAAGCCCCACTTGATCGCGTCCTCGCGGTTCACCACCGCGATATCGACGTTGCGCTGCTTAAAGATGCGGTTGTTCGCCACCAAGCTGATCGCGTCCTCGAACAGGCGCGGCAGACGGGTGTCGAGCCAATCGGCGATATCGGTCAGCAGCTTGAGCGGCACGTCCTGATGGACGCCGCCAACACGGAAGTAATTCGCGTGCATGCGCGCGCCCGAGGCCCGCTCATAGAAGTTCATGCAGTCTTCGCGAATTTCGAACAGCCACAGGTTCGGCGTCATCGCGCCGACGTCCATGACGTGGCTGCCGATGTTGAGCATGTGGTTCGAGATACGCGTCAGCTCGGCGAAGAACGTCCGCAGATACTGCGCGCGGATCGGCACTTCCAGGTCGAGCAGCTTCTCGACCGCCAGCACGAAGCTATGCTCCATGCACATCGGCGAGCAGTAATCGAGGCGATCGAAATAGGGCAGCGCCTGCGAATAGGTCTTGTATTCGATCAGCTTCTCGGTGCCACGGTGGAGCAGGCCGACATGCGGATCGACCCGCTCGACGATCTCGCCGTCCAGCTCCATGACGAGGCGAAGCACGCCGTGCGCCGCCGGATGCTGCGGGCCGAAGTTGATCGTATAGTTCTGGATCGACACGTCGCCCGTGGTCGGGTCAACGGCGTCCGTCTTGTGGAGCAGTTCGTCGACGTAGTCGCTCACTGATTCTGTCCTCCGCCCTTGCTCGGCACGACGTCCGGGTTCTTGGGCTTGTCCTCGGCCTTGTTGCCCGGATGCGGCTGGCCCGCGCCGGTCTGCTTGGGGGCCTCGGTGGTCTTGGCCTCCGCCGCCTGCGGCATCGTGCCCTTCTCGTCGCCCGGCAGCACGTAATCGGCACCTTCCCACGGGCTCTGGAAGTCGAAATTGCGGAAGTCCTGCGCCAGCTTCACCGGCTCATAGACGACGCGCTTCTCTTCTTCCGAATACCGCAGCTCGGTATAGCCGGTCAGCGGGAAGTCCTTGCGCAGCGGATGGCCGCGGAAGCCGTAATCGGTCAGGATACGACGCAGGTCGCTATTACCCGAGAACAGCACGCCGTACAGGTCATAGACCTCGCGCTCCAGCCAGCCCGCGACCGGCCACAGGCCCGTCACCGACGGCACCGGCTTGTCCTCGTCGGTCGAGACATGGACGTGCAGGCGATGGTTGCGGGTCAGCGACAGGAGGCAATAGACCACCTCGAAACGCTCGTCGCGTTCCGGATAGTCGACGCCTGCAATCTCCATGAGCTGCTGATATTCCAGCCCCTTGGTATCGCGCAGCGCGATCATGGCGGGCACGAGGTTCGCGCGGTCGACAACCAGCGCGACCTCGCCGACATGCTCGCGCGCGTCGAGCAGCCAGGGGCCGAGCGCGGCGCGCGCCGCGTCGATCACGCCGTCATTGGCGGCATAACGGGGAGCAGGCGCCCTCACCGTTCGATGCTCCCGGCGCGGCGGATCTTCCGCTGCAACTGCATGACGCCGTACAGCAGCGCCTCGGCGGTCGGCGGGCAACCGGGGACATAGATGTCCACGGGCACGATCCGGTCACAGCCGCGCACCACCGAATAGCTATAGTGATAATAGCCGCCGCCATTGGCGCAGCTGCCCATCGAGATGACGTATTTCGGGTTGGACATCTGGTCGTACACACGACGCAGCGCCGGGGCCATCTTGTTGCACAGCGTACCCGCCACGATCATCACGTCCGACTGGCGCGGCGATGCGCGCGGCGCGGCGCCGAAACGCTCCAGATCGTAACGCGGCATGTTCACGTGGATCATCTCCACGGCGCAGCACGCCAGACCGAACGTCATCCACCAGAGCGAGCCGGTGCGCGCCCACTGGAACAGTTCCTCGGTCGAGGTGACCAGGAAGCCCTTGTCGGTCAGTTCGCCGTTCAGCCCGTCGAAAAAGCCCTGATCGGGCTGAATGACGGCCTGGCCATCATGGGCGGGTCCGCCATGGGCCTGGGGCTTGAACTCAACCGGACCGGAGTGAAGATTTACTCCCAATCCAACGCTCCCTTCTTCCACGCATAGACGAGACCCAGCGCGAGCTCGCCGATGAAGATCATCATCGAAAACCAGGCGGTCCAGCCGAGGCTGAAGACGCTTACCGCCCAGGGGTACAGAAACGCCGCTTCCAGATCGAAGATGATGAACAGGATCGCGACGAGGTAGAAACGCACGTCGAACTGGCTGCGCGGGTCTTCGAACGCGGGGAAGCCGCATTCATATTCGGACAGCTTCTGCTCGTTGGGCTTATGGGCACCGGTCAGGCGCGCCACGAGCATCGGCAGAAACACGAAAGCCGTCGACAGTGCCAGGGCAACGCCCAGGAACAGGAGGATCGGCAGATATTGCGACAGATCGACCAAGTTTTCTCTCGCAGATGCGGAACTGGATGCGGATGGCTTTAGGCCGATGGATCGGCCGGAGCAAGCCAGCGGAGGCATGAGAATGAATCGCAAGTGAACGTCGCCACCCGCCGTCATCCTCGGTTTTTTACATGGTTATGCAGTGGGTTGAGCGCAAGAGGAATGGCCTCTCACGCTCAAATCCCACCAAATCCTTAACGCAGCGCGTTGGCCAGCAGCTTGTGCAGCTTGGAATGCAGGCCCTCGTTCGCTGCCAGATACTCGCCACGGTCCAGCGACTTGTCGCTGCCCCGGAAGTCGCTGACGAAACCGCCCGCTTCTCGCACCAGCAGCATGCCCGCCGCCGCGTCCCAGGGCTTCAGCCCCGACTCCCAGAAACCGTCGTAACGGCCCGCCGCGACCCAGGCGAGGTCGAGCGCGGCCGAGCCGAAGCGGCGGATGCCGGCGACCTGCGGTGCGATCGCACCGAAAATGCGGCTCCACTGGACGAAATCGCCATGCCCGAGGAACGGGATGCCGGTGGCGATCAGCGCCTCCGACAGGTCGCGACGCGACGACACGCGCAGGCGACCGTCCTGCAACCAGGCGCCCCGGCCCTTCTCGGCCCAGAAGCTCTCGTCGGTCAGCGGCTGATAGATCAGGCCGGTGGTGATTTCCCGCTTGCCGTTCGCCAGCGGCTCCTCGACCGCGATCGAGATGGCGAAGTGCGGGATGCCGTGCAGGAAGTTCGAGGTGCCGTCGAGCGGGTCGATGATGAAACGCGGCTTGGACGGATCGCCCGCAATCTCGCCGCCCTCCTCCATCAGGAAGCCCCAGTCGGGACGCGCCTTGCGCAGTTCCTCGAACAGCGTTTCCTCAGCGCGCTTGTCGGCCATCGACACGAAGTCGGCAGGCCCCTTGCGGCTGACCTGAAGGTGCTGGACCTCGTTGAAGTCGCGGCGGAGACGCGGGGCGGCCTTGCGCGCGGCGCGTTCCATGATGGTGAGAAGCCCGGAGTGCGAGGCCATGATCGTCCTTTCGATCGCGCCGCGGCAAGTCCCAGGGCGCTCCAAATTGAAAAGGCCCGCCGCGAACGACGGGCCGGGACGGCGGATGACGGGGTCGCGCTCAGGTCGCGCCGGTCATCCGCCGTGGGGCATCAGTCCGCGCGGCGGACGTAGGTCTGTTCGTACACGTCGACGACGATGCGCACGCCGCTGGCGATGTGCGGCGGCACCATCACGCGCACGCCATTGTCGAGGATGGCGGGCTTGTACGACGACGAAGCCGTCTGCCCCTTCACCACGGCGTCGGCCTCAACGATAGTGGCTTCGATCTGGTCGGGAAGCTGGACCGAGATCGGACGCTCCTCGTGCAGTTCCATCACGACATCCATGCCGTCCTGCAGGAACGCGGCGGCATCGCCCAGCAGGTCGCGCGGCAGCGTGATCTGCTCATAGGTTTCCTTGTCCATGAAGGTCAGGTCGTCGCCTTCGGCGAACAGGAACTGGAAGTCCTTGGTGTCCAGGCGGACGCGCTCGACCGTCTCGGCGGAGCGGAAGCGGACGTTCGTCTTGCGGCCGTCAATGAGGTTCTTCATCTCGACCTGCATATACGCACCGCCCTTGCCGGGCTGGGTGTGCTGAATCTTCACGGCGCGCCAGATGCCGCCTTCATACTCGATGATGTTGCCGGGACGAATGTCCACGCCGCTGATCTTCATGGGTCTTCAACCTGCTGGAAAGAGCGAAGGACACCGGTGCGAAACGCGGCCCGGCCTCCTGTGTCGGTCGCTTTAGCTCGAAGCGGTTTTTCCCGCAAGCAGCGGATAGGGATCGACCGCCTCGCCCTGCCACCAGCCGTCCCCGGCGCGCATCCAGTGGACCGCGAAGTGAAGATGCGTGTTGCCCGCCCCCGCATTGCCGCTGTCGCCGACGAACCCCACGACCTGCCCCTGCTCGACGCGCTGCCCCTCGGCCAGCCCCGGGGCATAGCCGCGAAGATGCGCATAATAGAGGGTCCAGCGGCGGTCGGGCGAACGGATATACAGCGTGTGCCCGCCCCGCCCGCTTTCGAACAGCTTTTCGACCGTGCCGCCGAACGCGGCGACGACCGGCGTGCCCGATGGCGCCACGATGTCCAGGCCCATGTGCCGCCGCGCGCCGCCGTCGCGCGCATCACCCCAGTCATGGTTCAGCCGCGCCACCGGAAAGCCCGCCACCGGCATGACGAGCGCGGCGGAGCGCCCCGCCACGCCGGAAGCCTTGGGAGCTGGCGCGTCGGGCACCATCACGCCGCCATTGCCGAACGATACCATCGACAGGAACCCGCCGACCACCACGACGATCGCGCCCAGCATGATCCAGCCGAAGCGCGAAAAAGGCCCCGTCCCCCGTGCGCGGCTCATTCCTGGAAGACCGCCTGGGTGCCCGGCTTGACCATCAGCGACAGGCGCGCGACGTCCCAATTGGTCAGGCGGATGCAGCCATGGCTTTCCGCCCGCCCGATCGTCTCGGGGTTCGGTGTACCGTGGATACCGTAATGCGGCTTGGACAAATCGATCCAGATCACCCCGACCGGGCCGTTCGGGCCGGGGGGCAGCATCGCCTTGCGGTCATTCTTGTCCGCATCCCAGAACAGCGCCGGGTTATAGTGGAATTGCGGGTTATAGTCGGCGCCATAGATCTTCCACGTGCCCAGCGGCAGCGGATCATATTGCGAGCCCATCGTCGCCTGGAACTGCGCGACCAGCTTGCCCTGCTTGTCGAGCACGCGCAGCACCGAGTCCGATTTGTCGACGACGATCTTCTCGCCCTTGGGCTGGCGCGCATCGACGTTCAGGCTGTTCAGTGTCGCCTTCCAGTCGGAGGGAAAGACGTCCGGATAGGCGCGCGAGGTCGGCAACGAATTGGGCACGACCAGGACCTGCCCGACCTTGATCTGCGTGCCCGCCGGATTGAGCGCGGCGATCACCGCCGGGGTGGTATGGAAGCGCTCGCCCAGCGCCTCCATGGCGTCGCGATAGCCCAGGCGCGGCAGCTTGGCCTGCTCGGGCGGATCCTTGGGCAAGGGGTTGGTATAGGGGCCGTCGACCGTCTTCTGGTCGATTACCGCGCGCACCGTCGGCCGCCAGCCGCGATAGGGATAGAGCGCCTTGAGCGTGGCGCTGTCGGGCTCCCCGGTGACGGGCAGGCCGCGCGCCTCCTGAAAGCCCTTCAGCGCAGCGGTCAGCGACATGCCGCGACGCCCGTCGATGACGCCCGGCGAGAAACCCAGATGGTCCAGGATGACCTGGACATGCATGACGCTGGGGTCGATCGCATCGGCCGCGATCGGCTTGACCTCCTGCGCCGGGGCGGGCGAGGGATGCGTCGCCACTGCCACCAGTGCCATTGCCGCTCCGCCGCCCATGGCGATCGCCAATTTCTTCATGCACCCGCTCCTTTGCCCGTTGGTATCACCATGGGTAACGCGAAGGGGAACGCTTGTTTCCAAAGTGGAACGGGTTGTGGGCCGATCGTCCTGAGGGTTACTGGCCAAACTTAATCCTCCCCTGCAAGGGGAGGTGGCAGGGCAAAGCCCTGACGGAGGGGTGTCGCCCTCTCGATAGCGGGACACCCCTCCACCAGCTTCGCTGGCCCCCCTCCCCTTGCAGGGGAGGGATACAGTCAATCTCGCCGCGTCGTTCGGAAGATTACTTCTTCAACACCTCGGCAAAGGCCTGCACCGCCGCAGCCTCGTCGCCGTTCCACACCGCGCCCGACACCGCGAGGAAATCGGCCCCCGCCTTTACCAGCGGCGCGGCGTTGGCGGGCGTGATGCCGCCGATCGCGACGCAGGGCAGCTCGAACAGCGTCGACCACCAGGACAGGACCACCGGCTCGGCACGGTGCTTCGTTTCCTTGGTCGTGGTCGGATAGAAGGCGCCGAACGCGACATAGTCCGCGCCCGTCTCACCGGCCTGCATCGCCAGATGGCGGCTGTCGTGGCAGGTCACGCCGATCTGAACCGTGGGGCCGAGCGCGTCGCGCGCCTCGCGGGCATCGCCATCGTCCTGCCCCAAATGCACGCCGTCCGCGCCCAGACGCTTGGCCAGGCTGATACTGTCGTTGACGATGAAGGCGACCTCGCGATCCGCGCAGATGCGCTGGAGCGGCTCGGCCAGCCGGGCGGCGGCGTGCTGGTCCATGTCCTTTACGCGGAACTGGAAGGCCGCAACGGGGCCGGCGTCGAGCGCGCGCGCCAGCCGGTCGGCAAAGCCGCCGGTCACGTCGAGCGGCGAGATCAGGTAAAGCTGGCAGGGGGGCCGCCGCATGTCGCGCACAAAGGCGTCGGCGAATTGCGGATCGAGGGGGCCCAAGGGATCGTCTTCAAGCGTCATCCCGCCTCCCTAGCGCCTGACGCGGCCCCCGTCACCTGTCGTGCACAGGACGGGAATGGGCGCCCCGGTTCCCCAACCGGAACGCCCAACCCTAGCAAGAACTTATTCTTCGTTCTTGTAGATCGCGATCAGCTTGTCGAGCATCGCCAGCGCCTCGTCGCGCGGGCGCTGGAAGGTGTTGCGGCCGATGATCGAGCCGTTGCCGCCACCGTCGCGAATGTCGCGCGCGTCCTGATAGACGGCGTCCGCCCCCTTGGCCGCGCCGCCCGAGAAGACGACGATGCGGCGGCCCGCAAAGCTGGACTGGACGACATGGGCGACGCGGTCGGACTGCTTCGACCAGTCCTTGCCCTCATAGGCCGACTTGGCTTCCGCCTGTTCGATATGGTCGCTGGGCAGCTTGACCTTGATGATGTGCGCGCCGAGCAGTGCGGCCATGTGCGCGGCATAGGCGCCGACGTCGAGCGCCAGTTCGCCGTCCTTGCTCAGCTTGCCGCCGCGCGGATAGCTCCAGATGACGGTGGCCAGACCCGCATCGCGCGCTTCGGCCGACAGGATCGCGATCTGGTCCATCGCGTCGAAGATGCCGTCCGAGCCCGGATAGATGGTGAAGCCGATCGCCGCGCAGCCCAGCCGTACCGCGTCCTGCACGCTGCCCGTCACCGCCTGAGTGATCGAGGTGCCCCAGCTGTTCGAGCTGTTGATCTTCAGGATGGTCGGGATCTGCCCCGCGAACGTGTCGGCCCCGGCCTCCAGCATGCCCAGCGGCGCGGCATAGGCCGACAGCCCGGCGTCGATCGCGAGCTGGAAATGGTAATGCGGGTCATAGGCGGGCGGATTGATCGCAAAGCTGCGCGCCGGGCCATGCTCGAACCCCTGGTCGACCGGCAGGATGATGACCTTGCCGGTGCCGCCCAGCTTGCCCTGCATCAGGATGCGGGCGAGGTTGGCCTTCACCGCGGCGGGCGTGCCTTCATATTTGTCGAGAATGGCCTTTACGGTCGGGGTCATCGGGTCTCTCCAGAAAGCTACGGGTCTTTGATAGGGGATCAGAGCATCAGCCAGCGGCGCAACGCCTGATCGACCTGCTCCATCCGGGTGGGCGAAGCATGGCCGATGACTTTGACGATATGATTGCGGGGAATGGACAGGATCTTGTCGACCTGCACCTCGCACTCGACGGTCAGGCCGGTATGCTCGCGCGGGGAGAAAGCGACGCGGAACAACGCCTCGCCGCCGACGACCGAGGTCATCGGGCAGACGGTGATCGTGTTGTGCGTCTCGTTATACAGGTCCGACTGGACGACCAGGAACGGGCGGTGGCCGCCCCCCTCGCCCTCGTTCGTCGTCGCCAACACGATGGCGGCATGGGCGATCGTCATGCGTCACCTTCCTTCGCCAGCGCGTTCCAGAAGGCGAAATCCTCCGGCGTGTCGCGTTTCGACGCGCGGGTCGATTGACGGCGCGCCTCACGGCGATAGGCCTCGTCATGCAGGTCGACATAGCGGCGGACCGCTTCGCGCGCGATATCGCTCTTGCTGCGCCCTTGCGTGCGCGCGACGGCCGCCAGCCGCTCTTCCAATTCCGTGTCGAGACGGACGCCGAGCATCGCCATTCCTTCGTTTAACGCGTTTAACCTAGCAAGATCGGCTCCACCGATCAAGCGAATGCCTCGCCCATTTCGCCGGGCCATGAAAAAACCCCGCCGCCAGACAGGCGACGGGGTGATTTTTCGGACGGCCCGCGGGTCCGTCAGGCGATCAGCGCGGCGACGCCGGGCAGGTCCTGCCCTTCCATCCATTCCAGGAACGCGCCGCCTGCGGTCGAGACGAAGGTGAACTGCGTGCCAACGCCCGCCTGGTTCAGCGCGGCGACGGTGTCGCCGCCGCCCGCCACTGACACCAGGCTGCCATCCTGGGTCAGCGCCGCCGCCGTCTTGGCAAGCGCGACGGTCGCCATGTCGAAGGGCGGCGTCTCGAACGCGCCGAGCGGGCCGTTCCACACCAGGGTGCGGCAGTTCTTGAGCACGTCGCCCAGTGCCTCCACGGCATTGGGGCCGAGGTCGAGGATCATCTCGTCTGCGGCGACTTCATGGACGTTGACGGTGCGGGTCTCGGGGTTCGGCTTGAATTCCCTGGCGACCACCACGTCATACGGCAGGTGGACGGTGCAGCCCGCCTTGTCCGCGGCGTCGAGGATCTCCTCGGCGGTGCCGGTCAGGTCATGCTCGCACAGCGACTTACCCACATCGACGCCGCGCGCGGCGAGGAAGGTGTTGGCCATGCCGCCACCGATGATCAGGTGATCGACCTTGCCGACCAGATGCTTCAGCACGGCGAGCTTGGTGGAAACCTTCGCGCCGCCGACCACGGCCGCAACCGGATGCTCGGGCTTGCCCAGCGCCTTTTCCAGCGCGTCGAGTTCGGCCTCCATCGCACGGCCCGCGAACGCCGGAAGCTGGCGCGCCAGCCCTTCGGTCGAGACATGCGCACGGTGCGCGGCCGAGAAGGCGTCGTTGACGTAGAAGTCGCCGAGCCTGGCGATCTGCGCCGCCAGTTCGGGATCGTTCTTTTCCTCGCCAGCATGGAAGCGGGTGTTTTCCAGGATCGCGATATCGCCGGGGTTCAGCGTGGCGACGGCCGCCTCCGCCGCCTCGCCCGCCACATCGTCGATAAAGCGGACCGGACGCCCCAGCACGTCGCTATAAGGCTGGGTCAGCATCGCCAGCGAGAATTCGGGGTTACGCTGCCCCTTGGGGCGGCCGAAATGGGCCAGGATCAGGACGATCGCGCCCTTGTCGGCCAGTTCGGTCACGGTCGCGATCGTCGCGCGCAGGCGAGTGTCGTCGGTCACGCGGCCATCGGCCATCGGCACGTTCAGATCCTCGCGGACCAGCACGCGCTTGCCCTGGACGTCGCCCATGTCGTCGAGCGTCTTGAAAGCCTTGGTCATGATTCCTCGATCCTGATTGTATCGCCGATGCGGATCGTGCCGCCCTCGATCACGCGGGTACATACGCCGCCGCGCCAGTCGGGTTTCAACGCGGCCTGCAAGCCGTCGGCAATCGCGTCCATGCGGTGGCACGGATCGCATTCGATGGTAATTTCCAGAAGCACGGGCCCGATACGAAGCCGGGTGCCCGACATTTGGGGGAGGTCGAAATCCTCGACCAGCAGGTTCGCGCGGCGCTCCTGCCAGGGGATGTCACGGCCGATCTCGGCCATGGCGGCGTCCCAGTCGGCACGCTCGATCAACGTCAGCTGACGCTTGCCACGCCCGCCGGGCTTGATCCGCCCGCGCGCATCGCCTTCCACTCCGCCGTCCGGGGTGACGATGGCGGTGTCGATCACCTCCATCGGCCCCTTCGCCACGGCGTGGCGGGCGATGCCGGCCAGACGCCCGGTCATCACCCGCCCGTCCGTCATCAGAGGAACTTCGCCATCGCGGTCGCGGTGTCGACCATGCGGTTCGAGAAGCCCCATTCATTGTCGTACCACGACACGACGCGCACCAGCTTGCCGTCGATCACCGCCGTCTCCAGGCTGTCGACGGTCGAGGACTGCGGCGAATGCATCAGGTCGATCGAAACCAGCGGCTCGTCGGTATAGACCAGCACGCCCTTCAGCGCCTCGCTCTCCGACGCCGCCTTCAGGATCGCGTTGACCTCTTCCTTGGTCGTGTCGCGCGCGGGCGTGAAGGTCAGGTCGACCAGGCTGACGTCCGGGGTCGGCACGCGGATCGCCGAGCCGTCCAGCTTGCCCTTCAGCTCGGGCAGAACCTCGCCCACCGCACGGGCGGCACCCGTGGTGGTCGGGATCATCGACATGGCGGCGGCGCGGGCGCGACGCAGGTCGGGGTGGATCTGGTCGAGGATCTTCTGGTCGTTGGTATAGGCGTGGACCGTGGTCATCAGGCCGCGCTCGATGCCGATGGCGTCGTTCAGCACCTTGGCGACCGGCGCCAGGCAGTTGGTGGTGCACGAAGCGTTCGACACGATGGTGTGGTCGGCGGTCAGCTTGTCATGGTTAACGCCGTACACGACGGTCAGGTCGACATTCTTGCCGGGGGCCGAGATCAGCACCTTCTTGGCGCCTGCCGCGATGTGCTTTTCGCACGATGCCTTGTCGGTGAAGAAGCCGGTGCACTCCAGGACCAGGTCGACGCCCAGTTCCTTGTGCGGCAGGTTCGCCGGATCACGCTCGGCGGTGACGCGGATGCGCTTGCCGTCGATCACGATGTCGTTGCCATCGGCGGCGACTTCGCCCGGATAACGGCCATGGATGCTGTCGCGGCTGAACAGCCAGGCGTTGGACTTAGCGTCGGCCAGATCGTTGATCGCGACCAGTTCGAGGGCATTGTCGCCACGCTCGAGGATGGCACGCGCGACCAGGCGGCCGATGCGGCCGAAGCCATTGATTGCAACCTTGACCGTCATGCCAGCAATCTCCTGTATGTCTCTGCCACGATGCCTGAGCGGCATCGCCCCGGGTAAGAAAATCACGAAAATCGCGATTCCGTCTCTAAGCGCCCACGCCTTTCGGAGCCGCGCGGGTGTCTGTCAACCGCTCGAGTGCGCCGGATCGCCCAATTCCGGGTTGCCGCATAAAACCAGCCTGCTAAGCCCCTTTCATGCCCGAACCTATTGCCGACGACGTCCTTTCCTCCGTCGACCGGATCGACCACGCCATCGCCCGCATCGAACGGGCGATGCGAACCCGCGCCGCCAAGGAAGACGCGCTTGCCCGCCGTCACGCCGCGCTGAAGGCGCGCATGTCCGAGGCCGTGACCGCGCTCGACGATGTCATCAGCCGGGGGAGCGCCGTCTGATGGCCGAAGTGACGATCCTGGTCGGCGACCGCCCGCACACCGTCTATTGCCAGGACGGCGGCGAAGCCCGCGTCCGGATGCTGGGCCAGATGCTCGACCAGCGCTGGTCGGCGGCATTGCGCGCCTCGGGCGGCCATAATGGCGAGCGCGCGCTGCTGTTCGTGGCGCTGATGCTGGCCGATGCGCTGGAGGAGGCCGAGCGGCGTCCGCCTGCCGGGGCCGCGGTCAGCGAGGCGGCGCTGGCCCGCATCGCCGAGCGCCTGGAGGCGCTGGCCGACGTGTTGGAGCCCGAAAGCCGCGGGGATGCTCTTGAGTAAACGCCCCCCCTCGCCTACATGGGTTGGCGGCGGGTTCTGCCCGGTACGAGCTACGATAATCCCTGAGGCTATTCTTCATCCAAGGGGGCTGTCCCTGCCCGGACCCTGGTCCGACGTACATGGTCCCCACCTGACGTATCGAGCGTCGGTGGATATTACGGCAAACGGCCACGGCGGTCCCGCCACCCGCCTTATCTCCACATGATCGACAAGCGCGCCCTGCGCGCGCGGATGCGCGCCGTTCGCGATGTCCATGGCCCCGGCCTGCTGCCAGTGGCGCGCCCCTTCCTCGATCGGCTGCTTCCCCATCAGGTCATCGCCGCCTATCGCCCGCTGGGTGCCGAGGCGGACCCGGCGCTCTGGGTCGAGGCGGCGCTTCATGCGGGGGCGACGATCGCCCTGCCCCATGTCACCGATCGCGCCAGCCCGATCCGCTTCCTCACCTGGGCGGACGGCACCGAGCTGAGCGTGGGCGCCTTCGGCCTGCACCAGCCCGCCGCCGACGCACCCGAATGCCGCCCCGACATCATCCTGACCCCGCTGGTCGGCTTCGACCGGCACGGAAATCGCCTGGGACAGGGTGCAGGGCATTACGACCGCTCCTTCGCGGCCAACCCCGACGCCTGGCGCGTCGGCATCGCCTGGGGCGTGCAGGAGGTCGAGGAGATGGCGCCCGACAGCTGGGACATGCCCCTCCACGCCATCGCCACCGAAACGGAATGGATCGTCCCATGACTCCCAGTTGGCGCAAACCCGCCGGAATGCTGCTGATCGTCGCGATCATCATCGTCTGGGCGATGCTCGTCGCCAGCCTGTCGGGCGTGGTCGGCCAGTGGCATTGGGTGTTGCAGCTGGCGTTCTACCTGGTGGCGGGAATCGTGTGGATCACGCCGATGAAGCCGTTGCTGCGCTGGATGGAAGGCGGGCGGGGTTAGGGTTTGATCCACCTGCCCTGAACTCTTGCCCTACCACCCCGGCGAAGGCCGGGGTCCAGTTGCGAAGGCTTCAGCGATGAAGCGCACTGGATCATCACAACCGTACCCCCGACTGGCCCCCGGCCTCCGCCTGGGTGGTGCTTCAGCTTGGCTGGATCAAACTTTAGGGGTTTCCCTTGGCCTTCGGCTCGCGGGCCGGACGGAAATAGGGAATTTGGGGAGGCGGGTTATCTGGGGAGCGATCGGCGGACACGCCGGTTTCGGCGAAGCGCGCTCCAACCACTGGAAACGACCAAGGCTGAAAACAAAAGCGCCATCCCGAAGGATGGCGCGAGTGACGGGGCTCGAACCCGCGACCTCCGGCGTGACAGGCCGGCGCTCTAACCAACTGAGCTACACCCGCTTGAAAGCCATGTAATGCCCACCGAAATCGGCATCGGCCCCTAAGGGTATTTCGATATTTTCAGCCATTCCCGGGAAGGGAGTGGCGCGAGTGACGGGGCTCGAACCCGCGACCTCCGGCGTGACAGGCCGGCGCTCTAACCAACTGAGCTACACCCGCTGAAAGCGTCGAGGCGCGCCAACTAGGCGAGGGCTCCGAAGCTGTCAACGCATCATTTCATTTTTCTTGCGGAACGTCCGGCGGATCGCTTTCGCGGTCGAGATGGGTGAGCGTTCCATGCTCGAACAGGAAGCCCGCGATATCGGGTTTTCCGGCGGCTTTCAGGACGGTCTGGAGGATGATCAGGAGCGGTACGGCCAGCAGCGCGCCCACCGTCCCCCACACCCATCCCCAGAAGCTGAGCGAGACCAGAATCATCACCGGGCTGATGGTCAGGCGGTGGCCGACGATCAACGGGGTGATCAGGTTCGCCTCGATCAGGTGCATGCCGTACATGATCGCGGGCGGGGCCAGCGCGATCCAGATGTCGCTGAACGTCATCAGGCCACCGATCGCCAGCAGCATCGCGCCGATCACCGGCCCGAAATAGGGAATGTAGTTCAACAGCGCGACGATACCGCCCCACATCAGCGGATAGGGCATCCCGAACAGCGACAGCGCGCCCGCCACCGCCCCGCCCAGCGCCAGGTTGATGATGGTGATGGTGCCCAGATAGGCCGAGACGTCGTCCACGACCTCCTGGATGACCCGTGCGGTCGCCATGGCACCGTCGAAGCTGGTCCGCCCGCGGATCGTCTCACGCCGCATCCGGGTCCAGCCCGACAGCACGAAGAACACGACGAGCACACCGAACAGGAACTGGACGATCAGTGTCGGGGCCGAGGTCGCGGCCAGCTCCAGGATCGAGCTGGGCGGCGAGACGGCGGCGGTCTGCGGCTGGCGGATCGGCGTCGAGGCGACCTGGCGCAGCGCCTTGTTCACATAACGCTCGAGGTTGGAATACAGGTCGAGCAGGGGCGCCAGATTGTCCTGGATACGCCCGATCCGGCTGGGCAACAGGCGGAAGAAGTCGGTGGCAGGCACGATGATCGCGGCCAGCGCGATATTGGCGACGATCAGGAACAGCAGGACGCACATCAGCGCGGCGAGCGGCGACGGCACGCGCCGCCGCTCCAGCCATTCCAGCACGGGTACGAGCGCGATGGCGATGACGAGCGCGGTCGTCAGCGGCAGGAAAAACTCCGCCCCCTCCTTCAGGGCAAAGGGCAACGCCAGGATGAAGCCCGCCCCCGCCGTCAGCGTCAGCCCGGCCAGCAGGCGGTCGCGGCGCATCGCGATCCGCACCGCATCGGCCGGTTTCATGCCGACAGGCATCCCCAGGACCGAATCGCCCTCTGTCCGGATCTTTTCGACCGGATCGTCATGCACATCACTCATGTCCGGCACGTTAGCGGCTTTCCACCCGCAGGAAAGCCGCTAACGCCGGGCGGGGATGACGTTTATGTCATGAAGCGCCGATCGGACGCCGTGCGCGGTGCCTTACCAGGCGCGCGGGATGCCGCCGGTCCGCTCGGCGACGGCATTTTCGATCGACTGAAGCTGGGTCCGGCTCGACACGCCCGCATCCATCAGGTGCCGCATCAACTCGTCGGTCAGCGCCGCCAGGAAATGCAGCTCGGCCCGCTCGGAGGCACCATCTTCGTTCAACGGGTCCATCGCCTACTCCCATACGCCATGATCGACGCGGCATGTGTAGCGAGGCTCCAAATGCCGCGAAAGTATCTTTCGCGGCCATGCCGCCCATTGACGTTTACGTCAGCGGCAACCATCACCCCTGGCATGACCGATCCGACGCCCTCCCCTATGCTCCCTACGCCCGACGCGCTGGCGCAGGGCCTGATCGCGCTGCTCGATGTCGAGGAGATCGACACCGACCTCTATCGCGGCGCACGCCGTCCCGGCGGCGAGGGTCGCGTATTCGGTGGGCAGGTCATCGCCCAGGCGCTCCAGGCGGCACAGCGCTCGACCGACGGGCCACGCACGGCGCATTCCCTGCACGCCTATTTCATGCGGCCGGGCGACGAGCGCTATCCGATCATCTACCGCGTCGAGCGCGATTTCGAGGGGCGCAGCTTCGCCACCCGCCGGGTGATCGCGATGCAGAAGGGCAAGCCGATCCTGAACCTCGCCTGCTCGTTCCAGACCCCCGAGGACGGCCTGCACCATCAGGATGCGATGCCCGCCGTGCCCATGCCGGACGCGCTGACGCCCGAGCGCGAACTGCTGGCGCGGCTGGGCGACCAGGTGCCCGCGCCGATGCGCGCCTTTCTGCAACGGCCCCGCCCCATAGAGCTTCGCCCGGTCGATCCGCGCCAGATGCTTAGCCCCGAACCGCGCGAGCCCTTCCAGGCGATCTGGTTCCGGCTCGTCGCCCCGATCGGTGACGATCCCGCGCTCCACCGTGCGATCCTGGCCTATGCCAGCGATTTCGCGCTGCTCGGCACCTCCACCCTGCCGCACGGGGTAAGCTGGCTGATCCACGACATGCAGACGGCCAGCCTCGACCATGCACTGTGGCTGCACGAGCCGTTCCGGGCGGACGAATGGCTGCTCTACACGACCGACAGCCCCTGGGCGGGCCATGCGCGCGGCTTCAACCGGGGCCGGATCTTTTCGGCGGACGGGCGGCTCGTCGCCAGCGTCGCGCAGGAAGGGCTGATCCGGCTGCGCACACCGATCGCCTGACGCGTCCGTGCCGGTTCAGCGTTGCAGCATCTCCCGCACCGACCGGGTCGCGGAACGCGTATCCTCGGCCAGCTTGCGAACCTCGGCGGCGACGACACCGAAGCCGCGCCCTGCGGGTCCGGCGCGCGCCGCCTCGATACTGGCGTTGATCGCCAGCATGTTGGTCTGGCCCGCAATCCCTGCGATCCGGTCGACCATCGCCTCCATGTCGCGAAGCATCGTCTCCAGCGCGGCCTGACGCTCCTCGGCCATCAGGCGGAAGCGCTCGGCCGTCTCCAGCCGCATGGCCGCCTCATTCTCCAGCTGGACCTGATCGCTGACATCACGGGCGAATTTGACTACCTTGTAGGGCACGCCGTCGGCGTCCAGGATCGGCGTGTAGGTCGCGTGCAGCCAGATCGACGAACCGTCCGCCCGCCGCCGCTCGAACCGTCCGGAAATGTACCGCCCCGCCGCCAGATCCGACCATAGCCGCGCATAGGCGGGCGAACGGACATAGTCGTCCAGACAGAAAAGCCGGTGATGCACGCCGATCGTGACCCGGCGGCTATGCCCCATCAGCGACAGGAACATGTCGTTGGCCGCCAGCACATAGCCCTGAAGATCGAACTCCACGACCGCCTGCGACCGATCGATCGCCGCCAGCTTGCCATAGGCCTCGGCATCGCGGCGATGCCGCTCGGTCACGTCGGCGCCGGTCATCAGGACCTGCGTGACCGCGCCCCCCTCGTCGAGGATCGGCGCATAGCCCCCCTCGACCCACACCGCATGCCCCTGCCGATCGACGTGGCGATAGGTCCCCTGCTGACACTCCCCCCGCAGCAAGGCCTGCCAGAACAGGTCATAATCGCGCGACAGGGTGATATCGGCCGGGCAGAGCTGGCGATGCACCACCCCCGTCATATCCGAAGCGGCATCATCGAACGTCCGGCGGAAATTGGCGTTTGCCCACAGGATCGCTCCGCCGACATCAAGGACCGCCATGAGCTGGGCAGAGTCGATCGCCCGGAAAACCGGATCGTTTCTCTGCCGGATCTGGTCAGGACAGAACGGGGCTTCGGCGGCGATCATGCCCCATGATTGCCCACAATGGCCTAAACGATCGTTAAGTATGTGTTATACATACTGTTGCATGCTGGAAGCCGCCGCCCGCCTGGCGAACCGTACCGGCTTTTGGACACCCGCGACCATTCGCCGCTTTTTCAAGGCCGGGATCGCGAAATGTGCGGTGACCCACAATACTTTTTCTTTTAAAGCGCGATTCCGAGGGTGCGAGCGCGCCGGGCGAATGATCGAGGGAATGACCAAAATGACGGCGACGCCCGTCGGTGAAGGACAGAATACCGCGCGTTTTCGTCAGAAGCGCGACGCCATCCTGGCGGCGGCCGCCCAGGCGATCAACGAACAATCGGCAAAGGGCATGACCTTTGCCGATGTCGCGCGGCGGGTGGGGCTGAACACCACCAGCGTCACCTATTATTTCCGCCGCAAGGAAGAACTGGCGGCGGCGGCGTTCGAACATACGCTGGACCGGCTGTTGGAGATGCTGGCCGAAGCCGCCGAGGCCCCGACGCCGCAGGAGCGGGTCGCCCGGTATCTGTCGATCAACATGGCACGGCTCGCCCGGATCGAGCGTGGCGAGGAAACCCCGTTCGCCGTCCTGTCCGACCTGCGCGCCATGGAAGAGCCGATCCGCGGCCAGCTGATGGCGGGATGGCAGAAGGTGTTTCGCGCGACTCGCAGCCTGTGGGGCCCCGCCCCCACCCGCGCGCATACCGACCTGTACGGCGCGCGGGCGCACGTCCTGCTCGAAAACACCTTCTGGCTACCCATCTGGCTGGTCCGGTACGAGCCCGACCAATATGAGCGGGTCGGGGAACGGCTGCTCGACGTACTGACCCATGGCGTCGCCGCACCGGGTGCCACCTGGTCGCCGATGATGCTCGACCTGGCGGCACGGGATGCCGACAGCAGCGAGCCGGGACGCGAGGCGTTCCTGCTGGCGGCGACCCGGCTGATCAACCAGCTCGGCTATCGCGGCGCCAGCGTCACCCGCATCGCCTCCGAACTGAACGTGACCAAGGGCAGCTTCTACCACCATCTCGACGCCAAGGACGACCTCGTCGCCGCCTGTTACGGCCGCAGCTTCGATACGATCACCGCCGCGCAGCAACTGGCCGATGCCGCCGGGGGCAGCCACTGGCACCGCCTGTCGAGCGCCATCGCCACGCTGCTCGATATCCAGTTCGCCGAGCGTGGGCCGCTGCTGCGCACAAGTGCGCTGTCCAGCCTGTCGGGTGAGGTTCGCGCGCAGATGGTCGAGCGGTCGAACCGGATCGCCCGGCGCTATGCGGGCACGATCATGGACGGCGTGGCGGAAGGGTCGGTACGCGCGGTCGACGCGCTGATCGCGGCGCAGGCGCTGATGGCGCTCCAGAACGCCGCGTTCGACATGCGCAAATGGGCCGCGACGATGGAGCGGCCCCAGGCGATCGCACTCTACGCCTCCACCGTTCTTTACGGCATGTTCGACGACCGATTTCTGGGCTGACCACACAATTTGCGACAAATCCGGCGGTGCCGCGACATGTTCGGGCGACAGGCGGGCGGCAGAAGGGGGATCGTTCGGAAAGGGATCGTCCCGCTTCCGGGAAAGAGGATGCCCACCCCATGCGAAAGACCCTGATCGGCCTTTCCCTGTTCACGATGCTGTCCGCCACCGCCGCCGAAGCGCAGACGGCCGCCCCGCCGCCGCCTGCGCGCATGGGCGGCGGCCTGATGGGTGTGCAGCCCGATGCCAGCGGCAACATCACCCGCGCTGCCGCTATCGCCACGGCCGACCAGCGTTTCGCGACGATGGACGCCAATCATGACGGCACCATCTCGCCCGAGGAGATGCAGGCCTATCGCGCACAGCGTCGCGCCGAATGGCAGCGCCGCCAGGGCGATACGGAGCGCGCCGCCCGCCCCGCCCGCCCCGCGCCGCAGCCGGTGACCGCAGAAGCCTATCGTGCCCGTGCGCTGGCGATGTTCGACCGGCTCGACACCAATCGTGATGGCAAGGTCGATGCCGCCGAACGTGCCGCAGCCCCGCGTTTCGGCCGCCGCCCCATAGCCCCCACCTCTCAGCCGGCCACGCAGGGCGACTGAGCCGTCAGGCGGGGCGACCGATCCTCCCACCGGTCGTCCCGCTTGCGACGTCCGCGCGCCATGCTAGACCCTTCCCCCATGTCCGATACGCCGCATCTGCTGCTCGTCGACGACGAGCGTTCGATCCGTGAGCCGCTGGCCGTCTATCTGACCAAACAGGGCTTTCGCGTGACGCAAGCCGGCGACGCCGCTTCGGCACGCACCCGGCTGGCCGCCTATGCGATCGACCTCGTCATCCTGGACATCATGATGCCGGGCGAGGACGGACTGTCGCTGTGCCGCCATATCGCGGCGACCAGCGAGGTGCCCGTCATCCTGCTGACCGCGCGGGCCGAGGAAACCGATCGGATCGTCGGGCTGGAAATGGGTGCCGACGATTATGTCGTGAAACCCTTTTCCCCACGCGAGCTTGCCACCCGCGCCAAGGTGGTGCTGCGCCGGACGCAAGCTGGCGGCACGCGCCATCACGCGCCCGATAGCGGCTCCTACGCCTTTGCGGGGTGGGTGCTGAAATCGGGCGAGCGGTCGCTTGTCGATCGCGAGGGCGTGTCGGTGATGCTGTCGACCGGCGAGTACAACCTCCTCCTCGCGCTGGTCAGCCGTCCGCGCCAAGTGCTGACCCGCGACCAGTTGCTCGACCTGACGCAGGGGCGCGAGGCCGCCGCCTTCGACCGGGCAATCGACAACCAAGTCAGCCGCTTGCGCCGCAAGATCGAGGCGGACCCCAAATCGCCCGAGATCATCAAGACCGTCTGGGGCGGCGGCTATACGCTGGCTGCCGAAGTCACGCGCCTGTGAAGCTGCGTTTCTGGCCACATCGGCTGGCCGCGCAGATGGCGCTTCTGCTCGCCATCGCCCTGTTTGTCGCCCAGGCGATCAATTTCACCCTGTTGCTGCGCGAACGCCGCAGCCTGATCCTTGAGCAGACGTCGGGGCCCGCCATCGCCCGGCTAAACGATGCGATCGACCGGACCGCCAGCGGCAAGCCGCTGCCGCCGGATCGCGGGCGGGTGCGGGCGTCGGCCGGAAATCCTATCCGCGCCGACCTGCCGCGCGTGCCAGAGGTCGAGGCGCTGATCCGCAACGGCCTGGTCGAGGCGGGGCATCCCGTGGCGCGGGTCGTGACCGGCGTGCGACCTTTCCAGCCCGAGGATTTCGACTGGCCGCGCCGCAGGATGGATCGTCAGCGGCATCCCGCCATGGAACTGCTGATCGCGGTCGAGCGCACGCGCGGCGGCTGGCTGGTCACGCGATCCTTCTGGCCCAGCGATGAAATGACCCTGGTCTGGCGGCTGATCGCCCAGACGCTGATCCTGTACGGCATCATCCTGTTGCCCGTCCTGTGGATCGGGCGGCGCATCTCGCGGCCCTTGCGCGACCTGACGCGCGCGGCGGAGCGTTTCGATCCGCGCGAACGCGGCGAGCCGATCCCCGAACAGGGACCACTCGACGTCTCCGCGCTGATCGCCGCGTTCAACGCCCTGCGCCTGCGAATCGGGGCGATGCTGGACGAGAAGGACCGGATGCTGGGCGCGATCGGGCATGACCTGCGCACGCCGCTGGCCGCATTGCGGGTGCGGATCGAGTCGGTGGAGGACGAGCAGGACCGGCTGCGCATGGCCGATACCGTGGCCGAGATGAACAAGACGCTGGAGGACATCCTGTCGCTCGCGCGGATGGGACGCCCCAGCGAGATGGAAACCGATGTCGACCTGAACGCACTGGTCGATGCGGTGGTGGCCGATTTCCACGATCTGGGGCAGGACGTGACCTTCGAGGAAGGCGGACGGCTGCGCCTGAAACTGCGCCCCACGCTGATGCGTCGCGCGGTACGCAACCTGATCGAGAATGCAGTCAAATACGGACATTCGGCCGATGTCCGCATCGACGCGCGCGCCGACCGGATCGCGATCACCGTCGCCGACATCGGCCCCGGCATCGCGCCGGACCTGTTGGAGACGGTGTTCGATCCCTTCACCCGACTGGAAACCTCACGCAATCGCGAGACGGGCGGGATCGGCCTGGGCCTGGCGCTCGCGCGTTCGATCGTGCGACAGGCGGGGGGCGATATCGTCCTGGCCAATCGCCCCGAAGGCGGGCTGGCCGCGACGATCACCCTGCCCCGCGCCTAAATCCCCCATGCCGGGGAGGATCACGCCTCCTTCGCCACCCGCAGCATCGCCAGCGCCGCCACGCCCATCACACCGGCGGCGATCGCCATCGTCCAGACCAGATGGCCGCCCAGGAAATGCCCCACGATCGCCCCCATCACCGAAGACACGATCAGCTGCGGCAACACGATAAAGATGTTGAACAAGCCCATGTAGATGCCAAGCTTTTCGGGTGGCAGCGCAGCCGACAGGATCGCATAGGGCATGGTCAGGATCGACGCCCAGGCGATGCCGACCAGCACCATCGACGCCATCAGCCACCAGGCGTCGCGAATGACCAGGAACGATGCGAAGCCCGCCGCTCCGCAGAGCAGCCCCAGGATATGCGTGTTGCGCCGCCCGATCGCCCTGGCCAGCGGCGGCAATGCAAAGGCCCAGAGCGTGGCGACGCCGCTATAGACCGCGAACAGCACGCCGACCCAGTTGGCGCCTTCGTTGAACGCCGCGCTGCTGGCGTCGGTGGTGCCGAACACCCGCTCCGCAACGATCGGCGTCGTATAGATCCACATGATGAACAGGGCCGACCAGGTGAAGAACTGGACAAGCGCCAGCCGCTTCATCGTGGCGGGCATCGCCGCCAGGTCGGCCAGGATCTGGCTCAACGCGTTACCGCCCCGCCCGCGCCGCACCAATCCGGCGCTGACGATCTTGGCCAAGCCAAAGGCGATCAGTCCGCCGCCGAGCAGATAGACCGGCTTGTCGAGCCCCAGCCACCCGACACCCACGACGACCAGCGCACCGGCGGCGATCCAGAGCGGCGCGGCCCCGATCCGCTGACTGGGGGCCGCATCGCCATGCACCGCCTGCCCCTCGTCGTGATCCGCAAAGGCGGCCAGTTGGGCAGGGGAATATTCGCGGGTCGTCATCACCGTCCACAGCACCGCGGCGAACAAGGCCGCCGCACCGATATAGAAGCCATAGCGAACTGAGGGCGGCACCTCCCCCGGCCCCGCGACATTGGCGACGTGGAACACGTCGGTCAGCAGCATCGGTGCCAGCGACCCCAGCACCGCGCCCGCCCCGATGAAGCCGGTCTGGAACGCATAGCCCGCCGTCCGCTGGCGGCTGGGCAGCATGTCGCCGACAAAGGCGCGGAACGGCTCCATGGAGATATTGAGCGAGGCGTCGAGCAGCCAGAGCAGCATCGCCGCCGCGAGCAGCCCCCCGGCATTGGGCATCCCCAGCAGCGCCAGCGTCGCCAGCACCGCACCCGCCAGGAAATAGGGCCGCCGCCGCCCGAACCGTCCCCAGGTGCGGTCGCTGTAATGGCCGATCACCGGCTGGACGAGCAGCCCGGTCAGCGGCGCCGCGATCCACAGGAAGGCCAGGTCCTTCTCGGCGGTGCCCAGCGACTGGAAGATGCGGCTGACATTGGCGTTTTGCAGGGCAAAGCCGATCTGGATACCGAAAAAGCCGAACGAGGTGTTCCACAACCCCCAAAAGCCCTGACGCGGCTTCTCCATAATCCCTCCCAGATTTTTGTTATCGTTATGATTTATGGTCTGACGCTCGACCCGCGCACGACCAGGGTCGCGGGCAACAGATTGCGTGGTGGTGCGGTGCCGGCAATCTCCGCGAGCAGCGCGCGGACCAGCAACCGGCCTGCGGCTGCTGCGTCCTGCACCACGGTGCTGAGCGGAGGATGCGCGAAGCTGGCCGCCGGAATATCGTCGAACCCGACGAGTGACACATCGGTGGGCACCCGCAGGCCCGCCTCCGCCAGGACGCGCATCGCCGCCAGCGCGATCAGGTCGCTCGCGGCCATGATGCCGTCGAACGGCTTGCCGCGTACCAGCAACTCGCGCGCGGCCCGCTCCCCCTGCTCCTCGCTGGAGATCGCGCCGACCTGAAGCGCGGGGTCGCATGGCAGCCCCGCTTCGGACAGGGCGTCGCAATAGCCGCGATAGCGGTCGTGGAATTCGGGATAATGGTCGGTGGCGTCGCCCAGGAACGCGATCCGCTTGCGCCCCTGCGCCACCAGATGCCGCGTCGCCGCCAGCGCGCCCGCATGATTGTCGCATCCGATGGTCAACCCCGGTTGCCCCGGCGCGACCGAACCCCAGCGCACGAAATGCGTGCCGCGCGCGACCAGCGTCTCCAACTGTTCGCGATACGCGGCGTAATCGCCGTAACCGAGCAGGATCAGCCCATCGGCACGATGGCTGTCCTCATAATCCGCCTGCCAGTTGCTGGTCGGGTTCTGGAACGAGACGAGCAGGTCGTACCCGACCTCCGCACAGCTCTCCATGATCGATCCCAACATACCGAGAAAGAACGGATTGATCAGCGTCCGCCCCGGCGAGGGATCGCGGAACAGGAGGAGCGCCAGCGTTCGCGTCTGGCCGCTGCGCAGGTTGGAGGCGGCACGGTCGACCGAGTAGTTGAGGTTCTTCGCGATCGCCTCGATCCGCGCGCGGGTGGCGGCGCTGACCGACGGACTGCCGCGCAGCGCCCGGCTGACGGTCGGTTGCGATACGCCCGCCATTTGCGCGATGTCGAACGATGTGGGCTTACGCGGACCGGCCAAATCTGTGCTTCCTCCTCTCCACTCCGCTTACCGGCTTTCACGAGCCGGGTTAAGCCGAAGCGCTGTCGTAATAATGCAACAGGCCGGACCGGCCGCATTGAATACGTATGCGGCCTTGTTCCTTTTCGACGCGTGTCCTTTCACAGGAGGGGCAACAACCATACCCGTCCTTTCAACGAAGACGGGGTTTCTCGGAGGGGATTTTCATGACGGTTCGCCCAGTGGCGCCGGCCGATGCCGCGCGCTCGTTCCTGAAGCTCGGGGTCAGCACGCTGGCCATGGTCATCGCCGCGCCGGTCCTTGCGCAGACCACCGCTATCGTCCCCGCCCCCGCCGCCCCCGACGCGGCGGCCCAGCAGGCCCAGCCCGAGTCCGAGCCCGGCGACATCGTCGTCACCGGTTTTCGCGCCGCACTGGAAAACGCCGTCGCCGAGAAGAAGAACCGCGACCTGGTCGTCGAGTCCGTCTCGGCCGAGGACATCGGCAAGCTGCCGGACGCGTCGATCGCCGAGTCCATCGCCCGCCTGCCCGGCGTCACGTCGCAGCGGGTCAACGGCCGCTCCAACGCCATCTCGATCCGCGGCTTCGCGCCCGACTTCTCGACCACGCTGCTCAACGGCCGCGAGCAGACCTCGACCGGCGACAATCGCGCGGTCGAATATGACCAATACCCCGCCGAGGTCGTCAACCAGGTCCTGATCTACAAGACCGCCAATGCCGGGCTGATCGGCCAGGGCCTGTCGGGCACCGTCGACCTGAAGACCATCCGCCCGCTCGATTACGGCAAGCGCGTGATCTCGGTCGGTGCACGCGGCACCTATGCCGATATCGGCAAGCTGAATGCGGGATCGAAGGACTTCGGCTATCGCGCCAGTGCGACCTATGTCGACCAGTTCGCCGATGACACGATCGGCGTCGCACTGTCCGCCAGCTACCTCAACGAGCCGTACCAGATCCAGGAAGGCAATGCCTGGGGCTATGCCCAGACGACCGTGGGCGGCCAGACGGTCGACGTCGTCGGCGGATCGAAATCCTATGTCACCTCGACTACCCTCAAGCGGCTGGGCCTGTCCGGCACGGTGCAGTGGCGGATGAGCGACACCTTCACCAGCACGCTCGACGGTTTCTATTCCGACTTCAACGACGACCAGATCAAGCGCGGCATCGAGCTGCCGCTGGCCTCGGGGACAGGCACGACGCTGACCAATGCGGTGGTGAACAACGGCCTCGTCACTTCGGGCACGTTCAACAATGTCGAGGGCGTGATCCGGAACGACTCGTTCCAGCGCAAGGCCAAGCTCTACTCGTTCGGCTATAACGGCAAGTATAAGGGCGATGACGGCTGGAGCGCATTCATCGACCTCAGCTATTCGCGCACCGACCGCGACGAGGTGACGCTCGAAACCTATAGCGGCACCGGTTACGGCCAGGGCGTCGGCGCGACCGATACGATCGGCTTCACCACCGGCAACACCGGCACCGTCTTCAAGCCGACGCTGAACTATTCCGACCCCAATCTGATCCAGCTGACCGATCCGCTGGGCTGGGGCGGCAGCACGCGCCAGGCGGGCTATTTCAACGATCGCAAGATCACCGACGAGATCAAGCAGTACCGCGTCGAGATCGAGCGCGAAGTAGAAACGCCGATCGTCAGCGCGCTGCGCTTCGGCCTGAACTATACCGATCACGCCAAGTCGCTGGCGCCCAACGAGTCGTTCGTCACGCTGCCGAACGGTGCGACCATCGCCCCGCTGCCGCAGCAATATCGCCAGACGCCGACCGACCTCACCTATCTGGGTCTGGGGCCGATGCTCAGCTATGATCCGCGCGCGCTGCTGGCGGGCGGGGTCATCGTCCTGACGCCGAACACCAGCCCGGACGTGCCCGCCAAGGCGTACACCACGACCGAGCATCTGATGACCGCCTATCTCCAGGCGGACCTGAAGGCACAGATCGGCGCGGCGGAACTGACCGGCAATCTGGGTGTGCAGGCGGTCGGCACCGAGCAGAAGTCGCGCGGGCTGATCTATAACGGCACCGGCTATACCAACATCGTGCAGGGCGACGATTACTGGGACATCCTGCCCAGCGCCAACCTGTCGCTTCGCCTGCCCAGCGACTGGGTGTTCCGCGTGGCCGCCGCGCGCCAGATGATGCGGCCCCGCTTCGACGATATGCGGGTCGCGCTGTCCTATGGCTTCGACACGGCGCAGGGCATCATCTCGGGCAATGGCGGCAATCCGTATCTCCGCCCGATCCGGGCGAACTCGGTCGATGTGACGGTCGAGAAGTATTTCGGCACGCGCGGCTATCTGGCGGCGCAGGGCTTCTACAAGGATCTCAAGAGCTTCGTTTACAATCTGGAGCAGCCTTACGACTATACCGGCCTGCCCCTGCCCGCCGCCGTGCCGATCGGCACGCCCACGCAAGGGCGGATCACCCGGCCGATCAACGGCACCGGCGGCACGATCTACGGCGTCGAGCTGGCGGGTACGCTTCCGCTCGGCCAGCTGGCCGGTTTCCTGGACGGCTTCGGCCTGACGGGCGGCGGCTCCTATACCAAGACCGAGATCACGCCGACGCCGGGTGGCGCCCCGGAGGACATTCCCGGCTATTCGCGCTGGGTGGCGAACGGCACCGCCTTCTTCGAGAAGTGGGGCCTGAACATCCGCGGATCGGTCCGCTACCGCTCGACCTTCGTGGGTGAGCTGTCGGGCTTCGGCGCCAACCGCGTCCGCCGCCGCGCGATCGACGAGACCATCGTCGACGGCCAGATCGGCTATGACTTCCAGGAGGGTACGTTCAAGGGCCTGTCGCTGTTCGTGCAGGGCCAGAACCTGACCGACACGCCGTTCGTCACCACCAATGGCGGTCGCCGCGACGAGGTGATCGACTATCAGAGCTATGGCCGCCGGTTCCTGGCCGGGTTTACCTATCGCTTCTGATGCCAGTTTCCCGCGCCGCCCCCCCCATTTGCCGGCGCGGGAATCCTGAATGTGAGACGCCGCATGGACGCCCGCCCCACCGCAGACCATATCGCCAGAAAGGTCGTGATCGTCGGCGGCGGCACCGCCGGATGGATGGCGGCGGCGGCCCTTGCGCGGTTCGTCCCCGCCTCGACGCGGATCACCCTGATCGAATCCGACGCGATCGGCACGGTCGGCGTGGGCGAGGCCACCATCCCCGGCATCCGCCTGTTCAACCAGATGCTGGGGCTGGACGAGGCCGAGTTCCTCCGGGCCACCAACGGCAGCTTCAAGCTGGGCATAAGGTTCGAGGGCTGGTCGGGTGAAGGCAGCGGCTATCTTCATGCCTTCGGCAGCATCGGGCGCGGCCTGGGGCTGGTGCCGTTCCACCATTACTGGCTGCGCGGCGGCGGGGCGGCGAACCCGGCCTCGCTCTGGGGCCATATGCCGGGCGCGCAGGCGGCGATGGCGGGCCGCTTCGCCCCCGATCCCGGCCGTCCCGACCTGCCCAGCGGCCTGGCCTGGGCCTATCATTTCGACGCCAGCCTCTATGCCGCGCTGCTCCGCCGTCATGCGGAAAGCGCGGGCGTGGCGCGGGTGGAGGGACGCATCGCCTCGGTCGCGCGCGATCAGGCCGGGCGGATCGACCATGTCGTGCTGGACGGGGGCGAGGTTCATGCGGGCGACCTCTTCATCGACTGTTCGGGTTTCCGAGCGCTGCTGATCGGCGAGACGCTGGCCGAGCCGTTCGATGACTGGTCCGACCTGCTCCCCTGCGACCGCGCCCTGGCGGTAGCGAGCGAACGGACCAGCCCCCTGCCTCCCTATACCCGCGCGATCGCGCATGGCGTGGGCTGGCGCTGGCGTATTCCGCTTCAGCATCGCACCGGCAACGGCCTAGTCTATGACAGCCGCCATCTGTCGGATGACGAGGCGACCGACCGCCTGCTGACCGCGCTGGGCGGCGAGGCGGTCGGCGATCCCCGCCCCTTGCGTTTCACCACCGGGCGGCGGCGGCGCGCCTGGGTCGGCAACTGCATCGCGCTGGGGCTGGCGGCGGGGTTCCTCGAGCCGCTCGAGTCGACCAGCATCCACCTGATCCAGTCGGGGATCGCGCGGCTGCTGGACTTCTGGCCCGGCGGCATACTCCAGCCGGTCGACATGGACGCCTATAATGCCGAGACGGCGGCCGAATGGCTGGCGGTCCGTGACTTTCTGATCCTCCATTACCAGGCCAATGCGCGAACCGAGCCTTTCTGGGCCGAACGGCGCGCGGCGCCGCTGCCCGAGAGCCTGGCCGCGCGGATCGCCCTGTTCCGCGCGAACGGGCGTTTTCGGCGCGCGGGCGAGGAGCTGTTCGCCGAGGCGGCCTGGGTGCAGGTCATGATCGGCCAGAATATCCTGCCCGGCGGCCATCATGCGCTGGCCGATGCCCTGTCGGCGCATGAACTCGACGATTTCCTGTCGCTGACCCGGCGTCATGCCGCGCAGGTGGCCGCCCGGCTGCCGACGCACGACGCCTTTCTCGCTGCGCATTGCGCCGCGCCCGTTCAAAAGGTTTTCGCATGAAGAAACTGCTGCTCGCGCTCCTGGCCACGGCGACGCCACTGGCCGCGCAGGATTATCGCCAGCGCCTGCCGCAGGACGAGGTGATCTACTTCGTCCTGCCCGACCGGTTCGAGAATGGCGACACCGCCAATGACCGCGGCGGTCTGAAGGGCGGGCCGCTGACCACCGGCTTCGATCCGACGCATAAGGGCTTTTATCATGGCGGCGATCTCAAGGGGCTGACGAAGCGGCTCGACTATATCCAGGGGCTGGGCGCGACCGCGATCTGGCTGGGGCCGATCTTCAGGAACAAGGCGGTGCAGGGCGCCAAGGGCCAGGAGAGCGCGGGCTATCACGGTTACTGGATCACCGACTTCACCACGGTCGATCCGCATCTGGGGAGCGAAGCCGATCTGCGCGCCTTCATCGCGGCGGCGCATGGCCGGGGAATGAAGGTCTATATGGACATCATCGTCAACCACACGGCGGACGTGATCCAGTATCGCGAATGCGCGGAGGGCTCACCCTGCCCCTATCGCGACCGTGCGACCTATCCGTACCAAAGGCGCGGGGGCGTGGATGGCAGGCCGATCAATGCCGGCTTTGTCGGCGATGACGTGCAGACGGCAGCGAACTTCGCGCATCTGACCGATCCGAACTACGCCTACACGCCTTACGTCCCGGCGGCGGAGAAGAACGCCAAGACCCCGGCATGGCTCAACGACCCGATCTACTATCATAATCGCGGCAATACGACCTTCGAGGACGAAAGCTCGACCACCGGCGATTTCTCGGGGCTGGACGATCTCTACACCGAAAATCCGCGCGTCATTTCGGGTATGATCGACATTTACGGCAGCTGGATCGACCGCTTCGGCGTCGACGGCTTCCGCATCGACACCGCCAAGCATGTGAACCTGGAATTCTGGCGCCGCTTCGTGCCCGCCATGCTGGACCGGGCCAAGGCGAAGGGCATCCCGAACTTCCACATCTTCGGCGAGGTGACGGCGGGCATGGAGCCTGGCTATCTCGCGCGCTGGACCAAGATCGCCGATTACCCGGCGGTCCTCGATTTCGCCTTCATGAACGCGGTGATCCAGACGGTTGCCGAGAACAAGCCGACCCGCACGCTCGCCAGCCTGTTCGAGGGCGATGTCCTCTATGCCAGGGGCGAGGCGACGGCGGACATCCTGCCGACCTTCCTCGGCAATCATGACCATGGCCGCTTCGCGCGCGACGTTCGGATGGCAAACCCCAATGCCTCGGACGGGGAAATCCTGAAGCGGGTCGAACTAGGCCACGCGATGCTGCTGACCCTGCGCGGCGTGCCGACCATCTATTCGGGTGATGAACAGGGTTTTGCGGGCGACGGCAACGACCAGGATGCGCGCGAGGACATGTTCGCAAGCAGGGTCGCCAGCTATAACGACAACAAGCTGGTCGGCACCTCGAAGACCACTGCGACCGACAGCTTCGTGCCCACCCATCCCCTCTACCGCGAGATCGCAACGCTCGCCCGCCTGCGCGTCGCCAACCCGGCCCTGACGCGCGGGCGCCAGGTGATCCGCACACGCGGCGACGCGCCGGGCCTGTTCGCCGTGTCGCGCTTCGACCCCGCCACGGGGCGTGAATATGTGATCGCCTTCAACACCTCGACCAAGGCGATCGCGCAGGCCGTACAGGTCGAAACGGCATCGCAACGTTTCACCGCCATGGCTGGTGCCTGTGCCCCGACCGCCGCCGCGCCGGGGAGCCTGATGTTGGAATTGCCCGCCTTCGGCTATGCCGTCTGCGCGGCGGAGAGCCGTTGATGACCGAAACCATACCCACCGCCCCCCGTCCCTGGTGGAAGGGCGCGGTGATCTATCAGATTTATCCGCGCAGCTTCGCCGACAGCAATGGCGACGGCATCGGCGACCTGCCCGGCATCACCGCGCGGCTGGACCATGTCGCCAGCCTGGGGGTGGATGCGATCTGGCTGTCGCCCTTCTTCACCTCGCCTATGAAGGATTTCGGTTATGACGTCGCCGATTACCGCGATGTCGATCCGATCTTCGGCAGCCTTGCCGATTTCGACGCACTGGTCGCCCGCGCGCACGAACTGGGGCTGAAGGTCGTCATCGACCAGGTGTACAGCCACACCTCCGACGAACATCCGTGGTTCACCGAAAGCCGCGCCAGCCGCACCAACGCCCGCGCCGACTGGTATGTCTGGGCCGATGCCAAGCCCGACGGCTCGCCGCCCTCCAACTGGCAGTCGGTGTTCGGTGGCCCCGCCTGGACCTGGGACGCGCGGCGCCGGCAATATTACCTCCACAATTTCCTGAAGGAGCAGCCGCAGCTTCACGTCCATCACCCGGACGTGCAGGCCGAGTTGCTGGCGACGGCGCGCTTCTGGCTCGACCGGGGCGTCGACGGCTTCCGGCTGGATGCGATCAACTTCATGATGCACGAGCCGAGCTTGCGCGATAATCCGCCCGCGCCTGACACGGGCAAGACGCGGACCCGGCCGTTCGATTTCCAGCTCAAGCTCTACAATCAGAGCCATGCCGATATCGTGCCCTTCCTGGAGCGGATCCGCGCGACGCTGGACGATTATGGCGACCGCTTCACCGTGGCCGAGGTCGGCGGCGACGAGGCGGATGCCGAGATGAAGATGTTCACGGCCGGGGACCATCGGCTCAACACCGCCTATGGCTTCGACTTCCTCTATGCCGATCGGCTGACGCCGCGCATCGTCGCTGAGGCGCTGGCGAAATGGCCCGCCGCGCCGGGTGTCGGCTGGCCGAGCTGGGCGTTCGAGAACCATGACGCCCCGCGTGCCGTGTCACGCTGGACCACGCCGGAGCATCGCGAGGCGTTTGCGCGGATGAAGATGCTGCTGCTGTTGTCGCTTCGCGGCAATGCCTTTCTGTATCAGGGCGAGGAACTGGGCCTGACCCAGGTCGATGTGCCCTTCGAGCGGCTGGTGGACCCGGAGGCGATCGCGAACTGGCCGCTGACCCTGTCGCGCGACGGGGTGCGCACGCCGATGCCGTGGAGCAGCAATGCCATCAACGGTGGTTTTTCGGACGCCGAACCATGGCTGCCCACCGGCCCCGATCATGGCGCGCTGGCGGTCAACCGGCAGGACGGCGACCCCGACTCGCTGCTGAACCTGACGCGGCGCCTCGTCCGCCTTCGCGCGGAGACGCCCGCGCTGGCGGTCGGCGACCTGACCTTGCTGCACGCCGACGAGCAACTGCTCGCCTTCGAGCGGCGCGAGGGATCGCAGCGGCTGCTCTGCCTGTTCAATCTGGGCGACACGCCCGTGACCCTTCCCCCTGCCCTGCCGCGTGGGCAGCGGGTGCTGGTCACAATCAATAACGCCACCGACGAACGCCTGGGCGCGTTCGGGGCGGCGATCCGGGAGATGACTGCATGAAGACGACCATTGCCATCGGGCCCATTCTCGCAGGAGCCTTGATCGCCAGCGCCGCCTCCGCCCAGAACGGCCCCGCCGATCCGGCGGTCAACGAAACGTTCAAATTCGCCAGGCCCGCCGGGCAGCCCGACGCGGTCGAGACCTCGCCCAACGGCCAGATCACCGTGCAGGTGTCGACCGACAATGACGGCCGCGCCGTCTATATGATCGCCCGCAACGGCAAGGCGATCGTCGCCCCCTCGCGACTGGGCATGATGTTCACCGACGCGCCCAAGATCGAGCGCGGCATGAAGATCGAGGCGGTCGCCCACGCCAAGTCCGACACAAGCTGGACCCAGCCCTGGGGCGAATGGCGCACCATCCACGACAATCACCGCGAGATGCGCGTCCGCCTGATGGAGTCGAGCGCGCTCCATCGCCGCTATGACGTGGTGTTCCGGGTGCAGGATGACGGCGTCGGCTTCCGCTACGAATTTCCCGAGCAGCAGGCGATGCCCAAGGCCGACATCGCCGAGGAACTGACCGAGTTCAATATCGCGCAAGGCGGCACCGCCTGGTGGAAGCCTGCCTTCCTGTGGAATCGCGAGGAATATCTCTACAACCGCACGCCCCTCTCCGGTGTCGGCACGGCGGCGACGCCGATCACCATGAAGCTGGACGACGGTACCCATATCGCCATCCATGAGGCGGCGCTGGTCGACTATGCCAGCATGGCCGTGATGAAGACCGAAGGGAACAGCTTCAAGGCGGTCCTCACCCCCGGCTCGGGCGCGCCCAAAGTGGTGAAGACCGGCGCGTGGACGACGCCCTGGCGGACCTTCCTGATCGCACCCGATGCGGGCGGGCTCTATATGAGCCACCTGATGCTCAACCTGAACGAGCCCAACAAACTGGGCGACGTGTCGTGGGTAAAGCCGGGCAAGTTCGTCGGCGTCTGGTGGAAGATGATCAAGGGCGAGTGGAGCTGGGCGCGTGGCCCCCGCCACGGCGCCACGACCGCGAATGTGAAGACCTATATCGACTTCGCCGCCAAATACGGCATCCCCGGCGTGCTGGTCGAGGGGTGGAATATCGGCTGGGACGGCGACTGGGCGGGCAACGGCTCGGCGATGCAGTTCGCGACCCCGGCGGAGGATTTCGACGCCGATGCACTGGCGAAATACGCCAAGGCCAAGGGCGTCTCGCTGATCGGCCATCACGAGACAGGCGGCGCGGTCAGCCATTATGAAAGCCAGTTCGACCCGGCCTTCAAATTCGCCGCCGATCACGGCGAACATGTGGTGAAGACGGGCTATGTCGCCGATGCCGGTCAGATCGAGCGAGTGAACCCGGACGGCTCGGTGAGCCGCGAATGGCATGAGGGCCAGTGGATGGTGAACCACCATCTGCGCGTGCTGGCGGCCGCCGCCAAATACAAGGTCTCGATCGACAGCCACGAGCCGGTCAAGGACACGGGCCTACGCCGCACCTATCCCAACTGGCTGGCCCGCGAGGGCTCGCGCGGGATGGAATATAACGCGTGGCCGGGCAAGAACCCGCCCGAGCATGAGGTCAACCTGGCCTTTACCCGGATGCTGGAGGGTCCGATGGACTTCACGCCCGGCGTGCTCAGCCTGACCGGCAGCGACGACAGCCCGATCCAGTCGACCATCGCCAAGCAACTCGCCTTGTACGTGGTCCTCTATTCCCCCGTGCAGATGGCGGCCGACACGCCGGAGAATTATGCGAAATACCCCCAAGCCTTCCGCTTCATCGCGGACGTGCCTGTCGATTGGGAGGATAGTCGCGTGCTTAACGGCGAGGTCGGCGACTACGTCACCTTCGCGCGGCGGGACCGCAAGAGTCGCGACTGGTATGTCGGCTCGATCACCGACGAGAATGCGCGCGACCTGACCGTGACGCTGGACTTCCTCGATCCGGGCAAGAGCTATGAGGCGCAGGTCTACAAGGACGGCCCCGGCGCGACCTATGCCACCGACGCGCGCCATTCGATCGCGTTCGAGACGAAGCGGGTTAAGAAGGGCGACACGCTGACCCTGTCGCTCGCCCCCGGCGGCGGCCAGGCGATCCGGTTGAAGGCGCTGTAAGGCGAAACCCTCCCCAAGCATGGCTTGGGGAGGGGGACCATCGCGCCAGCGATGGTGGAGGGGCGGACGGACCGGCCCTACCCCTCCACCACGCCCTGCGGGCGCGGTCCCCCTCCCCATCTGACGATGGGGAGGATTGAGGTCGTTACTTCGTGGGGAAGCCGCGTTGCTTGAGCAGCGCATTCACGTCCGGATCACGCCCCCGGAACGCGCGATACGCCTCGGCGCGGTCGGTTTCGTTCCCCGTCGACAACAGGATCCGCGCGAAGCGGTCCGCCGTCGCCTTGTCCCACGGGCTGCCCGCTTCCTCGAACGCCGCGAAAGTGTCGGCGTCCATCGTCTCCGACCAGAGATAGCTGTAATAACCGGCCGAATAGCTGTCCGACGAGAACAGGTGATTGAACTGCGGCAGGCGGTGCCGCATCACCAGTTCCTTCGGCATCCCGATCTCACGCAAGGTCGTCGCCTCGAACGCGGCCGGGTCGACCACGCCGTCCGGGATGGTGTGCAGCTTCATGTCCAGAATCGCCGAAGAGAGATATTCGGTCGTCGCGAAACCCTGGTTGAAGGTCTCCGACGCCTTGATCTTGTCGAGCAGCGCCTGCGGCATGGGCTGGCCGGTCTTGTAGTGACGGGCATATTTGTCGAGCACGTCGCGGGTCAGCAGCCAATGCTCGTTTACCTGGCTGGGATATTCCACGAAGTCGCGCGGCGTGCCCGCCAGCCCCGGATAGGTCACGTTCTGCAACATCGCGTGGATGGCGTGGCCGAATTCATGGAACAGCGTCTCGGCATCGTCCAGGCTGATCAGGACCGGTTCACCGGGCGCGCCCTTGGCGAAGTTGTTGTTGTTGGACGACAGGACATTCTGCACCGGCGGCAGGTTTCGCTGGCCGCGATAGGTGTTCGCCCAGGCGCCCGAACGCTTGCCGGTCCGCGCAAAATCGTCGCGGTAGAACAGGCCCACTTCCTTGCCGTTGCGGGTGACGTGCCACACGCGCATGTTCGGCTCGAACACCGGCACCGTGCCGGTGATCTCCTTGAACTCCAGGCCATAGAGCCGGTTCGCTGCGTAGAGCGACCCCTGGATGATGTTGTTCAACTCGAAATAGGGCTTCAACTCGGCCTGATCGAGATCGTAGCGGCTCTTGCGGACCTTCTCTTGGTAGAAGCGATAGTCCCAGGGCTCGATGGTGATCTTGGCCCCTTCCCCCTTGGCGGCAGCGGCGTCCGCGATCGCCTGCATGTCGCGGACTTCCTCGGCGACGCGCGCCTTGGCGGCGGGCCAGACGCGCATCATCAGGTCCATCGCGGCGGCCGGGGTCTTGGCCATCGTGTCCTGCATCCGCCAGTCGGCATGGGTCTTGAAGCCCAGCAGGTGCGCGCGGTTGGCGCGCAGGCGGACGATCCGGGCGATGGTCGCCTTGGTATCGTTGATGTCGCCATTGTCGCCGCGCTTGGTGAAGGCACGCCACACCTGCTCGCGCAGCGCCCGGTCGGTAGCGAAGGTCAGCACCGGATCGACCGCCGAGCGGGTGTTAACGATCGCCCAACCCTGTTGCCCACGCTCGGCCGCCGCCGCCTTGGCCACTGCCTTCACGCTGTCGGGCAGGCCCGCCAGCCGCGCCTCGTCGGTGACGATGATCGCCGTGCCCTCGTCCGCCAGCAGTCGCTGGGAAAACTCGCTGAAGTTGATCGCGAGATTCTGGTTGAAGGCGGACAGTTCCGCCTTCTGCGCCGGGGTCAGCTTGGCGCCCTGCCGCACGAAACTGTCATAGGTGCGCGTGACCAGCCGCTTCTGCTGCGCGTCGAGCCCGCTGGTGTCGCGCGCCTTGTAGATCGCCTCGATCCGCGCGAACAGCTTAGGGTTGAAGGTGATCTCGTCCGACGCCTTGGCCAGCTTGGGCGACCATTCGCGATCCAGCACCTGATAGGCCGGCGTGTTCATGTTGCCCGTCATCACCCCGAACATCGTCATCACGCGGTTCAGAGTTTGCCCGGCATTCTGCATCGGCACGAAGGTGTTGGCGAAGGTCGGCCTGGCCGGATCATTGGCGATCCGGTCATAGTCGGCGCGACGCTCCGCCAGCGCGGCCTCGAACGCCGCCGGGAACAGCTCGGGCTTGACCTTGTCCCAGGGGGGTACGCCGCCATAGGGGCCGGTCCATGGGCTGAGCAGCGGATTGGTGGCGGGGGCCTGCGCCGCCTGCGGGGCGGCGGCCATGGCCGCGCCGCTTGCGAGGGCGGATGTACTCATCAGGGTCGACAGGACGACGGCAAGGGACGGATGACGCAAGAAACACTCCCGTTCATGAAACGTGCGTCATCATAGGCCTCTGATCGAAGGGGTAAAGCACTGTCCGGCCACGGGAACCGGATGATCAGGCGTCGCCCAGCTGCGCCTCGGCCCGGACGGCAGCGGCGAGCAACTCGTTGCCGGTCTGCCGCGCGGCCCCCGGCGTCATCGCCACCGCCACGCCATTGGGGCCATCGAGCATGACGATCCCCTGCTCGGCGGTCGCCTGTCCCGCATCGTCGTGAACATGCGACGGCACGCCGCGGCTCGTCATGACCCCGCCTGGTCGAGCGTCGGCCCGCCGCCATAGAGATAGGCCGGGTCGAAATCGGCAAGCGCCGCCAGCGCGTCGAGGTCGAGGATGTGGACCTCGCCGCTGCGAAAGGTCATCAATCCACGTTCGCGCAGCGACCGCAGGACGCGATTGAGGTGCACGGGTGTGATCCCGGTGGCCTCCGCCAGATCGATCTGGGTCACCGGAAAGCGGAACGTGCCGTCGCGGACCATGTCGACCATGGCAAGCCGCGCATGAAGCTCGCAGAACAGATGCGCTACACGGCCATCGGCCCCCAGCCGCCCCAGCCGGAACACCCATTCGCGGTGCATCGCGGCATCGAGCAGCGTCGAAAACCACAACAGGCGGGTCAGCCGGGGATAGCCCGCGACGATCCGCTCCAGCCGGTCATGCCCGGCCATCGCCACGCGCACCGGTGTCAGCGCGGCGACATCGTGATCCAGATGCCGCATGGCAAAGCCGTGCAGGTCGACAAAATCACCCGGCACATGGAAGGCGACGATCTGCCGATTGCCCTGGCGATCGTCCATATAGCGGCACATCACCCCTTCGAGCAAAAGGCTGCTCGACCGTACCCGCTCCTCGCGGCGGACGACGATGGTCCGCGCGGGTATCGCGCGGACCTCGTCGATGCTGCCCTCCAGCGTGGCGATATCCTCCGGCGTCATCGTGTCGCGCCCGCGTTCCTTCAGGAACAGCTCGGTCAACAGCGGTCGATCGGACGGCGAACGTTCCCGCCGCAAGGTATCGATGGCAGATACCGACATGACTTGGATCCCTCACCCAGCGTATGGAAAGGCCAATCCCCGCCGGGCCGATCGGTTCCATCGTCACGTCCCCGGAACGGTCAATCGCCGATCGGCTTGCCCGATGGGTGAACCGGCTCGGCATCGACAAGCGCCTGCTCGGGATGCTTGCGGTTGCTGCGCACCGAAGCCCAGAAGGCCAGACCGATCAACGTTGCCCCGATCAGGCCGGTGATCGTCTCTGGAATGTGGAAACGCACCGACAGCAGCATGATCGCGGCCAGCGCGACGATGGCGTAGAAGGCCCCGTGCTCGAGATAGCGATACTGCGCCAGCGTGCCATGCTCGACCAGCATGATCGTCATCGAACGCACGAACATCGCCCCGATGCCCAGGCCCAGCGCGATGATGAACAGGTTGTTCGACAGCGCGAACGCGCCGATCACCCCGTCGAACGAGAAGCTGGCGTCCAGCACCTCCAGATACAGGAACGCCGCGAAGCCCGACCGTGCTGCGGCACCCGTGGCGGCGTCCCCGTCACCCTCCAGCACCACGCCGATGGCGTGGACCGCGATATAGGTCAGCAGGCCGAAGATGCCCGAGGTGATGAAGGTCATCGCCTCCTCGGCCGGAATGAAGCGCGAGATGACGTAGAGCGCGAGCAGCACGATGCCGGTTGCCAGCCCCGAAATCCTGCGCAGCGCCGCCAGCGGGCGCTCGATCACGGCGATCCAATGCTCGTCCTTCTCGTCGTCGAGAAAGAAGTTCAGCCCTACCATGGCCAGGAAGCTGCCGCCGAAACCCGAAATACCGACATGGGCGGAGGTGATGATCTGTTCGTACCGGACCGGATCGCCCGCCGCCAGCTTCACCGCCTCTATCGGCCCCAGATGCGCGGCGATCGCGACGATGGCGAGCGGGAAGATGATCCGCATACCGAACACCGCGATGACGATGCCCCAGGTCAGGAAGCGGTGGCGCCACTTGTCGTCCATGTCGCGCAGCACGGTCGCGTTGACGACCGCATTGTCGAACGACAGCGACACCTCCAGCACGCCCAGCACCAGGACGATCCACAGGATGCCCAGCGTACCCGGCAACGTCCCCGTGCTCTGGAAGCCCAGCCAGGCGGCGACGCCCAAGCAGAGCGCGGTGAAGATAAACGAACCCTTATAATATTTCAGCAGCACCCACGGCCCCCTGTATCGTTCCCGACCTGTATCCGTCCCGACGGTCGCCTGCACGGCGATGCCGCGACCCGAACGGTAAAGTCCCGTGTCGCCAGATTTGTTCAATCGGGAACGGCGCTCTATCGCCGTGAAGCCGGGCGCGGACAAGCCGATTGGGCCGCGATCAGATGCGGGCGTCGTTGCCGATCAGATGGTCGGAAATCAATCGGGCGGTGTCGCGCAGCCGGGCCAGCGCCTCGTCTTCGCCGACGGGGGCATCGGTGATGCGGATGAACGGCACGGTCAGGACGGCGCAGGCACGGGCCTGGCGCATGATCGGACAGGCCAGCTCGACCATGCCAAGGAGCTCGGCACTGTCGGACCGGGCGAAACCCTGGGTGGACAGCGCCTCGGCATCCTGGCGCAGCGCCTGGCGGGCCTCGTCCGACAGGGGCGGATCGAAGAGCGACTCCCACTCGCGCCGGGTGGCCTCCGACTGAAAGGCGTAGAGGGTTCGGCCCGACGGCGTCTCGTGCAGCGAACGGCGATACCCGACCCGCACCGAGAACCCGACCGAGGTGTCCGCCTCCATCCGTGCAATCACCGAGGAATCGGCGCCAGATGGAACTGCGAGATAACAGGACTGGCCGATATCGTCGGCCAGCCTGCGCATCTCGGGCAGCGCCTGCTCCATCAGGCTGCGGACCGGCGGGCGCTTCAGGCCCAGATGGAACAGCCGCGGCGTCATGACATAGCCGTCTGCACCCTGCGCGACATAGCCGCGATGTTCCAGCACCTGGATCATGCGGAACAGCTCGCCGGTCGATCGGCCCAGCCGGACGACGATCGCGCTCATGGTCAGCGGATGCTCCTCCCCCGCCAGAAGCTCCAGGATGTCGAGCCCCTTTTCCAGCGCCGGCGCGCGGTACAAACGCTTGTCATCGACGCCGCTTGCCAGTTCGATTGGCAACACATCCTCCCTCGCGATCGTCGACGCTTTGTGTCGCGACCGTTTTAAACAAAATTAGGAATTGCCTACACTTTTTGTTCGACCGGCGGCAACATGGCTGTCGATCAGATGATGACCTTTTCGTGCATCAGCACGTGCACGGTATCGTCGGCCACGCGCACGCTGGTGCGGATCTGCGCGTCCGACAGCGTCCCCAGACGGGACGGATCGACCAGCACGATCCGCCAGCGTCCGGCATGGTGGCTGGCCGAGGCGATGTTCGCCGTTCCACCGACCGCGTCCAGCACGACCTTGGGTACGGAGATGTCCGGCGTTCCGGACGATCCAGGCGAGGCGGAAGCGGCGACGGGAGCAACTGTCACCGCCTGCCGGGTCGCGGCGATCGGTCCGGCCTGGATCGCCTCGCGCATTTCCATCGCGATCGTGTCGGCGACGGGGCCCACGACCACCTGCACGCCGCTGGGCGACGGGCGGAGGATGCCCCGCGCGCCCAGCCGCTTGAGCGCGGGCTCGTCGACCTGCGCCGGGTCGGCGACGATCAGGCGCAGACGCGTGGTGCAGGCGGCGATCTCGGTCAGGTTGGTACTGCCGCCCATCGCCGCGACGAAGGTGGCCCCACGACCACCCGTCGTCGGGGCCGCACCGGCCTCTACGATGACGTCCTCACCCGACGCCTCTTCGGCCTCGCGACCCGGCGTCTGGAGGTTCCAGCGGCGGATGGCGAAGCGGAAGACGGCGTAATAGAGCAGCGCATAGACCGCCCCGATCGGCACCAGCATCAGCGGCTTGGTCGCCTTGCCGAAGTTGATGACATAGTCGAACAGACCGGCCGAAAAGGTATAGCCCAGCCGAACGCCCAGCGCGTTCATCAACGCCTCGGACAGGCCGGTCAGGATGGCGTGGAAGGCATAGAGGACCGGCGCCAGGAACATGAAGCTGAATTCGATCGGCTCGGTCACGCCGGTCAGGAACGACATCAGCGCCAGGCTGAACAACATGCCGCCGACCGCCTTCTTCCGCTCGGGCAGCGCCTCGTGGTACATGGCGAGGCAGGCGGCGGGCAGGCCGAACATCATGACCGGGAAGAAGCCGCTCATGAACGCGCCCGCAGTCGGATCGCCCGCGAAGAAGCGGGTCAGGTCGCCGGTCTTGCCGTGATAATCGCCGACCACGAAATAGGCGACGGTGTTCAGGATGTGGTGCAGGCCGGTGACGACCAGCAAACGGTTGAGCACGCCAAAGGCGAACAGTCCCAGCCCGCCCGCCTGGACGATGCCCTGGCTCAGGCCGTCGATGCCCGCATTGACCGGCCCGAACGCCACGCCGAGCAGCGCGGCCAGACCCAGGCCCGCAATGCCCGAGATGATCGGCACGAAGCGACGCCCACCGAAAAAGGCCAGATATTCCGGCATCTTGATCGTGGCGAAGCGGTTGTAGAAACTGCCGCCGATCAGGCCGGAGACGATACCGATCGGCACGTCGAACCGGTGGATCGACTTTGCCCGCCATGCCGCCTCGACGGTGGCCGCGATATCCGTGGCCAGCCCCTTGGCGAGATCGGCCGGGGGCATGACCAAAGTCTCGGCACCCTTGATGGTGACGAGGTAACAGGTGATGCCCGCCAGTGCCGCCGCGCCATTGCCGTCGCGGGCAAAGGCCGTCGCCACACCGACCGCGAACAACAGGCCCAGATTGTCGAAGATCGCATTGCCTGCATTCGCCATGAAGGCGATGTTCAGCATGTCCGCCTGCCCCAGGCGCAGCAGCAGCCCGGCCACCGGCAGGACAGCGATGGGCAGCATCAGGGCGCGCCCGAGCGATTGTAGTGAGGCCATGGGCGAGCTCATGCGCCGATCTCCTGAAGCAACGTGGTGATATGGGCACGAACCGCCGCCGCCGATGGAAGCGCCAGCGCATGGATGGCCGCCGCGCGGCAGCGGGCCATCTCAAGCTTGCCGACCAGCGCCTTGATCGCCGCGACGCGCGCGGGCGGCACCGACAATTCGGTGACGCCCAGCCCCAGCAGGATCGGCACCGCCAGCCTGTCGGCGGCCAGCGAACCGCAGACGCCGACCGGCGTATCGTGGCGGGACGCACCGTCACAGGTCGCGCCGATCAGACGCAGCACCGCCGGATGAAGCCCGTCCACCCCCGCCGCCACCGCCGCGTTGCCGCGGTCCATGGCCAGCGTATATTGGGTCAGGTCGTTGGTGCCGATCGAGAAGAAGTCCGCCTTGCGCGCCAGGATATCGGCGGAAATCGCGGCGGCGGGCGTCTCGATCATCACGCCCACCTCGGCCTTTCGGCCATGCCGCTCGACCACGGCGCGCACCGCCTCCAGCTCGGACAGGCTGGCGACCATGGGGGCCATGATCCGGCACGGCTGGCGCACCGACAGGATCGCGCCGACCTGATCCTCCAGCAGTTGCGGATCGGCGAGCGACACGCGGATGCCGCGCAGGCCGAGCGCCGGGTTTTCCTCGACCGGAAGGTCCATATAGGGCGCGGGCTTGTCGCCGCCGACATCAAGCAGCCGGACGATCATCGGCCGGTCACCCAGCGCATCGGCGATGGCCTGATAATCGCGCGCCTGTTCGTCGCGGGTCGGCGCGGTTTCGCGCTCCAGGAACAGGAATTCGGTGCGCAGCAGGCCACAGCCCTCCGCCCCTTCGACCACCGCCGCTTCGGCATCGGCGACCGAGCCGAGATTGGCGAACATCTCGATCCGGGTGCCGTCGCGCGTCCGGCAGGGTCCGGTCGCGGCGCGCGCCGCCTCGGTCTCGGCCTTGCGACGGGCGATGGTGTCGCGCGCCTCACTTTGCGCATCGGCGTCGGGCTCGGGATCGACCAGCCCGCGATCGGCGTCGAGCACGATCACCCGGCCATCCTCCAACGCCGCCAGCGGCTCGCCGAACGCCACCGCCATGGGCAGGCCCATACCCGCCGCCAGAATCGCGGCGTGCGAAGTCGGGCCGCCCTTCACCAGCGCAATACCCGCCACGACGGCGGCATCCAGCGCGGCGACCTGGCTGGGCAGCAGATCCTCGGCAACCAAGATCGCACCCCGGGGCACGCTCGGCCCCTCGATGGGCAGACCCGCCAGGGCGGCCAGGACATGGCGCTCCAGATCACGAAGGTCGTCGGCGCGCTCGGCAATGCGGCGGTCGCCGCTCGCCACGAGGACCGCGACCTGTTCGGTAATGGCTTCCTGCCACGCCACGCCCGCACTCAATCCCCGGTCGATCGCGGCCAGCGCCGCATCGCCCAGCGTCGGGTCGGCCAGCATCGCGGCGTGCGCGGCCATCACCCCACCCCGCGCGCCACCGGCCTCGGCGGCCTGGGCCAACCCGGCACGGACGCGGGCAAGTGCTTCGGCCAGGTGCTGACGCTCCTCCGCGACCGGCCCGGCCGTCAGCTCGACCGGAATGGCGGCGCGGGTCAGGCGGTGGATCGGGCCGACCGCCAGCCCCGGCGCGGCGGGCACGCCGCCCAGTCCGGGGCCCTCGCCACGCACCGGCTCGGGCACGTCGATCGGCGTATCCTCGACCGTCGCGTCGTTCAGGAACGCGATGACCTCGACAATGGCGGCGGCGGCCTCTGCCCCGCTCGCCTCGATCCGCACCGTGGTGCCATGCCCAAGACCCAGGCCCAGCAACCCGACCGCGCTGAGCGCCGAGGCGTGACGATCGCCATGATGAAGGGTGACGGTCGCGGCATGACGGCGCACCGCCTCGACCAGCCGCGCGGCCGGACGGGCGTGAAGCCCGTGCGACAGCGCGACGACCATTTCCTCGATCAGCGTCTCGCCACCGGCATCGGCGACCACCGCCTCGACCACCAGCGGCACGACGCGGAGCAGCGGATCACCGACCGCGACCAGCCCGTTGGCGATCGGCTCGACGCCGTAGCGGGTGGCATCGGCGACGATGATGGGCGTGACGACGGCGGGCGCGTTCTGGACGAGGTAATCGAGATCGAAGCGGATCAGCGGCTGGCCCGCCAGCACCTTGGCCCCCGCCGTCACCAACGGGGTCAGCCCCTTGCCGCCCAGCGACACGGTGTCGACGCCGATATGGCAGATCAGCTCATAACCGTCGGTGCTGCGCAGCGTGACCGCGTGCCCCGCCTCATGCACCGTCAGCACGGTGGCATCGCACGGCGCGCACAGCGTATCGTTGACCGGATCAATGGCCAAGCCGTCGCCCAGCATCTTTTCGGCAAAGACGGGGTCCGGCACCTTGGGCAACGGCGTCACCCAGCCCGCCAGCGGGGCCACAACGATCAGCTCACTCATCGCACGTCACTTTCGCCAAACTGCATTTATTCCCCGCGAGCGATGTCCCCGGCCTCAGCGCGGAGCCACCGTCACCCGGCCCAGCAGACCACTCTCGATATTGCCCAGCCCCGCGACGATCAGCACGATCGTCCGCTTGCCCGCCCCCGACGGCAAAGTCGCCGTCATCGGGCCGGGCTTGGGATCGCGTTTCTCGGCGACCATCACGCCGTCCACCCACAGGCTCGCCATGCCGCCGACCGAGGCAAGACGCAGCGTACCGCCACGCGCCGCCACCGCACGCCGCGGCGTGACGCTGGCGCGGTAGACCCGCCACCCCGCCGCTTCCGCCGGGGTGGGCGTGCCAGCCCGCACAAAGGCCCAGCCGTTATTGTCACTGGCGGCGGGCGCGAGATCGGGCGAAGGCTTGGCGGCGAGCGGTGGCGAGCGCCGCCAGTCGCGCACATCCGTCTCCGCGGCCAGTACCGGCACCTGCGCGCGCGCGGGCACGCCCAGCCGGTCAAGCCGCAGTGTCGCAGGCTTCAGGCCATCCGCCGTCGCGCGGATCGTGATCCGTCCCCGCCCGGCATCGGGTCGTACGATCATCTGCGCCAGCCCGTTGAACAGTGACCGTTCGCTCGCCTTTTCGGACTCGTGGCTATTGGGATCACCATTGCCGACGCCGATGATCGCGCCGCCTTCGATGGCGAAGCGGGTCATCAGGTTCGCGGTCGGCACGTGCCGCCCCCTGGCGTCCACCGCGTCGATCGTGATGGCCTGCGCATCCTCGCTATCGCCCGCCATCACGGTGCGCGCGGGGGTCAGCCGCAGCGCGACCGGCGCTCCGACTGTCTCATGAACGGCGCGCGCGACCTCGCGGCCACCGCGATAGGCGATCGCCTCGATCCGGCCCGGCGCGTAAGGGATGGTCCATTCATTGCCCATCAGCCGGTCGACCACCGCCTCGCCCACCGTCTTGCCGTTCAGGCGAAGGACCACGCGCTCGGCATTGGAGAGAACCATGACCTTGGTCGGCTGCCCCTCGCGCCCCGGCCAGCTCCAGTGCGGCGCGACCGCGACGACCGCTTCGTCATCGACCCAGGCGGCACGGTGAATGTCGAAGGCGACCTTCGGAAAACCGCACAAATCCATGATGCCGAAGAAGCTGGCGATCGTCGGCCATTCATAGGGCGTCGGCTCGCCATGATAGTCGAAGCCCGTCCACACGAACCCGCCCGCGACATAGGGCCGCTCGGCGATCTTCTTCCAGGCACCGCGATGCGTGTCGCCCCAGCTGGCCGCCTCGTCGTCATAGCTCGACGCGATATGGCGCACCGGATCGCTCGCAAAGGCACCACGCGTCATGAAGGCGCTGGTGTCCTCCGAACTGGTCATCGGCTTGGTGGGGTTCAGCCGGTGATAGCGGTCGTAATCGCCCTGATAATAGTTGAACCCGGTCACATCGACGACCTGCGCGACATTGACCGGATCGAAGAACGCCCCGTTCATCGCCGCCGTCACCGGGCGGCTGTCGTCCAGCGCGCGGACCCAGTGCGCCATGCGCTTGACCATCTCAACGCCCGAAGGCGTGCCCTGCATCGGCTCTTCGTTAAAGACCGACCACATGATGACGCTGGGATGATTGCGGTCGCGCCGGACCAGCCACTCCAGCTGCGCGCGATATTCGGGCGCGGGATTGAATTGCCGGTTCTCGTCCATAACGACCAGGCCCAGCCGGTCGCACCAGTCGAGCAGTTCGGGCGTCGGCGCATTGTGGCTGGAGCGCACCGCGTTGCAGCCCATCGCCTTCAGCCGCTCCAGCCGCCAGCCGATCAGCGCATCGGGGATCGCGGTCCCCACGCCCGCATGATCCTGATGCAGGCAGACGCCCTTCAGCTTGACGGACTTGTCGTTGAGGAAAAAGCCTCGGGCCGCGTCGAAGCGGATGGTGCGGAAACCGATCGGCACGCGCCGTTCGTCCGCCACCTGTCCGTCGCGGAGCAGCCGTACCTGCACCGTGTACAGCACCGGCCGCTCGATCGACCAGAGTACCGGATCGGTGACGGACAGGTCGAGATGGGCGGTCGCCTCGTCCAGCGACGGGACCGTTGCGGTCGCCTGCCCTTGCGCGACGACCTTGCCCTGCGGATCGAGCAGCCGCGCCTCGACCGTCACGCCGGCCTCGCTCGCGGCGATGCTGGTCAGCGTGGCGGTGACGGGGACGTGCCAGCCATCGGCACCTTTGCGCGGATCGCAATGCACGCCGTCGGTCGCGATCGAGACCGGCGCATAATCGCCCAGCCAGACATGGCGATAGAGCCCGGCGCCTTCATACCACCAGCCCTCCATCGCCTCGGCATCGACGCGGACCGCGACGACATTCGCCTCGTCTCCGAAGCGCGCGAACGGGGTCAGGTCGATACGGATGGCGTTGTAGCCGGAGAAGTTATGCGCGACGACGCTGCCATTGACCCATAGGGTCGCATTGGTGGCAATGCCGCCGAATTCCAGCTCGATCCGGCGACCGCGCAGTGCCGGATCGAGCCGGAAGCTGCGACGATACCAGCCAATGCCGCGCGGGCGATATCCTTGCGCGACATTGGCGGTCTTCACGAAAGGCTGGAACGACGCCCAGTCGTGCGGCAGGTCGACCGCCTGCCAGTCGCTATCGTCATAATCGACCGCCGCCGCGCCGCGCGCATTGCCCGCCTTGACCGAGACATAGGTCGCGTTGTGCGTGTCGAGCGGGGCGGGCGCGATATCGCCCTCATGGAACAGCCAGCCGCGATCCATCAGCACGCGCGCCGCATCCTGCACCGGCAGGGCTGCGGGCAGCCGGTCGGTTGGGGCCGGCATGGGAAGCGCGCCCGCGCCGTTCGCCGGGATGGCGGTGGCGGCAAAGCCACGGGCAGGCGCGATCCCGCCTGCCAGCCCCACCACCGCACTGCCCAGCAACAGGTCGCGGCGCGCGACCGTCATGCCGCGACCGGCTCCGCCGCCGCGATCTGCGTCTCGACCGGCTTCAGGCGCGCGTCGAGCACCACCCAGTCGGCGCGCAGGCCCGTCGCCAGCGCACCGCGCTCATGCGAAAGCCCCAGGAACGCCGCCGGGTTCGTGGCGGCCATCGCCGCCGCCTGATCGACCGTAATGCGCAGCTGCTCGACCGCATTGGCGACCGCCGAACCCATGTCGAGGTCGGAGCCCGCCAGCGTACCGTCGGTATAGGTGCACTTGCCGCCCGACACGTCGATGTGGCGGCCGTGGAGGACGAAGTCCTTCTCGACCGCGCCGACCGAGGACATGGCGTCGGTGACCAGCATCATCCGGTCGAACGGCCGCGCCTTCATCGCCAGGCGCAGCATCGGCGCGGAGACGTGGAAGCCGTCGATGATCAACCCGGCATAGGGACGCGGATCGTCGAGCGTCGCGCCCGCCAGTCCCGGCACGCGCTGCTGCATGGCAGGCATGGCGTTGTAGAGATGGGTGACGCCGACCAGGCCCGCGTCGAACGCCGCGATCGCCTGTTCATAGCTCGCCTCGGTATGTCCGGCACTGACCAGGACACCCGCCTCGACCAGGCGGCGGATCGTCGCCACCGGCACACGCTCGGGCGCGATGGTCAGCATGACCTTGCCCTTGCGGGGGCGGGTCAGGACGGCGATCATCTCTTCGTCCAGGTCGCGGAAACGCGCCGGATCGTGGATGCCCTTGCGCGCCGGATTGAGCACCGGTCCCTCGACATGGATGCCGACGATGCCGGGCACCTTGGCTTCGATCGCCTCGTCGATGGCGTCGAGCGCGCGGGCGATCTTGTCCGGCGTTTCGCTGACCAGGGTCGGCAGCATCGCGGTGGTGCCATAGACGGCATGGGCGGCCGCCATGGTCGCGATGCCGTCCACGTCGAGACGGTCGTTGAACAGCACACCGCCGCCGCCATTGACCTGCGTGTCGATATAGCCGGGAACGACCCAGCCGCCGTTCAGGTCGATCGTGTCGCCCCCACCCTGGCCAGCACCATCGACCGCGCCGATCGACGCGATACGATCGCCATCGACGGTGATCTCCGCGCCGGGCAGGACGCCGCCCTGGGTCGCGACATGGCCGTTGACGAAACGGAAACGGGTCATAGCGTGCGGGTCACTTTCTGAAGATGCGGCGGCGAGTCGGGGTCCATGCCACGGGCGAGCGCCAGCGCCTCGACCATGCGGTAGAAGCTGGCGAGCATCGCAATCGGCTCCAGCGCGGGGTGGCCGGCGACCATGGGCAGCGCACCGCCCTGCCCCGCGACGAACGGCTTGGCGCCGCGTGCCTCGAACTGGTCGGCGACCGCCTTCACATCCTCGCCCGCCACGTCGGAGGTGGCAAAGCCCAGCACCGAATAGCCGGGCTCGACGATCCGCATCGGGCCGTGACGCACCTCGGCGGCGCTGAACGGCTCGGCCTGGATCGAGCAGGTTTCCTTCAGCTTCAGCGCGGCTTCCTGCGCCACGCCGTAGCCGTAGCCGCGACCGAGCACGAACATCTGGCTGACGTCGCAGAGGCCCTCGACCGCCGAGGACCAGTCCAGGCCCAGCGCCTGTTCGACCTGGCCCGGCAGGTCTTCCAGCGCGGCATCCAGCGCCTCGTCGCCCGCCCAGGCGGCGGCGAGCTGTGCCAGCCCCGCCAGTGCGGTCAGGCAGGACTTGGTGGCGGCGACCGCCTTTTCGGGTCCTGCCGTCAGCGGCAGGAAGGTGTCCGCGCCGGTCGCCAGCGGCGACTCTTCATCGTTCACGAGCGCGACGATATGCGCGCCGCCCGCCCGGTACGCCTCGACCGTCGCCAGCAGGTCCGGGCTGCGCCCCGACTGCGAAATGGCGATGACCAGCGCGCCCTGCACCTTCATCGGGGTCTCGAAGATCGACGCGACCGAGGGTGCGGCCGACGACACCGGCACGCCGGTCTTGGTCTCCAGGATATATTTGCCATAGGTCGCGGCGTGATCCGACGAGCCGCGGGCAATGGTGATGATCACCGGCGGCGGGGCGGCACGCAGCCGCTCGGCCAGCGCCCGGACGGTCGGCGCATTGCGCGCGAGCAGCCGGGCGATCGCCTCCGGCGCCTCTCCCGCTTCCGCTCCCATCAGGGTGCCGGTTCCCGCACGACCGGCGGTCATCACATCAGACATCGGTTAACTCCGCGACGAAATCATAGGCATCGCCGCGATAGAAGGACTGGGTATATTCCACCGCCCGTCCATCGCGTAGAAATCCGCGCCGTTCGATCAACAGGCCCGCATGGCCCGGATCGACATTCAGCATCTTGGCATGGTCCGCGCCGAACGGCACCGCACGCAGCCGCTGGAGCGCGCGCACCGGCCGGTTGCCCGCGCGCTCGAGCGCCGCATAGAGCGAGCGGTCGACCGCCTCGATCCCGGGCAGCGCAAAACCGGCGATGGTCGAAATCTCGATCGCCATCGGCACCTCGTCGGCGAAACGCACGCGCTGGAACCGGTACACCGGCGCGCCCGGCGACAGGCCCAGCGAGAGCGCCTCCTCGGGCGTGACGGTGCCGGGCGCGCGACTGACCCACTGGCTGCTCGGCGTGCGGCCGCGTGCGATCATGTCCTCGGAAAAGGATGACAGCTTGGAAAAGCTCTTCTCGACCCGCCCCGCGACGAAGGTGCCCGCGCCGCGCCGACGCGTCAGCAAGCCCTCTTCGACCAGGCCGCCGATCGCCTTGCGCACCGTGATCCGCGACACGTCATATTCGATCGCCAAGTCACGCTCGGCGGGGATCGCATCATCCTCGGCCAGCACATTGTTCGTGATGGCATCGCGCAGCAACTGCTGAAGCTGGAGGTACAGCGGCGCGGGATTTCCCTTTCGGAAAGAACCGACCTGCGCCGAGAATGTCATGGCCGCGCCATCTCCCCTTGCCCGGGCGTCGCTCATGCCACGCCCCGCTTCGATACGAGGCTTATCGCAGCATGACCAACCCGGCAACAGGTATTATATTTGGCATACATTGGATTTTTATTCCTCTCCGATTGCGTGCCGCAGCGCGATGATCTTTTCGGTGCTTGTCCGGCGTCTCGGCCCGACGGCAAAGCCCATTTCGACGATGCGCGGATCGGTCCAGGGCTCGCGGATACTGGCAGAAGCATGGACTGCATCGACCCCCGTCCGAGCGATGAGCGCGGCGACATTCTTCGCCGAAACACCCGATCCGGCGATGATGGAAAGCCGCCCGCGCGCCGCCGCGACCATCCTGGCGATTACGTCCGCACCCTGCTCGGCGGTCGGCGCGCCGCCCGACGTCAGGATATGGTCATAGCCGATCGCGGCCACCGCCTCCACCGCGGCCACGGGGTCGGCAACCAGATCGACCGCACGGTGGAGCACGATCGCGACATCCTTCGCCGCGTCGCGCCAGCGCGCTAGGAGATCGAGGTCCAGCGATCGGTCGTCGCCCATCGCGCCCACCACCACAGCGGCGACGCCCTGCCCCACCATGCGCCGGATCTCGTCGGTGGCCAAGGCGACATCGGCCGGATCATAGCGGAAGTCGCCGTCGCGCGGCCGCACCATCGCATGCACCGGCACGCCCGACGCGACCGCCTGCGCCACCAATGCGGCCGAGGGGGTCAGACCACCCAGCCCCAGCGCGCCGCACAACTCGATCCGATCGGCGCCAGCCCGGACGACCGCCTCGACCCCTTCGGCGTCGTCGATACAGATTTCCAGCAGCGGCGGCCTTTGCCCGGCCGGTCGTGTCGCCATCATCCGCTCCCCCTGAATTTCGCCGCCCCTGCGCCCCGCCCCGAAGCGAAGGGGTCCGTCAGTGCGTCATTTAAGCATCACAAACCGCAATTTGCCAGTCCAATGGTCCCATAACAGAAAAGTCATATTTTTTCCGTTTACGGACCAATGTCAGTTTGGTTACAGGTTGGTAGTCCGAGCATATCGTATAACAAGCTCGTCAGGGGAGGAACCCACCTGTCTTCCCCGGTATCGCAATGATCGAAACGTGCGGGGTGGCGCGACAGGAATTGGGGGGATTTGAGCATGTTGAGCTTTCGCGGCATGATTCTGACGGCGACCGCACTTGCGGGCATTCAGGGCACCGCCTTCGCGCAGACGGCCACCGCGCCGACCGACGCACCGACCCAGACCGCACCCGGCAGTGACCAGTCCGATACCGGTGACGTCGTCGTGACCGGCATCCGCTCCAGCCTTCGCAACGCGATCAACGTCAAGCGCGAGGCCAACGCCGTCGTCGACGTAATCACCGCCGAGGACGTGGGCAAGTTCCCCGACCGCAACGTCGCGGAGTCGCTGTCGCACATCCCGGGCGTCAGCATCGACCGCCGCTTCGGCGAGGGCGAGAAGGTCGCGATCCTGGGCACCGACCCGGCGCTGAACCGCATGCTGCTCGACGGCCATGCGCTGGCCTCGGCCGACTGGGGCGGCAACGACAACGATCCCTCCAGCCGTACCTTCAACTATTCGCTGCTCGCACCCGAGCTGGTCGACCGGCTCGAAGTCTACAAGTCGCCGGAACCGCGTATCGAGGAAGGCAGCCTGGGCGGCACGGTCATCGTGCGCACCCGTCGCCCGCTCGACCTCGACCCCAACTCGGTCTTCGCCTCGGGCGGCGTGTCGTATAACGACCGCTCCGAGAAGGCCAATATCCGCGGATCGGGCCTGTACAGCTGGCACAACCAGGCCGACAATTTCGGCTTCCTGGTCGCCGCAACCTATGACAAGCAGAGCCTGACCCGCGCGGGCGTCGAATTCTTCGGTTACGACAATGCCGCCCCGTCGGCACCCGGCACCTCCTGTCCGTACAGCAGCCCGTTCGTCAACTGCTCGAACGGCGCGCTCAGCCTGAAGAGCCCGAACGCGACGATCACCGGCGGCACGATCGCCGACCTGTACAAGGCCGCGTCGCCCTTCGGCATCAACTACGCCTATTTCCAGCAGACCCGCGAGCGCGCCAGCGTGTCGGGCACCGTGCAGTATCGCCCGGCCGACAACCTGACGCTGACCCTGAACGGGCTGCACATCGACGGCAACTACAACAACTACAGCCAGTCGATGTACACCATTCCGGGTGCCTGGACCGGCAACGTGCTGCAGACCGCCAATATCAGCAACGGCGTGGTCAACTCGGCCTCGTTCGGCGCCGCGACCAACCAGGCGTCGCAGCTCGACACGCTGGTCCGCAAGTCGAAGCTGAAGACCGACAACCTCAACTTCTTCGCCGACTGGGAAGGCGATGACGGCGCGAAGGTCAGCTTCGCGGGTGGCTGGTCGCGCGCGACCGGCGGCCGCAACCCGGAATATCTGTTCAACGTGCAGACCAAGCTGCCGTTCAGCTACTCGTTCGGTCCGAAGTCGGCGACGGTCAACTATGTCGGCGATCCGACCAACCCCGCCAACTACTTTACCAACCCGAACAACAACGCCGCCACGATCGAGGGCCGTCCGGTCGTCGTCAACGGCCAGAACCTGATCGCCGCGCAGATCGGCGGCCTGGACTATAGCGTCACCACCGACCGCGACATCTTCGGCGGCTATGACGCGACCATCCCGGTCGAGTTCGGCCCCTTCACCCAGATCCTGCTGGGCAGCCGCGTGACCGACCACGTCAACCGGCTCGATGCGCGTGGCATCAACACCTACATGACCACCTCGATGACGGTGAACCAGCTGGGCGTGCCCACCTTGGCGACGCCGGGCGGCGTGTTCGACGGCACCGGCGGTTCGGGCAATGCGACCCAGTATCTGAACCTGCCCGACCAGGCCGTGATCGACATCCTGTCCAAGGCGATCAACAGCCAGTTGGTCAACAAGATCGGCGCATCGACCCGCGTTCGCGAAACCGTGATGGCGTCGTACATCCAGGCGAATTTCGACCAGGGTGGCCTGCGCGGCAATATCGGTGGCCGTCTGGTCTATACTCGCGACCAGTCCAGCTATGCCGTGACGCAGAGCAACCTGGCGAACCCGGTGCCGGTGCCCACCACCACCACCACCGATTACCTGAAGTTCCTGCCCAGCGTGAACCTGGCCTATTCGATCAGCCCGCAGGTGATCGTACGCGGTGCGGTGGCACGGGTGATCTCGCGTCCGCGCTACGAGGACCTGGCGGCGTCGCTGTCGCTCAACAACGTCACGCTCGATGGCGGCGGCGGCAACCCGAACCTGAAGCCGTATGAGTCGACCAACTACGAACTGACCGCGGAATGGTATCCGCGCGCCGGCTCGTTGGTGGCGGTCGAGCTGTTCCGTCGCGACATCTCGAACTACATCATCAACACGCGCACCAACGCGGTGTACTTCAATACGCTGGCGGGCGCTCTGACGACCTATAACGTCAACCAGCCGATCAACGGCGGCAAGGCGAAGGTCAACGGCGCGCTGATTTCGGGTCAGACCGAAATCTGGGGCGGCTTCGGCATCCAGGCGAACTATTCGTACCAGGACAGCTCGACCTCGTCGGTCGACACGACCGGTGCGGCGCTGAACCTGCCATATCTGTCGCGTCACACCGTCAACGTGATCCCGTATTTCGAGAGCGGCATCTTCCAGGCGCGTCTGAGCTACAACTACCGTTCGAGCTATTTCCGCACGATCGGCCGCCTGGGCTCGCGCGAAATGGTCGCGCCGTACAGCCAGCTCGACTTCTCGGCGGGTGTGAACCTGACCAAGGAAATCACGCTGTCGGTCAACGCCCAGAACCTGCTGGACGAGACCTATTACCAGTATAACGCGACGCCCGACCGTCCGACCGCCTTCTACAAGAACGGCCGGACCTATGCAGCCTCGGTCGCGGTGCGTTTCTAAGACTGCCTTCTGCATCCCCTCCCGCAAGCGGGAGGGGAACGAGGGGAGGGAATGAAGTCTCACCGAGACCAAAGCCTGCGGCCTTTCCCTCCCCCATCCCCTCCCGCCTGCGGGAGGGGCGTGAGGCACACGACGTTCAGCCCATCGTAAAAAGCCCGCCGGTCCCCAGGATCGGCGGGCTTTTCTTCACCCCTGACTTGCGCCCGTCATCAAAGTGCTTTGCCTCTGTCATCGATCTGCGACGCGGGCGTCACAGATGACGGGCATGACACGCGCAACGCCAAGCGTGGGGTTATGCCGATGCCGATCACCAGCATTCCGATCGATGGTTCGTTGCACGAAAACGCCGCCATCCTCGACTTCATCCCCCGCGCGCCGGTGACGCCAGAGCCTGAGGGGCAGGAGCGCCGCCGTTACCGCACCATCTGGATTTCGGACGTCCATCTCGGCACGCGCGGTTGCAATGCCGAGATGCTGATCGACTTTCTGGATCACGTCGACAGCGACACCATGTACCTGGTCGGCGACATGATCGACGGCTGGCGGTTGAAGAAGAAATTCTACTGGCCCGCCGCGCATAACGACGTGGTCTGGCGGCTGCTGAAGCGCGCCAAGCGCGGCACCCGCGTCATCTATATCCCCGGCAATCACGACGAGATCTTCCGCCAGTTCACCGGCATGGATTTCGGCGGCATCGCCATCTGTCGCAAGGCGATCCACGAGACGGCGGACGGCCGCCGCCTGCTGGTCCTGCACGGCGACGAGTTCGACGCGATCACACTGGCGCATCGCTGGCTCGCCCATGTCGGCGACTTCGCCTACACTGCGCTCATGGAGGTGAACCGCTGGGTGAATATCGTCCGCCGATGGATGAAGCGCCCCTATTGGTCGCTGTCCAAGCACGCCAAGGCCAAGGTGAAGAACGCCGTCGCCTTCATCTCGCATTTCGAGGAAGTCGTCGCCCATGCCGCGGGCGCGCGCGGGGTCGACGGCGTGGTGTGCGGTCATATCCATACCGCCGAGATCCGTGACATCAACGGCGTCACCTATTATAACGACGGCGACTGGGTGGAGGGCTGCACCGCGCTGGTCGAACATTTCGACGGTTCGATGGAAATCCTGCACTGGGGCGAGGAGATGGAGGCCCGGCGCCAGCGTCCGGTCGCCGCGGCCATCGCCGCCTGACATACGAGAGGTTCGGGCACATGCGTATCGCGATCGTCACCGACGCCTGGAGCCCGCAGGTCAACGGCGTGGTCCGCACATTGCAATCGGTCGCGGGTGAGCTTCGTGCGATGGGGCAGGAGTTGACGATTCTCTCGCCCGATCTCTACGCCTCGGTGCCCTGCCCGACCTATCCCGAAATCCGGCTGGCCCTGCCGCGCCCCGGCGCGATCGGCCACACGCTGGAGCGGTTCGCGCCCGATGCCGTGCACATCGCGACCGAAGGGCCACTCGGCCTGCTCGCCCGCCGCTGGTGCCTGTCGAACGGGCTGCCCTTCACCACCGCCTATCACACCCAGTTTCCCGATTATGTCGCGGCGCGGGTAAAGGCGGTCAGCCCCGAATTTGTCTGGCGCTATGTCCGCTGGTTCCATGCCCCCTCGGCGGCGATCCTGGCCTCGACGCCCAGTGTCGCGGCGACGCTGAACGCGCATGGCCTGCCGCAGACGCGGCACTGGGGGCGGGGCGTCGATACCGCCCTGTTCCGCCCCGAAGGTCCGCGCGATGCGGCCGTGGCGGCGCTTCCCGGACCGGTGCAGCTTTATGCCGGTCGCGTCGCGGTCGAGAAGAACATCGCGGCCTTCCTCGATACCACGATGCCGGGCACCAAGGTCGTGGTCGGCGACGGCCCCGCCCGCGCCAGCCTGGCCGCGCAATATCCCGAGGTCCGTTTCCTGGGGGCGAAGTTCGGCGAGGAACTGGCCGCCGTCTATCGTACGGCGGACGTCTTCGTCTTTCCCAGCCGGACCGATACGTTCGGGCTGGTGATGATCGAGGCTCTCGCCTGCGGCACGCCCGTCGCCGCGCTGCCAGTCCAGGGGCCGATCGACGTGCTGAACCCCGAAGTGGGGGTGATGAACGAGGTGCTGGAGCAGGCGATCGCGGGTGCCCTGACGCTCGATCGTCGGACCTGTGCGGCCTATGGTCAGGGTTTCACCTGGCGGGCCAGCGCGGAGCAGTTCCTAGCGGCGCTGGCGCCCATCGACCGGACGATGCGCGCGGCGGCGTAAGTTCTGTCGGGCACGGCGTAGTTTCTATTTCTTACTTGTCCCTTGAGCAAAGGAGAGGGCGGACGGTGTCCACCAGCTCTACTTGTTGGAACAGCTTGGGCGACGGTATGGCGCACGCAAAGCCCATGGTCGATCGACATTCACTTAATTCCTGTCCTGGATAGATTCCTCTGGGAAAGTCGGCGCGACGCTCAAAATATGGACCGCCCCGGCGAAGGCCGGGGCCCAGTTGGGAAGCGATCAGAGCTACTGGCCACCGTCCGCCAACTGGACCCCGGCCTCCGCCGGGGTGGGAAGGAATGAGCTTCGTGAAAGCGGCCCAGATAGGGGGCGACCGAAATGTCGATCGGCACTCAGCCTGCGCAACCCTCTTGCCCCCATGAAGGGCCACCGACCACGTACATCATCCCGTAAAACTCGTTTAACGGGTTGAACCACCCATCCGCCCCATGTCATTCATGGGGCCTCGCGCGATTCGATTATCGTCTCGCAGATCTTCGGTCATGCCGCCCGCCGCCATGGCCAATCCAACCGCCGAACCCGAAAGGTCCCCGATTGGACGTCATTACGCTCAGCCTGTTCCTCCTGTTCGCCGTCGTGCTGAGCGGGGTCGTCTCCCGCCTGTTGCCCGCCGCCCTGCCCCGCCCGCTCGTCCAGATCGCGCTGGGCGCGGTGATCGGAGGCATCGCGCAAATCCGTGTCGAACTGGACCCGGAAATCTTCTTCCTGCTGTTCGTGCCGCCGCTGCTGTTCCTGGATGGCTGGCGCATCCCGAAGGACGAACTGTTCCGCGACGCGGGCGCGGTTCTCGGGTTGGCGCTGGGCCTGGTCTTCCTGACGGTGCTGGGCATGGGGTTGTTCATCCACTGGATGATCCCGGCCATCCCCTATGCCGTCGCCTTCGCGCTGGCCGCCGTGGTTTCGCCGACCGACCCGATCGCGGTGTCCGCCATCGCGCAGAAGGCACCGATCCCGAAGCGGATGATGCACATATTGGAAGGGGAATCGCTGCTCAACGATGCCTCGGGCCTGGTGTGCCTGCGCTTTGCGGTTGCCGCCGCCTTGACCGGCACCTTTTCGCTGGGCCAGGCGGGGGTGACCTTCGTCTGGATGGCGGTGTCGGGCGTGGGCCTGGGCGTCGCCATCGCCTGGGGCACGGTGACCGCCAAGAACCGCTTCGCACGGCGTTTCGGCGACGATAGCGGGTCGAACATCCTGGTCAGCCTGCTGATCCCCTTCGCCGCCTATCTAGTGGCCGAACATATCGAGAGTTCGGGCGTGCTGGCGGCGGCGGCGGCGGGCATCACCATGTCGTTCACCAATGTCTCGTCGGGCGTGAAGGCCGCCATTCGCATCCGGCGCCAGGCGGTGTGGGACATGCTGCAATTCACGTTGAACGGCATCATCTTCGTGCTGCTGGGCGAGCAGTTGCCGCAGGTATTTGCAGGCGCGCGCGACACGGTGATGCTGACCGGCCATGCGTCCTTGTGGTGGCTGGGGCTCTATGTGGTGGCGATCGTCGCCGGGCTGGCCGCGCTTCGCTTCGCCTGGACCTGGGTCGCCTTGCGCCTGACCCTGTTCCGCCAGCGCAACCTGCCCAACCGCACCAGCCCGCCGCGCCGGGTCATCACCGCCATGTCGGTGGCGGGTGCGCGGGGGGCGATCACGCTGGCGGGTGCCCTGACGCTGCCATTGACGCTGACCGACGGCACGCCGTTTCCGGCGCGTGACCTGGTGATCTTCCTGGCGTGCGGGGTGATCCTGTCCTCGCTGGTGATCGCCAGCCTGACGCTGCCGCTGCTGCTGCGCGGTCTGGCCCTGCCGGTCGAGGAAGGCATGAGCGAGGTCGACCACACCCGCGTCGCCGCCGCAAAGGCCGCCATCGCCGAGTTGGAGCGGCTTCAACACGAAATGGCCGAGGGGCGCGACGATGCCGACCAATATGTCGAGATCGCTTCGCGCCTGATGGACGGATATCGCAGCCGCATCGACACGCTGGAAGGCGATGCCGATCCCGATGCGCGCCGGTTCGAGGATATCGAGCGGCGCATGAGACTGGCCGCGATCCGGGCCGAGCGTCGGACGGTGTTCGAACTGCTCAACGCCCGCGCGATCGGCTCGGAGACGGCGCAGCGGCTGGGTCGCGAGCTTGATCTGGTCGACACCCGCCTGTCCGCGCAAAGCTGAGGCCCGTAACCCCAGCGACGTTTGTCCTTGCGCGCCCCCGAAAATTATCGTGTCCTGCCAATGGGGATAGTTGTCGGGGGTGGGATGCACGCACAGGTCGGGGAAAGCTGCCGCAACTGCGGCACCGCATTGGTCGGCGAATATTGCCATGATTGCGGACAGTCGTCGCATATCCATCGCACGCTGGGCGCATGGTGGCATGATTTCAGTCACGGCGTCCTGCATATCGAGGGGCAGGTGTGGCGGACGATGGCGATGCTGGTCACCCGCCCCGGCGAGCTGACCCGCCGCTATATCGCGGGGGAGCGGCGGCGTTTCCTGTCCCCGCTGGCGCTGTACCTGTTCAGCGTCTTCCTGCTCTACATCGCCTATTCCATATTCGGCGGCATCGGGACATTGAAGGCCCCCGATGCGCGTCAGGCCGCAACCGAAATCCACGCCGAGGCCCTCAAGACGCAAGGGCAGATCGCCGCACTCGATCGACAGCGTGCGACCATCGTTGCGACCAGGGGCAATGTCGCGGTGGTCGATGCGGAGCGTGCACGACTGGCCGAACGCTATCGTCAGCTCGAACTGACCAGCAATGCGCTAGGCGGCGGCGCGTCCGAAGCGTCCGGTCATGGCGAAGCTGGAAATCCCGTCATCACCGGCTCCAGATCGCTCGATGCGAAACTGGCCCATGCCGTGCGCGATCCCGAGCTCCTCCTCTTCAAGATGGAGGCCAATGGCTATAAATTTTCCTGGGCGCTGATCCTGTTGTCGATGCCCTTCATGGGCCTGGTCTTCGTCTGGAAGCGCGGGGTCGCGATGTTCGACCATGCGGTCTTCGTCACCTATTCGCTCAGCTTCGTCAGCCTGCTGACGGTGGTCATGATCCTGTGGGTGAAGCTGGCGCACTTGCCGGGCGTGGCGTGGCTGATGCTGGCCTTTCCGGTCCACCTCTTGCGCCAGACGCGGGGAGCCTATGGCCTGGGCTGGGCATCGGGGCTGATCATGACGCTGGTCCTGTGCCTGATGGCGATGACCGTTTTGCTGATCTGGATCACCGGCCTTCTGGCGCTCGGCCTGGCGCACTGAGCAGCCAATCGGTTGCAGGGTGCGCACGGGCCCGCACGGACGCAGAAAATGGGTGGACGCCCCCCGCCTGCCTTGTCATGATACCAAAGCATATCATGAGAATACCGGCATACGACAAGCCGGTGGGTAACGGGGATGAAGGATGGCGCGCAACAGCCTGACGAAATGGGGGATTTTGCCCGTCGTCGCCGCGCGCCCCGCATTTTGCCCCGATCGTGACCACATTCCTTCCACCCGCTTTGCCATGCCCTGCCCGGCGTGGGCGAACATGCAGCTTTCGGGGACATCGTCTTGAAACATCGCCTCGGCCTGATCCTGGCCGCGCTCGCCCTCCCCTTCCCAGCGCTCGCCGCGCCCAAGACGGTGGCGACGCTCGACCGCTGGCAGGTGCGGATCGACCCGAAGGACGCCGCCGCCGCCAGCGCCCATCCGCAGGCGGCAGGCTGGCTGAGCGCGACCGTGCCGGGGAGCGTGCAGCAGGACCTGATCGCCGCGAAGATCGTCCCCGATCCCTATAAGGGCGCGAACGAGGCCCCGATCCAATGGGCGGGCCTGACCGGCTGGCAGTATCGGACATCGCTGGACGTGACGCCCGAGATGCTGCACCGCGATCACCTGGACCTGGTGTTCGACGGGCTCGACACCTTCGCGACCGTCAGTGTGAACGGCCAAACGCTGCTCGCCGCCGACAATGCGCATCGCCGCTGGCGCGCCGATGCCAAGCCGCTGCTGAAGGCGGGCGCGAACGAGATCGTCGTCACCTTCGCCTCGCCGATCAAGACGCTCCAGCCGATGGTGCTGGCCGAGAAGCATCCGCTGCCCGGCGAATATGACTCGCCCTATGGCGACGAGCCCAAGGGCGTCCAGACCTCGCCCTATATCCGCAAGCCGAAATACCAATATGGCTGGGACTGGGCGCCGCGCATCGTCGATATCGGCATCTGGCGCGCGGTCCGGCTGGAGGCATGGGACGCCGCGCGGATCGACAATCTGCGGATCGAGCAGGAGGCACTGACCGATGCGGAAGCGCGCATCCTGGCCCGCGCCTCGGTCGTCGCCGACCGTGCGCAGACGGGGCGCATGGACGTGACCGTCACCGGCCCCGACGGCAAGCGAATCCGGGTGCGCCGCGACGTGGCGCTCCAGCCGGGCGAGAATGACGTGGTCGTGCCCGTCGCGATCACCAGGCCGCAGCGCTGGCAGCCGGTCGGCTTCGGGGCGCATCCGCTCTACACGGTCAACGCGGCGCTGGCGGGCGCGGATGCGGTCGAGAAGCGCACCGGCCTGCGCACCGTGGAACTGATGCGCAAGGACGGCAGCTTCGGGTTGAAGATCAACGGCAACGTGATCTTCGCCAAGGGCAGCAACGTCATCCCCTTCGACGCCTTCCCCGCGCGCGTCGCGGCCGCGACCGAGCGGCAGATGCTGGAAAAGGCCGTCGCCGCGAACATGAATATCGTCCGCATCTGGGGCGGCGGCTATTATCCCGAGCACAGCTTCTACGATGCGGCGGACGAGCTGGGCCTGATGGTCTGGCAGGACTTCATGTTTGGCGGCGCGGTCACGCCCCCCGACGCCAAGTTCCGCGAGAATGTCCGCATCGAGGCGGAGGAGCAGGTCGCGCGCCTGCAATCGCACCCCTCGCTGGTCATCTGGGCGGGCAATAACGAGGTGCTGTCGGGCTGGGAAAACTGGTCGGATCGCAAGGCGTTCAAGAAGGCCGTCGGCCCGGACGAGCAGGAGCGGATCGGCACCGGCATGGCCGTGCTGTTCGACCGGGTGCTGCGCGATGCGGTCATCAAGAACTCGCCCGGCATCCCCTATTGGCCGGGCTCGCCCTCGACCAATTATGAGGGGCCGACCGACACCGACAAGGATGGCGACCGCCATTTCTGGGATGTCTGGTCGGGCTCCAAGCCGGTCGAGCGCTACACCGACAGCTGCCCGCGCTTCATGTCCGAATATGGCTTCCAGGCTTTCCCGGACCTGTCGACCATCGCGACCTTTGCCGATCCGGCGGACTTCCGCATCGACAGCCCGGTGATGAAGGCGCACCAGAAATTCCTGGCGGGCGAAGGCAATGACCGCATCACCTTCTATCTGAAGCAGAATCTGCGCGACCCGCGCGACTTCGCCGATCTGGTCTACCTCTCCCAGGCGATGCAGGCCCGCGCCATCGGCCTCGCCGCACGCCATCACCGCGCCTGCCGCCCGGTGACCTTGGGATCGCTCTATTGGCAGCTCAACGACAGCTGGCCCGCGATCAGCTGGTCGAGCATCGACTGGACCGGGCATGACAAGATGCTCCAGCACGAAGCCCGCCGCTTCTTCGCGGCCCAGACCATCGTCGCCGAGACCAGGCCCGGCGCGACGCGGATCGTCCTGATCTCCGACGCGACCACACCCACGCCGTTGGGCTGGCGCGTGACCGGCTATGCGATGGACGGCGCCAAGCTGGGCTCGCAAAGCGGCAGCGTGACCATGGCCGCCGCCTCGGCCAGCGATGTCGCAACCATCCCCGACGCCACACTGTTCAACGCCGCCGCGCCCCAGAGCAGCTATGCCGTCGCCGAACTGTTCGACGGCGAGAAGGTGATCGCCCGCCAGATCGTCGAGCGGAAGGTGCCGCGCGACATGCTCTACCCCGCGCCGGGCATCACCGCGCGCTGGGCGGGCAAGCAGCTGACCCTCACCGCCCGCAACCTCGCGCGGCAGGTACAGGTGAATTTCGGCACCACTCCGGCCGAACCGTCCGACGATGGCTTCGACCTGTTGCCCGGCGAGAGCATCACGCTCACCATCCAGAGCGACGCGGACGCCGCCACCCTGGCGCGTGAGCTCAAAATCTACACCCTCGGTCCGAAGGACGCCCAGTGATCCCCTTCCTTCTCCTCGCCGCCGCCGGTCAGGCCGCCGCTCCCGCCCTGCCCGCCGAAGCCAAGACGCTGACCGTCGCGCAAAAGGCGGCACAGCTGGTCAACGAGGCCCCCGCCGAGCCCGCGCTGAACCTGCCCGCCTATGACTGGTGGAGCGAAGGGCTGCACGGCATCGCGCGCAACGGGCCATCGACCGTGTTCCCGCAGGCGATGGGCATGGCCGCGACCTGGGACACCGCGCTGATCCAGAAGGTCGGCGATGTCGTCGCCACCGAGGCACGCGCGAAGTTCAACACGCAGCCCATCAACGCCGATCGCGGCCTGTACCAGGGGCTGACCATCTGGTCCCCCAACATCAACATCTTCCGCGATCCGCGCTGGGGCCGGGGCCAGGAAACCTATGGCGAGGACCCCTTCCTCACCAGCCGCATCGGCATCGCCTTCGTGCGCGGGCTGCAGGGTCCCGACCTGAAGCATCCGAAGGTTATCGCGACCGTCAAGCATCTGGCGGTCCATTCCGGCCCCGAGGGCGGGCGCGACAGCTTCGACGTGATGGTGTCCCCCCGCGATCTGGAGGCGACCTACCTCCCCGCCTTCCGCGCCACCGTGACCGAGGGCAAGGCGCTGTCGCTGATGTGCGCGTACAATGCCATCCACGGCACGCCGGTCTGCGCCAACCCGATGCTGCTGACCCAGCGGCTGCGCACCGACTGGGGCTTTAACGGCCTCGTCGTGTCGGACTGCGACGCGGTCGGCAATATCTGGATGTTCCACCATGCCCAGCCGGATGCCCCCGCCGCCGCGGCCGCCGCGCTGCGCGCGGGCACCGACCTGAACTGCGGCAAGGCCTATCTGGCGCTGCCCGAGGCCGTGACGCGCGGCCTGATCACCGAGGGCGAGATCGACACCGCGCTGGCCCGTGCGCTGGCGGTGCGGCGGATGCTGACCGTGGATTCGCCATGGAACCGGATCAAGCCCGACCAGCTCGGCACGCCCGCCAATCGCGCGCTGGCGCTGGAGACGGCGCGCAAGGGTATCATCCTGCTCGACAATCCGAACGACCTCCTGCCGCTCAAGGGCAAGAAACTGGCGGTGTTCGGCGCCAATGCCGACGATCTGGGCGTGCTGGAGGGCAATTACCACGGCACCGCGATCAACCCGGTGACGCCGCTGGAGGGTATCCGCGCGAAGTTCGGTCGCGACATTCGTTATGCGCAAGGCTCGGTGCTGGCCGAGGGCGCGTTCGTGGGCGTCCCCGAAACCGCGCTGTCGGCGAACGGCAAGACCGGCCTCGCGGTCGAGACGATGGGCGCGAACGGCCAGTGGTCGGCGGCCGGGCAGGATCGCCGCATCGACTTCAACTATACCAAGACCGCGCCCTTCCAGCGTCGCTGGACCGGCACGCTGACCCCACCGGGGCCGGGCCAGTATCGCCTGCGCCTCGACGGCCCGGCCTGCTGGCATGCCTGCCCCGCGCATGACGCGGTAAAGCTGTATATCGACGATCAGCTGGTGATCGACGACGTGATCGGCGGCAAGAAGCTGGAGACGACCATCGACGGCAGCGCACCGCGCCGCATCCGCGTCGAGATCGACCACAAGGGCGGCGACGAGGGTTTCCGCCTGCAATGGCTGCCGCCCGCCGAAGCGCTGACCGCAGAGGCGCTGAAGGTCGCAGGGAGCGCCGATGTGCTGGTCGCGGTGGTCGGCCTGTCGCCCGATCTGGAGGGCGAGGCGCTGGGCGTCTCGGTGCCCGGTTTCGCGGGCGGCGACCGCACCGACATCGTGCTGCCCGAGATGCAGCGCAAGCTGCTCGCCGCGCTCCAGGCGACCGGCAAGCCTGTGGTCGCGGTCGTCGTATCGGGCTCTGCGGTGTCGCTGGGCGATATCAAGCCCGCCGCGACGCTGGCCGCCTTCTATCCGGGTGCCGAGGGCGGCACCGCGCTGGCCGAGATCCTGGCCGGTGACGTGAACCCGTCGGGCCGCCTGCCCGTCACCATCTATCACTCGACGGCCGACCTGCCCGCCTTTGCCGATTACGGCATGAAGGAGCGCACCTATCGCTATTTCACCGGCAAGCCCGCCTGGGGCTTCGGCCATGGCCTCAGCTACACCAAATTCGATTATGGCCAGCCCACCGTAACCGCCAGCGTCGCGGCGGGACAGCCCGTCCAGGTCGCGGTGCAGCTTCGCAATATCGGCCAGCGCGCCGGTGAAGAGGTGACGCAGGCCTATCTGGTGCCGCCCGCGACCGACGAGAAGCCGATCCTGACCGATCCCGTGCTACAGCGGCAACTGGTCGGCTTCACCCGTGTCGCGCTCAAGCCCGGCCAGGCGGGCACCGCGCGCTTCACCATCGATCCGCGACTGATGAGCCAGGTGTGGCGTGACGGCACGCGGCGCATCCTGCCGGGCACCTACAAGCTCTATATCGGCGGTGGCCAGCCGGGTGACGGGGCGGGCCAGTGGACTCAGTTCACCGTGACCGGCCAGGCACAGGACCTGCCCAAGTGACGCCCACCCGTCGTGAACTGATCGCCGGGGGTGCGGCGCTCGCCGCCGCCCCGGCCTTCGCCGCCGCACCCGGCTTCGTGAGCAAGCGCCCGGCCGTCGCCGACCGCCGTTTCGTATCGAAAGCGGTCGAGGCGGAGATTACCCGCATCTCGAAGATGATCGCCGATCCCGAACTCCGCTGGATGTTCGGGAACTGCTATCCCAACACGCTCGACACCACGGTGCTGTCGCTCGGCGAGGTGGCCGGCAAGCCCGACGCCTTCGTCATCACCGGCGACATCCCCTGCCTGTGGCTGCGGGATTCGGCGGCGCAGTTGCGGCCCTATCTGCACCTCGTGAAGCGCGATCCGGCGCTGGGGCGGCTGTTCCGGGGGCTGATCGGGCGACAGGCGCGATCGATCCTGATCGACCCCTATGCCAACGCCTTCATGCAGGACCCGACCGCCCGGACGAACCTGAGCTGGGCGCTGAAGGACGATACCGACATGAAGCCCGGCGTCGCCGAGCGGAAGTGGGAGATCGACTCGCTCTGCTACGCGATCCGGCTGGCATATGGCTATTGGCGCGAAACGGGTGACACCACGCCCTTCGATGCCGAGTGGAAAACCTCTGCACGGCTGATCGTAAAGACCTTCCGCGAGCAGCAGCGCAAGGACGGCCCTGGCCCCTATCGCTTCCGCCGCTCCGCGCCCGAGCCGACCGAGACGCTGTATCGCGGCACCGGTCTGCCCACACGGCCGAACGGCATGATCCATTCGGGTTTCCGCCCCTCGGACGATGCCTGTCTCTATGGCCAGTTCATCCCCGCCAACCTGTTCGCGATGACCACGCTGCGCGAGCTGGCCGCCCTGTCGAACGCGGTGGGTGAGGCCGCGCTGGCGCAGGACGCCACCGCCCTCGCCGCCGAGGTCGAGGCCGCGCTCAGGCAGTTCGGTACGATGACGTTGCCCGGCGGCGAGCGGGTCTGGGCCTATGAGGTAGACGGGTTCGGCAACACCGTCTTCATGGACGACGCCAATGTGCCGTCGCTGTCGGGCCTTGCCTATCTGGGCTGCGTCGACGCCGCCGATCCGCTGTGGCAGCGCACCGTCGCGGCCTGCTGGAGCCGGAACAACCCCTGGTATTTCGAGGGGCGCGCGATCAGCGGCATCGGTGGTCCGCATACCGGGCCGGGCCAGGTCTGGCCGATGTCGGTCATCACCCGTGCGCTGACCTCGACCGACCCTGCGCTGCTACGCGCCAGCCTGGCGATGATCCGTGGATCGCATGGCGGTACGGGCTTCATTCACGAAGGGGTCGATATCGACGATCCCACCAAGTTCACGCGCGACTGGTTCGCCTGGGCCAATGGCCTGTTCGGCGAGCTGGTCGTCCATGTCGCGGCCACCAGGCCGGAAGTTCTGCGGGAGACGTTTGCATGATCCTGAGCCGCCGCTCGCTCCTCGCCGGAACCGCGCTCGCCACCCTGCCGCTCGATGGGCTTGCCGCTCGCGTGGTCACCCCGCCGGTTCTGCCGAACCTGTTCATCGGAACGGGTGGCGACGGTCACACCTATCCGGGCGCGGTCATGCCCTTCGGCATGGTGCAGTTGAGCCCCGATACCGATGTCGAACGCTGGGACACCTGCTCGGGTTATCATCATGGCGATGGCTCGATCATGGGGTTCAGCCATACGCACCTGTCGGGCACCGGCATCGGCGACATGCTCGACGTGCTGGTCGTGCCGACGCGCGGGGCGTTGAAGCTGACGCCGGGGCCGCTCGCCAACCCCGATGAAGGCTATCGCCAGCGTTATTCCGAAGAACAGGCGCAGCCCGGCTATTACCGCGTCAAGCTGGAGTCCGGCGTCCTTGCCGAGCTGACCGTGACCGAGCGGACCGGCTGGCACCGCTATACCTATCCCAAGGGTCCGGGGCATGTGCTGGTCGACCTGTCGCACCTCGTCCTCGACAAGAGCGACGCCAAGCCGCTGATCACCGATGCCGAACTGACCATCGAGCCGGACGGCACGATCACCGGCACCCGCCGCGTGTTCCGCTGGGCCAAGGGGCGGCGTATCTTCTTTGCGATGCAACTGTCGAAGAAACCCAGCCGCATCCAGCTTTACGGCGACGGCGATGCGCCCGCGAACGGCACCGCCGTGAAGGGCAACCGCCTGAAGGCCGCCCTGTTCTTCGACGAACTCGGCGATGCGCCGCTAATGGTCCGCTGCGGTATCTCGGCGGTCGATGTCGCGGGGGCGAAGGCCAACCTCGCCGCCGAAGCCAAGCATTGGGACTTCGACCGCACCCGTCGCGCCGCGATGGATCGCTGGGCGGCGGTCAGCGGGGGGATCCGCGTCGAGGGCGGCACCACCGACCAGCGGGTCATCATGGCGTCGGCCAATTATCACACGCTGATCGCGCCGACGCTCTTCTCCGACGTGGACGGCCGCTATGTCGGGCTGGACGGACAGGTGCACACCGCCCCCGCCGGACAGTTCGCCTACAGCACCTATTCCACCTGGGACACGTACCGCGCGCTTCACCCCTGGCTGATCCTGACCCAGCCCGCCCAGGCCAGGAAGCTGATCGAGGACGTGATCCGCCAGACGCAGCAGAGCGTTTACGGCCCGCCGGTCTGGACGCTGCAGGGCAAGGAAACCGGCATCATGATCGGCTGGCACGGCACGCCGATCATGGCCGAGGCGATGGTGAAAGGCATTCCCGCCGATTACGCCGCCGCCTGGCCCGGCATCGCCAAGCGCAGCTTCGACTTCTCCGCGCCCGACCTGGACAACAGCAAGGGCCGCGACCTGTACGACGCCAATGGCTATGTCCCCGCCGACAAATGGTTCGAGAGCGTCAGCCGGACCCAGGAATATGCCTATGACGACTGGGCCGCGTCGCATATCGCGCGTCGTGTCGGCCAGACGGCGGAGGCCGACCGCCTGCTCAAGCGTTCGGGCAACTGGCGCAACGTCATCGACCCCACGATCAATTTCGCCCGCCCGCGCTTCGACGACGGCAGCTGGTGGAAGGATTACGATCCCATCCAGCTCGGCCACATGCCCAAGCCCTGGTGGCGCGACTATACCGAGGCGAATGGCTGGCAGGCGACCTTCCTCAACCAGCATGACGTGTACGGCCTGATCCGCCACATGGGCGGCAACGCGAAGTTCGAGGCCAAGCTCGACGGCCTGTTCAACGCGCCCTCGACCCTGCCCAAGAACGCGCCGCCCGACATTTCCGGTCTGGTCGGCCAGTACGCGCATGGCAACGAGCCCGACCAGCATGTCGCCTATCTCTACGCCTATGTCGGCGCGCCGTGGAAGACGCAGGCCATGGTCCGCCGCCTGCTGACCGAGATGTACAAGAACGCGCCCGACGGCATCATCGGCAATGATGACTGCGGCCAGATGAGCGCCTGGTTCCTGTTCTCGTCGCTCGGCTTCTATCCGGTTGATCCGGTCAGCGGCGCGTACGTCTTCGGCAGCCCGCTGTTCGAGCGTGCGCAGGTGACGGTCGGCGGCAACAGGACGCTGGTCGTGGAGGCGAAGGGCAATCGCCCCGACACGCCCTATGTCCAGTCGGTGACATGGAACGGTCGCCCCTGGACGAAGAGCTGGATCGACCATGCCACCCTGTCCAAGGGCGGCACCCTGTCCTTCACCATGGGCGCGAAGCCCAATCCCGCCTTCGGCCGCGATCCCAAGGATCGACCGCCGTCCTTCGACCACCAACTCGCCTGATCCCTCCCGGAGCCGCATTGCAGATGACCGATTTCTCCCGCCGCGCCGTCCTCGCCTCCGGGCTGGTCGCCTCCGCCACGCCCGCCTTCGCGCAAAAGGGGGCGGGTGCCCCCGCACCTTATGGCGCAGTCCCCTCGGCGCGGCAGTGGCGCTGGCACCAGCGCGAGCAATATGCCTTCATCCACTTCGCGATGAACACCTTCACCGACAAGGAATGGGGTTATGGCGACGAAGACCCCAGGACCTTCAACCCCAGCGACTTCAGCGCCGACCAGATCGTCGGCGCGGCCAAGGCGGGGAACCTGAAGGGCATCATCCTGACGGCGAAGCATCATGACGGCTTCTGCCTGTGGCCGACCAAGCTGACCGAACACTGCATCCGCAACTCGCCGTACAAGGACGGCAAGGGCGATATCGTCCGCGAGATGTCGGACGCCTGCAAGCGCGCCGGGCTCGCCTTCGGCATCTATCTCTCGCCCTGGGACCGCAACCGCGCGGATTATGCCCGTCCGTCCTATGTCGAATATTTCCGCAAGCAGGTGGTCGAGCTTTGCACCGGTTATGGCGAGCTGTTCGAATTCTGGTTCGACGGGGCCAATGGCGGCGACGGCTATTATGGCGGCGCGCGCGAGACGCGGCAGATCGATGCGCCGAAATACTACAACTGGCCCTCGATCATCGCGCTGGTGCACCAGCATCAGCCCATGGCCTGCACCTTCGATCCGCTGGGCGCGGACATTCGCTGGGTCGGCAATGAGGACGGTGTGGCGGGCGATCCCTGCTGGCCGACCATGCCCAACCACCCCTATGTCCAGTCGGAGGGCAATTCGGGCGTGCGCGGCGGCGCTTTGTGGTGGCCCGCCGAGACCAACACCTCGATCCGGCCCGGCTGGTTCTATCACGCGGACGAGGACTCCAAGGTCCGCTCGCCGGAGAATCTGGTCGGCTATTTCGACACCTCGGTCGCGCGCGGCACCAATATGAACCTGAACCTGCCGCCCGACCGGCGCGGGCGGATTCCCGATCAGGACGTGAAGATCCTGAAGAGCTTCGGCGACGCGATCCGCGCCAGCTTCGCAACCGACCTGGCCAAGGGCGCGGTGGCCCATGCCAGCCATGTGCGCGGCAAAGGCTATGAGGCCGCCAAGGTGCTGGACGGCAATCGCGACACCTATTGGTCCGCGCCGGACGGCGTGACCACGCCCAGCCTGACGCTCGACCTGCCGCCGGGGCGCAGTTTCGACCTGATCCGCATCCGCGAATACCTCCCGCTCGGCGTCCGCGTCACGCGCTTCGCGGTCGATGCCGAAGTGAACGGCGCCTGGCAGCAACTTGCCGAGCATGAGTGCATCAGCGCGCAGCGGATCATCCGGCTGCCCAGGCCCGTCACCGCGCGTCGCGTCCGCCTGCGCATCGTCGACGCACCGGTTTGCCCGGCGATCAGCGAGGTGTCGCTGTTCAAGAGCGTCGCGCCGGTCCCCGTCCCCGCCATCGTGTCGAGTGACCCGACCGTCTTGGCGACGACCGACTGGACCATCGTCTCGGCGACCGCACCGGGGGCCGAAAAGCTGCTCGACAACGACGCCAAGACCATCTGGACCCAGGCGGCGCCGACTCCCGGCAAGCCTGCCAGCGTCACGGTCGACATGGGCCAGGTCCGCGACGTCGCGGGCTTCAGCCTGACGCCCTCGCGCCAGGTGATGGTCGATGCCGCCCCGCCGCGCGGCTATGTCGCGGAGACCAGCGTTGACGGCAAGAGCTGGACCCCGGCGGGCACGGGCGAATTCTCGAACATCGCCTATGCGCTGTCGACCCAGCGCCTGCCCTTCACCAGCGTCCGACCGGTCCGCTATCTGCGGCTGACCTTCGCCGAAATGTCGAAGCCCGCCGCCAAGCTGGCGATCGCCGGGATCGGCGGCTTCACCAGGCGGTAACGGCGCGGCCGCTCACCATCCCATCCGCAAGGATAGGGTGGCGAGCGGCACTACCCGGTCGGTCGTCGCGGCCGGGGCCTCGGCGGCGGCCAGGGCACCGTCGCGGATCAAGGCCAGCATCTCGGCACGCAGCGTCGCCTTCGCGCCGCCCAGCCGGAGCGGCTGCGACAGCGCCATGCCGACGCTGCCATAGGCGCGGTCGCCCGATCCTGGTCCGTAAAAGCCGTCCCATCCCATGCCCAGCGCCAGCGGCAGCGACAGCTTCGCCGCCCCTTCGCCCTTCCCCAGCGCCTGTGACGGCGACAGGCTGGCCAAGGTAAAGACGCCGCCATCGCCCTGCGTCCGCCGGGTGATCGCGACATTGGGGCCCAGCTCGCCCAGCACGTCCTTGCCGGCCCAGGCGACCGAAACGCTGGCTTCCTGCGTCGTCGGATCGATGCCGTTGGGACTGGTCTTGACCGTATAGGCCAGCGCCGCCGTCAGCCCCTCCACCGGCCGCCAGGCAAGCGCCGCGATATTGTTGCTCTCGTAAAAGGCGCGCGGCACGGCGCGTTCCTCGACCGAGGGGCCGTGGAAGCCGTTGGAGCTTTGCGCCGTCAGGAACCACCGCCCGCGCCCGCCCGCATCGCGGTCGAGCACCACCGCCAGCCCGATCGCGACATGGACCGGCACACGGTTCAGTCCCGGACCGTCCGCGTCATAGACCGCCCGCGCATAATCGCCGTTGCGCACGTCGAGCGTCAATATGGGGTGCACCGTGCCCTTGCCGACCGATACCGAGGACAGCGTCGCATCCTCGGTATCGACCAGTGGCACGCTCTGGCTCCAGGCGGGCGTGGCCGCGCATAATGCGGCGGCAGCCGCCGCCATTCGGATGGTCATCAGGCGCGGCGAACGAGCCAGACGGTATCACCCGCGTCATCGACCACGAACATCGCGCCGTCGGTGCGGGTCTGGATGCTGACCGGCCGACCGAACACCTCGCGCTTCTTGGCATCGGCGACGAAGCCGGTCAGGAAAGGCTGCGGCGCGGCGGTGGGGCGGCCCTGCGCAAAGGGCACGACCAGCACGTCATAGCCGTTCAGGCTCGACCGGTTCCACGACCCGTGCCGCGCGACATAGGCATATTGGCTGTCGGCGGGCGTCCCCTTGGCAAAGGCCAGCCCCAGTGCGGCGGTATGGGCACCGACCGCGACATCAGGCAGCAGTGTCGTCGCCAGCAGGTCGCGCCGGTTGTTGGCGTGGCGCGGATCCTGCCTGCCATAATAGCTATAGGGCCAGCCATAAAAGCCGCCTTCACGCACCCCGACCAGATAGTCGGGCGAGATGTCGTCGCCCAAATGGTCGCGCTCGTTGACCGCCGTCCACAGCGTGCCCGACCCCGGCGCCCAGTCCATGCCCACCGGGTTGCGCAGGCCCGAGGCGTAAAGCCGCTCGCGTCCGCTCGCCAGATCGACCGCCAGGATCGCCGCGCGCCGCTTTTCCTCGTCCATCCCGTTTTCGGCGACGTTGGATGCCGAGCCGACCGAGACATACAACGTCCGGCCATCGGGCGAGAGTAGCAGGTTGCGGGTCCAGTGGTTATTGTAACCGCCAGCGGGCAAGGACACGACCGTGCGTGGCGTCCCCGCGATCTGCGTTTCGCCGGGGCGATAGGGGAAGCTCAGGACCGCATCGGTGTTGGCGACGTACAGCCGCCCATTGGCATATTGCATCCCGAACGGTTGGTTCAGCCCCTCGCGCAGGATATGGCGCTGTTCGGCGATCCCGTCGCCGTCCGCGTCGCGCAACAGGGTCAGGCGATTGGCGGAAAAGCCATAGCCGCGCGCCATATGCCGGGCGCGGGCCTGTTCGGGCTCGACATCGGGCTTCAACTGCGTCCGTGCCTCGGCCACGATCACATCGCCATTGGGCAGGACCAGCGCCTGACGCGGATGGTCGAGGCCACCGGCGAACTTCGTCACCTGCCACCCGCGCGGCGCGACCGGGGTACGCCCCTCGGGCCAGCCGATCGTCTTGGGGTAGACCATCGCCGACTCGGTCGCGAAGGGGGCATCCGTCTCGGTCAGGCCCAGGATCGGCCGGTCTGCGCCAGGCGCTTTTTCCAGCGGTCGTCCGTTCTGCGCCTGCGCCGCCACCGCGACCGTCGCCAATGCCACCGCGCACGCTATTCGGCGCACCTTCTGCCGATCCGTCATGACATCTCCATCATCCGTCGATGCCAGCCAAAAGCACGACGCGGCTCAAGGGCTCCGTCATGATGAAAATAAATTCATGTTTGTCGCCTATGCGAATTATGCTGCATTGCGTCATTTCCGCATGACCTTCATTTCGGGGAGTCGTTGCCATGATCGATGCCGTCGCGCATTCCCGTCCGCGTGTCGCCCTCGCGCTCCAGGGCGGCGGCGCGCATGGTGCCTATGGCTGGGGCGTGATCGAGCGCCTACTGGACGAGGATATCGCGCTGGTCGGCGTCAGCGGCGCAAGCGCCGGGGCGATGAACGGTGCGGCGCTCGTCTCGGGCTATGCCGCAAACGGCGTGGCGGGCGCGCGGGCGACCCTGGAGCGACTTTGGGATCGTGTCGCGGATGCCTCTCCACTGGCGCCGCTCGATGTCGGGGCGCTGGGTGGTCCCTTTTACGAATCGCTGCTGCGTCGCTCGCTGGAACTCGCCAAGCTGTCCAGCCGCTATGTCGCGCCGTTCCTGCCGGGCGTCCGCGACATGAGCGCGCTGCGCCGCGCGGTGGAGGACAGCATCGACCTCGACCTTCTGGCGCGCCAGACGACCTTGCCGCTGTTCGTGGCGGCGACGCATATCGCCTCCGGCTCAGCGCGACTGTTCACCGGCGGCGATGTGACGCTGGATGCGTTGATGGCCTCCGCCTGCCTGCCCGAACTGTTCGCGGCGGTGGAGATCGGGGGCGAGCAATATTGGGACGGCGGCTTTACCGCTAACCCCGCGCTCGAGCCGCTCTTGTCCGACGCGATCGGCGCGACCGACATGCTGATCGTGCAGATCACCCCCTTTACCGTCGAGGAGATCGGCGGGTCGGTCGGCGATGTGATGCGGCGGGTGAGCGACATCAGCTTCAACGCCTGCCTGCGTCGCGACCTGCGCGCGCTGAGCGAGGTGCAGGACGTGGCGCGCGCCGAAAGCTCGGGCGATCCCCGGATGCGGGCGGTCGCGCGGGTGAACCTCCACCTCCTGTCGCCACCGCCCGAACTGGCCGGTCGGTCGGGGACAAGCAAGGTCGACACCCGCTGGTCGGTGCTTCAGGACCTGCGCGCGATGGGCCGTGCCCAGGCCGAACAATGGCTGGCGACGAACCGCGACGCGCTGGGCCAAAGGTCCAGCTTTGCCGGTCTGCCCGAGGAGGAGTGGCGCGAGTGACGTAGCCTTCCGGGCATTTCGACGTTTTGGCCGGACGGGGCGGAACGCTGTCGCAGGTCGCCTGTTGAACGCGCGAGCCGGGGCGGGCGAACCACGAATTCTTGGACAGGAGCACGACCCCGCATGGCCGCATTCGATGGCAAGATCGTAATCGTTACCGGCGCCGCCTCCGGCATCGGTGAGGGTGTTGCCCGCCGCTTCGCCGCCGATGGCGCGACTTTGGTGCTGGGTGACACCGACCACGACGCATTGCAGAAACTGGCCGACGATCTGGCCCCCGCCACCGTCGCCGTGCAGGAAAGCGACGTGTCGCGAATGGCCGACTGCGAGGCGCTGGTCGCACTGGCGATCGAGCGGTTTGGCCGGATCGACGTGCTGGTCAGCAATGCCGGGGTCGACCATCTCGGCAAGCTGGACGAAGGTGACTTCTCGGCCTTTGCCAAGGTCATCGAAACCGATCTGTACGGCGTCGTCCAGATGGCACGCGCCGCCATCGGGCATCTGCGCACGTCGAAGGGCTGCATCATCAACATGTCGTCGGTGTCCGGCCTGGGTGGCGACTGGAACCACAGCTTCTATTGCGCGGCCAAGGGCGCGGTGACCAATTTCACCCGCGCGCTGGCGATAGACGAGGCGGCGAACGGCGTACGCGTCAACGCGGTCAACCCCTCGCTGACCTATACCGCGCTGACCGCTGGCATGAAGGAACAGCCCGAGCTGATCGCCAAGTTCGAGGAACGCATTCCCATGGGGCGCGGTGCCCAGCCCGAGGATGTCGCGGGCGTGGTCGCCTTTCTCGCCGGCGAGGATGCGCGTTTCGTCACCGGCGTGAACCTGCCCGTGGATGGCGGCCTCAGCGCATCGAACGGCCAGCCTCCGCTTAGCTGATCAGAATTGATGAAGATCAAGATTGGAGCCGGATATGGGCTGGCTCCAATCTTTCCACCGCACCCTTGGACCCAATCAATATTAATAACGTTGTCGTTCCCATAACGAAAGGGGCGACTTTGTTCATTCTGCATCTGGCACTTGGCGGCTGCCTGAAATCCCCACCCGTGCACTACGGGATTACCGCCGACACGGGCGGACATATCGCCTATATTCTTGATGCAGCACAAGCGCAGGCCGCTAATATTGACGTGGATCAAGTGTCCATCGTCACGCGACTGTTCGAGGGAGCGGGGCTTTCGCTGGATCACGCCCGCCCCAGCGAGCGGCTGTCCGACACGCTGACTATCGACCGTATCGCCACCGACGATCGCCGCTATCTGGAAAAGGAAGCGCTGGCGGACGACCTGTCCGCTTTTACCGAGGCGTTCTGCGCGCATCTGGCCCGTCTGAGCCGCCTGCCCGACGTCATCCACGCCCATTTCTCCGATGCCGCAGCGGTCGCCGTCGAGGCACGTCGACGCTTTGCCATTCCCTTCGTCTATACGCCGCACGCGCTGGGCATCGACAAGCGCCAGCATCATGGTGCCTCGCCCGCGCTGGAAGGGCGGATCGCCGCCGAGCGCGAGGCGATCGAAAAAGCCGATGCCCTGATCGTATCGACGCAGGACGAGGCCGAGCGTCAGGTCCATGGCTATGAAGTGTCGGTGGCGGGCCGCATCCACCGGATCGCACCCGGCGTACCCAGCCGCGATGCAAGCCCCGCGCGACGCGCCACGCTCGCCGATCGGCTTGGCGAATGCGTGACCGACGATACCAAGCCGCTGCTGCTCGCCATCGCCCGGCCGGTGCCGAAGAAGAATCTAGGGGCGCTGGCGCGTGCCTATGCCGCCTCGCCTGCGCTTCAGGACGCGGCCAATCTGGTCATCCTGGCTGGCCAGCATGACGGGCCCGGATCGCCCGAGGAACATGAGGTGCTGGCCGAACTCCAGGCACTGGCGCAAAGCCCGGGCTTGCGTGGCCGCTTCGTCCTGCCGCCCGATCATGACGGCCATGACGTCGCCGCGCTGTATGACCGGGCGGCAAAGGGCGGCGTGTTCGTCAACGCCGCGCTTCACGAGCCTTTCGGCCTGACGCTGATCGAGGCCGCCGCCGCCGGGGTGCCGGTGGTCGCGACCCGCCACGGTGGGCCGAGCGAGATCGTCGGCGCGCTCGACCATGGCCTGCTGGTCGAGCCACGGGACGAAGATGCCATCGCGAAGGCGTGTCTGGCCATCCTGTCCGACCCGGCGCGCCATGCGCGCATGAGCATGGCCGGGCGCGAAGGATCGGCACGGTACGACTGGCATCGCTATGCAGCGGAATCGGTGGCGCTCTATGCCCGGCTGCCGCGCGCGCCGGGGCTGCTGGCCAGCGATATCGACCACACGCTGACCGGCTGTCGCGCCGGTGCCTATGCCTTCGCGCAGTGGCGCCAGTCCAGCGACCTGCCCTTCGTCGTCGCGACCGGGCGCTGTTTCTCGATGGCCCGCGCCATCCTGTCGCAATGGGGGCTGCCCGAACCCGATGCCTTCATCACCGATGTCGGCACCCGCATCATGTTGAAAAGCCAGCGCGGGTGGCAGGAATGCCCGGATTTCTCTGCCCGGTTGAACCAGGACTGGAACCGCAAGGCCGTGGTCGCCGCGCTCAAGCCGCTCCGCCTGCGCCCGCAGCCGCGCGATACGGCGGGCCCGCACAAGGTCAGCTATTTCGGCACCGCCGAGGATGCCGCGCGCGTCCGTGAGACGCTGGCCGAACTGGGATTGTCCGCCAAGACCGTCTTCTCGCACGGACGGCTGATCGACGTGCTCGCGCCGCTGGGTGGCAAGGCGGCGGCGGTGGCCGCCTATGCGCGGCGGTTGAACCTGCCGATGGGGGCCTGCATCGCCGCCGGGGACAGCGGCAACGATGTCGATATGCTGGAAGGCTGCGGCCATGCCATCGTGGTGGGCAACGCCAGCGACGAACTCGACGGCCTGCCGGTCCGCGACGGCCTGATGCGGGTGGCGGGCAATCACGCCAATGGCGTATTGGAAGGTCTCGACCGGCTGGGCCTGACCCATCCCGCACCCGTTCATGCGAGCGCGGCATGAGCCGTCCCTTCGGCTATTTCGTCCATCATCAGGGGCGTGGCCATGCCGAGCGCTGCGCCGCGATTCTAAACGCCCTGCCGTCCGAGCGCCCGGTCACCATCTTCTGCGCGCGCGACGACATTTTTCCCACCCTGCCGCCCCATGTCGAACTGATCGTCATCCCCTCCCTGTTCGAGCCGACGGGGCTGGAGGCGGGTGCCATGGACGCGGTGCCGACACCCGACACGCTGCACTGCGCGCCGCTTGGCTGGCCCGGCATCCGCCATGCGATGGCGACGATCGCGGGCTGGTTCGACAGCGCGAACCCCGCGCTGATGATCTGCGACGTATCGGCCGAGATCGCGCAACTGGCACGTATTTGCTCGGTGCCGCACGTGAAGATCCTGCAGCATGGCGACCGCACCGATCCCGGCCACCGCGCCGCCTTTGACGGTGCCGCCGGGCTGCTCGCCGCGTTCGACGAAGGCCTGGCCCAGCCCGAATGGGACGCCACCATGCGCGCGAAAACCTGTTTCGCGGGTGGCCTGGGCGTCGACACCCGCGTGCCCGAGCGCGAACTGGCGCGGCAGCGGATTGGCGTCGGCGCGGACGAGGAGATGATCCTGGTCCTGTCGGGCGGCGGCGGCGGCGGCTTTGCCCAAGCGCCGCTCGGCGTCGGCGCGCGCAGTCGCCCCGCCGCCCGCTGGATCACGATCGGCCCGGTCGTGCGCGACTGGCATGCGACCGAGCCCGGCAATATCGAGCATCGCGGTTGGGTCGATAACGCCGCCGACCATGTCGCGGCTGCCGACCTGGTCATCGCATCGACTGGCAACACCACCTGCCAGCAGGTCCTGGCCGCCGCCCGGCCCTGGCTCGCCATCCCCGAATGGCGCTATTTCGACGAGCAGCACCGCAAGGCCGAGGCGCTGGCCGCCGCCGGGGTTGCCTGTATCCGCCCGCATCTGCCGTCCTCAGCCCAGGCCTGGACCGCCGCGCTGGCCGAGACCCGCAGCCAGCATCGTCCCGCCGTCCAGCGTGCGATGATCGCCGACGCACCCGCGCAACACGCCGCCGACTGGCTGGAGGCGCTGGCGACACGCCTCTGGCCGGTCGAGAAACCCCTTCCCTCCCTGTCCCATTCCACCGGAGCCTCTTCATGATCTCGGTCGTCACGCTCGCCGGGGGCCGCCCCGATCATCTGCGCAACATCGTCCTCGGCCTGTCGCGCCAGACCATGATGCCTGCCGAGCTGATCGTCGCGGTCATCCAGGACACCCCCTATGACTTGCCGGAGGCGCCCTTCCCCATCCGTCAGATGATGGTGTCGGGCCCGCGCCTGCCCCTGGCCACCGCGCGCAATGCCGCGGCCAAGGCGGCGGTGGGCGACAAGCTGGTCTTTCTCGACATGGACTGCATCCCGACGCCCGAGCTGCTGGCCGACTATGACCGCTGCCTCGCGCAAGAGGACGGGCTGTTGATGGGGGAGGTGCTGTACCTGCCCGGCGGCGCGACGAAGGGTGACTGGACGTACGAGGACTTCGCGGCCGTCGCGGTCCGCCATTCGGACCGGCGCGGGCCGCCGCCTGAGGGCATCGAGCGGTGCGAGGATTATCGCTGCTTCTGGTCGCTGAACTTCGCGATGCGCCGCGACACCTTCCTGGCGACCGGCGGTTTCGACGAACGCTATGCGGGTTATGGCGGCGAGGACACCGATTTCGGCAAGCTGATCGACCAGGCGGGCGTGCCCATCGCCTGGATCAAGGGCGGCCTCGCCTATCACCAATATCACCCCCACCACATGCCGCCGGTCCATCATATCGACAGCGTGGTGCGCAATGCCGAACTGTTCGAGGCGAAATGGGGATACCGGACCATGGGCCACTGGCTGCACGCGTTCCGCCTGATGGGCTTGATCGACGATACGCCCGGCCGCCCGATCCGTATCCTGCGCCGCCCGGACGACGACGATCTGGCCCTGACCGGGCAGCAGAGCCACCAGCCCTATGCCAACACCGCCAGCGTCATCCGCGTTCTGGAGGAACGCGCGGCGAGCGCCCAGGTCGCGGCATGAGGATTGCCCTGCTGGCGCATGTCCGCCAGCCGATCCGCCAGCCCTTTCTGGGCGGGATGGAAGCGCATGGCTGGTATCTGGCCGAGGGGCTGGCGGCGCGTGGGCATGACGTCGTGCTGTTCGCCAGCGGCGACAGCGACCCGCGCTTCACGCTCGATCCGGTCCTGCCCATCCATTACGAGGCGGTGTTCCCCTGGGCCGAGCATCGCGGCAAGCCCGAGCTGATCGCGCATGTCGATGCGGGCTATGCCGCGGCGTGCGACCGGATCGCGCGCGGCGGGTTCGACGTGCTGCACAATAACAGCCTGCACCGCTTTCCCCTGGAACAGGCGCGCACCGCACGCACGCCCACCGTCACCTCGTTGCACGTGCCCCCCTATGACGCGCTCCATCATTTCGTGACGATCAGTCCCAGTCGGACGCACCGACTGACCGTCACCTCGGCCCGTCAGTTGTCGGCGTGGTGGCCCAGCGGCGCGCCGCCCGAGGCATCGGTACTGCACAATGCCATCGATCCCGCCGCCTGGCCTTATGTCGCCACCGGCAATGGCGAGGCAGTGTGGTGCGGGCGGATCACACCCAATAAAGGGCCGCATCTGGCGATCCAGGCGGCACGACTGGCCGGTGTTCCGCTGACCCTGTTCGGCGCGATCGAGGACCCGGACTTTCACGCCGCAGAGGTCGCCCCGCTGCTGGGCGGTGATATCCGCTATGGCGGACATCTGGACGGCACGGACCTGGCGCGTGAGCTGGGCAAGGCGTCGGTCTTCGTCTTCACCCCCTGTTGGGACGAACCCTTCGGACTGGTCGCGATCGAGGCCATGGCATGTGGCCTGCCCGTCGCGGCCTTCGACCAGGGAGCAGCGAGCGAGGTCGTCAGCGAGGCGGGATGCATTGCCCCCGCCATGGACGTGCCCGCGCTGGCGCAGGCGATCACCCAGGCGATGACGATCCCGCGCCAGGTGCCCCGGCAGCGGGTGGAGACGCATTTCGCGCGCGACCTGTGGCTCGACCGGTGCGAGGCGCTTTATGCCGAAGCCCGTGCGGGTCTGACGAGCACGCTGGCCGCGTGAGCATCGATACGATCGCCCGGCAGCGCGCCGCGCTGACCGACCTCTATCGCCGCCATGTTCGTCCCGGCGAGCCCTATGCGCTGCTCGACTTTCCGGACCATGCCAATGTCGGCGACAGCGCCATCTGGCTGGGTGAGATCGCGCTGCTCCGGGATGTCGGTGCTGGCAATCCCGCCTATGTTTCGCGCTGGGACGATTTCGACGAAGCCGCCTTTCGCGCCGCCTGCCCCACCGGTCCGATCCTGATCCATGGCGGCGGCAATCTGGGTGATATCTGGCTGCATCACCAGCGGTTTCGCGAGGATCTGCTGATCCGCTTCCACGATCGCATGATCGTCCAGCTGCCCCAGTCGATCCATTTTCGCGATCCCGCCAACCTGTCACGCTTTGCCCGCATTGCAGGCGCGCATCCCGATTTTCACCTCTACGTCCGGGACCGGTCCAGCCTGCTGCTGGCGGGACACCATCTCGGATGCCCCGTCACGTTGGCACCGGACTCGGCGTTCGGGCTGGGCGCGCTGGCCCGACCGACCGGGCCGGATCACCCGCTGCTCCTGCTGCTCCGTACCGATACCGAGCGGACAGACCGCGATGATACGCCCCTGGTCGAAATACCGAAGGCGATCGCGCACGACTGGCTGGAGGAGCCGCCCGTGACGCAGCGCAATCCCACGGCACGCGCACAGACCCGGGTCGAACGCGGTCTGCGCCTGTTGTCGCGCGGCGAGCGGGTCGTGACCGACCGGCTGCACGGCCATATCCTGAGCCTGTTGCTGGGCATCCCGCATGTCGTCCTGGACAACGACTATGGAAAGGTGGGCGCCTATCTCACCGCCTGGACGCGAGACGATCCGTGCGTGGCCCAGGCTGCGTCATCGACGGAGGCAGCGGCGATGGTGGCGGGATGATCGACATCAGCCTGCTGATCTGTACCCGTAATCGCAGCCGCAGCCTAGGCGCGACGCTGGAATCAGTCGCCGCGGCCGCCCATAGGGCAAGTCCAGGCGGGATCGAGCTGGTCCTGGTCGACAACGGCTCGACCGATGGCACGGCGGCGATCGTCCGCCACTGGGCGACCGAGCGGTCGTTCACCGTCCGGCTGTTGACCGAGCCGCAGCCCGGCCTTGCGCGTGCGCGCAACCGGGCGCTTCATGCGGCACGGGGGCGCATCATCGCGATGACCGATGACGACTGCGTCGTGCATCCCGACTATTTCGGGCGGCTGGCAGAGGCCTTCTCCGCCCGTTCCGGCCCGGTCATCATCGGCGGCCGAATCCTGCTGGGCGATACGGCCGACCTGCCGGTGACGGTCAAGCTGGAGGATCACCCGATGATCGCCGCCCCCGATCAGTTTCCCGGTGGCTTCGTCATGGGCGCGAACCTGGCGATGACCGCCGATGTGCGCGCCATGGTGGGCCCGTTCGACGAGCGTTTCGGGGCGGGTGCGCCGTTCCATGCGGCGGAGGATACCGACTTCCTGCTGCGTGCCCAGGCGCTGGGCATCGCACTCCATTACGATCCCGGCTTCGTCGTCGACCATCACCATGGCCGCCGCCAGACGCAGGAGGCGATCGCGCTGCTTGCGGGCTATGGCTTTGGCGACGGGGCGCTCTACGCCAAATATCTCCGCTCCGATCCGCGCGCGGTGCGGTGGCTGCGGCAGGACCTGAACCATCTCGGCACGCGGATCACCGGGCCGGTGGCGGGCATCGGGCATTTCCACGCCTTTCGCCTGCGCCATGTCCTGCGCGGACTGGCCGCTTACGGCGTCCACGCGCTCAGAAATCGGCGCTGAACCGCAATCCCACCGTTCGCGGCCGGACCGGCGTCGAGACGTTGCGTCGTGCCAGCAGGAACGGATTGCCATAGGCAAACCGGTTGCCCCGCTCGTCGAGCAGATTGTCCAGCGTCGCGGCCAGCGCATAGCGCCCCGACCGGGCGGTCAGGCCCAGATTGGCGACGCCGTAACCACCCTGCCGCGCATCGAAGAAATCGCCGACCCCCAGCACCGAGGGACCGACAAAGGCCGCCTCCGCCTTGCCCGACAATATCCAGCGCGGTCCGACATGAACGTCGCGCACGACGCCCAGTCGCGCCGACACGCTGGGCGTTTCGGGCAAGCGGCGGTTGCGCGCCCGGCTGAGCGCGGCGGTCGATCCCATCACCTCGTTGTCGGTCAGGAACACCGCCCCCGTCAGGTGCCAGTCGCGCCGGGGAACCCAGTCCGCCCAGCCTTCCAATGCGGTGATGCGGGCATCGCCGATATTGCTCGTCACCGGCTGGCCGGCACGGTTGAGCAGGTCGGCCTGGATCGCCGTCCAGCGTGCCCGCGACAGGCTGACCGAGGCGGACAGCCCGGTTTCCGTCCGGCGCAAATGGCGGATGCCGGCCTCGACCATGTGGATCGAGTCGGACTCGAAATTGGCCACCCGCCCGACCCCGGCGGCGACCGCCAGGCCGCCCGTGCGAAAGCCCGACTGATAGCGGCCGAACAGCGTCCAGTCGCCGCCCAGCTGCCACGACAGGCCGACCGTCGGGTCGACCCGGACGGTCGAGCGGCCGCGCACGAAGCTGGAAGCGCGCGGTCGGATCGATGGCTCGCCATCGACCCGCGCCGCCGTCACGCGCCCGCCCAGCGTGACCCACAGGCGATCGGTCAGCGGATGCGTCGCCTCGGCAAAGACCGCGCCGCTGCGCGTGAGGTTGGTCACGCCGATGACCGGGCGAACGCCTTGCCGCCGGGTCAGCGAACGCGCCATCACCGACTGGTCGGATATCAGGTTGAGCCCGACGACCCAGGACCCGCCGCCGGACAGCCGACGCGACAGGCGGCTTTCGTGCGAGAACAGCGTCTTTTCGCCGTCCAGTTGATAGCTTTGCTGCGCGCCCAGCACGCTGGCGTCGAACTCCTCGAACGCGGAGCTGCGAACATAGCCGGTGGCCGAGACGAATTGCAGCCCGCTCGCCCAGTTCTTCGACAGCACCAGGCGACCGAAGCGCATGTCGCTCCAGGAGGGTTGGGCCATCGCGGCACGGCTGACCAACACATCCTCGTTCAGCACATATTGCGCGTCGCGTGCGACGATCGACTGGGCACCCCCGCCCAGCTCCATGTGCCAGCCATCGCCGACGTCCCAGCGCAGCGTACCGCGCAGGCCGCTGGTCAGCACGCGGTTGATGTCGTTCGTGGCCGTCCGGACATTGTCGATATAGCCGCCATCGACCACGTGATAGCCGACCAGCCGCACCCCCAGCGTGCCGGGCACCAGCACCTTGTTCGCGACCACCGCGAGGTCGTTGCTGGGCGATCCCTGCCCGGTCAGCGCGCCGCCCCATTCGACGTGACCGCCATCGCGGTCCAGCGATACGGGGTTGGAGGTCAGGCGGATGATCCCGCCGATTGCCCCCGAGCCGTGCAGCGCGCCCTGCGGTCCCTCCGCGATCTCGACCTCGCCAATATCGTACAGCTTCAGGCCGGGATCGGGTCCGGCAAAGGCGATCTGGACCTCGTCAAGATAGAGGCTGGCAGTGGACTCGGTCGCACCGTTGAAACTGCTGTCAGCGATGCCGCGAATGAACAGCTTGTTGCGTCCCGGCCCCAGCGCCGTCGTCTGGAGGATCGGCGTCTGCCCGGCCACGTCGCTCAGGTCGATCGAGCCATTGGGCAGCGCGACGCCGCGCCCGACGACCGAGACGCTGCCCGGATAGCGCGCCAGCTCGGTGCCCTGTTTGCTGGCGGTGACGATGATGTCCTGCGCATTGCCGCTCGGGGCGGGCGCCGCCGCGCGGGCGGGAATGCGGCGCGGCGGGGGGGGCGCCTTGCGGGGGGCGGGCACGACGCGAAAGCTGGTGTCGTCGATCGCGACCGCGCGATAACCTGTGCCCCGCAACAGCTGCGCCAGCGCGCGGGCCGGCTTCGCCCGGGTCGACAACGCCGGGGTTCGCACCCCGCGGAGGCGGGCGTCGGTGGTAACGACGGTGATGCCCCCCTGCCGCGCCAGTTCGCGCAGCGCCACATCCAGCGTGGCGGGGGCCAGGACGATGCGACGGGGCCCTCCAACCATGCTGGCCTGCGCATGAGCCGTGTCTGGCGCGAGGAGAGCAGGCACGAACAGAACGGCCGCGACCATCAGGCCGCGTTCAACGATCCTCGTTCGACGCCCGCAAAATCCATCTTCCACCGCTCTGGTGCCACTCCGCCCCGATCAACTTCGCGAGACGCGGAACGTCCTTATCCGCATCGCCCGTCACGCGGACCAGACCGGTGATGCTGCGATCGACCAGTGGCCCCTCCACCGCGAGGCGCATGCCATAAGCGGATTGCAGTCGCGCGGCAATCGTTCCCACCGTCTCGCCGTCCAGATCGAGATAGCCCTCGCGCCAGCCGCCCACCATCGCGGGATCGACCGAGACACGGGTCAGTTGGTGTCGCCCTTCGTCCAGGTGGATAGCCTGTCCGGCGGTCAGCGCGATCCGCTGTCCCAGCGGCGCCAGCGACACCGCGCCTTCGGCCACCGCGACGTCCAGCCGCTGACCCTGGCGGCGCACATCGAAGACCGTGCCCATGTCGCGAATGGAGACAGCCCCCGACTGCAACTCGAACGGCGCGGCGGGATCGTGGCGGACACGGAACAGCGCCTGCCCCTGCTCCAGCGTCGCGGTGCGCGTGTCGTTGCGGTCGTAACGCAGCCGCGACCCGCCCGACAGTTCGATCCGGGTGCCGTCGTTCAGCGCGATCTGGCGCGTCTCGCCCGGCCGGGTCTGTTCGATGCGGATGTCGGGGCGATAGCGCAGCGCGACAGGGCCAGCGACCAGCGCGACCGCTGCGGCCACGCCGCCCATCAGCCACCAGCGACCCCAACCGGCATTGTCGTTCGCGGCGGCAATTTCGACCTCGGCGATAGGCGCGGGCGTCGGGCCCTCCATCTCGACATGCTCCGGGGCGACCAGCAGCGCATCGGCCATCGCGACGGCGTCATAGGCACGGGCATGCGCCGGGCTGTCCTCCAGCCACGTCGCAAAGGCATCCCATTCGGCCGCGCTCATGTCGCGTTGCCGGATGTGCCAATCGATCGCCTGTTCCTCCAGCGTCACGCGCCCACGCTCCCTTCGTCTTCATGACGACGCCGTCGCTCCCGATCCGCACCCTCGGCTTCACGATTTTCCTGCAAAAATTGATAAGCGCGGCGCAGCAGCTTTTCGACCGCACTGACCGTGACCCCCATATGCTCGGCAATGGCGCGCTGCGGCTGTTCCTCGAAACGGAACAGGGTGAAGGCCTCGCGCATCCGATCGGGCATCTGCGCGATCAGGGCCTGCGCACGGGCCAGTTCGCTGCGGCCTAGCGCCACGCGTTCGGGATCGGCATATTCGCCCGAGATCGGCTGCACCTCTTCCCATGCGCCGTCACGCGCGCCGCGCCGGGCGGCGGCGACGCGCCGGTCGGTTGCCAGGTTGGTCGCCATGCGGCAGAGAAAGGGAATGGGCTGGTCGATCCGGCTCGCGTCCAGGTCGGCGACGCGCATCCACAGGTCCTGCAGCGCATCCTCGGCATCCTCCGCCGAGCCGAGCCGGGCGACCAGCAGGCGACGCAGCAACGGCCGCGCCTCCATGAACCGGCCTTCCAGACCCTCGCTACCCAATCGGCCGCCCTCGCGTCAGGCGGCGAAGGCCAGCCCGCTTTGCGCCGCCATGTCAGACACCGAAACCCCGCGCAAGACATCCGCCTCGTCGCGCCGCGCCGCCGCGATCGCATCGCCCGGCCGCCTGCCCGCACCCGGATGGCACATAACCAGATGGCGCGGCCCTGCCCGGTCGAAAAAGCGGGGCAACGCCTCGGCAAAGCGGCCGTCGAACCCGTAATGCCCGGCAAATCCGCGATTGCAGCGCAGGGATACCGCCTCCGCCGCACGGGTCAGCCCGCGCGAGTGATACGCACTGCCGATCGCCTTGCCGCGCCAGGGTCGGCCGAGTAGCGCGCTCACCCGGTCCTCACATGTGCGCAGCCAGGCGTCGGGGGCGCGACGGCGGGTGATCTCCAGCACGATGGGGCGGATACCGGGCAGCGCATGGGAATGCTGGTGACCGTCGACAAAGGCAGGCGGGCGGCCCATCGCATCCTCGAACCGTTCGAACTGCGCCTCGACCTCGCGCCGGATCTCTCCGGCATCCAGCTGTCCGCGCGCCGCCATGCGGGTCAGCGGATCGATGCCCGGCATCACCCCACCTTGCGTAAAACCGTTGGGCCGGATCGGCGCTTCTTCGGTCAGCGTCAGGTGCAGGCCGATCTGCACCGTGGCGTTCAGGTCGCGCAACATCGCACTGTCCTCGCGCCAGTTGGGGCGCAGCGTCATGCAACTCGTCGCGTTCAATTTGCCCGAGCGCAGCAGCTCGGCGATGACCAGACTGTCCTCGGTGGAAAAGGCGAAATCGTCAGCGCAAAGAATAAGCTGGTTCACCCACGACTCCCGCCAGATGCTGATAGGCCGTCTCGCGCATCCGCTCGGTGGTCAGACGCCGCGCCTTCAGCCGCCGCGCCAGGAAATCGTAGAAGAACCAGTCCCCCGCGAACGGCGCCGCCACGCTGTAGACCAGCCGCTCGGTCAGCGTCCAGCGGATCGACGGCCGATCCCGCTCGCGGTCGGAGGGCACGCACCAGAAACCATCGGCATAGGCCATCGTACCATGACGCATCACCCGGTGGATGACCTCATGATCCTCCAGCACGTAATTCCAGCGGCGCGGATCGAAACCGCCCGCCGCCTTCAGCGCCTCGGTGCGAAAGGCCTGCCCCGCGCCACCCGCATGGCATTGCCGCGGCAGGACGCGCCCCGCCAGCCGGATCGCGGCAGACTCGCGCCGACGCTCCGCCTCGCCGTCCTGCGGGCCGATGAAATAGGCCCCCGCCACGACGCAGCCGGGCTTTTCCAGAAGCGCCTGCGCCTGCGCCAAGTAATCGGCGGGATAATGGGTGTCTGCGTCGCAGGTCGCGACGAAGCGGGTGTGGACATGCGCCAGCCCCAGGTGCAGCGCGTTGATCTTCCCCGGCTTTCCCTGGTGCAGGAGGATGTGGTCCAGCCCCAGCCGCTCGCACGTCTCGGTCGCGATGCGCGCGCTGGCGTCCAGCGAACCATTGTCGACCAGGACAAGCCGGAACCGCACCGTCTGTGCCGCCAGCCCCTCCAGCGTTGCGGCCAGATGCGTCTCTTCGTTGAAGAACGGCACGACGACGGTCCAGCACGGCGCAAGATAGCCGCCCCCCTGATCCGTCTTTCCCGCCCCGGTACAGGCATTGGCGTTCCGCCAGGCCGCGCCCTCCGCATCAAGCAGCATATCGATTCCCGCCCACTGGACTTCACAACCCCCGTTGTCGAAGCCCCCGGAAATGGCGGTGCCAAAGCGCCGATCGCCGGGGGTTCATGGGTAGGACGTTGCCGATCGCGGATAACCGCACATGCCCGCGAACTTTTTTTCGACCTCGCTGGAACCATGTCGATTTTCTTTGCCCGCCCCTGAGCGCGGTGACATGGGGCGATCCGTGACGACCGCCCGCCCCGCTCCGCCCCCCGGCCCTCGTACATGGCCGATCCTGGACCGGCCGATGGGGGCCGCCCTGCTTCTGCTGGCCTTTGCGGTGCTGACCCGGATGCGGGATTTCGGCAATCCGGTCGCGCATGTCGACGAGCAATATTATCTGCTGGTCGGCGACCGGCTGCTGCACGGCGCGCGCCTGTACATCGATCTGTGGGATCGCAAGCCGCCGGGGCTGTTCCTGCTGTTCGCCGGGTTCCGCCTGCTGCCCGGCGACGGGTTCCTGGCCTATCAGCTGGTCGGCACCGCATGCACGGCGGCGACGGGCTGGCTGATCTGGTTCGCGGCACGACGCATGGGACTGGGTTTTCCGGCCGGCTTGGCGGCGGGCGGTGCGTATATCCTGTGGTTGCCGCTGCTGAGCGGAGGCAGCGGCCAGTCGCCGGTCTTCTACAATCTGGCGATGACCGCAGCGGCGGTCCTGACCCTGGAGTTGCCGCGCCGCGCCGCCGAACGGGCGGTGGGGGCCATCGTGCTCAGTGGACTGGCGGCGTGCCTGCTGGCGGGCATCGCGATCCAGATCAAATACACCCCGCTGGTCGAGGGGGCGTTCTTCGGGCTGGCGCATCTCTGGTATCTGTGGCGGGCGCGGGCGAGGATCGGCGTCGTCCTGATCGCCGTGCTCGGCTGGATGGCGATGGGACTCTTGCCGACGGTCGCGGTCGTCGCCTGGTTTTGGGCCAGCGCACCGGCGACGTTCGATGCCTTCTGGTTCGCCAATTTCACCTCGATCACGCTGCGGCGCGGCTATCCCGCCGCCAAGATCGTCGGGCGGCTGGCGGGGATCGGCGGACAGTTGCTGCCGCTGATCGCCTGCGCGGTCTATGCCGGGATCAAGGGGCCGAGGCATGAGGGCCTGGTACTGACCCGCATCTGGCTGGGCTTCGCACTCGTCGCCTTCGCGATGATCGGCGCGTTTTTCGACCATTATGCGCTGCCGCTGGTCGCCCCGCTGGCGCTGGCCGCCGCACCCGCCTTTGCGATGCGCTGGCGAGCGGTGGTCGCGGTCTTTGTGATCGGGGCAGGACTGTTCGTCTTCCATGCCGCGACCAACGCCCCGAGCGAAGGCCAAGGCATCCGCCGGATGGCGCGGGTCATGGCGGCGGTCGATGGCGACGAATGTCCGTATGTCTTTGCGGGGGACTCCAGCCTTTATCACCTGTCGGGCGACTGCATACCCACGCCCTATGCCTTCCCCTCCTCGCTCGCCTATGAGGCCGAGCGCGGGGCGATCGGCATCGACGAAGCGGCCGAGGTGGCCCGCATTCTGGCCCGCCGCCCGCCCGCGATCGTCACGCTGGACGATCCCTTCTCGCCCTGGAACGCTGCGACGCAAGCGCAGATGGTGACGGCGCTGGCACGCGATTATCGCCTGGTCCTGGCGGTCCCGCGCGAGGGACGGCGCGAGCTGTTGTACGTGCGCCGCGACCGGCCCGTTCCGCCCTTGCGATAAAAGCACGACCGGGTCTGGTTTGCCCGGTTGTTTTGGGCTGGCCCCCGCCCCATTTGCGGCCCGAACCGCGATGGAGCGACATGCCATGAGTGACGACGCCTATACCCCGCCCGCCATCTGGACCTGGGAAAAGGAAAATGGCGGCCAGTTCGCCTCGATCAACCGCCCCATCGCCGGGCCGACCCACGACAAGGAGCTGCCGGTCGGCCAGCATCCGCTCCAGCTCTATTCGATGGGGACGCCCAACGGGGTGAAGGTCACCATCCTGCTCGAGGAACTACTGGCCGCCGGGCACAAGGACGCCGAATATGACGCCTGGCTGATCCGCATTTCGGAAGGCGACCAGTTCGGCAGCGGCTTCGTCGCGATCAATCCCAACTCGAAGATCCCCGCGCTGGTCGACCGGCGCGGGGCCGAGCCGCTGGCGATCTTCGAGTCCGGCGCGATCATGACCCATCTGGCCGAAAGCTTCGGCGCCTTCCTGCCGACCGAGCCCGCCGCACGGGCGCGCGTGATGTCCTGGCTGTTCTGGCAGATGGGCAGCGCCCCCTTTCTCGGCGGCGGCTTCGGCCATTTCTATGCCTATGCGCCGGTGAAGATCGAATATGCCATCAACCGCTATGCGATGGAGGCCAAGCGTCAGCTCGACGTGCTGAACCGCCAGCTTGCGGACAATGCCTATGTCGCGGGCGACGAATACAGCATCGCCGACATGGCGATCTGGTCCTGGTATGGGCAGCTGGTGCTGGGCGATCTCTACAAGGCCGCCGAGTTCCTGCAGGTCGGCGAATATACCCACGTCCTGCGCTGGGCCCGTGAAATCGCCGAGCGCCCGGCGGTGAAGCGCGGGCGGATGGTCAACCGGACGATCGGCGATCCGTCCGAACAGTTGCCCGAACGCCACGACGCCAGCGACTTCGACCTGCGGACCGCCGACAAGCTGGGATAACCCTGCCCATTCCTCCCCATCGAACATGGGGAGGAATGAAAGGTGACGACTGCATGTCATTTGTCTCGAGCGGGTTGATCCCACCGCCCGACTTCGCCTTAAGTCGAACCATGCTCCCCCGCTTCCTCCTATCTCGCCCGTTGCTGGCGCTCGCGCTCGCCGCCGCCACCTTGGTCGAAAGCCCGCTCTGCGCCGCCGATCCCGCCCCCTTCGACCTGCCCGGTCCCGGCCTGCGGATCAGCGTCACGCGCGGCGACCGGACGCTGCCGATCGCCGAGGTGCCGAACCTGGCCACGGGCGATACCCTGACCATCGAGGCGGACCTGCCCAGCGACCAGCGGGCGCGCTACATCCTGTTCTCGGCCTTCCTCAGCGGTGCGACCAATCCGCCGCCCAAGAACTGGGTCCAGTCGGCCGACACCTGGAAACCCAAGGACAAGGATCGCCGCCTGACCCTGACGGTGCCCAAGGGCGCACGCCAGATGGCGCTGTTCCTGGTGCCCGACACGCGCGGTGCATCGGACACCATCGTCGATGCGGTGCGCGACCGGCCGGGCGAGTTCGTCCGCGCCGTACAGGACCTGAACCAGGCCTCGCTCGATCGGTCGCGCCTCAACGCCTTCGTCGCGGCGATCCGCGCGCAGGAGAACAGCCACCCCGAATTCCTGCGCACCCTGGCCCCCGCCTTGTCGAACAGCCTGGCGATCAAGCTGAACGCCGACTGCCTGGCGCGCGTCATCGAGTTGCAGGCCGCGTGCCTGCTGGAAAATCGCGACTCGCTGGTGCTGGCGGACATTCACAGCAGTTCGATGACCGACACGCTGATCGGTGCGCCGACCGACCTGGCGCTTCAGCTCAGCTATACGCGCGAGGCGGGGCTGGGCTATTACAGCCCCTATATCGGCGTCATCCGCGATATCGCCCGGGTGTTCGGTGCGTTCGGCAATCCGCAATTCGGCTATCTGCCGACCCTCGCCACGCGCGAAGGAGAACGGATGTCGCTGCTGCTCAACGCCGCGCCTTCCTTTGCCAAGCCCAAGTCGGTGCTGGTCGCCGCCATGCCCGCCATCGACGCGCCCAGCCCGCCGCGGTTGCGCGTGACCGGCGATGCACCCCTGTGCGGCGCGCGTCCCGGCCTGGTCCTGCCGGTGGAGGGCGCGCCGCTGATCTATTCGACGGGTTTCGCGCGCAACATGATGGTGTCGATCACCGGCGTCGACGGCAAGACGATCGACCTGCCGGTCCGCGCCCGCGCCGATCGCGGCGGCTATGTCCTGACTGAACCGCTGCCGACCGGCGCATTGTCCGGCAAGGTCTCGGCCAAGCTGCACGGCCAATGGGGCTTCGACACGTTCGAGGGGCCCAGCTTCACGCTCCAATTCCCCGGCCGTGGCGACTGGCGGCTGGTCGATGCGGGGCAGAGCCTGGTCGTCGGTCGCGACAACGGCCTGGCCCTTAGCGGCCCTGCGGCCGCGTGCGTGACCGGCGTCACGATGCGGATGGGCAATGGCGCGGCCCAGGCCGTGCCCTTCACGCTGGGCGGCGCGGACCGGATCATCGCCACGCTGCCGCTGAAGGGCCTGCGCGCGGGCGACGTCACGCTGGAGGTGCAGCAGATCGGCGACGCGACCCCCAACACGCTGACGGTCCGTGCCTATTCGCCCGCGAGCAGGATCGACACGGTGACGCTGGCCAAGGGCGACCGCTTCGTCACGCTGACCGGCCAGCGGCTGGACGAGATCGCCGGGATCGAGATCGGCGATGTCCACCTCACCCCCGCCGACCTGACGCGTGACGGCGATACCGACCGGCTGGTCGCCGCCGCCGGGCAAAATCGCCTGCCCGATGGGACGATCGCCCGGATCAAGCTGAGCGACGGGCGCACCCTGTCGGTGCCGATCACCGCCGCCCCGCCGCGCCCCGCCGCCATGCTGATCGCGCGCAGCCTGTCGCCCAAGGACGCCGCCGCAGCGGTCGCGCTCGCGACGCGGGACGAAACCGTGTTGCCCGACAATGCCCGGCTGACCTTCTCCCTGCGCGCGCCCGATGGAGCCCGCCTGACCCCGGCCGATGCGATCGAGGTCGCCACGGCCGACGGCGGCGCGTCTGTCACGCTGGAGGGCGGGCGCGACGTACGCCTGTCTTCGCCCGAGGTCGCGGTGGCGACGCTCGACCCGGCGCGGCTGGGTCCGGCGGCGGCGGGCGCGTTGCGCTATCGGATCGTGCGGGGGAACATCAAGGGCGACTGGGCTCCGCTCGCCACGTTGGTCCGGCTGCCGCGTATCGATGGCGGGGGGTGCGAGGCGGCCGGGTGCTGGATCGCGGGGCGCGACCTGTTCCTGATCGACCGTGTCGCCGCAACGGCGGACATGGCGGGCGCGATCACGGTTCCGGCGGGTTTCACGGGCGCGCGGTTGACGGTTCCGGCGGCCAAGGACGGGTCGCTATATCTGGCGCTGCGCGACGCGCCCGGCGTGGTGTTCACGATGGCGGACAAGCGGTAGTCGGTGTCCGCCGGCCTTCGACTTCGTTCAGTTTGGACGGAGCGCGGAAGGCTGGTGCCCCCCTCACCCCGGCCAGCTGAACCGGATCGTGTCCTCGCGAAGACCGTCTTGCACGATGGGCATCCCGCCCGAACGGATCATCCATTCCAGCCGGTGATCGCGATACTCACGACGCCGACCGCCGCTACGATAATGGTCCGCCGCGCTCGCCATATGGGCGGTCGCCGCATCGAACTCGGCAAAGGTTTCCGCCACGGCGGGACGTGCCGCGACACGGGCGTGCCACAGCGCCAGCGGCGATCCCTCCGCCGGGCCCAGACCGTAATGGACCGAGCGATTGACCATCGGCGCAACCGCCGCATCGGCGCGTCCGAACGTCTCGCCGCCGAACCACTGTGCGTCGCCCAGATGCCGGGCCAGCCAGTCCTGCAGCACCCGCGTATCGGTCGCCGCGACATGGCGCAGGTCGTCGGCCAAGGCCCCCTCGGCCCGGCGGAACCACAGGATTTCGCCGAAGCCCCAGTTGACCGCCTCATACTGGCTATCCGCAATCTCCTCGATCTCGCGCTGGCGGGCGCGTGCCATCGGATCGCGCGGCATCAGCGGCGTCTCCGGCCAGCGCTCGTCGAGATAGTCGAGGATGATGGTGGAATCGAAGATCGGCCGCCCCTCGACGATCAGCACCGGCACCTCGGTCCGGGGATTGGCGGCGGCGAAGTCGGTATCCTGCCGCCCGGTCCCGAAATCCTCCGGCAGCACGCAGGCAAAGGCGATACCCTTTTCACGCAATGCGATCTTCACCTTCTGCCCATAGGAGGACAGTGGATGATCGTAGAGGATCACGCCGCGCCGCCTTGATCGGGGCCCTGGTCCAATACCCGGCGCAGCCCGCGTATGTCGTCGCGGATACCGCACAGCCGCTCGACGGTCATGCCCGAACGCGCAGTGACCTCTTCGGCCAGGCATCCGCACTGGTTGCGCAATTCATCGCCGGTGGGGGTCAGCCGCACACGCACCTGCCGCTCGTCCTGAGGATCGCGTTCGCGCACGACCATGCCGCTCGCTTCCAGTCGCTTGACCAGCGGGGTCACCGTGCTCGACTCGAGGCCCAGACGCTGGGCAATCGCGCCGATCGTGCGTCCATCCTCTTCCCACAAGGCCAGCAGCGCCAGATATTGCGGATAGGTCAGGCCCAGTCGATCGAGCATGGGCTTGTACGTGCGTTGCATCGCCATGTTCGCCGAATACAAGGCAAAGCACAGCTGTTCGTCGAGCGGCCAAGGGGCCGACATCCGCCATCTCCCGTAATGCACAAATGCATATCGCGATAAAAGAACCGCTGGACAAGCCCGATCGACATATCCATATATGTATCGCGATAAATGTTATCGGAGAAACAGTGTGACGATCGACGTAAAGTATGAAACCCAGGCGCGGGCCACCGGCGGTCGCGACGGTCATGCCAGCACGGCGGACGGGACCCTCGACGTCAAGCTGTCCACCCCCCGCGAACTCGGCGGTGCGGGCGGCGACGGCACCAATCCCGAGCAGCTGTTCGCGGCCGGATATTCGGCGTGCTTCATCGGCGCGCTGAAGGTTGCGGGCCAGCAGCTGAAGGTAAAGATTCCCGACGATGTGGCCGTCTCGGCCAAGGTCGGCATCGGTCCGCGTGCGGCGGGTGGTTTCGGCATCACCGCCGACCTCACCGTTGATCTTCCGGGTATCGAGCGGGGTGAGGCCGAAAAGCTGGTCGAAGCCGCGCATCAGATCTGCCCGTATTCGAACGCCACGCGTGGCAATGTGGATGTCGGCCTGACGCTGGCCTGACATCTGCCAAGAACTCCCTGAAACCTTCACGGCGCGGTCGATCTTCCCTAAGACCGCGCCGACTTTTTATGGTCAGGCGGAATCGCGCACGATCAGGCGCGGCGGCATTTCCAGCCCCGGCGCCGGCCGCCCCTCCAGCCGGTCGAACAAGGCCGCGACCATTGCCCTGGCCCCCGCCTCCAGATCTTGTCGGATCGTGGTCAGGCGCGGAATGGCCCGCTCGGCCAGCGGCAGATCGTCGAAACCCGTGACCGCGACATCCCCCGGCACCGACACCCCGCCCGCGACCAGTTCGGCCATGGTGGCAAGCGCGATCATGTCCGAGGCCGCGGCGATGCCGTCTATCCCCTCCCCCGCCGCGCGCAGCCGCGCCAGATTGCCCGCGATCTGGTCGGGCATCAGTTCGGGGGCCAGCGCCACGTCGAGTTGATGCGGTGCGGGCAAGCCGGCATCGGCCAGCGCATCGCACAGTCCCGCATGGCGCTGCGCCAGTTCCAGCGTGCGGATCTCGCCCATGAAGGCGATGCGACGGCGGCCCGTCGCGATCAGATGCTCACCCGCCAGCCGCCCGCCCAGCCGGTTGTCGACGCCGACCGCGCAGTGGCGCTGGCCGGGCATGGTGCTGCCCCAGACGACGAGCGGCATATAGGTCTCGGCGACCGCCTCGATCACCGGAAGCTGGTTCGACTGGCCGATCAGCAGCACGCCGTCGACCATCCCCGACCGTGTGATCCGCGACAGCCAGTCGTCGTCGTCCGGGATGATCCGCGACAGCATCACGTCATGGTCGCGTGCCGCCAGTTCGTCGGCGAGATGACCGAGCAGGGTCATGAAGAAGGGGTCGGACAGGCGCTGCCGCCGTTCATGGCCCAGCGGGATGGCGACGCCGATCACACCGGTGCGCTGGGCGCGCAGGCGGCGGGCCATCTGGTTGATCTGGAAATTATGCTCGGCGGCCAGGGCCTCGATCCGCTGGCGCGTCTCGGCATTGACGACGCTCTTGCCCGCCAGCGCGCGGCTGACGGTGCCGGGCGATACGCCGGCCAGCCGGGCAATGTCCTTCAGGGTGCGGGCGGGTGGGGCCGGATCGATCATGGCCAGCCTCCTGAACGAAAAATGGGGCGGATGCCAAGTCGGCACCCGCCCCAGGGAGAGATCGATCAGAAGCGGTAGCGGACCGAAGCCGTCACCGTGCGCCCATAGAGCGCGGTATTGTTGAACACGCCTTGCGTCGACGACAGGATCGGGAAGATGCCGCCGCCGCCACGGAAGCCCAGCTTGTCGAAGATGTTGTTGGCGTTCAGGCCCAGCTCCAGCTTGTCCATCGGCCGCACGGTGATGAAGCCGTTGAAGAAGGTCGAGCCCTTGATCGTGTAGAGGTTGAAGTCGTCCGACTTGGTGCTGGTCTGGCCGTTCATGCTGACGCCGAAGGCCACCGGACCGGCATCATAGGACGGCGATACCACGAACAGGAAGTCGGGCAGGCCGCCGGGCTTCTTGCCGACCAGCTGCGGCGTCGCGCTGCTGGTGATCTTCGAATTCGCATAGGTCGCGTCGACCGACAGGTGGAAGTCACCATAGGTCACGCGGCTGCTGAACTCGATACCGTAGGAGCGATAGCCGTTCGAGATGTTCGGATTGTTGTTCGGCGCCGGGTTGTTGATCCGGGTGAAGTCGTAGTTGTTCTCGGTCAGGGTCGAGTGGAAGCCCGTGACTTCGACCGAGTAGGACGCACCCCCCAGGCCGCCGCGCTGCTTCAGGCCGATTTCCTGCTGGTTGAGGAAGTTGACCGAGGTCGCCTGCCCCTGTGCGTTCAGCGAGCCGTCCGCGTTGAAATTGCCCGACAGGACACGGCGGTCGGCGTTAAAGCGGCCGCCACGGCTGGCGCGGGCGAAGACGCTGGTGCTGCTGTCAAAGGCGTAGAGCGCGCCGACCGACCAGCTGAAATAGCCATCGGTATAGTTGATCTTCTCCACGCTCGGGCTGAGCACCAGTGAGGGGATCAGCGCCGAACCCAGCGCATCCGTCACGCGGGTCGTGGGACCTGCGACGCCGCCCTGCGCGGTACCCTCGCCATGGACGCTGTCGTAACGGACCGAGGCGTCGAGGTTCAGGCCGCCGACTTCATAGCCCGCCTGCAGGAAGGGTGCGACGTCGGTATAGGTCAGGTCGACACGACGCGCGCAGCAGCTGCCCCAATTGTCGTTGAACCCGGCCTGGCCAGCGGCGGTCAGCTGCGTCCCCGTGGTCGAGAACAGGTCGAGCGGCGCGGCATTCTCGCCGTTCAGCTCGCTATACTGGCGGTTGACGTGCCAGTCCTGAACGATGTTCTGCCGCATCACGAACAGACCGGCGGTCACCCGCGCCTTGCCCGGCCCGACGTCGAACTTGCCGTTCAGCGACAGGTTGTTGGCGAAGTTGTCCATGTTCTTCATGAACACGTTGATGTTCGGATTGTTGTTGATGTACGCGCCGGTGAACAACTGGCCCGTGTTCGGACCCGCCGCATAGCGGATCGAACCGACAGTCTGGCCGTTGACGCAAGATCCGATCAGACCATTTGCCCCCGGCGAGTTGGTAGCGCACGAAACACCAGCTACCGTATTCTGCCTGGTCTGGACGTTGATGAACTGGGTCGTAAAGTTGCCGCTGATCCACTGGTAACGCATCGTGTCGTCCAGCGAGATATTGTCGGTGATGTCGTAATGGACCTGGCCGCTGATGCCGGTGACGCGCGGGTGGATGCCCTGCACCTCGGCCGACTTCACGCCGCCATTGTCATAGTCCAGATACTGGAAGTTGCGGTTGTAGATCGTATAGGCCGAACCCGAACGCCCGTCGAAATTGGGCAGCGGGGTGAAGCCGGTCACGCGGTCGCCGTCCAGCGTGGCGAGCGTCGGCGTGGTGGTGTTGGTCGGTGCCTGCTCGTCCAGCCGCTTGAAGTACAGGCGGATGAAGCCGCGATTGTCGGCCAGGTCGCGGGTGATGTTCGCCTTGATCTGATAACCGCGCAGGATGTTGAAATTCTCGTTGGTATAGCCGCCGCCGTTGCGCGCATATCCGCCGACATGGAAGCGGGTGCTCTCGTCGATCGGGCCGCCATAGTCGAAGTCGACACGATGCTCGCGGAAGCCCAGGCCGTTGGAATAGGCGATCTGGCCGCCCTGCACGTCGCCGGTCTTGCTGATGAAATTGATGACCGCGCCCGGCGCCTGGCTGGCGAAGGTCGAGGCCGAACCGCCGCGCACCGCCTCGACCGTCTTGATGTTCTGGTCGAAGCGCAGCCAATAGTCGTTGTTGCCGAAGTTGATGTCGCCGAACAGGACGTCGGGCAGGCCGTCTTCCTGCAGCGAGACATATTCCGAACCACCGGTCGACACCGGAATGCCGCGCACGCCGATATTGGCGTTACCGCCGGGGCCCGCGGTGTCGCTGGGCTGAAGGCCGGGGATGTTGCGCAGGATTTCCGCGGTCGAACGGGGCGTGAAGTTCTGGATCGCCTCCTGGCTGACCTGCGAGACCGAGATCGAGCTGCGGAAGCGCGACCGCTCGCCGCTGGTCGCGGTGACGACGATGTCTTCGCTGGACACGCCGGCATCGGGGGTCGCACCCTCCTGAGTCGCCGGGGTGGGAGCCTGCGCCGTCTGTGCAAAGGCCGGTGCGCTGATCAGCGCCACTGCCAAGGCAGCCATCGATCCGCAGGAACGCAGAACGTTCGTCGTCATAACCCTCTCCTGATTCGTCCCGCTGTCCGGGATGCCGTGTATTTTGGGTATCACACTCGCAATCGTTTGCAAAGCACCATTGCAAACCATTGCAAAGAATTTTACCTTTCTGTGATCGAGAAAGCACAGCGGCGCGGGCCCTATCGACCGGCTAAGAATGTGCGGGGCCGCGCGTGCCCAGAGGAGAGAGATGGCGATGACGACCCCTTCCCCCGATGCGATTCGCTCGGTCGTGATCGTCGGTGGCGGCACGGCGGGATGGATGACGGCCGCGGCACTTGCCCATGCCAGTCCGCGAGGGCTTTCGATCACGCTGGTCGAATCGGATGCCATCGGCACGGTCGGCGTCGGCGAGGCGACGATCCCGCCCATCCGCCTGTTCAACCAGACGCTGGGCATCGACGAGGCCGAGTTCCTGCGCGAGACGAAGGGCAGCTTCAAGCTAGGTATCGAATTCGTCGGCTGGGGACGCGAGGGGCATCGTTATTTCCACCCCTTCGGCACGCACGGCAAATCCTTCGATCTGGTGGCGGTGCATCAGCATTGGCTGGCGGCGGGCGGGCCGGACAGCGGCGTCGCGTTCGATGACCTGTCCATGGCCTGGGGCGCGGGCCAGCGCGGGCGGTTCGCCGCGCCGATGGCCGATCCGCGCAGCGTCGCCTCGACCTTCGACTATGCCTATCATTTCGATGCCGGGCTCTATGCCCAGTTCCTGCGGCGCTATGCCGAGGCGCGCGGCGTGGCGCGGGTCGAAGGCAGAATTGCGGGCCACGCTTTGGAGGACGTTCGCGGTCATGTCGCCTCGGTCATGCTGGACGATGGCCGGGTGCTGGCGGGCGACCTGTTCGTCGACTGTTCGGGCTTTCGCGGGTTGTTGATCGAGGAGGCGCTGGGCACCGGTTATGAGGACTGGACGCACTGGCTGCCCTGCGACCGCGCGGTCGCGGTGCCGTGCGAGACCGGCGGCGACGGCCTGACGCCCTATACCCGCTCGACCGCCCGCGAAGCGGGGTGGCAGTGGCGCATCCCGCTCCAGCACCGGACGGGCAATGGCTATGTCTATTGCAGCCGCCACCTGTCGGACGATCAGGCTGCGGCGACGCTGATGGCGAATCTGGACGGGCGGGCGCTGGGCGATCCGCGTTTCCTGCGCTTCACCACCGGGCGGCGCAGACTGATGTGGAACCGCAACGTCGTGGCGATCGGCCTGTCGAGCGGGTTCATGGAGCCGCTGGAGTCGACCAGCATCCACCTGATCCAGACGGGCATCGCCAAGCTGCTCGCCTATTTCCCCACCCAAGCCTTCTCACCCACGGCGATCGAGGAATATAACCGCGTCGCGATCACCGAATATGAGCGGATCCGCGACTTCCTGATCCTGCACTATAAGCTGACCGAGCGGAGCGATGCGCCATTGTGGCGCGAATGTGCGGCGATGCCGATCCCCGACACGCTGGCGATGAAGATCGCGCATTTCCGCGAGAGCGGTCGGCTGGTCGCGCGCGACATGGACCTGTTCGGCCCGGCCAGCTGGGCGGCGGTGCATCTGGGGCAGTTCAACATGCCCCAGGGACTGGACCCGCTGCTGGCTTACGGCGACCCCGTGCAGAGCCGGGGCTTCGTGGGCAAGCTGGCGGACGCGATCGGACAGATGGCGGAATCCATGCCGAGCCATGCGGATTGGTTGAAGAAGATCGGGGCGATGGCCTGACTCCTCCCCCGCAAGGGGGAGGAACGGTCAGAGCCCCTCGCCGCCGACCCATTGCGCGTGCGCCAGCCGCCGCGCCAATTCCCAATTCTGTTGCCGCAAGTCCGGCACCGCGACCACCTCCCAAAGCCCGCCGCGCGTCATCGGGCCGATGCAGTAGAGGCGGTCGTCCACCCCGCCATCCGCCGCGACGACATGGCTCTGCGCATCGACCTCCAACCCGATGCGCAAGGCATCGGGGCGGATCATCCCGGCGTCCAGCAGATGGCGGATCAACGGTTCGCGTGAACGGAGCAGGTCGCCCTGCGGCCCGGTGCAGTTGACGATCCGCGCGACCTTCAGCGTCTCGACCGCCTCGGCCCCGCGCGGGCGCCAGTGGACGACCGCGCCCTGGCCCTGCGGTTCGACCCGCACCAACTTGCCGCCCGTGATCGCCAGCCGCCCCGCCGCCATCAGCGCCTCGACCCGATCGGCGACCGAGGGGGCCAGACGATGACGATGCACGTCCCAATAGGGTCGTACATGGCGCAGGAAGCGTGCCCGCGTCGCGCCGTCCGCCGCGCCCCACATCATCTGCGTCACCGGGCGCAACGCATCGACCGCGCCGCGCCACCCCTGCTCCTGCGCGGCGCATCGCACGTGCCGGACCAAGGTGGACAGGCTGGCGGCGGGCCGTTCGCGCAAGGGCGTGACCGGCGGCGCATCGGCATGGCGGCGCGGCAGCAGCCCCCGCCTGGACATCGCGATGGTCCGCCCGCCAAAGCCGCTCGCATCCAGCAGCAGCGCCGCATCGATCGCGGTCAGCCCGCTGCCGACCAGCAGCACCTGGTCATCATCGCCCAGTCCCTCGGCGATATCGCCAGCCCAGGGGTCCTCGCGGTAACAGCCCTCGGCCAGGGTGGCCGGGTCGATACCGGGCGGCGTGTGCGGCGGCAGATTGCCCAGCGCCAGCACCACCGCATCGGCGGTCAGCGCGGCCCCATCGCTTCCCTCCTCCGCCATGCGCAGACGATAGCCCGGCCCGTCGCGATCCAGCCCGATGACCTCGCCCTTCGCCAGGCTCAGCCGCGCCGGGTTCGCCGCGATCGTCTCCATCAACAGGTCGCGCAGATAGTCGCCGTAAACCCGGCGCGGCACGAAGGTCTTGGCATCCCCCGCCCCGCGCGAGACCAGCCAGCGGACGAAATGATCGGGATCGTCGCGCAGCGCGCTCATATTGCCCGCACGGACGTTCAGCAGATGGTCGGCATGGGCCGCGCTATAGGCGACACCGCGTGCCAGCTGGTTGGCGCGCCGTTCGATCAGCGTGGCGCGGGGCCCGTCATGGCGAACCAGATTGATCGCCAGCAGCGTGCCCGCAAAGCCGCCCCCGATGATCGCGACATGCTCGATACCCGCCGTCATCCGCCAGTCGTCCTTTCCCGATCGCCTGAGCGCCTTCCTTAGTCGCATCGGAAACGATCGCCACGAAGATTTCAGTATACGATTTTTGGAGACATGGTTAGGCTGGCTGTTTCCAATCAGGGAGTGAATGGGTCGATGCGGTCGTGCTGGCGGATTTCCGGGCTTTTGGTTTCCCTGTCCTCGATCGCGCTGGCGACGCCGCTGACGGCGCAGACGCCCGTGCCGCTGCCTCCCGCCGAAACCGCCGCCGGCACCCCGTCCGCCGCGCCCACCGGCGCCCTGTCGGTCGAAGGCATTTTCGGCCGGGGCGCGGTGCGTACCGAGTCCGTCCGCTCCAGCCGCTGGAGCAAGGACGGCGAGAGCTATCTCGCGCTGGAGACCGCAGCCAAGGGCGGGCAGGATATCGTCCGCTATCGCATCGCCGATGGCCAGCGCCAGGTCGTGGCCGCCGCCGCCGACCTGATCCCGGCAGGGGCCAGCGCGCCGATCAACATCGACAGCTATGAATGGTCGCCCGACGACAAGTGGCTGCTGATCCAGACCAACGGCCAGCGTTTCCGCCGCACCAACGCACTATCCGACTATTGGCTGTACGACGTGGCCAATCGCCGCCTGCACAAGGTCGGGCCGGACGCCGCGCCCTCGACCCTGCTCTATGCCACCGTCTCCCCAGACAGCAGCCGCATCGCCTATGTCCGCGCCAACAACATCTATGTCGAGCCGATCGCGGGCGGTGCGCCCGTCGCCCTGACCAAGGACGGCGACGATTATGTCGTCAACGGCCTGGCCGACTGGGTGTATGAGGAAGAATTCGGCGTTCACCGCGCCTTCGAGTGGAGCCCGGACTCCCGGCGCATCGCCTTCCTGCGCTTCGACACGAAGGGCGTCGGCACGTTCGACATGATCAAGAACACCGGCGGCCAGTACTCGCAGGTGATCCCGCTGCAATATCCCAAGGCGGGGACGACCAACTCGGCGGTGACGACCGGCGTGATCGACGTCGCCGATGGCGCGACCCGCTGGTTCAAGCTGGCGGGCGATCCGCGCCAGAACTATGTGCCGCAGATCAGCTGGGCGGGCGGATCGGATGCGCTGTTCATCCAGCAGTCCAACCGGCTCCAGAACAGCTACAACGTCCTGCTCGGCGATCCGGCGACCGGCGCGGTCAAGCCGATCATGGTCGAGCGGGACGCCGCCTGGGTCGAGGCCAATGTCGCGCCCGAATGGCTGAACGGCGGGCGCAGCTTTACCTGGCTGTCCGAGCGCGACGGCTGGCGGCACCTCTACACCGTCGACCGAGCGACCGGTCGCGCGACCCTGCGCACGCCGGGCAAGTTCGACGTGGTCGAGCTGCTCAACGTCGATGAAAAGGCGGGCTATGCCTGGTTCATCGCCTCGCCCGACAATCCGACCCAGCGCTATCTCTATCGCACCACCCTGTCGGGCACGCCCAAGGTCGAGCGGCTGACGCCTGCGAACCAGCCGGGCACCCACAGCTACGACATCGCGCCGGGCGAGCATTGGGCGCTGCACACCGTCTCGCGCTTCGATGCGCCGCCGGTCACGGACATGCTCGACATGACCCGTCAGCAGCCGCTGCGCACGCTGGCCGCCAATGCGCCGCTGGCCAAGGTGATCAAGGACACCGGCCTGCCTGCGACCGAGTTCTTCCGTGTCGATATCGGCGGCGGCACGCAGCTGGACGGCTGGCTGATCAAGCCGCCGGGCTTCGATCCCGCCAAGCGCTATCCGATCCTCTATTTCGTCTATGGCGAACCCTGGGGCCAGACGGTCGCGGACCGCTGGGCCGGGTCGCAGGGGCTGTGGCACCGGATGCTGGCGCAAAAGGGCTATCTGGTCGCCAGCCTCGATCCCCGCGGCACCGCCACCCCGCGCGGCCATGACTGGCGCAAGAGCATCTATCGCCAGGTCGGCATCCTGGCCTCCGCCGACTATGCGGCGGGCGTGCGCAAGATGCTGGCCACCCGCCCCTATATCGACCCCGCCCGGATCGGCATCTGGGGCTGGAGCGGCGGCGGCGCGATGACCCAGAACGCGCTGTTCCGCTATCCCGACCTCTACAAGACCGGCATCGCGGTGGCGGGGCCGACCGACATGAAGCTTTACGACACCATCTATCAGGAACGGTATATGGGTCTGCCGCAGGACAATGTGGAAGGGTATAAGAACGGCTCGCCCATCACCTTCGCCGACCGGCTGAAGGGCAATCTGCTGCTGATCCACGGGACGCTGGACGACAATGTCCATTACCAGAACCAAGATCAGCTGGTCGACCGCCTGATCCACTTCAACAAGCCGTTCACGATGATGGCCTATCCCGACCGAAGCCACGGCATCTACGAAGGCGAGAATACCAGCATCCACCTCTATTCGCTGATGACCCGCTATCTGGAGACGAACCTGCCGCCCGGCGGGCGGTGAGCGAGGTTCACGATCCTATCCCAACGCATCGCCCTGTTTCACCACCCGGTGCAGGCCTTCGCGTGGAGCCAACATCGCCGGTTCCTTGAGATCGTGGACGAGCCCCATGCGACGCAGGGCGATCAGCACCCACCATCCCGGATCATGCTGGCCCGGCTCGATACCCAAGCGGGCAGAGTCGGGCCAGGCATGGTGGTTGCCGTGCCACGCCTCGCCAAAGGTGATCAGCGCGGCGGCGGGCAGGTCATGCCCCTGCACCGGGACATCGTCTACGGTCCAACCCTGAGGACCCCGGCGATGGGTGACATGGCCGACCAGCCAGTGCCCCGTCACGCCGATCGCCACCCGCACGGGCACGCCCCAGACCAGCCACGGCATGCCGCCGATCCAGAAGAACAACAACGCCCAGGGAAGCTGCTGCGCCATCCAGTTCCGCTCCAGCCACATCAGGAACCGGTCGTCGCACAGGCGAGCCTCCGGCTCGAAACGTGGCGGATGCGTCAGGTCGAGGCGGCAATGCATCTGCCACCAGGCGTCACGGAGGAGTGGTGCACGGTGCGCATGCAGGTCGTGGCACGCGACCTGCCGCTGCGCCCAGTCGCGGGTATCGTGGAGCCGTACCATGCCCAGTGGCCCTGCCATGCCGACCAGCGTGCCCAGATAGACCAGCACCCGCTCCAACCAGAGCGGTGCGGTGAAACTACGATGGATGAGCAACCGGTGAAGCCCGATCGAATGCCCCAGACACAGCGTGACCGCCGACGTCATCAGCCACAGCGCCACCGCTCCCGGCGTCATGTATAACGGCGCCAGGACCAGCGCCGATCCGGTCATGCCGATCGTCCATAGGGAGCGGATCGGTGCCCATCGTACCTGCCCCCGCCGTGCGTCGCTGTCCGGCAAGGCGATCATGCGTGCAGTCGAACGGACAGTCATACGACACTCCTTATACAATTAGGTATATTCCTAAATACCGAATGGCGTTTGTCAACGGTTAGCGAATTGCCTAAATGTCCCCGCATGCAACGCGTATTCGAGGCCCTCGCCAATCCGGCCCGCCGCCGTATCCTGGCCTATCTGGCCCATGCCGAGTTGAGTGCGGGCGACATCGCCTCGCGCTTCGACATGGCCAAGCCCTCCATTTCGCAGCATCTGTCGATCCTGGAAGCAGCGGGCCTCGTCACCAGCGAGAAGCGCGGCCAGTTCGTCTTCTATCGGCTGGTGCCGGAAAGCCTGACCAACGCGCTGAACGGCTTCGTCCAGGAAGTCTGTCCGGTGGCGCGCCCATTGAAGCGGGAAAGTGCTGCCTTGGCCCGCAAGGATGACGACAAGCCCTAAACGTTTCTAAAATTGCCGTTCCACGGCTCGTCGTTTATCGTTGCAATCGTTTGTTGCAATCTATGATCCGGCGCGGCATGATGGCCCCGACGCGGCAAGCCAGCGATAGACTACAGGCCCACCCCCGCGTGCGAGAGGACCCGCATGACCCCGTCCAACCCCGCCGCCGGAACCGGAACGCCGTTCAAGCCGCGTCTGTCGCTGACCCGCATCCTGGAAATGAATCTGGGCTTTCTGGGCCTGCAGTTCAGCTTCGGGCTGCAACAGGGCAACATGGCGCCGATCTACAGCTATCTAGGCGCGTCCGAGGCGCAGATCCCGCTGTTGCAGATGGCCGGGCCGATGACGGGCCTTTTGATCCAGCCGCTGATCGGCGCGATGAGCGACCGGACGGACAGCCGCTGGGGGCGGCGCACGCCCTATTTCCTGATCGGCGCGGTACTGTGCGCGCTGGGCCTGTTCTTCATGCCGCTCAGTTCGTCGCTGCTGATGGCGGTGTCGCTGCTCTGGATCCTGGATGCGGGCAACAACATCACCATGGAGCCGTACCGCGCCTATGTCTCCGACCGGCTGGACGGGTCGCAGCACAATGTCGGCTTCCTGACGCAGAGCGCATTTACCGGTCTGGCGCAGATGCTCGCCTTCCTCACGCCCTCCATCCTGGTCTGGGCGGGGATGAACCCGGATTGGGTGGACGGGCACAATATTCCCTATACTGCGCGCGTCGTCTTCATGATCGGTGCGGTCCTGTCCTTCGTCACCATCGTCTGGTCGATCCGGCGGGTCCCCGAACTGCCCCTGATGCCCGAGGAGCGCGCGCGTATCGCCGCTGCGCCGAAGGGCATCGGCGCCACCTTGAAGGAGATTGGCGACGCGATCCGCGACATGCCGTTGCCCATGCGCAAGCTGGCGCTGATGAGCCTGTTCCAATGGTATGCGATGATGGCCTATTGGAACTACGTCATCTACGCGATCGGCCGCTCGGTGTACGGCACGGCGGATGCGACCTCGTCGGGTTTCCACGCGGCGGTGCTGACCAATGGCGAGGTGGCGGCCTTCTATAACGGCGTCGCCTTCGTCGCGGCCTTTGCGATGGTGCCGCTCGCCAAGCGGATCGGCGCGGCGCCGCTCCACGCCGCCTGCCTGGTCATCACCGGGATCGGCATGATGGTGATGCCGCACATGACCAGCAAGGCGATGCTGTTCCTGCCCGCGATCGGTATCGGCCTGGGCTGGGCGAGCATGATGGGCAACCCCTATGTCATCCTGGCGGGCTCGATCCCGCCGGAGCGGACCGGCGTCTATATGGGCATCTTCAACATGATGATCGTCATCCCGATGCTGATCTTCGGCGTGACGCTGCCGCTATTCTACCAGAGCTGGCTGGGCGGCGATCCGCGCAACGTGCTGACGCTCTGCGGCGTGCTGATGCTGCTGGCCGCCGTCTCGGTCTATACGGTTCGCGCCCGCAATGCGCAGGGGCTGCCGCTCGGTGCCGCCCCGCAAGCCTGATCCCCTTTACCCGATTGTCCCTGAGGTATCATGACCGACGTTCCTGCCCCTTGGCCCAACCCTGCCCATTGGTCCGCCGAAGCGCTGGCCGGGATCGCCGCGCAGACCGATGCGCGCCTGCCGGTCTTTACCGCCGCCGACGTCGTGCCGATCCTGCCCGATCATGATCTCTGGGACATGTGGCAGATCGCCTATGCCGATGGCCGCACCGCCTTTCTCGGCGGGCGGAGCTGGTGGTTCTTCCTGGCGACGCCGCGCCTCTCCGATCCCGAGATGCGACATGACGAAGCGCGCATCCGCCTGACCAGCTATGGCGCGGATGGCTGGCGCGATCATGGCGTGACCTTTTCCGACGGCTTCACGCCGGGTAGCCGCGAATGGTCGGGCTCGGCCGTGCTGGGCGAGGACGACACGACGCTGACCATGTTTTTCACCGCCTCCGGGCGGCGCGGACAGCCCCGCACCTTCGAGCAGCGCCTGTTCGAGACGCAAGGACGCTTCATCGTCGAGGGCGAGGACGCACGTACCGAAGGCTGGAGCGAACCGGTCGAAAGCGTCGCGGCGGACGGCCATCATTATATCGTCGCCAATCAGGCCGAGCCGGAAAATGGCGGCATCAAGGGCTTTCGCGATCCCGGCTATTTCCGTGATCCTATGGACGGCGCGGAGTATCTGCTGTTCGTCGGCTCGGCGGGCTGGGTGAAACAGGATATCGACGGCGTCGTCGGTGTCGCGAAGCGCGAAGGCGACCGCTGGACTATCCAGCCGCCGCTGATCGAGTCCCTTGGCGTCAACAGCGAACTGGAGCGCCCGCACATCATCGTTCGCGACGGCCGTTATTATTGTTTCTGGTCGACTCAGGGGAAGCGCTTCGCTCCGGGCCTGGGCGCGCCGACCGGACTATATGCGATGGTCTCAGATCGCTTCGCGGGGCCGTGGCGGCCGGTCAATGGCACCGGGCTGGTCGCGGGCAACCCGGTGGACGAGCCGACCCAGGCCTATTGCTGGTGGGTGACGGGCGAAGGCGATGTCACCAGCTTCGTCGATTACTGGGGCATGGCGGGCCGCGACGCGAGCGATGACGTATCCCTGCGCCGCGAGCGTTTCGGCGGGACCGCCGCGCCGTGGTTCAGACTGGCGTTCGACGGCGACCGGGTGACGATCGCCTGAACTATTCCTCCCCTACAAGGGGAGGTGGCAGGCCAAAGGCCTGACGGAGGGGTGCCACCCGTTGCGAAGCTTCCCACGCTCGCAACCGGCGTTCCCCTCCTCCATGCTTTACTGGTCCCACGTCTTGCCGGGGAGGAATGGGCTCAGGCCGTTTCGCGCACCATCAGTTCGGGGTCGAGCACCACCGACCCCGCCTCGCCCCCGCCGATCCGGGCGAAGAGCGCATCGACCATCGCCTGCGCGCCGGCCGCGATATCCTGGCGGATGGTGGTGATGCGCGGCACCGCCTGCGCGGCGAGCGGCAGGTCGTCATAGCCGATGACCGGCAGCGTGTCGGGCACTGCGATGGCCCGGTCGGCGAGCACGCGCACCGCGGTCATCGCGATCATGTCCGACGCGGCGACGATCCCGTCGATCGGCAAGACGCCCCCGCCCTGCGCGACCAGTGCATCGATATGGGCGGCGATCTCCTGCTCCATCTCGTCGGAGGCGAGATGGGTGGGAAGCTGTACCGGCCCGCCGTCCATCCCCGCCTCCGCCATGGCGCGCGCGACGCCGTCATGCCGCTGACGGATTTCGGGCGCGCCGATATCACCCAGAAAGGCGATGTGGCGGCATCCGCGCCCGATCAGGTGGCGCCCGGCCAGGTAACCGCCCTTCGCATTGTCGGTGCCGACTGCGGCATGGACCTGATCGGGCAGCGTCACGCCCCAGGCGACGAGCGGGCGATAGCGGCTGGCGACGCGTTCGATCGCCTCATACTGGTTGGACTGGCCGATCAGCAGCACGCCGTCGACCATGCCGCTGTCGACCACCCGGTCCAGCCAGTCGGCGGCGTCCGGGATCACGCGCGACAGCATCACGTCATAGCCGTTCTCGGTCAGCGCATCGGCCAGATGCCCCAGCATCGTCATGAAGAATGGGTCCGACAAGTGCTGGCGGCGATCATGGCCCAGCGGCACGACGATGCCGATCACGCCGGTGCGCCGGGTGCGCAGGCGGCTGGCCATCTGATTGGGGCGAAAGCCGTGCAGGTCGGCCAGCGCCTGGATACGCGTGCGCGTCTCGGTATTGACCAGCGCCTTGCCCGCCAGGGCCCGCGACACGGTGCCGGGCGATACCCCCGCCATCTCCGCCAGATCCGCGATCGTCCGTATGCGGCGACCGCCCCCTCCCGTGATATTGTCTGTCATGAGCGAATGCTAACCAAAGCATCGCGGCGCTAACAAGCAGCCATCGAATTTTGCAGGGTTTTTCTCACATAGATCAGCGATATTCGGCGCTGACGTCCATTTTCAGGCCATGTAGCGCTATCACCCGCGCGCCCTGACATAGCGGGGCACCGACGATCCGCATCCAGCTCGACCCGCCCGGCGTCCGGATATGCGCATCGACGGTAAAGCCGCGACGGTGCCGGATCGCATAGGCGCGAAGCCGCTCGACCGCCGACAGGGACTCGGATCGATACAGGCGCAGCACGCCGTCCCGATCCAGCGGCCGGTCGCGCCGCCAGTCGAACAGGTCGTAAACGCCCGTCGACCAGCTCAGCCGGTTACAGGTCAGATCGCAGGACCAGCGCCCGATACCCTGCGCGGCCAGCGCCGCGTCCTGGGTCCCGGCCAGGATCAGGTCGGGTGCGTCGAGACACCCCAGGTCGAAACGCAGGCCGCGTTCGAACAGGGGCCAACTATGGTTCAACGCCAGAGGCTCTGCAGGCTTCATTCCGCACTCCACGACAATATGGGAATGCTACACCACAGAGCCTAAGTCGGGTTTAACGTCGCAGGCGGAGCGGTCTCCCTTCCCCACCGGAGAGGGAAGACCCTGTCTTTACACCTTGCTGGTCAGCTCCGGCACGACGGTGAACAGGTCGCCGACCAGGCCGATATCGGCGACCTGGAAGATGGGCGCATCCTCATCCTTGTTGATCGCGACGATGACCTTGGAGTCCTTCATCCCCGCCAGATGCTGAATCGCGCCCGAGATACCGACCGCGACATAGACTTCCGGAGCCACGATCTTGCCGGTCTGCCCGACTTGATAGTCGTTGGGGGCATAACCCGCATCGACCGCCGCGCGGGACGCACCAACGGCGGCGCCCAGCTTGTCGGCGAGCGGGTCGATCAGCGCGTGGAACTGCTCCTCCGAGCCCAGCGCGCGACCACCCGAGACGATGATCTTGGCGCTGGTCAGCTCGGGCCGGGCGTTCTCGGCCTTTTCCGCACCGACGAAGCGCGATTTGGCCGCGTCGCCGGTGGTCGCCACCGCCTCGACCGTACCCGCGCCACCCTCGGCCGCTGCCTTTTCGAAGGCGGTGGTGCGGACCGTCAGGACCAGCTTCTTGTCGCTGGTCTTCACCGTGGCAATCGCGTTGCCCGCATAGATCGGCCGGGTGAAGCTGTCCGGTCCCTCGACCGACAATATGTCGCTGATCTGCATCACGTCGATGAGGGCTGCGACACGCGGCGCAATGTTCTTGCCCGTGGTGGTCGACGGCGCGAGGAAAGCGTCGTGATGGCCCATCAGCTCGGCGACCAGTGGCGCGACATTCTCGGCCAGTGCGTTCGCATAGGCCGCGTCGTCGGCGACATGGACCTTGCCGACCCCTGCGATCTTCGCGGCGGCCTGCGCGACGCCGTCGACACCCTGACCCGCGACGATCAGGTGCACCTCGCCCAGCTTCGACGCCGCCGTGACGGTCGCCAGCGTGGCATCCTTGACGGCCCCGCCGTCATGCTCGACCCATACCAGCGTCTTCACTTGGCCACTCCCAGTGCTTTCAGTTTCTCGACCAGCTCGTCCACCGAGCCGACCTTGACGCCTGCCTGTCGCTTGCCGGGCTCGGCGACATGGGTGATCGTCAGGCGCGGTGCGACGTCGACGCCGTAATCGGCGGCGGCCTTGGTCGCCATCGGCTTGGACTTGGCCTTCATGATGTTGGGCAGCGACGCATAGCGCGGCTCGTTCAGGCGCAGGTCGGTCGTCACGATCGCGGGCAGCGTGAGCGCCACCGTCTCCAGACCGCCATCGACCTCACGGGTGACGTTGGCGCTCTGTCCGTCGATCTCGACCTTCGACGCGAAGGTCCCCTGCGCCCAGCCGAGCAGACCGGCGAGCATTTGGCCGGTCTGGTTGTTGTCGCCGTCGATCGCCTGCTTGCCGAGGATCACCAGGCCGGGCTGTTCCTCCTCGACCACCTTGGCGAGCAGCTTGGCGACGCCGAGCGGTTCGACCGGCTGGTCGGCGGTGATCAGCACCGCCCGGTCCGCGCCCATCGCGAGTGCGGTGCGCAGCGTGTCCGCCGCCTTGGGCTCGCCGATCGAGACGACGACCACTTCCGTGGCCGCGCCCTTTTCCTTCAGCCGGATCGCCTCT